>DASYWJ010000134.1:0-38980 GCA_035936155.1 Tepidisphaeraceae bacterium | reverse complement strand
GCCGCCCCGGCCGTGATGTCGTCCAGCCGGTTGTTTATCTTCTGGAGGGTAGCAGTTACAGAGACGTCACTCGTCTGATCGTACGGCTGCAGACCCGTGCACCCCGTGCACCAAAGGCTCAGGGCCAGGAAAACAAGCAGCGTTCTTGATCCAGGCCGCCGCCAGCATGCTGTCCTGAGACTGAATTGTGCCGTTGCTCCCCACGGAGTGGAAAGGCCGCACGTGACGCTGCCCAATCGAATAGAAAGCATTCCCATGTTCCAGGCTCCGGCAAAGGTCTCGAAGTGACGCGCATCAATTCTAACATGCGCTCTCGCCGCTTCGCAATTAGGGGGGATTCCGCGCCAGGACGCCGGTGCCTGACCATCGTCGGCCATGTTCATATGTTCGCACACCAGCACCGGTGGCACTTGACGTATGCCGCCCTGTCACACCACCACCAAAAGTGCCGGTGCGAGTCGCCCAGGCGCTCGTAGTTGGGCCTGCTCATCTCGCTTTTCGCCCGTGATCCTCGTGCACATGGCTCCGAGTTACTCGTCGGTGCGCACCATCTACGGGTGTCACCATACCGCGTCCCGCGTGAAGCAGTGGGTTTGCAATCGTGGCCTCCGCTACGGTTTTGCGCGACGAACATGACGTGGCCCCTGCTCCGCGCGTATCACCTAGGCGAGCGCAGTTATTGCGCCCGAAAGAAGTGGGACGAGAACCTACGGTCAACGCGTCCAATTAATTCTTGGTAGGCGTTCTCCTGGCCGCTATATATGGTGCTGAGTCGATCCACGTCCGGGGCGGGAGTTTTTAGATGACAGACACCCGGCGCCCGCGGACGGTGCGCTCAGGGTCAACGACCGACTCGAACCCCGATGGCCAAAGAACGCATCGTTGCATATGACTCCTGGTCGAATCAACCTACGACGGGTGTCATCGACTGCGGGTCGTCCGCCCCCGTGCTCCGACGGCGCGTTCCGCAACCCCGCGTTTCCTATCGAATCTTACCGAGCACATCGATTGCCGTGCAACGCTATCCGCAGCTACGCCGGCGATTGATCGAGCGCCTGGCTGCCGGTGGAGCCGTCGGTGGGACAAGTGAGCGAAATTAAAGGACATAAAAGTCGATGGAGCAAAACACACAACCTCACCAGGAGCGAACCGCTCGCGCACGAGTGCTGAACTGGGTCAAGCGGAGGTTCGACTACGAGCCTGGCGTACGTGCCGCGCGGTATCAGCAGCTGCGCACCGAAGTCGCGGGACTCCTGCCAGCTACCGCGGATAAAGCCGCATTCGACAAACTGTTCAATCGCACCGGAGGGGCCACCCCGCAGTGGGAATCGCTTTTCGAGGCTGAGGTGCAGATGATCACGTTGTTGCCCCTCGAGGCGTTGTTGATCAAGCACGGCAATCTTAGCGAAGAATACGCGTCCGTGGCCGGCTCCGATCTCGCTGCCGCGTACTTCGCGAGGCTTGCGGCGCCAAAAGACGTAACCGGCCCTCGCAATCGAGAGGAGCAACTCCGATTTGAGGCCGTCGATATGCTGGCACAGATCCAGCGCCTCCGCATTATACGCAATGGCTTTGCCGTTATGCGGAAGCGAATCACCTTCATTGCGACTCTGGCGGCCGCCGTGTTCTGCGTACTCATCGCGATATTCTTTCTGGAAATCACGCAAGACGAGCAGGTCAAGGCTTCAGAGACGGTGCAGGTAGCGGCGACGGGCAAGAGGCCTCTACGGGTTCCCTTCGCCACTACCAGCATCATCATTGCGGGAATGCTTGGTGGATGCGTGAGCGCTCTGGCCCGCCTGTACTTGACCCCTTGGACTGGCGAACTCGCAAATGGCGTCGACAAACTGACTCACACCTTCTGGGGTCTAGTGCTCAATTTCGCGCTTTCGATCTTGGAGGGCGGCATATTCGCTGTTCTGTTGTACCTCGCCGTAATGGGCAACTTCTTCGCCGGAGATTTATTCCCGAAGTTTCGGGATCCGCCGTATGAAGGCGAGTTCAAAGAACTCAGATTTTTCCATATGTTCTTCGAGCGCGGTCCTAGGACGCACGTTGACTTCGCTAAAGCCGTGGTGTGGGCATTCGCCGCGGGCTTCGTAGAGCGCCTCGTCCCGGACTTCTTGAATACCTTAAAACCGCAGCTGCGACTTCGAACAACAGGATAGAGGCCGAGCGAGAACGGCCCTGGCTCTTGCCAAACGCAACGGCGGCGCGAGGATATGTGTCGCGAGCAGCTTCAGTTAATTTCGGATCTCGACATGCTTCTCCCTCGACGGGATGGAGCCGCGGGTGCAGGTCCTGCACCCCTGCCGCGCCACCTCGAGGGCCGGATGCCGCGACGTCGCATCTCATCCGAGGGGACGGAGGAACGTGGTGCCACCGCAGTAGGCTTGCCACATCAGCTTCGCCGCAATCCGTCGCGCGGGTGCGCCTCGCGACGCCGAGCACTTCTAGGATGATCCAACATGCCAAGCGACCTCTGGACGCAACAGGGTTTATCGGCGTTGGAGAGACATGCACGATCGAGGGGCCTGCCTGCGGGCGCGTTTTGACCGGCCGGACCGCGCAACATGGGCCGGCTGCCTCGGCCGGGGAGCGGGCGTCGGCAGCATGGGTCTCCATCTGAACACCAATAAGTTTTGAATCGGGAACGTCTATGACTGAAGCAGTACACACTCGGCCGACGGCGAAAGCCCGGGACATCAGCAGAGATGATCGCCGTGGAGAAATCGGTCGTCCCGGAGAACCGGTACTCGCCATGGCATTCGCCGGAGGCGCGTTCGACGCGGTGATGCAGCTGGGCGTTGCGCACGCTCTACTCGTCAGCGGCGGCAGAACGCCGGATGTCATCGTCGGGATCTCCGTGGGAGCTATAAATGCCGCCGCCGTCGCCGAGATCCTCCAAGCGGGGACCTCCAACCCCGAAGTGAGTGACGGAGACGCGGCGCCACATCAGACACGCGACCGACGCCGCGTCGCGCAAGTGGCAAGGTTCCGAGCCTTCTTGAATGCGTATCTCGACGCACCCAGCGGCCTCGTCCGTTCGCTGCTGCCGGACCTGTATGAGGTCGAGGCTAAGACCGCCCTCCACGCTCAGCGGCTCCCAATCCATTCCGAGGAGGAACGGGACGAGCGCGAAACGTCGATCGTATCGCGGTATGGCTTGGTCCGTCTGTTGAACGGGATACTGTCGTTGCGCCTCACCCTCGGCAGCGTCGTGAAACTGGCCGCGGCGTGCCTGCGTGTTCAAGCGATAGCGGATCGAAGGGGTCCGGTCGCCCGGTTGCAACGCGGGTGGCGGAAGCTGTTCGTGTGGCTGCGCCTGGGGCTGCTCATTCCAAACTTGTCGCGACCGGCAATGACAGTCGTGAACCTCTGGATCGGCCGCCGTCTGCGGTGGTTCGGATTTCACCCTACGACCGATGCCGCCGAACGCGCGGTATTGCGGCCCCGGCTCTTCCGCAGCCTCCACGCCGCCGCTGTTTGGCTCATTGGGCTACTCATACTGTCGTTGCTTTGGCTGACGGTGCCGCTGGTCGTGGCGATAGGGCGCCTCCTTCTGCGCTTCTCGCCACGCTTCCTGCTGCGCATCAAGGGACGGAAATGTGCTGAGCGTCAAAACTTGCTCGACCAGGTATTGCAGGCGTTTTTCTTGGACAAAGACCTAGGGGACACTCACTTCCTGAAGCAGCTTCTCGTGCCCCTCTTTGACCCCGACTATTACGGACGTCCCTCACTGGACGAGATCGTTGAGGCAGGTCTTCGAGGCGAGGGTTCGCGGCCACCGTCACCCGGTGCGAGCGCCCATGTAATGAAGCGGCTCCGGGATTACCTCACTGCGGGCACCGGCAGTCCCATTCACGTGGTTCCCGTCGCGGCCGACGTGGCGACGGGCGCGTTGGTCACCGTGCACCGCGACACCCCGGTGGTCGATGCCTTGCTGGCTGCGACGGCAGTTGTCCCTTGGTTCCGGAGCCAGCGAGTGGGTACGGGGAATGCCACAACGGGAGTACCGCGGTGGTGCATCGACGGAGTCAACGTTGCGAATGAGCCTACGACGGCGGTGATGCACCTGCTGCGCGACCGGTTGAATCCCGATGTCAGCGCAGTCCACGTTTACCCCGTGTCGCCGCTGCCGCTAGCGTTGCCCGAGCTGGCAGCTACAAATGAAGGACGATACCACGGATCGGTCGAAGTCGTCCTACGGGCGCGTCAATTGAATCGCTTCGGCAACGCGCAGCTCGAGCGAAAAGTGGCGTCTCTGTATTCGCGACTTCTACCGGTAGACCAGCCTGTCGTCGACGTGCACCCAGAGAATGATGAGAACGCGGCGAGCGAAAGGCGCCGCTTCGTGGGTGCCACCTTTCACCCGATCGATGCCGAGCGATCGCTGAATTTAAACGAGCGACTGATGCTGCAGCGTGAGCCGATAACCCTCCGACAAATGATGCTGGAAGCCGTCGCGGATGGCTGCAGATCGACCCTCCAAACGATGATGCCGGCCGTCATCGAGGGCCTTCATGGGGGCGCCGGACATGTGCCATGTGCCAAGGCCGTAGCGGCGTACCGCGGCGACCAAAAAGCGGCGCTCCCTGGCGGCGACATCAGTTTGCACCCGCCCGGCCCGGGGCTCTCCGAGGTCTGCGAGCACTGCGCGCTGCGCCGCGGCGCGGAGGGACCTGCGGTGGGCAAGCGGCCAACACCTCGGGTCCTAGCACTGCCACTTCTGGGGCGGGCGACACACGAGTGGCCACGGGGACAGTGGCTTGCGCAACCGATCAAGACCGTCGCCGACGATTCACAAGTACGGACATCCAGCGCAGGCCCGTCGCAAGCAGGAGGCTCGGGCAAACCCCCGCGGACCCCAGGATCTGCTGCGGACGAGACCAAAGTTTGGACGTCCGCCCTCTTTAGCGGAGGGGTTTTTCGAGGCGTGTTTCAGGTCGGCGTCGTCACCGCGATGTCGGAGCTCGGGTTAGCGCCGAACGTGATCGCGGGAGCGTCGGTCGGTTCCATCATGTCCGCGATGGCAGCGCGGGTGTTCTCGTCGAGCGATCGCCGGGTAGAACGGCTGAACGGAATCGCCGCCACGTTCCTGGCACTAGACCGTCTCGTGAAGACGGACAGGCTTTACGACTTTTATCAGAAGGTGCTGCTCCGGTTTGCGGACGTGAAAGTCTCTCCGGCCGATCTCGACGAAGTGTTCCGCCGATATGACGAGCCGACGTCATTGGCTTCACGGCAATGGCGACGAGTCCTGGCGGGAGTGGAACGGTCCCTCTACATCAGCCCGTTCGAGCTTGCCGAGCTCGCGAAGGCAATTCGCCGCGGTGAGACGGCCGAGACGGCGGGGTTGATATGCCAACACCTGCAAAAGTTTTTGAATTGGAACGGCGTCGGCACGCAAATTCTGGGGGCGGAGCCTCTGGCACTGCTCATTGCCGAACGAGTCTTGGAGCGATCGCGGGCCGAGAACAGCGCGCTCGGCGATGGGAAGTCCGTACGGTTCGACCATTTCAATCGTGCGGACCGCCACCTGATGGCGACGGTGACTAACTTGACCCTTGGCAAGCTCGAGGTGTTCGGCGAGCCCTTGTGGGGATATGAGCCGGACTATCCGAATCTGATTGACGCGCTCCTCGCCAGCAGCGCGTTTCCCGCAGTCTTTCGACCGAGATGGTCCTGGGAAGTGTATCCCGAGGCGAGCTTCGAAGCGCAGTACGCCGACGGGGGAATCATGGATAACCTGCCGGTCGATGCCGTAGCGAGATTCCTCACCTACAAGGCCTCTCGCAAGGCAATCCCGCGTCGCCCGCGCAAAGACGGGCGTCCGATTCCCCACCTCCTACTCACCGCCTCGCTGGAGGTGGACCCTGAGGCTCTAAACGATGCCGCTGCCGAGCGCACGGCAAAGAGCTGGCGCAAGCTGCGGAAGCGGGCCGCACAGCTTACCTACAACAAGAAGATCGACGACTTTGCGAACGCGCAGCGGGATTTTCGGCTGTTGTACGAGCGCGGTCTGCGGCCGGGGGGATGGGAGCCGATAGATATCGAAGTCATGATTGTAAAGCCGAGGTGGCTGCCAAACACCTTCGCGTTCGACAAACTGCTCGGTTTCAGCCGCGCCCGACAGGCGGCAAGCATTGCGCACGGTTGCGCGTGCACGATGGCGAAGTTCCAGCTAGTAGCGGGCGATCATCCGGATTGGGCGTCTGCCTGGCGCGGGGAAGGTGCGCCCCCAACGAGGATCGACGAGCAGGCGGTCGACCTGCTCGTCAACGGAGTCGAGCTGGCAGATGATTCCAGTATTCGTACTCGGGTGGCCCAGCGCGGCAAATCAGGTACGTGCTGGCTGCGCGACGAATATCGCTGCCCGTTCAGCGGTGTCGCCTCCTCGCCCGCCCACACCGAGGGGGCCGCCGCACCCTCTGAAACCGAAAAGGGGTTGCGCGAGATCTATGAGGCTTGCGGAAAGAAGGCCACCCATCAGGGACCGCGGTGAGTATCCGGCCGACGCGTGCTGAACGTCGATCACTAGCAACCGGCGGTTAATCAGAATCACGTGAAGATCATCGACGTTTTTGCGAACCGTCCGTTGGCGATCGTGCTGACGCTCATCGCGCTGACGCTGTTCGGGATCACGTGCTACTTCGTGCGGCAGGAACCTGACGGCACGCGGTTCCTCAGGTGGGATGTCGCCTTCGCGATTGCCTGCACACTGGCGCTGTTGGCGTGGAACTCGCTCGCCGCGCGGCCGCTTGGAACCATTGCCCTGGCAGCGCTCGCCATTCCGCTGCTCTACGGAATAACTGACCTGACCGAAAACGTTCTGCTGCTTCAGACTAAGCAGGACCGGCACCCGACGTTGCTGCGGGGGCTCTTTTGGGCCAAGTTCATCCTGTTCGCGCTCGCCGTGATGCAGGCGATCCTACTCAGGTTTGTCTCCCGTGGCCGCTGACAGCGCACAGGCGGTCGCTTCGACGCGGCGGTCATGCTTTCAGCCAATAAGGTCCGGCGCGGGCGGCGCGAGACGACACTTCGGCACTACTGAAACATACCTGCCGACGCGCCCGGCCGTCAGCGGTGCGACGAAGCGATGGCGGAGAATCGCAGGCCGAAGAAGGAGGCGGTCGAGGCGCTGAAATTCCTCGTGCATCTCTTGCGAACCTGCACGAGCCGCTGGCACTGCGCCGAGCGGAACGGGGAGATCAGTCACCGTGCGCTGATTTGCACAAGAGGTTCGCATGGCGTCGACACAGCCTGAGATCGTCGTGCACCTCGTGCACGGGACGTGGGCGCCGCGAACGGCGTGGGCTCGACGCGACTCGCGGCTTTGCCGGCGGCTGCGGGAAGAATTCGGGCCGCGCATGCAGGTTCGGCGGGTGATCTGGAGCGGCAGGAATCAGCACTCAGCCCGCCTGGAGGCGGCCGAGCACGAACACCTCGAGCGCCACCTCGGCAAGGTCCCCGACGTCCGGCACTTCGTCATCGCGCACAGCCACGGCGGGAACGTGGCGCTGCTCGCGGCGCACCGGCTTGAGGAGCCCGAACGCCTCGCGGGGATCGCGACGCTCGCCACGCCGTTCATCACGTTTCGCAGGTTCGGCAGCGTGTGGCGGCTCCGCGTCCGCGAAGTCCTCGCCTACGTGTTCCTGCTCGGATGCGTCGCGGCGGTCGCCCGGGCGATCCATACGGGGTTCGCACTGGGCTACTTGTCGCACACACTCGTCTTCGCACCGTTCTTCGGCTACCTGGTTGGTGGTGCCTGCGCACGGGCTTGACTGACTCTTTCACGCTGTCGCCAAGGGTGCAGGCGATTGACCAGTTTTACAAGGAAGTCACGCTGCCGGTATCGACACCGGTGTCGTTGCTGGTCGTGCGGCCGTACGGCGATGAAATGTGGCTGCTCCTGCTGGGGGTTCAGGCGATCACCGTCCGATCACGGTCGCGCTGATTCTTGGGGTGCTCGTCGCCCTGTGGGTTGCGGCCTTGCGGAACGGGACGAGTCAGTTCATCGCCGGCGCGATCGGCGCGAGCGTCGGGATCGCGGGAGGCTTGAACGTCGCGATCCTCCCGTAACTCATCCGGCGCTCTAGGACATTGGCAGCCGAACAAGTCAGAGCCGGGGATGCGCATGCCTCGGAACGCTTCGCGGGTGCGCAGCAACTCTTCGACGGGCCACGAGCGGTGAATGAGATTGGCGGCCTTGCGGCCCTCTCGTTCGGTGCATGCAAGACCGTTGTACCGGACGCTCTAGCCCTAGTCTTAGCCTAACCTACCGCGAGGCGGCGAAAATCGCGAGCGCGGTATGCGCACCGCCCCTCATAAACAGCATGGGCCTCCTGAACCCACCTGAGGACTCGAACCCTCTCGCTGTGGTCGCGTACAGATCGCGTCGGATAACGCTGGTCGATTCAATCAGGTTGAATGGCACGTCGGGTCGTCGTGCCCGGCGGCACCTATAGGGAAATGGCCTAACAAGCAGTGGCGTTGGGGGCGAACGTCGCAGCTGCGGGAATCGGCGACGCAGAGACGTGGAGCCGCAAGCACGGCCAATTGTGGCGCATATGCTGCTTGTATTCTAATTGTGTGAATGACAACTGATAACACTGCTGATCTGGGTGCCGTCACGGACAACTTCCTTCGGTGCGCGCTGCGGATCTTGGTCGCTCCATCCCTCCCGATGTCGGACGTGGACCGACTCATCGGCCGGCTGGAAACTGCGGATCGCCCGCAACTTTTCCGTTCACAGCTCGCCGAGTACCTCTGGGAGCACCACATGGAAGAGCTGGTGGTGCCGGGGCGGGACGATCTCGACCTGGCAATCGAGCGAATCGCAGCGGCGTTCGCGATGCTCGACGAGAGCGACCGGTGCGCACCAACACCGCCACTCCTCTGGCTCGACGTATCGCAGCCGCCCACTTCCAACGACAGGAGGTTTGCGATGAAACAATTCAGGCTCGGACAGATGATGGTGACATCCGGCGCCCAGCAGGCGTTGAAGGAGTCGGGGGAGTGTCCGGCCGACTTCCTCCGTCGGCACGCTCACGGCGATTGGGGCGATCTCGACGCACACGGCCGCCAAATGAACGAGCGGGCGATGGCGCACGAGCGGTGCCCTGACCGACGGATGCGAGTCCTGTCAACGTACCAGACGAAGCTGGGGGTGAAGCTGTACGTGATCACGGAGCACGACCGGAGTTACACCACGGTGCTACTGCCGGAAGAGTATTAGCCGGCAATCCTCCGAGGGTGGTCCGTGTGCCTGGGTGCTACATCTATAGCCCCCTCCCCCGTTCTCGACCCTCCGAGACCGCTTCCCGTGTCACGCGGACGCCGCACACACGTCCCACGCGGGCAGCCTATTCCTCAATTGTTGAACCAACCGCAGGCCAATCCCGTAGATGCTGCGGGACGCTGCGCTTGCTTCATTTGTCCCACGGGCATTTGAAATCGCGTACGTTCAGCAATCGAACACACGGAGGTGTTGCAGTGGCACGGATTCTGGTAGTCGATGATGCGTTCGTTGAGCGGGAGGCGGTGGCTCGCCTGCTGACGTCTGCCGGGCACGTAGCGGTGACCGCGGCCAACGGCCGAGACGCTTGGTTGACGCTGTACGAGGGGGTGCCCGACTTGATCCTGCTAGACCTCATGATGCCGCAGATGGACGGGATCACGTTCCTCAACCTCCTTCGCCACAGCGACCACTGGTCACGCGTGCCGGTGATCGTCATCACGGGTTTTTCCGAGGATGAACAGCTGGTGGGCGAAGCCAAGAGGCTCGGGGTCGTCGACGTGCTGTCGAAGACGAACTGCAGCGTCGGCGAGATCCTCTCGCTCGTCGAACAGACGTTGACCCAAGTAGCCAAATCACTGCTCTGTCACCCGCCGGTGCGCCGCAGGCGACGCAGCATGGCCTGCACCGCCTGACGCTGTAGTACAATAAACGATGAACCGCTGCGCGGGCTGAGGTGCAGCTAATAACCTCTCTCCGCTCTTGTCCCTCCGAGGTCCCTTCTCGTGGCGCGATAAGGTTGCCGCGGCGGACCTCAGATAGATAGACTGCGTGTCACGTCAGGAATGCTCGCTGTGATTGCCCCCGAGTAACGGAAACGAGGGCGCGTGCCGTGATGCTCGTTGGGCGAAACAACTCGTCCTCGTGATAGACCTTCTGCTCGTAGAGCGTGCGGACAGGTTGGACGAGCGGATGTGGATCACGGGTGCATTGGGCACTAGCAACGTGGGGAGCGCCTCGGCCTGTTTGTCAGCATCTTCTGGATGTCGTCGTCATACATCGGCGCCCTCCTACCTACTCCGGTAGCCCCCTCCCCCCTTCGCGCCCCTCTGAGACCCCTTCTCGTGTCACGCCGATACACCCGGAATGACGCCTGGCACTTCCCCCCATGGGAGCATGCAGCGGAACCGTCGGAATCGCACTTCAACCTGCTCTTGGTGAGGGTCGGGGGCCTGCTCCTCTATCAGCGTCGGATCGGGCACGATGATCAGCCCTTCACCAGGACGTCCGAACCAGCGCACGCGCAGCCGTAAGCCGGAACGGTGAGAAGGAGAGACAACAGCGCGAGATGAACGCAAGAACGCATAGGCGAATCCTGATTCATAACGACGATCCACTCGCGCAGCCACTTGCGGAATGCCTTTGGATCGACTCCCGCACGTTCAGCCAGATCAATTGCTGTTACTGACATCTCGCGACCCCCGGATCGGGTGGGAGATCAACATTATGCTGCACAGGAATTGTCCGCACCTGCCCTGGCAATTTCAATGACGGATATGATTACCCACTCTTCGAGCAAAAGCGGGATGGCCATCTACGCCCGCGTCAGCACTGCCGAGCAGTCGCTCGACGCGCAATTACGAGACCTGCGGGAGCACTGCCGCCTCCGCGGCTGGGAACCGATGGAGTTTGTGGACCACGGCGTCTCCGGCGCGAAGGACAGCCGTCCCGGTTGGAACGCCTGTTGGGACGCCATTCAGCGACGCAAAGTCACCGTGCTCTTTGTCCATGCATTGGACCGCCTTGGACGATCCCTGCCCCACCTGGTCAAGATCATCACGGAGCTGACGGAGCGCGAGGTCGTCCTCGTCAGCTACCGCGAGAACATCGACCTCTCGACCTCTTCGGGGCGGATGCTCGCGGGCATCTTCTCCGTGCTCGCCGAGTACGAGCGTTCAATCATCAGTGAACGAACGAAGGCTGGAATGCGTGCGGCACGGACACGTGGCTCCAAGATCGGAAATGGGCGGAAATGGTTTGACGGCGAGCGCGCCGCTGAGCTGCGCTCCCGCGGGTGGGGGCAAATCCGCATCGCACGAGAGCTTGGGGTGGGCGTAGGGACAGTGAATGCGTGGGCAAGGGGGCCCCAATAGTTCACCTCGATAACCTGCAAATTCCGTTGCCTCTCGTGAGAACAGCGTTATCCTGTTCTTAAAGAGGTGGCGCGCCGTCACCATCTGCACGTCTTATTGACCCAGGGAGCCTCGGTGACAACACGTCAGAAGTTCGCCGCCGCCGCTTGCGGTGTGGTTTTGATTCCCGCTATCCCCGCGCTCGGGCAGACCTCGTCGCACTGGACCAGCGCCGTCAACGGCAATTGGAACGACGCCACCAAGTGGAGCACGCCAAGCTTTCCCAACAACGGCTCCCCAAACCCCGGCGACACGTACAATGCATTCATCGAGCCGGATGGCACGTACACCGTCACGATGAATGCCCCTGTCGCCGTCCATGATCTCACCTTCGATGCCGTCGGCGCAACCTTTTTGCAGCCGTCGGCCCTGACACTCACAGGTGGCCTCAACGTCAACGCCGGGACCTATCGCCTCGCGTACACGAACATCAACGGCGGCAGCGTCATTGTTGCGCCGGGCGCGACCTTTAACATGGCCGGAACCCTCGTGAACTCGACCTTCACCGGTGTGGCCAACGTCTTGGCGGACGACACTTTCCAGCTTTCCGGTGCATCTCGCCTGTCGAATGCCATTGTCCGGCTCGGCCAGAGCGGCAGCATGCGTTCGTCCTCGTTGTGGATCAACAACTATCCGAATGACGGCACGCTGGCCGGCACCGGATCGGTGATATTTGATGGCACGGGACCCGGCATGGTGCGCACTACCTCCGGCTCACTCACGATCGATCCCGGTATCACGATCCGCACCGGCATCGGTGACGGCAGCATCGACACGCTGAATCAACCGGGCGGGATCACTAACAAAGGCATCATCTCCGCCCAAACAGCCGGCCGCAGCATCACCGTCGCCAATACCTTCGCATCATGGACACAGAACCTTGGGACCCTCCAAGCGATCAATGGCGGAAGACTGGCCGTACGCAAGCTCGGGGGCAGTGCCGGCGATCTCGTGCTGAGCGGCAACTCGACGATGGATCTCAGCGGCCATTTCACGCTCGACCGTCCGATGACGCTGTCGAGCGGCAGCAACCTCCTGCTGGGTGGCAGTTTTTCGGTGACGGAGCCGCTAATCGTAGGTGCGGGCGCCGCATTGACCCTTACTGCGCAGTGGTCCAACTCCGCCCCCGTCACAGTCGATGGCGCAACGGTGACGTTCCAGCCGCCACAGAGTGGCACGCCTTACTCGCACACCGGCACGGCGCCGTTCACTGTCAGCAACAGCACCGTCAACTTTCGATTCGGCACGTTCCCGAGAACACTGGTCGACACCTACCTCGCCGACGGCAACACCGTTACGCTCGGCAGCAGCGGCTGGCTGGACAATCGCGACGACACGCTCACTCTCAACTCGACCACCGGCTCGGTGGCGCTGCGGGGCGGCAGCCTTTGGGGCGGCACGGCGACCACGGTTGACGGAACCAGGTTCACCGTCGGGACCGGGGGCGGCGCGTTCTACAACGTCGACTCTTCAGCGACGGTTGTCGTCGAGTCCGGCAGAACGTTTCAGTTCGGCGACTACCAATACGCCCCAGGCGTTTCCGTCAACCGCGGCACGATCACCACGACGGGCGGGACGATCAACTTGACGGGCCAGTGGAGCAACCAAGGCGCCATCAGCCTCACCGGCGGGAAGCTGGCAATCAACGGGCCGGCTACGTCGATGGGAACGATCAACCTGAACAACACAGCTCTAGACATTGCATCCACGATCAACGGCGCACAATTCGGTTCGTTGGCGGGGACGATGAGCAACGTCACGCTGCTCAGCCAGGCGCGGCTCGATCTAGGCGGCGGAACGCTCACGCCCACCGCTGCCACAGGGCCGATCTACCTCAAGGGCGGCATGATTCTTAACGGAACGGTTGCCGGGAGCGGTTCCAATAAGCTTCGCACGGACGGTGGCGGGTGGTTCGGCTTCCTCGACAACGTCACGCTGGCGAGCGACCTGAGCCTCGTTCCCGAGTTCAAGCTCATTGTCTTCAACGGCCTCACACTGGCAAATGACGCGCGCGTTACCATCACCAACAACGGATCAGAGTTCCATCAGCACTCCGGCTTGTACATGAACTACGGCACACAGACGCTGGGCGGGACCGGCCAGGTCGTGTTCGACGGTACCGGGTCGTCCGGGATGTTGCGGGTGAGTGGCGCCGCCGTCACCGTCGCGCCGAACATCCTCGTCCGCACAGGGAGTGGGAGCGGGTACATCGCGGGGGAGTCGGCTGGCATCACCGGCAACGGACGCATCAACAACGAAGGCACCATCCGAGCCGACGGCGCAGGCCGCCGCATCGAGTTCCGCGAACTGGATGGTTTCGAGAATACTGGTCGGCTGGAAGCCACCAATGGCGGAAAACTCTTCTTCAACGGGGGCACGTACTATCTCAGTGATTGGGCCAACGAGGGCACGATCCACCTTCACGACGGCAACGTCACCATCACCGGTCAGACGTTCACCAACGCACCGGCGGGACGGATCGAAGGCACCGGCACGCTCGACGTCTCCGGCACGACGTTCGTCAACGAAGGCTTCATCGCGCCCGGCCTTTCGCCCGGGCAATTGACGATCGAAGGAAACCTCATGCAGACGGAGAACGGCGTCATCGCGATCGAAATTGGCGGCACGGGGGCGGGCGAGATCGATCAGCTGATTGTGACCGGCACGAGCACGCTGGATGGGCTGCTGAGCATCGACTTCTTGAATGGGTTCGTGCCGTCGGAGTCCGACAGCTTCGCGTTCCTCACCGCCGACGCCTTCTCGGGCAGCTTCGACCGAGTTATTGCGGGCAGCGGCACCTTCGACGTTGCAACCGATGGTCGTTCGCTCGTGCTGACCAATTATCAAATTCCGGAACCGTCGGCCGCCTTCATGACGATGGCGATCGGCACCGCAACGATGTTGCGGCGACGCCGGCTCCGATAAGCCACCCGATCGTATTATTCACACCGCGCCGCCAGCTGTATCCCGGCTGTTGACGGCATTCCCAAAGGTTGGCCGGCGCGCCCGCGCAAGTGCCGATGGTATCAACGCTCCCGGAGGGCGGTTGCGGGTATTCCCAAGGGGACATCCGGGAATGCCCCCTCTTATGCGCCTGCGACGGCCGCGGTTTTCACTAGCCTCTCATCCTGCCCGCCTCGTCATCGACTGGGACCGGCGCGACATTCCCGCCCTCGCTCACCATTGACGCGTTGGCGGCGGCGTCTTCCGCCTGAGGCGTCGTCGGCAGGAGGTTACCAGTCTCCACGGGCATATCGCCGAACGCCGCGCCAGCCGTGGCGTCCGCCTGATGCTCACCCGCACGCGCACCGTTCAGACCCACCAGCGGGGCCAGAGCGGCGCTGAGGTCGTGATCCGTCATAGTCCACCTTTCGTGCGGCATGTGGGCCACGACCTCCCGCTCGAACACCTCGGACATGGACATCGCCGCAACGTCGTTGTGCAAGAGGTCTGACAGCAGGGCCAGCGAAAGTTGGCCGGTCCCGACGTAGCCCCAGTCGAAGGCGGTGGTGGCGTTGCCCGACAGGTTGGAGCACATCCGCAGCGGCTGTCCGTCAACCGTGACTTCGCAACCCTGCTCCGTCCGTTCACCGTGATAGATCTTCATGCTGTACCTTTTGGTAAAGAGGCAGCGTAGCACGTTTCTGCCGTCCCAAACGAGATTGCGAAAGATTTCGTGAGGCGACAGTTTGAAGTCCCGGGGAAAGAGTAGGAAGATTAGCTATCCCATCCGGAGCAGCTTGTGCATGACTTTACGACCAAAGCCATCAAGGTAGTGCAGATTGATCCGCAGGACCCGACCAGGCGGACGCGGGTCCTGCTTTTCCTTGCCCACATCGTGCGGCTGGTCCCCCGGTACTACGTGGAGAGCGGCGGGAAGCGGATGATCACCAGCGTTGACGTAGACGACGACAGCGAGGCGTCCCAGCCCGGCCTCGAACGATCCTTCCTGATCCTCGACGACCTCGGCGGGCACTTCGAGAGCCACACCGCGTCCGCCAAGGCGCAGGCGATCCTCGAGCAGATGTGGAATGAATCGGCGTAGCGTAACGGACACGGATCGGGGAAACCGTCTGATTCCTCCGTCACGTGCGGCTCATCCGACTTGCTACGGCAACGCGAAAACGAGGGCCTGGATCAGGAGCCAAGGGCGAGCAGGGCGCGGTGTTGGAACGCCATCCACGAGATGCTCAAGCGCTTCACATTGAACCGTTATCCTTCATATCGTGCGCAGACGTAGTGACATGAGCACGCTTCGTGCAGGCGCGTTGCTGTTACTCTCAGTAGCAGCAGTGGTAACCTTACGTGATAATTACGTTTTACCTTGGGAAGAAGACCGACCCCTGAGCGGGGCCGGGTTGAAACCGCTTTGCCCTTTCGGGAAGTAGTTTTGACTGAGCTGTGGTTTTGATTTCCCGGTCAAGCTCACTTAACCCTGTCACCGGGCAGCGGTGTGGTAGCGCAGTAGTGCGTCGTCGTCGGCTGCGCATCCGCTGATGCTCCACGTTCGGCCCTTCCCGAAGAGGCTGGCCGCGGCCCTCGTCCCGCAGGACTAGATGATCGCTCTCGGCCCCTGAAGTGGTTGGTGGCCGCACAGCTGCATGGCGACGGCGCCGGCATGGCTCCGCCATAGGCTCGGGCCACCAGCAATCTGCGGAAGGAAAGGCGGCTAGATGCTCTTCCGTGGCGTCCGTCGTGCCGTGGATGCCGGGAGGGCCTTAACATACCACCCCTCCCCGCCTCAGAGTCTCCGAGGTACCTCGCCGGCGTCGGGAGCCACGTGTCGTCGCGGGAGTGGAATCGCTGGGGCGTGCTGACACTTGATCGACGTGACGCTGCAGGCAGAGGAGCAGGAGTTGAACCGCGGGAAGACCGGTCCGCCGTCGCCCGCTGTTGAGTCGACCGATCGTGTTGTCGTCCATGGGCCAGCGAACGAGTTTCCCCCGCTTCCCCCCGCCGTCGAAGCCAAGCGCCCGGAGCGCGTTGATCAGCGGGATCAGCTCGGCGTCGAGCGCCTCGGCGACGATGCGACGGGCGCAACTCTCACGGGTCTTACCCATCGCTTTGACGGCGGCCCACAACTGCGGCGGTAATGTGATAGTTCGGTGAAATGGGACCAGTGGCGGCACCTGACAGCTCCTGTTCGTGTTCAAAAATCAAAACACGCAGAAGCCCAACGCACAATTCCCTGGTTGTTCAAGGCGGCAGACTCAACGCGTGGTGGTGCGACGACCGAGCAGAGCGTCGATCTCCGCCGGTTCGAAGAGCAGCATGTTCGAAATCGAGCGCGTGGGCTGCGGCAACTTTCCACTCTTGATCCAGCGATTAACAGTCGTGCGCCCAATGCCGAAGAGCCTCGCGACCTTCTGCCCGCTGTAGAGATTCTTGGCTAGCTGCCACCGGCGGCGGGACATGCCCTTGTGCCGGCACGTCGACCTGAACTCCGGCACGCCCATCCAGAAGTGACGGCGTCGGACGTCTACAGAGTTTCCGCACCCGCAGGCGCAGAGCTTCGTATTCTGCTGGGCTTCGACCCACGCGGTGATCTTGTCCTTGGGAAGCCGGGCATCACCCTGCAGCGGGACCGTGAACTCCCCTGCCGCCTCCGCGTCGGCACCAGGTGGCTTGAGCCGGAGTGACAGACGCAACGTCTGCGGGTCCTTCATCGACACCTGCAGCCCGTGGTGCTCGATCAACGACTGCACCAGCGCCTTGCCCTCGTCGCCGGTCTTGCTGACGAGCGTGCCCAAACTATTGAGATACGCCGACACCTTCTCCGTCGTGATGACCGGAATCGACGCCGGCGCGGCCGGCTGCGCGCTCGCCTGCGCCCTCAGCCGCTTCAGCTCCGCCTTCAGTCGCCGAATGTGCGCTGCGGCATCAACCTCCTCGGGTGAATCGGAATCCGCATCGGTGTGACGCCGGCTCCAGGTTTCCAGCTGGCGGCGGAGATCCCCCGCTTCCTTGCCGAGCGCATCCTGCTCTGCCTGGTTGGCGGCTGCATGACGCATCATCTCATTTGCTGCGTCACGCGCGCGAGCCACAAGATTTGGACTGGCGAGCAGCTCCGACAGCTTCGCCCAAAACGCCGCGTGCACCTTACTCGAGTTGAGTTGCGGGAAAGGACAACCGCCAGCGCCGATCTCATCGCCGTGATATTTACGCCTGGTGCATAGGTAGTAGCCGAACGATTTACCGCGACGCGATGACTTCGCCCGCATTGGCGAGCGGCAGCTCGGACAGACCAGCAGTCCGCTCAGGGCGTACTTGCGGTTGCCGCACGAGGGCCTGCCGGAGTCCCTGGGCTTCGGCGTGTTCGATCGCTTTATTTGCTGCGCCAGCCGCCAGAGATCCTCCGGAACCAGGGCCTCGTGCTTCCCCTTGTGCAGCACTTGGTCATGCCGCGAAGTACGCTTGCCACGCCCGCTTTCGAAGCGTGCCTCGTCAAAAGGGATGAACCCGGCGACCACCGGGTCATTGATGATCCGGCGAAGCTTGTCGGCATGCCACAGGAGCCCGGATCGACGCCGTCTTCCGCGTGAGTTCAAATAATGGGAGATCCGTCGCGAACCCCACCGACGCGTTACGTAGAGGTCAAACACGTCCCGCACGACGGCTGCCTCGGCATCATCGATGTAGAGTTGGCCCTTGTTCGGGAGTCGGCGCTCTGACTCCGCTCGGGCCGCGTCGGTAGCCATACCGCCGGCTCGGAGGTGAGCCGCTACGCGAGCCTGAGATGTGTAGCCAAAGGGCGGCGGACCACCGACGGGCCGGCCTGACTGGGCCATCGCGCGCTTCACGCGCCGGACGCGGTCGCCGACCGTCTCCTTTTCCAGCTGCGCCGCGGCAGCGCGAACCGTGGTGGCGAAACGATCGGACGGCGACTTCGACGCAAGGATGCCGGAGAGCGTGTGGATCGCGACGCCGTGCTGGGTGCAGAGTGCATCGAGCTGCAACCACAGCGGAACATCCCGTGTTAGGCGGTCAAGGTCGCGGACGACGATCGCGCCAACCAAGCCGCGGCGCACGTCTTCCATGAGGCGTTGACCTGCATCGCGTTTCTCAAACGGCACGTCACCACCGACCGCCTTCGCCTCCTGATAGATGCTGACGGGGCCGAGGCCGGCGCGGTCGACGTACGCTGTGATATTTTCCCGTTGGGCGGCCGCCGACAAACCTTTCAAGGACTCATCACGCGTCAATCTCACATAACCCGCCGTCACTCGTATCGCCGCCGCCTCAACGTCGCCGCTGCGCCGTGGCGCCTGCATCGGGCGAGGATTTGCGGCCAATGCGCTCATGTTCGAGTATTGCCGACGCCAGAATCCTGATCACGTCGTCCGCGATAAATTCGCCTGGAAACGCCGTGTGGAAACCATTGGAGCAGCCCGGCGGCCGCGGCTTAATTTTTTGGCCAGAACAATCGCCGCGCGTATGGACCCTACTTTGCTCAGGCACCATCGCTCTCACCTGCCCCGCTCGACGGCGCAGTCGACGACATGCGAAGGAGTTCCTCGTACACCTCGACAAAGACGTTCTCGGCAGCCGCGCGGGCGAAGGCTTGCCAACTCTGCGCTCCCGACTCAACCGTGGCGCCGTCGAAGCCATCGACCTCAATGCGGGGGTAGTTCAAGATGCGTGACAGTTGAAGGCCTTCCGTCCTCAGTGCATCGAGTCCCACCGACGCCTGCGCCATCGCGTCCGCCTCGTCCGCCCCGTCCGCCGCTTCGAAGTTGAGCTGCGTCGGGCACAGGCCAGGCTGGGGTTGGGCGGGCGGAGCGGACGAGGCGGACGGCTCCTCCCGGACGTCTTCCGCTCGCTGCAGCCGCACGATGCGGTCACGGTTCTTCCCGCGGCGTTCGAACTCGACGACGACGCCCCGCTGTCGCAGCACCGGCAGGAGCCGGCGGAGCGCATTCGATAGAGCGTAAGGCGAGCGCGGGAAGTCGACGCGGTGGCGCATGCCCTCATCAGCCTTTCGTGCCAGGCTGATCAGCAACTCGCTGGACGTGCCGTCCCAGTCGCCTTCCTCGTGCACGAGGTCGATGACGAGCGAACCAATGGCTGATGCCTCCAACTCCACGTCCACGGCGGCGTCCCGACTGGCAGCGTACTCCCGCAGAAACGCTCCGCCAGGCCACGGCAGCGCCGGCTCCGCTGCCACAATCCACTCGGCGAAATCGGCCATGCGCGGCCGCTCCGCCAGCTGCACGGTTGACCTGTTGCGCAACGCGACAGAGACGGCGTCGAGCAGGGCGCCCAAGATCTGCGGGCGCGCCTCCTCATACCGCTGCCACAGATCCGATTCGCTCACCCGGTGCGCGGCCGGGATGCTCGGGAGGTTGATAGTGATACACCGGTCCAACAGGTCGGGTCGGGTCGCCAGTTCCTCGATCCCGTTGAACAGAATGGGTCGCGCAGTGCTGAAGATCCGCTGCTCGTCATTCGTGTACAGCTCGCGCACGCCCAGCCCCGAGCCGGTCGCCAACCGACACAAGGCATCGGACAGGTGTGGATTGACCCGCGACAGGTTATCGAAGCCAACGACCCAGGCGTTCGTGGCGGCGATCAGCAGTTCTCGTTCTTCACGAGGCACCGAACGCAGATCGGCGACGTTGGGGTCGATCAGCCGCCGCAGCATCCGGCACGTCGTGGACTTCGCCGAACCCTGCTCGCCGTTCACAGCGAGGATCGGGTACGGCCCGCTGGGACGCACGCACCCCACCAGCCACGACACCGCCAAGCACCAGCTTGCGTCATCACCGAGGTTCGTGAGGCGGCGCAGCTGTTGGATGCTGCCGCCGGCGATCGGGCGCGGCAGGGGCTGCATTCCGATGCGACGCACGAAGCGCACCGGGGGGTCCGAGGTGACCTCCCAGCCCAACGCGCTGATCCGCACGGCCTCCCACTGCTGATTGCAGAGGTCGAGATAAACGTCACCCAAATGCCCAGCGAGACGCGTGGCGACGGGCAGCTCCGGACCGTCAAACACGGCCCGCGCGCCCAGCAACGCGAGAACCTCCTTAATCGCTTCCTCCTTGGGAGGCCTGCGGTGAACTTCGTAGAATCGCCGAGTCAGCCACAGTCGAAATTCCCTGCCCTGGACGGGGTGGTGCTCCCGGTGAACGGGCCCGTTAGCAGTCACCGGGACGCTGGCGTAGGCGTTGGTTCCTTCGTGGAACAGCCTCACGTCACCCGTAAGTTCGACCAACTCGTCGCGTCCTGAGGGGCGACGCCTCGCCGGTGGCCCTGGCGGGTGCGCGGCCAGCTCTTCCAGACGCGCGATAACGGCGGGAACGTCTGCGCCAGGCAGGTGCTCCTGAAGCTGATTCGCGTACAGCGAACGCGCCGCGGCATCCTGCAGGTCAAGCGGCGACGCGAACACGGTGACGTCGTCGATCTTCGCGTACACGACTTGAGTGGTTCCGTCGCGCAGCGGCGCGACGTCGAACGTGATTTCAGGCGCGTCACTCATCGTGTTCCACCTTCCGTACCCTTACCCGCCCGGCGCACGCGCAGCCGCCGGACCGGCGCTGCGGTCACCAGCGCCTCCACGTCGGCCGCGATCGCGCCGGCGATCTTCCAGATCCGAACGTCTTTGGCCTCGGGGGGCGGGTAGATGACGCGCAGTTGGACGGAGTGCGCGAGAAGTATTACGGCGAGTGATTCCGCGCCGCGCCGACCGGGGTCGTCGTCGTCGCCGACGATCACGACCTCCCGCGGGCGAAGACGGCGAATGAGGGTTACGAGGTGATGCGCACCGCCGGTGCAGCTCGGGCGGCCGACCGCGTCCAAGCCGAGGTCGAGCATCGCGGCGCAATCAGTCGGACCTTCAGTAATGTAGAGCGCGCCCCCACCGCGCAACGCGCGAGGCAAGAACAACCCCTCACGGCCGCCCTTCACGGCGTATTTGTCGCCAGCTAGAGTTCGTAGGCGAATCCCGATCACCACTCCTGCAGCGTCGACCATGGGGAAGGTCCAAGCCGGCGGGGTCGAGCGCCGCCCAGCGCGGAGGCGTCGTAGGCTTGCCAAGGCCACCCCCAGCTCGGACGCGAGCACGCCCAGCGTCGTGGACCCCGCGCAGTGTTCGTAATGCGCCGCGAGCTGCGGCAGATCTGACCGTTCCGGGTCCCGCCGCGTCACATGCGCCCCGCTATAGGTGCAACGCTCCCGGTGCTGGCGATCCAGCCGGTGGAGAAAGCCGCCGTTAGCGAGGCGATTTGCGCATCCATCTGAAATGCGCATGCACATGCATACGTGCCCGCTCGCGCTGACTGCGCACCAGTCTGGCTTGCCACAGACGGGACACGGTGAGGCCCCTATCACCCGCACCCACTCCGCACGTTGCTTGTCCGCATCCATGTGAACCCTCATCAGTACGGGGAGACCACACGCGCCGGGGGAATCCCCCGGCGGCAGCGGCTGCCGCGTTCGTCTTTCCGGAATAAGCGGAGCTCAGCCGGTGGCCGCGGCGCTCAGCAAGTCCCCGCGGCCACCGGCTTGAGACACTATATGGTTGACTGAGCGGACGGCCCGTCCGGCTCGGCCGCGCCTCGCCGAAGTTCGAACCCGTATTCCTTCGCCAGTCCGATCGCTTCGACGTTGCCTTGCGCTACGAGATTCTTGAAGAGCGTGGCGAAGCCGGATAGCGCCTGCCCCGGAAACCGCGGGGGCGTGAGGCGGTGCTGCTGGTAGACGGGCGGGACCACCTCTCGCGGGTCCCGATTGTGCAACCTACACTGAGCAAGCAACTCGACCTTGACCCGGAGGGGCAACTGGTTCGCGCGATGGTGACTGGCGGTAGGAATCACTACATCCAAAGGCATAAACTACTCCTCGTCACTTAAGGACATTTAAAAGGGGTTACTCCAGGTGCGGACGTCACCCGACCGGCGGGCTGCCGTCGCGGCCGCATGCAGCCTTGTGCAGGCGACGGTAAATTGTCCGCGGTGGTAGGCCGGTGATCCGCGCAAGCGCGTAAACCGACCCGAGCTGCGCGTGAGCTGCCACCAACCAGTCGGGGGACAAGTAAAGCGGACCGGATCCGAAGACAGGACCGCTTTCCCATTGGGAACGTGTAGGCATTCAAGCCTCCTTTCGAAAAGGAGGAGGATAAGAACGCCGCACAAACGTATCCGTGACCTGATTCGTGAAAAGTAGCGGGACGAACCGATGCCTATTGCGGAGCATCCCATCGGTTTCGGGCGCGTTGCTCCTCGAGAGCCCGGAGTAGACGTGGATCCTCTATCACGATGTAGACCGGTCCGTATTTCAATCTTCCCGATCCGGGGCTTTCCGGGCCGGGACGCGCGGGATCGAGAAATTGTCCACCGGACGGTCCGAGCCGTTTGCGGATCTCGCGCACTCGTTGTCGAAACGCTTCGCCTGAGGTGTGTCCGTCGTCGCTCGCGAACACCGTCGAGAACTGCTGGCGTGGCTTGCGTTCACGGTTCAGCATGAGCGATATCAATGTTGACAACCACTGAGATCCCGAACGAAGCCGTAGGCGGCCTTCGCCGAGCTCTCGATCCTCGAACAGGCTGGGAATTGGCGTAACAGCATCATGCCCGGGCAGCGGCGACATCAGAATCTGATTTCTCACCGTATCCACCAGCAGAACCGCGTTGTCCCAGAGCAAGGTGGCTAACTTCTCCTGCGTCAAGATTTGATGGTGTTGCAGCCCGTTAACAAAGGCCGGGACACGCTTCTCCGATGCAACAGCCAATCCCGTGTAATCGATGTGCCGCGAGTAAAAGTGATTTCCTGCTAGGGCCAGTCGCTGCACGGCCCTCCAGTCGATCGCGCGTTCGCAAGGCCGAATTGACTCTACAATCGGGACGTGCCGTCCGTGCCCCCATCTCGCACGGGGTTAGTCGGCTGATGAATGCGAACCTAGCAAAGGCTGCGGCGTCGATGTATTCCCGATCGTTGTCGCCGGGAGTTGCTGCTCGTGCTTCTAGTCCTAGCCGCCCGAGGAAAGTGTTTGCCTTGCCGCGTCCCCTGGAGCGCAGGGGTCCCGTCGTCACGTTGAGGTGCATGAGTCCGAGTGCGCGGCGTGCGTGCTCTCCCTGCGGCCAGGGCAAAGCCAGCGCCTGGAGCGTGATATCCTGATCGCCTGCACGATCGGGAAAGACGCCATCGGCGGGCCGCCAACCCAGCACGCAGACCAAGACCTCTTTGCCGGTAGGCAATTCTGACGGAGGCTGCCGCACGCGCTCAGTCTACAAGTTTATGACTTGCGGGCGGAACAATCTGTGAGTCATGGGCCCCTTCACGGAATCATCCCTCGATGTCGGGCAAGGTCAGTCACCTGCTGTGATGCCACCTCCACGATCGCGTCGTCCCCAGCCGGCCAGACCTTGCTGACCACTGCCGCCGTTACCTTCCGCCGTACGCCTGGGGCGTTCTCCAGCGTGCGCATAAAGTTCGCGCCCATGCCTGTCAACCAGATGCCGAAGAGGAACAGCTGCGAGTCCTCGAAGCTCTCGGCCAGCTCGGACTTAATCCCTACCAGGCCAAGCTGCTCAAGGTATGACGCGGCGCGATGGAAACCGCGGTCGTCCAGCCTCAGTGCGTTCTGCACCTCGGACGGATCAAACGGATAGTCGCTGCCGTAGCCTGGCGCATGCTCATGTAGATGCGCCAGCAGCTTCATCTCGTCCTCGTTGATGTGGTAGTTCACGACCCCTGCCCCGTCAGCTTCGCCAGCAGTGCTGCCAGTCCCCCGATCTTCACGATTGCACTGCCGAGCCTTTCGCCCCGCTGTGCCACAGCGTCTGCGGTGTTTACGCCGTAGTCGATCGCGCCCAACACTTTACTGCCCAGAGACTTCAGCCGGCGCGTCAGCACGCCCTTATCGGGGGTTGTGCTCTCGATTTGGCGTTCAATCTCGGCCAAATCGGCTTCAACAGCTTCTGCTTCATCGGGGGGCAAACTCTCCTGAACCAGTGGTCGCAGGTCCGCCACCACGGCCGCGACAGCTTTCAGCAGTTCTGCGGCGTTCGCGTTCGCAATCTGCAGCGTGTTGTAGTCGCCGATTGCCGTTTGGAAGGTGCTTCCGCTGACGTTGCCAAAGATCGCCTGACCTACTTGGCCTATGGCCGGCGGGGGGGATGGCTTCTCGAAGTTCTGGGCTATGGCGTCGTGTGCAGACTGACGCAAGGTCACGATCGTGGTGCCATGCCCGCTGTCACGGAGCGAAACAAGATCCTCACGCTCGAACAGGTGAAGATCATCAATGCTGATCTGGAGGTGGTTGTTCTGCTGGCCCATGAGCACATGCGCCTGATCAGCTTGGAAATGCACCAGTGGTTGGTTGCCCTGCTTCGCGTAGAAGTCGGTAACTCGCTTCAGCGCTCCCTGCTGTTCATGCGTCAGGTTGTACTTTGGCACTGTCGCCTCCTGTTTTTTCGCCGCCGGCCCTTGTACTTCCTGATGTGCCTGAAATGCTCAGGCAGCATCCGCCGCAGCAATTTCAGGCTCGTCGCGGGATGACCAGAAGGTTCGCGTCGCCTGGTCAAAGTGGACTGGTCGCGTGAGGTGTCGCTGACGCCCGCCAGCCGGCGAGGATCAGGTCAGCGAGTACCTCATAGGCGACGTACCCGCGGCCGTAGCGCAGGGTGGTACAAAACTCGTACTCCTTCACCAGCCGCTGAAACTCCGGCCGTAGTTCCTCCGGAACCCGCTGTTCCGCGGCGCGATATTTCGGGCTCTCTGCTGCTGGCATGGGCCTCCGCGCCTACCGGCGGTGTGGCAGTAGTCGTTTCAAGGCCTCACTGATGATCCTGGTCTGAAGATCCTGGTTTTCCGTTATTTCCGCCGCCCCGGCCTGTAGCTTCGGCAGCAGGTCAGCAAGGTAGTCACGCATGGCCCTTAGGGCGTTTTGAGCTGATGCCCCGGTACGGGGAATTGTCACATCGCCCCGGATCCGGTTCTCGGCCAGCAGCAGTGCGAGGTCACGGTGATGGGCAGTCTCGAACTCGACGAGGGTGTCACGGCCGAACCTCAGGGCGTAGGTATCGCCGTCTGCGAAGAGGTCGCCGTCGTGCACCGTCACGCGGCCGGCGGGTAAGTTCACCGCGATGGTTTGCGCGTTCGGCGGCACGAAATCGTCGGGCAAGGTCCGGACCGTCGCCTGATTGCTGCCGGTGAGCTCCGCCCACAAGTCATCAGCCAGTTGTGCCGCGGCCGGCCCTCCACCCCCGCCCCCGCGCCGGTTCACCTGTGCTTCCAGCTCCAGCAGCTTCGCCTTGCGGGTGAACGTCACCAGCTCGTTGTACAGACGCGTGCGCATCGCCTCGACCTCGTCGACCGATAGGCCGAACCGGCGCAGAATGATCTTGTCAATCTCCTGGCGGTCCGGATCGCGCAGCTCCTCCGGCCACACGGCTTCGCTCACCGGGTGCTGGTCGGCGTACACGCGCGCCTCGTTCAGCCCGGCCTCGGTCAGCGTCTCTTCAAGTAGTGGGCGAACCTGGCGAGTGCGCAGGCGGCGGAACGCATCACGCAAGCGGCCCTGCTCGGCGGGCGAGAATCGCCGCACGTCTGGAACCTTGAACTGCCGCGCGGTGAACACCTCCACGTCATTTGCCGCCTCGCGCCCGAGCGCTTTAACGCCCGCGAACCGTTCGGCGGCGAAGAGCGTGCTGTTCAGCACCGCCACCAGCACCTCCGGGTCGACACCGCGGTTCGGGTCGATGTTGTACAGCCGTTGATTGGCGAGCAGCCGCGCGTCGTTCAAGAACACCTGCGGCGCGTACTGGATCGTTTTCACGAACAGGATCGGTGCCGTGACGGTCTCCCGTAGAACGTACCAGTCCGCCCGGCCGTTGAAGCTGGGTGACTCATGCCAGTGCTCGCGCTCGCCCGCGCGGATGTACTCTTGGGCAACACGCGACAACGCGTTTCGCGGGCCAGCGGGGATGTGCACTGCCAACGCGTCGTTGGCGATTGCGGATGTCGCGCGATGGTTGACGTCGCGGGCGGTCTTCAGCGTCGGGATAAGGTGTGCCGCCTCCAGCGGCAGCTCGACGCCATCGTCACGGCGGACGATTCGGTAACGTCCGGCAGTCACGTCACCGCGGCGAACCGCGAACGTGTTTTGAAAGTGGTTCGCGTTGCGGTGCTCGTCAAGTGCCTGCTGGGTGATGTCGGTGACGATGAAGAAATCATCAGCGTTGGTGGTCACGCCGCGCGTCACCTCGGCGAGTTCTCTGAGGGTGCAAAAGTCATCGGCGTGGTCACGCTGTAGCTCGTACAGCACGTCGATGGTCCTGAGGTAGCGGCCCCACTTCGTGCCGACGTAGTTGCCGTCGTCGTTCACCCCGCGTTGGTACAGGTCACCTTGCCGAACCACGCGCACGCGAAACCGCGGCTCGGCCGCGTCCGCGAGGTGCCCCAGTATCGCGTCCATCAGGTCTTCGGCCATGGCCTGCCTGGTCGCTTCGTTAGCTCCGGCCGGGGCGCGCCGCAGTGGCTGACGGAACTGCACGAACCTCACGAGGTTGTCGTCACGCCTGACAGTGTCGGCGTCGCGTGCCAAGATGGTCACCACCGTGGCGACCCTGGCGTCCGAAAACCACGGCTCTGCCTCGGTCTCCAGTACGGCGACGATGCGGAAATTCTCCAGCATCCACCGCTGAAGGGGCACGCCGTACTCCACGTCCAGCCACGCCGCCTGAGTCAGCAGCGACAGGTAGCCGTCTGGTCGCACAAAGCGGGCACTATGGGTGAAAAACCAAACGAGGATGTCTGACGCCGGGTCCCATGGGTAATCGGCCCACTCCTGACGTGCCAGCTCCAGATATGCCGTCCGCCGGTTGGCTGGGATCTGGCGGGCCTGAATGTACGGCGGGTTGCCGACCACGGCGTGACAACTCGCGTCCGCTAACTGCAACTGCCTAGTGCCCGTGGGAAGTCCGCCCGCGGCGATGCGCGTCGGCAGCTCCGCAAACACACCGTCCGGCGTAACATCCAGAAAATCGCCGTGATGAATGACGGGGTAATTCTCGTCGTCGATCAGGTCACGAATCGCTAGATTGATGATCGATAGGTGACAGGCGTACCGGAGCAGGTCGCAACCGTACAGCGTCGCCAGCAGCTCCGTGTGGTCCTGCGTGTCATCGATGTTGCACTTGCGGCCGTAGGCTCGGACGAGAAAGGTGCCCCCACCGCACGTGGGATCAAGCACGCGGGCGTCACCAGCCTGGATGCTGAACGCGTTGATCAAGTCGACCACGGCCGGCTGGGTGTAGTGCTGGCCGTAACGGTGCCGCTCCTCTGGGCTGATGAGCTGTTCGTACATTTGCCCGATGATTTCGTAGGGGATGGTGGCGAAGTCATATGCGTCGAGGGATCGCACCACGTTCCGCCACTCGGGCACGGCGTCATCGGACAGAAATGGGAAATCGTCGCCGGCCTCGAACTCAAAAACGGTGTCGTAGTCACCGGTGAGATCCCTAGCACCGTCAAACGCCGCAATGAGCCTCGCCTTCAACAGCTCGCCCGTGTTCACGCGGTTGTTGACGGTCAGCCGGGGGAGCTGCTGCCAACGCTGCCGAAGCGCGTTGTAAAAGCAAAGCCGGTTCACCAGCAGGTAGGATGAAAAACGCGCGGCGCGGTCGATGTTCTCGGCCATCGTGCCGGGGCTGACCACCCAGCCCTGCCGGTCACGCATCCACGCCTCCGCGCGACGTTTGAACCTGGTGTCGCGTTCGATCTTGGTCGCCAACGCGCCTGCGGTGTACTCAATGGGGAAGTCGAGCAGCGATTCCAGTCGCGCGATGAACTGACGATCCAGCGGCAGGTAGGCCGGCTCGACCGGGCCGGTAACGAGTTGGTGAAGGAACTCCGTGAACTCCTCGACGGCCTTCCGCCAGCTCGTTTGAAACTCAGCCTTGCTGAGGTCTTCGGCCTTCGTCAGCGCGACAGGGATCAGCTCCTTGTCGTAGATCACCCGCTGGGGTAGCGGGACGCCCGGATCGTCGGTCTTCCAAACGACGGCGCGCCGGATGTTCCACGTGACGAAATATTTCGCCCCGCAGTTGCTGGCTTTGCGGTGGGCGTCCTCCAGAAGTGCGGTGTTGTGTGGCGTCCTACCTTGCGCGCTCCACGGTACTTTCAGCTCGCCGGTGATGAGCGGCTTTGCCCGGTTGCCCCGATCAAAAACGACGAGGTCGAGCCGGCGAGCACCCATCAACTCTGCCAGCTCAGCCTCGGCGTGTCCGAGAGGTGACTGCTGGAATCTCTCGCCGGCCAGCACTTCCGTGATTCTGGCGGCGGCATTACTGGAGAAATTCCACTCGTTGCTACGAAGTCGCGTCACGCCTTAGCCCCCTTTCAAGTCAGGAGTTGCGTGAAGGCATTGTACCGAGAGGGGGCGCGCCGCGCGAAATCAAAGTTCGTAAGGCATCTGCGGGAGTTGGGTGACGGGATGATGCACGCTGAAGGCGAGCCCGCCGTGCGCGTTGTCGCGATGATCGTGCACAGGTACCCCGCCCTGCTCCGGCAGTGGCGGCAGCACGAGCACGTAAACGGGCTGGTTGTTCACGTCGTAGCCCTGGAAGTAGGCACACCCTGGTTGGCCTCGCAGGCGGCATCGACGTGGGTATCGCCTTGGAAGAACCATCGCAGCGCCTCCAACAATTTCGGGCGGTAAGATGTCCGTCGGGAAAATGACGACCCAGCAGCCTGTCATCCGGTAGGTCCGTCAAAACGCAGCGCGGCCGGTGACACGGTCTCGGGAAAGACGATGCTCGCGCAGCGCATCCCCGGGATTCTCCCGCCGCTGTCGCGGGCCGAATCGTTGGAGACAACGCGGATCTATTCGGCGCTGGGGCTGCTCCCCGAAGGCGTGGCGCTGATGGACGAGCGCCCGGTGCGCACGCCGCACCATTCCGCGACGGCGCAGGCGCTGATCGGCGGGGGCAGCATGCCCAAGCCTGGCGAGGTGTCGCTGGCGCACCACGGCATCCTCTTTCTCGACGAGCTGCCCGAGTTCTCGCGCTACGTGCTGGAGATGCTCCGCCAGCCGCTGGAGAGCGGTGAGGTGACGGTCGCGCGGGTGCATGGCTCGATCAAGCTCCCCGCGCGCTTCATGCTGGTGGCGGCAATGAACCCCACCGCCAGCGGCTTCGCCTCGACCGATCCGCGGGCGCGCGACAAGTACCTGGCGAAACTGTCCGGCCCCCTGCTCGACCGCATCGACATTCACGTCGAAGTGCCAACCGTTCCCTACCGCGAGCTGACGGGCCGAACCATCGGCACGAGCAGCGCCGCCATGCGCGAGCAGGTCCAGCGCGCCCGCGCTGTTCAGCAGCAGCGGTTCGCGGGCGATGGCACAACCAACGCGAGCATGGGCGTGAAGCAGCTCAAGGTCCATTGCGACCTCAGCGACAGCTGCCTGCTCCTGATGAAGCAGGCGATGGACGAGCTGGGTCTCAGCGCCCGCGCCTACGACAAAGTCCGCCGCGTCGCGCGAACGATCGCAGACATCGAAGGAGTCGCGCAGATCGCCGAGCACCACCTGGCCGAGGCCATCCAGTACCGGCTGCTCGATCGGCGGCTTTGAACGAGAACGCCACCCCGCGCCGTGCGGCGTTTGTCTCAGGCGTTCTCCACCCGCAACTCGTGGCATCCGCTACACAACCTACTGTAGAACAGGTAGAAAGCCTTGGGAGGGCGTTTGACCCGATGCGATCGAGGCCCATACAATTACCTAACGCAAAGGCTGGAGGGAAATCCCCGCCGGTGCCGATAAAGCATCCGGCCACCAAGTCACGGAGGAGGTCTGGGATGGCAAGAATGGCACGGGCGGACGTCGTGGCAGCCAGCATCCGCGAACCTCTCGAGGAAGCATCAGGGCAACTATTCATGGCAGCATCAGCACCCGCAAAGCGCGTCAAACGCGAGACCGCCGAGACGATGGCGGCCAGGCAGAAGGACATTTCGGTCTCCGAATTTTTCGCGAAAAACCGCCACCTGCTCGGGTTCGACAATCCGCGCAAGGCGCTGCTCACGACGGTCAAGGAAGCGGTCGACAACTCGCTCGACGCGTGTGAAGAGGCGGGCAACCTCCCCAATGTCACCGTTGTTATCGAGGACCTGCAACCCAATCGCCCCGCCAACGCCAAGCAGTCGCGCTACCGCGTGACCATCGTCGACAACGGCCCGGGCATCGTCCGCAAGCAGGTGGAGAACGTGTTCGGCCGGCTCCTGTTCGGCAGCAAGTTCCACCGCTTGAAAATGTCCCGCGGCCAGCAGGGCATCGGCATCAGCGCGGCCGGCATGTACGGTCTGATCACCACCGGCAAGCCAATGGTGATTCACACCCGGCCGGGACCGAAGAAGCCGGCTCATCACATCGAGCTGGCGATGAACACCAAGACCAACCGCGCCGAAGTCACGATCGACGAAGAGACCCAGGATTTTCCGCCGATGCGGCTGAAGACGGTCAAGACCGGCACGCGCGATCCCGGCTTCCTCAACCCCGAGGACTACATCACCGGCACGAGCGTCAGCATCGAGCTCGAAGGCCGATACCAGAAGGGCCGCGGCAGCGTGGATGAGTTCCTCGAGCTGACCGCCATCGCCAACCCGCATGCACGCATCACGTTCGTGCCGCCCAGCCGTGTCGCCGCCGACGACCAGGAAGAATTGCCGCTGGGCGACGCGGAGAAGGACGCGGTTCACGCCGATGCGCTGAACGAGCAGGCCGCCCATGCGCCCGCGTCGGACATCACTGCGCCGGCGGGCGTTGATCCGACGATCACCACGATCGAGAAGGACGGCGTCATCTTCTTCCCGCGCGGCACCGACCAGCTGCCCCCGGAGACGCACGAGATCAAGCCGCACCCCAAGGGCATCGAGCTGGGCATCCTCATCCAGATGATGCGCGACTTCGAAGCCGGGAATAAGCGCGGCGGCACGCTGTTCAACTTCCTTCAGGAGGAATTCAGCCGCGTCAGTCCCGGCAAGGCCAGCGAGTTCTGCAAAGCCGCCGGCGCACATAGCCGCACGAAGGTGAGCGACCTCGAGCCACCGCAGGTCGAGAAGCTGTTCGCCGCGTTTCAGGAGGCGCGGCTTCCGTCGCCGCCGACCGATTGCCTGGCGCCGATCGGCGTGCGGCAGATGCTCGCGGGCATGCTCAAGGGGGTCAAAGCCGAGTTCTACGCCGCCAGCTCGCGGGAGCCGGACGTCTACCGCGGGCGACCGTTCCAGATCGAAGCCGCCATCGCCTTCGGCGGGGAGCTGCCCACGCAGGACATCGCCCGCGTCATCCGCTTTGCCAACCGGGTGCCGCTGCTGTTCCAACAAAGCGCGTGCAGCAGCTTCAAGGGCGTGGCCGAAACCGGCTGGCGCAACTACAACCTGACCCAGCCCCGCGGCGGCCTCCCCGTCGGGCCGCTGGTGATCATGATCCACATGGCCAGCGTGTGGGTGCCATTCACGAGCGAGTCGAAGGAAGCGATCGCCGACTATGACGAGATCCGTAAGGAGATGAAGCTCGCGCTGATGGAGTGCGGCCGCAAGCTCGGCACCTACCTCCGCAAGCGCCAGAAAATGCAGCGTGAGGCCGCTCGCCGCGACGTGTTCGAGCGCTACATCGGCGAGATCAGCAAGGCGATCAACGCCATCAACGGCACGGACACAAAGAAGCTGTACGACGCGCTGCTGACCGAAGCGCGCAAGCGCACCGCGATCGCCGACGCGCAGCTGGACGAGGAGGGCAAGACGGTGAAGAAGGATCGGGATGAGGTCGAGGAGCTGAAGCAGGACGAAGGCGTCGTCATGGTTGAGTCCCGCGCGGCTCACCTGAACCCTGAGTCCAGCGGTGACCCCGCTTCGGCGGGCAACCCTTCCGCTTCGGATACTGGTGACACCGTCTCCCTGGGCAGTAGAAAAAAGGTTAAGAAGAAGACCAGGCGGGATCGCGACATTGAATAAGGCGAGGTTCAGATCGTTCCCGAGCGTAAGATGAGAAAATTAAAGTTGTCATCCATGACGCCGAAGAAGGCGGCTTTTGGGCCGAAGTTCCCTCCATCCCTGGCTGCGCAACGCAAGGCGACACCTTCGAGGAACTCCTGACGAATCTATATGACGCCATCGAGGGCTGCCTCAGCGTCGATGTGGGTGGATGAGGATGGCTACACGGTGGGTGCTGCTTTTTGCGATGAGCTTTTTTTATGGCTGCTGCGTCATCCCCGGTCACGACGTCCGCGAATTCTTCACTGGCGAGGTTGAGCAAGTAAAGCCTGCTCCGTCGCAACTGGCCGGCCGGTACGTCGTCTCAGTCGATCGTCGTGAAGGCATCGCATCACCCGCGGTCGCGACGCTCCAGTTGAACGCTGACGGCTCACTCAGCATCACGGGCGATTCGTCGATCTTCGACGCCGCGTCGCAACCGGGCGCTAGCGCGATCAGGGGCAGTTGGAGCTTGGTGCAGCGGGACGCAGACAACGTGTGGTGCGTGGAGGTTTCTGGAGAGGGAATTCCGAACCAGGCGTGGTACGTCCTGCGGATGAATGATGGGAGCCATGAGTTGGGCGCGTTCGACGGCGACCCCGACCAGGGCAACATCGTCGAGTTGAAACGGGCATTGAGTACGACAACCGCACCGTCCCCAATGACGAGTGCGTTTTAATCTGGCTTAGGTACGAATCATGGCAAAGAAGAAATCCGAATCCGGCGCCACCACCACCACCGCCGCCGATCGCGTGAACAAGCGCGTGAAGGAGCGCGACAAGGCGACGATGGGCAAAATCGTCAACCTCGCCGACAACGTCGCGAAAAATGCATTCAAGGGCAGCGACATCAACATCGCCATCCCCCTGCGCACGCGCTCCAACACCCAGTGGAACAAGAAAAAGGGCATCCTGCAGATGGGCGACGCCAAGGCCCAGCGCGAGCTGTTCAACCTGAACCAGGCCAAGCAGTTCATGCAGACATGTTTGCACGGGAACAGCATCAAGGAGCTGATCGCCGCGCAGAAGACGCTCAGCCTCCGCGGGATGTTTTACAAGGGGTTGCACACGATCCAGGGGACGAAGGACGAGAAGACGTTCGCCGCCCAGGACGAGAGCGATGTGATCCTCGAGGACCTCGAGGTCGCGATGGGCGCGCTGCGCGAAGAACTGCACGTCTACGCGAAAAAACGCGGCACGATGGTGGGCAACATCACGATCGTCGACAGCGGTGACGAGATCGACTGCCGCCGGATGGGCTCGGGCGGGTATGCCGTGCCGAGCATCACCGAACCGGACGTGATCCAGTTCAAGAAGTGCGAGGCGAAGTTCGTCCTGCACGTGGAAAAGGACACCGTCTGGGGCCGGTTCAACGAGGACCGGTTCTGGGAGAAGCACAACTGCATCCTCACGGAAGGCTCCGGCCAGCCCCCGCGCGGCATGCGCCGGCTGCTGCGTCGTCTCAATGAAGAGCTCGGCCTGCCCATCTATTGCTTGCTCGATTGCGATCCGTGGGGGCACTACATCTACAGCGTCATCAAACAGGGCTCAATTTCTCTCGCATTCGAATCCGAGCGTCTTGCCATCCCCGACGCCAAGTTCATCGGCGTCCGCGCCAAGGACTACGACGAGTGCGACCTGTCCGATGACGTGCAGATCGCCCTGGCTGACACCGACAAAAAGCGCGCCAACGAAATCCTGAACTATCCCTGGTTCAGGGACAACAAGGCTTGGCAGAAAGAGATCAACCGGATGCTCAGCAACGGCTTCAAGATGGAAGTCGAATCGCTGATCACGAAGGACATCAGCTATGTCACGGAAGAGTACGTTCCGCAGCGGCTGAAGGCGAAAGACTGGCTGGATTGATTCCCGCCCTTCAATGATATGGAAAGCTCCCGCCCGGTGGGATCGAGGTGACTCCTCGGCGCTCAGGCAATCGATAGAAAAGCCGCAACTCCCACCGCTATACTGAACCGTCTGCTTTACAATCGAGACGCCGTGAGCAACATCGCGGCGACGAGGAGCTGTTCCCATGCCCGGCATGACGATGACCGAGAAAATCCTGGCCAAGCACTCCGGCCGGAGCCGCATTGAACCTAATGAGAACGTCTGGGTCGACGTGGACGTGCTCATGACCCACGATGTCTGCGGCCCGGGCACGATCGGCATCTTCCACGAAAAGTTCGGCCGCGACGCGAAGGTCTGGGACAAGGACCGCGTCGTCGTCATTCCCGACCACTACATCTTCACCGCCGACCAGAAGTGCCACCGCAACATCCAGATCCTGCGCGACTTCGTGAAGGAACAGGGGCTGCGGTACTACTACGACCCCGAATTCGTGAAGGCCGAGGGCATGCCCAGCCCCTACCTCGACCCGACAAAGACGAGCTACAAGGGCGTCTGCCACAAGGCGCTGCCGGAGGAGGGCCACGTCCGCCCCGGTGAGATCCTGCTCGGCACCGACAGCCACACGTGCACGGCCGGCGCGTTCGGGCAGTTCGCCAGCGGCGTGGGCAACACCGACGCGGCGTTCACGCTCGGCACGGGCAAGACGTGGCTGAAGTGCCCGCCGACGATGAAGTTCACCTTCCACGGCGCGATTCCGGCTTACCTGACTGCCAAGGACCTGATCCTCGCGGTCATCGGGGAGATCGGCGTCGACGGCGCAACCTACAAGACGATGTACTTCGCCGGCGAAGGCATCAGCTCGCTCACGCTCGAAGACCGGATGACGCTGACGAACATGGCCATCGAGGCCGGTGGAAAGAACGGCGTGTGCGACGTCGATGAAAAGACGCTTCGCTACGTCCGCGCCCGCTCTAACCGTCCCGACTGGGAAGTCTTCACCGACGATCCCGACGCCACCTACGCCTATGAGGCCGAGTGGGACCTGGCGACGATGGAGCCGATGGTTGCCAAGCCGCATAGCCCCGACAACAAAGACACCGCCCGCAACTGCCGCGATGTCAAGCTCGACCGCGCCTACATCGGCAGCTGCACGGGCGGCAAGATCACCGACATGATTTTCGCTGCCAACATCCTCAAGGGGAACAAGGTCAAAATCCCCACCTTTGTCGTCCCCGGCAGCACGGAAGTGCACGCGGACATGATGAAGCTGAACCTCCGCGGCGTGGAGAAGGGACCGAACGAGAAGAGCATCGCCGACATCCTCGTCGACGCGGGCTGCCTGCTGGGTCCGTCCGGATGTGCCGCATGCCTCGGTGGGCCCGCCGATACCTTCGGCCGGCTGAACACCACGGAAGTCTGCGTGAGCACAACCAACCGCAACTTCCCCGGCCGCATGGGCAGCACGAAGAGCGCCGTGTATCTCGCCAGCCCGCTCACCGTCGCCGCCAGCGCGCTGACGGGCTACGTCACCGATCCGCGGGAGTATGTGAGCCAGCCGATCGAGACGGGGATGGCGGGGGTAGTGTAGGGGTAGTGTAATCGACCGCCGCTTGCGTGGTTCAGCTCCTCAGCGTCGCGCGCAGCTGCTGCTTCGCCGCGTCGATCACGCGCTGCACGGCGGGCTCAATCTGCTCGCTCGTGAGCGTGATGGTGGGAGAGCGGAAGACCAGGGTCGCCGTGACGCTCTTTTTTCCCTTCTCCACCGGCTTGCCGCGATACGTCGTGACATACTCGACCGCCTCCAGGTGCTCCGGCGATAGCGAGCGAATGAGCGATTCGACTTGCTCGTAGCGCGTTGATTCAGCCAGGTCCAGCGTCAGATCGCGGCGGATGGCCGGGAAGCGCGGCAGCGGCTTGAGCTGCGGCACGTGCTGCGCCCCCGCGAGCAGCGGCTCCAGCTCCAGCTCTGCCGCCGTGGGGGTGTGGTTCAATCCGAGCTTCTCGACCACTGCCCGGTCGATTCGACCGAGGTGGCCAACGGTCTGGCCGCCCCACTCAATTCGCCCGCACGTGCCGTAGCCGCGGCGCTGGTCCGGGATCACCTTCAGCTCCCGCGTCTTATCGAGGCGCTGGAGGATCGCTTCGACCGCACCGCGGACCTCACGCAGATCGGAGCTGCCAACGAGCCCGAGCCGGCGGCGCTCATCAACCCCACCGGCAGTGTTCCAGAACGTCGCGCCCGCCTCGAACAGCTTCGCCTCGATGGCGCCGTTGGTCTCATTGTGGCGGACGGCTTGAAGCAGGCCGGGCAGGAGGCTGGGACGCAGCCGCGCGTCCGCCTTCCGCACCGCCGGGTCGGCGCGCGGCAGCGACTGCGCCTCGGGGGACACAAAATTGCCCGCCAGCGCGTCGCTGACGAAGCTGAAGGTCACGGCCTCGAAGTATCCCGCCGCAACCAGGGTCTCTCGAATCAGCTCCATCGAGCGCTGCCACGGCTCGGGCGGCGCGAGTCGAATGGACACCGTCTCGCGCACGGGCACCTTGTCGTACCCGATGACGCGCGCCACCTCTTCGATCAGGTCGGCTTCGATGTTCAGGTCGAGCCGCCAGCTCGGCACCGACACCGTCACCGCGTCCCCCGCCAACTTCGGCGAGAGCTGCAGCCGGTCGAGCGCGGCGACCACCTCACGCGGCGGCACGTCGATGCCGAGCAGCCGGTCCAGCCGCGCCAGCCGGAGCGCCAGCGTCTTTGGCTTATCCCCACTCTCGCCCGCGACGGCGGCGCCGCTCAGCAGCTCACCGCCCGCGGCTTCCAGAATCAACTGCGCCGCCCGCAGGCTGGCGCGCTCCGGCAACATCGGATCGATGCCGCGCTCGAAGCGGTATGAGCTGTCGCTCTTCATCGCCAGCGCCCGGGCGGTCCTGCGCACCGAGAGCGGATCGAACCGGGCCGATTCCAGCAGGATGTTGACCGTGCCGGTGGTCACTTCGGAGTTCAATCCCCCCATCACCCCCGCGACGGCCGCGGGCTTCTCCGCATCGGCAATGACGAGCATGCCTGGCGACAACTCACGCTGCTTGCCGTCGATGCTGACGATCTTCTCCCCCCGCCGTGCCTCACGCACCACGATGCGCTGCCCGCTCAGCTTGTCGAAGTCGAACGCGTGCAGCGGCTGGCCCAGCTCGAACATCACATAGTTGGTCACGTCGACGACGTTGTTGATCGAGCGGAGGCCCACCGCTTCCAGCCGCTTCACCATCCAAGCCGGGCTGGGCCCGACCCTCACGCCCCGAATCACGCGCGCCACGTAATGTGGACACAGCTGCGCCGCCTCGATCGCAACCGACGTGACCTCCTTCACCGGCGTGCCGGCTTCGGTGGGCATGGCAGCGTTCTCGTGGCGAAATATCCGATCCGTCAGCGCGCTCACCTCGCGCGCCACCCCCACGTGCGACAGACAATCCCCCCTATTGCTCGTCACCTCCACATCGAGCACGGCATCCCCGACATTCATCTCGATCGATTCGATGGGAAAGCCCCCGCGCATCAGCGCATCGCCGATCATTTCGGGATCCGGGGGCTGGGGGAGGAAATCGCTGAGCCAATCGCGGCTGATCTTCATGCGTGGCGGAACACTCTATTCGGGTGGAGGGAGGTGTCAATTTGTGCGCGGCTGGCCAAATGAATCAAAGCGGGAGAAGGACGAAGGCACGAAGGCACGAAGACAGCCACGAAGAGGTTGCTTCGTGTGTTCGTGGGTGCCCTTATTATGGGATGCAGCGAGCGGCGCGGTTCCTGCGCGTCCGATGGCTAAAGTTTGCGCATCGCCCGCGTCGAAACTGGAGGTGTCAGGCCAACAGTTCCCGCAGAACGTGTTGCCCTTGCTGCAACAGGGTCGGCAGACCCCGGCAGCAGATTAAACCCGGATCGGGCGGCGTCGAAAAGACGCCGCCCTTTCTTCATTGCGGAGAGGGACTCTCCGGGAAAAAAAGAGAGTGACTCGTCCCCGCCGGCGCCCCCGGGTCCCGCTTTTGCAGCCGTTGGCGATCATCTCTTAACCAGGAGAATCCCCCATGCCCCGCTGTGAAACCTGTGGAAACGAGTACGACAAGAGTTTCGATGTCGTCATGGCCGGCCGGTCGCACACCTTCGACAGCTTCGAATGTGCCATTCATGCGCTGGCACCGCAATGCAAGACTTGCGGGATCAAGATCGTCGGCCATGGCCTGGAAGCCGATGGTAATATCTACTGCTGCGATCACTGCGCCGAAAAGGCGGGCGTTAAGGGACTGAGAGATCGGGTGCATTGACCCGCGCAGCGATTTCTCGGCCGCTTCACGTACGCTTCGGGGCAATCAAGCGCCGCCTCGCGAGCCTTCGCGCCCACGTGTCAAAACTTGCCGGTTAAGCGGGCGGCGGGAACGTCCGAAACAGGGTGTATCGGTTTACGTGCGGGTTGTCGTCCCGCGGCCGATGGTTTTGGGCAAGGAGCAAATACAGATGGGCAAGTTCCAGATCTTTCAGGACAAGTCGGGCGAGTACCGCTGGCGGCTGCGCGCGGCGAATGGGCAGATCGTCGCCACGAGCGGCGAAGGCTACGTCGCCAAAGCCGACGCGGCCTGGGGCATCGAAATCTGCAAGCAACTGATGCCGTCCGCCACGACCGAAGATCTCACGACGGCCGCGATCGCGGCCTGACCCGAGTCTCATCGTCGAACCGCAGAAGAGCCCGCGCCCCAGC
>DASYWJ010000133.1:0-80428 GCA_035936155.1 Tepidisphaeraceae bacterium | reverse complement strand
CGCGATGGTCGCGCGGCCGGCGGTGTGGGTTGCGGTTTGTCTTCGCTGAGGCTTTTAGAACTTGCTCGCCTGGTCGAGCTGCATTTCGACCGTGTCGCCGTGGCCCTTCGTGAGCACGGGGTGGCGCTTGCCGCCGATCACGTAGACCTGATTGCGGTCCACAATGCGCGCGTCGACCGCGTATCTGCGCGACTTGTCGATCTGGCTTTCCTTGAACGCGAGCGTGAACGGGATGGTTCCGTCGTCGCTGAGGCGGATCTTCTTCTCGACGACCGTATCGCTCTTGACGTACCCCTTGGTCACGTCCGCCAGGCGCACGTGCGCGACGGCCGCGGGGCTGAGCTTCACGTGGTCGGGCTTCACGATCACGCCCGAGACCGAATCCAGCGGGTCCGGCTTCTTGTTGGCGCAACCGACCAACCCTGCCAACAGCACGGCGGCCAGGGCGCTCTTCGACATCGACAACAGTGAGCTGTTCATGTTCTCATCTCCTTCTCGCGCGGCACGATGCTTCCCCGTCACGCGCGGCAAATGGGAATCACACAAGATTCGATCTCAGCGTTTGGCCCAAGTCGCGCCGCCCGCCACCGAATACTTCATCGGTAACATTCGCCCCCTTTGCCAAAGCATCTGGTGGAAGTTTCGCAGTTTGACCCGGTCAGAAGGAATCGGCTGGCGCGATAAGATGGATCGTGCGCCCGCCGGCGTTCAACTTTTCCGGTTATGCGCGTCGTATGATGCTCCCAATGCCGTTCGATTTTCGCGAGCCCGGTCCTCTAATCGATGGCGAACTGGAGCTTGTGCCCCCGAATGCGATCTACGTCGAGGACGTGCTGGCGGCATGCAAACACCCGTTGACGGTGCGGGATGCCCCCAAGGAGGCGCAGGGAACGACGCGCGAAGCGCTCGAGCGGTTCCTGCGCGCCGCGCCGGCCGGGCGCGAGCAGGGCGACCCGGCGCGCGGGCGGGTTCCGAGCTACCACTTCTGGATGAAGCTGCACCCGGCGGGTGAGAAACGGGCGCCGATCCCCATCGCGGGGGGAATCGGGCTGCGGGTGGGAACCAACGAAGAGATCCGCAAGTACGCCGGGCATCTTGGCTACCACGTTTACCCCCCGGCGCGCGGGCACCACTACGCCGAGCGCGCCTGCCGCATGCTCCTGCCGCTGGCCCGCGCCCACGGCATCCGCGAGCTGTGGATCACGGTGAATCCGGAAAACTTCGCGTCCCGCCGCACCTGCGAACGGCTGGGGGCAACGCTGATCGACATGATCCCGATCCCCGCAGACCACCCGTTTTACGCCCGGGGAGAGCGGGCCAAGTGCCGCTACATGCTCGAGCTGTGAAACGTGAAGACATTGAAACGTGACGTGATGAAGGGTTTCTGTTTCCCCCCACGTTTTCACGTTTCACCTCTGACCTTTTCATCTTTCGCGTCAACTTGTCCGATAAGAGGTGCGACGATCCGCACACTGGCGTTCGCGCGGCGGGCTTGTTCGTCATCCTTATGGACAGCACCCTCCTCCCCGGTTGGGGGCTTCGATGTGTCGAAGCGTCTGACGCCGCCGCTCTCAACGGTTACTTTGCCACGCTCGCCGAGCCGTTATCGGACTACACGTTCAGCCAGATCTTCACGTGGCGGAACAGTCTGCGGCTGCTGTGGCGCGAGCTGCAAGGTCACCTGTGCGTCTTTGCCAACGGTGCAGGCGACCTGACGCTCCTGCTCCCGCCGATCGGCTTCGGTGATGCGGCCAACGCGCTGGCGGCGGCCTTCGAGCTGATGGACGATTACAACGCCCAGCATCATGTCCCGGGGCGTAGCCGCGTCGAATACACCAGTGAAGAGCTGCTCGCACGCCTGGATCCCTGCCGCTCACGGCTGAGCGTGACGCCGATGGGTCACGACTACGTCTACCACACCGCGCGCATGATCGACCTGGCGGGGGGTGATCTGGCGAGCAAGCGCCAGGCGAAGAACCGCTTCATGCGGAACTACGGCCACCGCGTGGAGACGTACCGCGCCTCGGAGCACCTGCGGCCATGCCTCGACCTGCTGGGCAGCTGGAATGAGCACCAGTCGCAGCAGCACGTGGACGCGCCGGGCACCAACGCGATCAAGCGGCAAAAGGAACTGCTCGCCACGGAGCTTGCTCTGCAGCATGCGGATGTCCTGGGATTGACCGGGATCGTCGTCCACGTGACGGGCGAGGACGGCGTGGAGCGCGTCGCCGGATTTACCCTCGGCGAGCGGCTTGGCCGCGATCAGAGCAGCATCGTCATCGAGAAAACCGACCTGCGCGTGAAGGGGCTGGCGCAGTTCATCTTCAGCGAGTTCTGCCGGCTGTACTGGAGCGACCGGGCGCTGGTGAACGTGGGTGACGACTGGGGGCTCCAGACGCTGGCGTGGACAAAGCAGAGCTACCGGCCGGTGAAGCTCCTGAAGAAGTACGTCGTTCGCCAGGAGCGGGCGGTGATGAGCGCCAGCGGTTTTCCCCACAAAGCCCCCGATAGTATCGGCGGTCTTGCATCCCCGGAGCAAAACACAGAGCGAACCGCCGATGCCATCGGCGGCTTTATTGCGGGGGAGGCGCCGGTGGTGGTGCGCACGGCTCGCCCGGGGGACATCGCAGCGCTGGCGCAGCTGGAGCGGTCGTGCTTTGACGCGTATCAGCTCACGGCGGGCCGGCTGGAGTACCTCCAGCGCTCCCCCCGCGCCCTCGTGCGCGTCGCCGAGAGCGATGGCGTGGTGGTGGGACACGCGGTGGCGCTTGTCCGCCGCTCGGGTGGACGCACGACAGGGCGGCTTTACAGCATCGCCGTGGATCGGGCGCGCCGTGGGCAAGGGATTGGCCGACAACTGCTCGCGGATGCAATGGCGCAGCTCACGTCGCGCGGCGTCACGCACGTCGTGCTCGAGGTGGAAGGATCCAACGCCCGGGCGATCAGCCTGTACGAGCGAGACGGCTTCGCGCCCGTTGCCGTCCTGTCCGGTTTTTACGGCCCCGGTCGCGACGGCCTCCGCATGATGCGCGCTCTGCAGGCCCAGGACAGTCTCCGTCCCGCCGCCTGACGAGGAGCGGTCGCCTGCTTCCAAAGCAGATCCGCATCACTTCGACTTCTGCCTCTTCACATTGTCGCCCGGCCCGCTCAGCAGCCAGTCGGCACCTTCCGTGCCGCTCAGCGTGTCGGCAGCGTTGTCCTCCAGCACATTCGCACCGGAGAGCACAACGGATCCATTGCGCCCGCCGCCGTTGAGCAGGTTGCTGATGCGCTGCGTGAGTGACAGGTCGGTGCGCGTCCACTCCGCCAGTACGGCGTGCAAGGCGGCGGAGTCGTGCTCGAACGCCAGCGCCGCGCCTACGAGCACATCGTTGCCGTGCTGGCTGTCGAGCTTGTCGCGGTCGGCGCCGCCCACCAGCAGGTCGTCGCCCTGGCCGCCGTCCAGGTCGTCATCGCCGGCGCCGCCGATGAGGATGTCGTGGTTGGCGCCTCCGGTCAGCGTGTCGTTGCCCGCGCCGCCGAACAGCACGACGGGCACCGCGACGCTTCCGGCGTTAATCATGTCGTCGCCATCGCCGCCGTTGACGATGATGCGACTGATGTCCGCAAAGGTGCCGAGCGAGCGGTTGCCGAGCTTCACCTCGATCAAACCCGTCTTGCCCGTGGCGAAAACAATGCGGTCGGCGCCAGCAGTGCCCTCGACGAGAAGCATCTGCCGCCCGGGGTGGACTGGATCATTCACAAGCGACGCGCTGCCGGGCAGGGGCGGGGGCGAATCGATGGTGATCGTCGTGATCGCCAGGTGAGTTGCGCCGTGGTTGTCGATGCAGCGCAGCGCGATCGTCCGGGTAGTTCCGCCGCTGTCGACGGGGGCGATGAAGCTCACCGCGGCGCCGACCGCATCGGCAGTGAACGAGCTGCCGTCGTAGTTGAAGTCCCACTCCCAGGCGATGATCCAGCCGTCGACGTCACTCGACCCGCTGCCGCTCAGGTCGACCGATGAGCCGGCGACGACGGTGTAGGTCCCGCCGGGATTGGCGGTCGGTGGCGCATTGATCGTCACCAGCGCCGTCGCGATCGTGCTCGTCGCGCCGTGATTATCGGTGACGCGGAGGGCGACGGTCCGGGTGCCGGCAGCGCCGGCGGCGTAGACGGTCGTAACGCCGGTCGCGTCGACGTCGAACGTGCTGCCGTCGTAATCAAAATCCCACTCGTAGGCGACGATCGAGCCGTCGATGTCGGTGGAGCCGCTGCCGTCGAGGATGATCGTGTTGCCGGCGTTGACGAGGTAAGTGTCGCCGGCGTGGGCCACGGGGCGGATGTTGAGGGCGTTCTCCAGCCGCAGGACGCCAAAGTCGAAGTTTCCCGTCGCTGCGGAGACGTTTCCGGCGACGATGAGGCGACCCTCGCCGTCGGCGGCGAGCGCTTTCCCGAAGCTCTCGCCGAGCGAGAAACCATACGTCCCGATGCCCCCGCCGGCGAAGCTGGCGTCGAGCACGCCGGTGGACTCGTAGCGCGCGACGGCGAACCGAGAAAGTCCGCTTGCGTTTGTGCTGCCGGCGACGACGATTTTCCCGTCGATCTGCAGGTGTGTCGCGGCGGCGTTGTTGACCCCGCCCCCGAAGCTCGTCAGCACGTAGCCCGCGCCGCCGCCGAAGGTGAGGTCCAGCAGCCCGCCGGCAGTGAGTCGCGCCACGCCCACCACCTGCTGCGTTGACTGCCAGGAATCGCCGACGAGCACGATCAGCCCATCAGGCGTAACGAGCACGCCATTGGCGCTCTCCCCGTCGCCGCCCAGGTGAACCGTCGCCCACCCGCCGGCGCCAAAGGCGGTGTCCAGTGTGCCATCGGCAAGCAACCGGACGGCGGCGTAGTCGGTGCCGGAGGCATCGTAATCCAGCAGCGTGCCCGCGAGGATCATTGAGCCATCGGGCAGCAGCGCCAGGGACTTGGCCTGCGTCGTGCCGTTGGCGAACTCGGCCAGCGCGATGCCGTCCCCGCCGCCGAAGCTCATGTCCAGCGCGCCCGCGCTGGTGTAGCGGACGGCGGCGAACTGCTGCGTGCCGACGATGGTGGTCCAGCCTGCGAGGACGATGCGCCCGTCGGCGGTCAGCTTCATCGCGGTCGCCAGATCATTGGCGCCGAAGCCGAGGTCCGTGCGGACGATCCCGCCGGAGCCGAACGTGCCGTCGAGCGAGCCGTCGGCGTTGTATCGGACCAGGGCGAAATCGGTGCCCGTCAGCCCCGCGCGCGCTCCGCCAGCCAGGAGCACGCGCCCGTCGCTCTGCACGGCCAGCGCAAAGGCGCTGTCGGACGTGCCCCCCAGGTGCGTCACCACCTTTCCACCGACGCCGAAGGTGGTGTCGAGCGTGCCGTCGGGGTTATGGCGGGCCAGGGCGACGTCCGTGCCGGTGGTCGTGCCCGTGGCCGTCGTGCCCGCCACCAGCACCTTTCCGTCAGACTGCACCGCGACCGCGTAGGCCAGGTCATTGCGGCTGAAGTAGTTGAGCGTCACGCTGCCGGTGCCGCCGAAGGTCGTATCCAGATCGCCGGCGGTGAAGAGCAGGCGTGGTTCCAGCGGCTCCACCCGGCAATGCTCGTCCAGCGCCACGTCGGCGACAGCTGCGCTGATGCGCGCGGGAGGGGCGGAGGCGGGGGCGGGGGTGCGGTCCCTGCGTTGCGGTGCGACACTCATCGTCGTGCTCCTCATGGCTGAGGAGAGGCTACGATTGGATTCTTCGCCGGACGCAAGTTCCCAAGGCCGCGCCACCGGGCGCCGCCGGCGCATCCGCTTCAGGTTCTCCCGGTGCAGTCGGTTTACTCGGAACCAGCGGCAGAAAGTCACATCCGTCGTCCGGGACCGCGGCGTGCTACAATCGACCGCCATGGCGTTTTCCTCGATCCCTGAAGTGCTCGAAGATCTCAAGGCCGGCAAGATGGTCGTGCTGGTCGACGATGAAGACCGCGAAAATGAGGGCGACCTCGTCATCGCGGCCGAGAAGGTCACACCCGCGGCCATCAACTTCATGGTCACGCACGCGCGCGGGGTGGTCTGCCTGGCGCTGACGCCCGAGCGTTGCGACAAGCTCGCCCTGCACCCGCAGACGGATCTGAACACCGCGCAGATGGGCACCGCCTTCACCGTGACCATCGACGCGCACAAACGGTTCGGCGTGACGACCGGCGTCAGCGCCAGCGATCGCGCGAAAACGATCGAGGTCGCCATTGCGGAGGACGCGCAGCCGCAGGACCTGCTCCGCCCCGGGCACATCAACCCGCTGCGCGCGCGAGAGGGCGGGGTGCTCGTACGGGCGGGACAGACCGAGGGCTCCGTTGATCTCGCCCGCCTTGCCGGCATGAAGCCCGCTGCCGTCATCTGTGAGATCATGCGCGAGGACGGTGAGATGGCTCGTCGCACGGAGTTGGAGGAATTCTGCCGCGTGCACGATGTAAAGATGTGCACCGTGGCGGACTTAATCAGCTACCGGCTCAAGCGCGAGCAGTTCGTGAAGCGCATCGAGAGCGTTACGCTGCCGACGAATTGGGGTGACTTCCAGCTCCACGCGTACCAGAGCGCGATCGACCCGCAGCCGCACCTCGCGTTGTGCAAAGGCGGCGTCGGCGACCATGATGCCGACGGCCAGCCCATCATTCACCCCGACCCCGTGCTCGTCCGCGTGCACAGCGAATGCCTCACCGGCGACGTTTTTGGCTCCGGCCGCTGCGACTGCGGCCCCCAGCTCGACGCGGCGATGCAGCGCATCGAGCTGGAGGGCAAGGGCGTGCTGCTTTACCTCCGCCAGGAAGGCCGCGGCATCGGCTTGAAAAACAAGCTGCACGCCTACGCCCTGCAGGAGCGGGGGCTGGACACCGTCGAGGCCAATGAACGATTGGGATTGCCGATCGACAAGCGCGATTACGGCATCGGCAGCCAGATCCTCCGTGACCTGGGGTTGCGCAAGATCCGCATCATGACCAACAACCCCAAGAAGATCTACGGGATCGAAGGCTACGGCCTGCAGGTCGTCGAAGAGGTCCCCGTGAGGATGGAACCGGGAGAGCACAACAAGCAATACCTGGCGACAAAAAAGGCGAAAATGGGGCACAAGCTGTAACCTCCACAGCGGTCGCGGTAAGCTCCGCGCCATGGTCCGCGTCGTCCCGTTTCTCCTGCTTCTCATCACGCTCGCGATCGTCCTCGGCGCCCGAATCGCAGGGCCCAGTGACATTCACGACAAGAGTCAGCCAAAGACCGTCGCATACACCGCCGATATGGCGCTGCACGGGCGCCTGATCCTCCCGCGCGACATGATCGGCGGCCCGGCGCGCAAGCCCCCGATGTACAACTGGATCGGGCTGCCGTTCGTCGCGCTGTTCGGGTTCAGCGAGCCGATGCTGAAGATGCCGGCGATCCTCGGCGGCGTCACGACACTCGCGCTGACCGTTTACATCACCCGGCGGATGGTTCGCGCGCCGGAGCTGGGACTTGACGAGGACACGGTCCGCGCGACGGGATGGCTGGCGGGAATCCTGTGGCTGGCCTGCTACCCGACGTTCAGCCTCATCTACATAGCGCGGCCGGATATGCCACTGGTTGCGTTCCTCACGGCGGCTTGGGTGCTGGCGACGATCCTGCTGACACAGACTGAGGCGAAAAGCTATGGCGAGGCGCCTGAGCCACAGAAGCAGCAGACCTGGAAGCTCGCGATGGGGTTCTGGCTGTGCGTCGCCGGGGCGGCGTTGACGAAGGGGCCGCCGGCGCTGTTGCCCGTCATTTACGTGCTGGTTTCCGTGAAGCCGATCAGCGGAAGCTGGCGTGCGCTACGGCGGTTCCACTTCGCTTGGGGCTTGCCGCTGTTTGTCGCACTGTTTGGATTCTGGGTGATCGGCGCGTGGCGATCGAATCCGCAGCACTTCTGGGACGTGCTGGTGGGGGAAGAGGTGACCAGCCGCTTCTCCGAAGGCGAGCCGCTTGACCCGTATCGCGTTCCCAAGCCGTTCTGGCTGATCTTCACCTGGTTCATCCTGAAGTTCGGGCCGTGGTCCATCCTGACGGGGCTCGTGCTGCTGCTCATCCCGCCGCGAAGATGGCTCAGCCACCCCGTGACGCCGGCGATGGCATGGTTGGCTGTCGTGCTCGTTTTCTTCGCCATTCCCGAGGGCAAGCGTCAGGACTACCTGGCTCCCGTGTATCCCGCCGCCGCGGCGCTGGCGGCGTACGCGATGGTCACGCTCCTGCGGCGCTACGACGTAGGCAGGGTCGGCGTGACCTGGGCCGGGTTGGGGGGCGTCGCGCTGGTGATCGCATTCACCGACTACCAGTGGCGCCGCTCACCCGAAGCGCTTAGCCGCTCCGGCGAAAACGTGAAGGCATTTGCCCGGGCCGTTCGACAGCATGTGGATCGCGACGAGCGGATCCTTTTTACGGAGCTGGGGTTTCACCCGCTGCAGACGCTCATGGGGATACACGAGACAGACCCGCTTCCGCCCGGTGCGCTTGAGCAGCCGGGGTGGCTCATCGCGCCAGCATCCGACCTGCCGGGGGTGGAGCCCATCGTGCTCTCGGACGACATCCCGCAGATCAAGGAGATCAAAAATGCCGTCGTGCAGATCCACGAGCGCCGCACCGGAAGGCTGGGGCTCTATCGCCTGCCGCTCATCGGGATTCCAAAACCCCGCGATCCCCGCATCACAAACTCGGCGACTGTACCGCCATCAACCTGACAAGCCGGGGGATCGATGATCGGCTTGGCTGCTTTTCAGCAGGCTATGATGAACAGGCAACGATGCTTTGATCCACGTGACAATCGGCTAAGATTCTCTTTTCCTGAAGGCCTTGAAGAACCCGGTGAAACGCAAGCTGTACCTTGAAACCTTCGGCTGTCAGATGAACGTGCTCGACAGCGAGCTCGTGCTTGGGCAGCTCCGCGCGCAGGGGTACGAGTCCGTCACCAACCGCGACGACGCTGAGGTCATCCTCTACAACACCTGCTCCGTGCGCGAGCACGCCGAGCAGAAGGTCTGGTCGCGCCTGGGCGAGCTGCGCATCCGCAAGACACAGGAGCCGAATCTGGTGATCGGCGTCATCGGCTGTATGGCCGAGCGTGACGGGGCGAACATTTTCAACCGCTTCCCCCACGTGGACGTGCTGTGCGGGCCAGGGGAGCTCGACAAGCTGCCATCTCTTGTCCACAACGCGGTGATCACGAATGAACACATAGCTCCCGGCATGCCGGGGGCCAGATGCGGCGAACGACAGGTGGCCCTGATGGGCGCTGCGTCGCGCCGATCGAGCACGCTGGTCGCCGCCGAGGACACCCTCGAATTGCTCGACCTCTCGCGCAGCGTATCGCCGGGCGACGATGTGACGCAGGCGTACGTGCGCATTACGCGCGGGTGCAACAAGTTCTGCACCTACTGTGTCGTCCCGCACACGCGCGGGCCCGAGGTGCACCGCCCCCCGCAGAACATTGTCGATGAGGTGAAGAAGCTTGCTGACGCCGGAGCCAGGGAAGTGACGCTGCTCGGGCAGACGATCAACCACTACGCGTACGGCCACGGCGACGGCCGCGTCACGAGCTTCGCCGAGCTGCTCTACCTCGTGCACGAATCGGTCCCGCACCTCCCGCGGCTGCGGTTCGTCACGAGCTTTCCGCGCGATTTCACGGACGAGGCCCTGGCGGCCATGCGGGATTGCGAGCGGATCTGCCGCTACCTGCACGCCCCCGCCCAGCACGGCAGCGATCGAATCCTGAAGCTGATGAACCGCGGCTGTACCGCGCAGCAGTACCGAGAGTTCGTCGCCCGCGCCCGAGCCCACATGCCAGATGTCTCGATCGCCAGCGACTTCATCGTCGGCTTTCCGACGGAAACGGACGAGGAATTTCAGCAGACGCTCGACCTCGTGCGCGAATGCCGCTTCAAGAACAGCTTCATCTTCAAATACTCCCCGCGCCCGGGGACGATCGCGATCGACCGTCATACCGACGATGTCCCCGAGGAGGTCAAGCGCCGGCGCAATAACCAGCTGCTTGCGGTGCAGCAGCAGGTCTCGGTCGAGAACAACCGCGAGCTGATCGGCAAAACGCTCCAAGTGCTGATCGAAGGCGAGAGCAAGCTGGTGAGCCGTCAAACCGCCTACCCCTCCGCAAAGATTGAGCTGGGCTGGGAAAAACCGGCCTGGCGGGATGACTTCAGCGACCCTGTCCCATCCTCGCGCATGACTCAACTGATCGGGCGCACGAGAGGCGATCAGATCGTCTGCTTCGATGGCGAGATCTCCCTCAAAGGCGAGATCCTCGACGTAGAAATCACCGACGCGCGCAACTTGACCCTCTTCGGCAAGCTCGCCACTTCCGACGCGGCGGTCTGATCGATTGCTCCCGGTTTGTCGGCGGGCTAGACTTCCGCGCAGCATGGCTCAAGCGCCGCACATCCTCCCGAATATCCCCAGGACGTCGGCCGGCATGAAGCGGCAGGCGCTGCCCTACGAGCCGGTATGCGCCATTTTTCGCCGATACCTGCATACGGAGAAGCTGAAGTTCACGCCCGAGCGGGCGATGATGCTGGACCTGGTCCTGCGGCGCGAAGGGCTGTTCCATCCCGAGCAGCTGGTGGACGATCTGAAAAAACTGGATCGTCGGGTCAGCCGCGCGACCATCTACAGAACCCTGGCCCACCTCCAGGACGCAGGAATCCTCAAGCAGGTGTTTTTCGACAACAAGCAGTCCTATTATGAGGTGATTGCCGGGCGGCAGGCTTACGACTACTTGATCTGCATCGCGACAGGCCGGGTGATTGAGTTCAGCAGCGACAAATTGCGGAAGCTGCGCGACGAGATCTGCCGCGAGCACGGGTTTGACCCGCTGTCGCACCAGTTCCACGTGTTCGGCCTGAGCCCCGAGGGCAAGGCTGCTGCGCTGAAGGACGAGGCGACGACGCCAAAAACATCCAGTGCCCCCACCCCGGGAATCAGCACAGGGCGGCGAACGTCGCCAAGGTGAGGATCGCGATCCGGATCTTGCGGTCGTAGAAGAAGGTGCTGGTCAGCAAGCTCATTCGGCAGCCTCCTCGCTGGGTTCGATGAGGATTACAAGCCGCGTGCCGTGTCCTCGCCGAGCGTCAGAAGGTATCCCGCAGCGGGCGTGGAGCCAATAAAAAGCCGATGCCGCGCCAGCCGGGCGCACCACCGCCGTGCCGGCTGGACGGGATGATGTCAAAAATCACCGCCGGCGGCATCTGTGGCGTCGCGGGCGAGCAACGGTGCAACCTGTTGCCCAGCTATGGATGATGTTCTCAGGCCGCCGTTGTGTTGAGCCGGCGCTAGCGTATTGTTGCCCGCCTCTTCTTATCCCTTGCCACTGGTTGGCGGGGCGCACGAATGTCCTCAAGGTCTGAGGTCCATTCACAGCCCCGCCTTGTTGAAAGCGCAGTTGAAATAGATGTCCAAGCAGAAGCAGTCCAAGCCGTTGCCCGATCTCAGGGGGTCACTGAAGTCGAGCCGGCCCGAGGCCATCGGCTATCGGCAGATTTTCGATAGAATCGGGGAGAAGATGCCGATTTCCGAAGGTCTGGTCATCACCACGCTCCCGCGCGGGTCGCTGCAGATCGCGCAGCCGGGGAAGCTCCCCGAGCCCCTGCTCAAGGCCTATGCCAAGGGGCTGCATGCTGAAGACAAGCTCACGTGGGCAACGATCCTCCAGGACAAAGCGGTCGCGGCCGAGGACGTCGAGGGCTTCGGCGAAGGCCGCTACGCCCGAGACCTGATGAACCCGCACGGCTTCGCCCACGCCGCCGCCGCGCCCCTGCGTTCGCCGGTCCTCGAAGGCTACCCCGGCGCCGTTCACGTCTATCGCAGCAAGGAGCACGGCGCGTTCTCGCAGGGAGAGCTGGATCAACTGGCGGACGTTGCTTCGCAGATCGACGAGCTGGCCACCAAAACACGCAGGTCCCGCGGGAGCGAGTGCCGCAGCAGCCTGTCACTCACCAAGCGACCCGCTGCGCGTCAGTTCGTCGTGGACCAGGACCTCAACGAGATCTCGACCAAGTCGTCGTTCAAGACGCTCGATGCTCACCTCCGCGAGCAGCTCATGGACCACGCGAAGACGCGCCTGCGGGAAGGGAATGTCGAGGCCGAGGTTCACACCGACCGGCTCCAGGTTCCCGACTCGCGCGGCGACCTCTGGACCTTCGGCGTCATCACCTATAAATCGTACCCCGCGCTGGGCAGCGGATCGTATGTGATCTTCAGCCTGCAGCCCGATTGCTGCGAGTGGGGCGCCGTTCGCGCCACCGACTTCCAGGCGGACATCGAGCTCGCGCGGCTCATCCCGGCGCTGAAGTTCATGCAGGCCGAGTTCCACCGCAGCCCGACGCTGGGCGAGATTGCCAGTACGGTGCACCTCAGCCCGTTCCACTTTCATCGCCGGTTCGCGCAGCTGCTCGGCATTACGCCGAAGCACTTTTTGCTCGAGTGCCAGATCCACGAGGCGAAGACGCAACTGCTTGCCCGGAAGATGAGCCTGGCCCAGATCGCGAGCGACTGCGGCTTTGCGCACCAGAGTCATTTTACGAGCCGATTCAAGCAGGCGACCGGGCTGACCCCCACGCGCTGGCGCCGACTTGCCACGGATGCCCAGAAGCCCGACGCGGAGAAGCCGCTCGCCGCGGCCGTCTGACGCTGGCGAAGCTTTTCAAATCGCCTGAAACTGACGCGCGGCTGGTCGTGCTGAATAACATTCGGTATGAACAGGCGCGTGTCTTTGCGCCCCAAACCCGACCCGCTCGATCGCATCACGCTGCGCCTCGGCAGCGTCAGCTTCGTCAACGCGCGGCCGCTGATCTACGGGCTCGAACAACGCCCCGACGTCCGATTGACGCTCGACGTTCCGGCGAATCTGCTCGACGGGCTCCGCGCATCGCGCTTCGACCTCGCGCTGCTCCCCGTCATCGACTACCAGCGCATGGAGGGATTGCAGGTCCTGCCCGCAGCGGGGATCGGCAGCGACGGTCAGACGCTGACTGTGCGCATCTTCAGCCGCACGCCGATCGAGCGGATCAGCACCCTCGCGTGCGATGCGGACAGCCACACGTCAGTTGCGCTCGCCCGTATTGTACTCGCCCGCGCGTACGGGCTGCGCCCCGAGTTCGTCGAGCTCAAGCGCAACCGTGGCGCTGGCGCGGGACATGATGCGCAGCTGCTGATCGGAGACAAGGTGGTTTGCGAGTCTCCCGCAGGCTACCCGCACCAGCTCGATATGGGCGCAGCCTGGAAGGATCTGACCGGCATGCCGTTCGTTTTCGCCGCATGGATGGGCCCGGCGGCGGCGATCAGTGCGTTTGCGGATGAGACGCTTCGCCGCGCCAAGCGCCAGGGGCTGGCGCACGTTGACGAGATCGTGCAGCGCTACGCCGTTCCGCGCGGCTGGCCCGCGGAAACCGCGCGCGAGTACCTCACGCGGCACCTGCAATTTGACATCGGAGAACCACAGCTCGAGGCCATCCGCGCGTTCCACCGTTTCGCCGCGGAGGAGGGGATCATCCCGAACCCGCCGCGGGCGCTCGCGGTTTGGCAGAGCCCGGTATGACCGTTCCTCTGATTCACGCACCACGACGACCAATGCCGCGCATCACAGCCGTTGCCGCACCGCGTCGGCCAGGTCCTTTTCCAGCGCCGGGTCATTGCCGATCGGATACCAGTAGCGCGCCGGCATCGCGACGCCGCGGTCGGATTCGCGGGTGCCGGTTGCTGTCGTCTTTCGGAACGCGCTGCGGTAGAGCGTTGCCGAAGTGATGCGCCGCTCGGCGGCGGAGTAGCGCTCGACCTGGACGTGGGGGACGACGGAAAACGTGCCGCCGTCGTGCCGCGTAAACTCGAAGCGGATCGTCCGCCGGATCGTTGCCAGCGAACTTTCGGCCACTGCGTCGGCGGTGATGGCATCGCGCCGCCACGGCTCGAAGAACTGCGCGCTCGTCAGCGGCTCGGTCGTCAGCACCCCGCGGCGATAGTCGCGGCGGTCGATCGTGAACAAACGGTCGCGCGCGACATCGGCGCAGGCGTTCCACAGCCGCTCAAAGCTGGATGCAGTGACCCTGTTTTCGCGCGTGGCCGTGGCGGTGGAGGGCTGCGACGTCGGACTTGCCCGGCGCGGCCCGCCGGCGCAACCGGCGACGCCGAAGCCGCACAGCAGCAGAACCACCGCCCACGACGAAAGCCTCATAGCGCCTCGGTCTCGATGTCGCTGACCGCACCCGGCGTGGCGGCCCAGCGGTCTCCAACCGTATGGATCACCACCCCGTTCATCATCCCCGGCGAGCCGAGCGACGAGCCGGCGACGATCACCACCCGGTCTCCCGGCGTCGCGTACTTGTGCTCCTGCATCAGCCGGTCGACTTCCTCGACGAGCCTGGACATCTCGGTGGGCGGCGACATCTCCTGCGGGATTACTCCGTAATGCAGCGTCATCCGCCGCAGTGCGCGCGGGTCGCTGGAGAGCGCGACGATCGGCACGGGGAAACGGATTTTCGAGAAAATCCGCGCCGTTGCGCCCGTCTGGCTCCAGATGATCACAAGCTTCACCTTCAGGTCCTGCACGATCTGCCAGACCCCCTTGGCGACGGCCGCCGAGAGGTGCAGCGTCTTGAGCTTGAGCATCGGCTCCTTCGCGCTGCCCGATGGCTGGGCGTTGAGGTAGTGCTCGGTCACCTCCGCGATGTGCGACATCGTGTACACCGCGCCCACGGGAAATTTCCCGACCGACGTTTCCCCGCTGAGCATGACCGCGTCGGTGCCGTCAAAGATGGCGTTAGCGACGTCACTCACTTCCGCACGCGTTGGCGAGGCCTGCTCGATCATGCTCTGGAGCATCTGCGTCGCGACAATGACCGGCTTGCCCGCGCTCTGGCAGCGGCGGATGAGGTCCTTCTGGATGATCGGCACCTGCGCCACGTCCATCTCCACGCCGAGGTCCCCGCGCGCGACCATCAGCCCGTCGCTGGCGTCGATGATTGCGTCAATCTCCCGCAGCGCCTCGGCTTTTTCGATCTTCGCGATCAGGTGCAGCTCGCCGCTGCGGTTGCGCAGGTGCTCGCGGAGCATGTTCAAATCGTCGGCACGGCGCACGAACGAGAGGGCGAGGTAGTCGAGGTTTTGCTCGATGGCCCAGCCGGCGCATTCCCAGTCGCGCTCGGTGATCGACGGGACGTTGACGGTGGTATTCGGAAGGTTGATGCCCTTGGCTGTCTTCAGCAGACCGCCCACGGTGCACGTGCAACGCAGCTCGTTGTAGTTCTTGTCCGTGCAGACGAAGCGGAGCAGCCCGTCTTCGATGAGAATGCGATCGCCCACCTTCACGTCGTCCACGAGGTGCGGGTAGGTCGAGCTGACGCGTCGCTCGCTGCCGACGATCGGGCGGCGCTGAATGATCAGCTCTTCGCCGACCTTCACGCACATCCCGCCCTCGCCCCGTTCGTCGGCAACCTGCCCGAGCCGGATCTTCGGCCCGCCGAGGTCGCCGAGAATGGCGATTGGGTGATCCGCGCTCTTCGCCGCCTCACGGATGTTCGCTAGCGTCGTCGAATGCTGCTCGAGCGTGCCGTGCGAGAAGTTCAGCCGGCAGACATCCGCCCCGGCCTCGAACAGCCGCACGAGCGACTCGACGTCCGAGCACGCGGGACCCATGGTGGCGAGGATCTTGGTACGAATCATGTGCTTCCCTGCTGCTCCTCGCGAAGTGCTTCGAGTTCCGCGATCGCCTCAAAGTCTTTGGGTCGGCCTGCCGCGCGCTTGACGTGAATCAGCCGCTCCAAGCCGCCGCGGGACGGATCGCTTCGGCAAATCGCTGTAGCGCGACCAGCTTCTCGAACCGCTGCTCCACGCAGAGACGAAGAGTTTCCCGGAGGAGCGTGCGATCGACGTGCTTCTTGTACGCCTCGATCACCGGATGGGGCTCCAGTGGCGGCAGCTTTGCGGCTCGCTCCATGGCAGAAGTTTAGGGCCTGAGCGATGGCATCACAACGTCGCCAGCGTCTTTACAGCTCGCGGTGCCCGCGAACAGCCGCGACGGCGTTGCATCAGGCGAACAGGGCGGCGTAGTGGCGGTACCAGTCGCTCTGGAAGCGCAGCTCCGGGTCGTATTGTCGCTTGAGCTGGAGGAAGCGGCGGAAGCTCGGATAGGCTGTTTCGACCTGCGCGGGCGACGCATAGCGGTGGTAGGTCAGGTAGAACGATCCGCCCAGCGCCAGCGCGGCGTCCGTCAGCCCGCGGAATGCGGTGGCGGTGCGCGCGAGGCCGGCGGCGTCGTGGACGGTCCGCAGGTTGAAAATTACACACGCGTAATGGCGCCGAGCCCAGGGGAGGAACGTGGTGTCATCGGGCTGAATCGCGCGGATCGTGCCGTAGATGTCCTCCACACCGGTCGCGCGGAGGATCGCGCGGGCCTGGTTGAGGAACTCGACCAGCGCCTCGGGCGGGACCATCAGCTCCCCGATCATCAGCGACTCCTCCGGCTGCTTCGCGCCTCGCTCGCGGCCGTCTTTGAGGAACTGGTCGTAGCTTGGAATGTACGTGCTGAGCTGCATCGTGTCGGACCAGTACACCCGCCCGTGCGAGGCGAGGTAGTGGGCGGAATACACCTCAAAAGCGCGGCCCTTGTTCGTGTGCGCGAGGCGCAGCAGGGCGATCCAGTCCCGCTCCTTGAGATCCGATGACTCGTCAGAAATGGGCGTCTCCGGCGCGACGCGCTTGTACGATGCGCCGACGCCCCGGCGGAGGAAAGAATCATCGGCGGGGTCGATGGCGTACTGGAAATCGCCGTACAAGCACCCCTCCGCAACACGACGCTGCACGGCGGGGACGGCGTCGTCGATGTCGAGAATGTCGACGAGCCGCCGAAGCTTCTGCCGCGGGCCGAGGCGCAGCCTGACGCGGGCGACGACACCGAACAGCCCGTATCCGCCGACCACGAGCGAGAACAGTTCAGCGTTGCGCTCGCGCGAGCAGGCGACGATCTCGCCGCCCGCCGTGCACACTTCGAGCGACTCGATGTCGTCGACAAACGGCCGCATGCGCAGCCCCCGGCCGTGAACGTTCGCCGCGATGGCGCCGCCCAGTGTCATCGCGTCGGCGCCGGTTTGCTTCTGGCGAATGCCCCAGCGGACGTCGTCGCCTTGCACCGCATGGGTCGCGCGGATGACCTCGGGCCACTGCGCACCCGCCTCGACGTCGACGTGGCCCGCGGCGGAGTCAAATCCGAGCGTCCGTGTCAGTGAGGTGGTGTCGATCAGGAGGGTATCGTCGCCGAACTGCTGGCCGCCCATCGCGTGGCGTCCGCCGCAGACGGAAACGGCGAGGCCAAGCTCGGCGGCGCCTTTGAGCGCGGCGCGCAGCTCGTCCGCGTCGCGGGGTCGGGCGATCCCTGCCACCCTCGTCGCATTCAGGCGCGAGTGCACGTCGTTGACGATTTCGCGGCGCGTGTGGGCCATCGCAGGAATTTCACTTTACATTCCCGCCCTCCAGAAGTAAACGTTCACTAACTTGGTTTTTCAGAAAGGAACCGATGAAGCAGTTCACGAAGCAGCAGATCGAAGCGGCGGTCTTGCGTGTTGTCGCCGAGCGCGGCGGCGTCCCGGCGACAGACCTGACGCGGGAGACGCATTTCCGCGACGACTTGAACTTCGATTCGCTCGATCTTGTCGAGCTGACGATGTCGCTGGAGGAGGAGTTTGAACTCTCCATTCCTGACGGGGAGGCAGAGAAGCTCATAACCGTGGGCGAGGTCGTCGATTGCGTGGTTGAGCGATCGCAAAACGCTGCGTCCCCGGCGTGAATCAAGCGGCGCGTCATGAGCCCGGGCTGGTTCAGGTGCGGCAGCGCGCACTACGGCCTCCCCACCTCCTGCTTCGCGTGCGGCATCACAATCCGCACGTTCGCCTCCTTCAGCTGCTTCTCCTCCAGCGCACTTGGCGAGCCGCACATCAGGTCGGCGCCGCTTTGGGTCTTGGGGAAGGCGATGACGTCGCGGATGTTCGTCGTGTTGCGCAGGAGCATGACGACGCGGTCGAGGCCCAGCGCAATCCCGCCGTGGGGAGGCGCGCCGTAGGTGAGCGCTTCGAGCAAGAAGCCAAAGCGTGATTTCTGCTGCGCCTCGTCCACGCCGAGAATCGAAAACATCTGCTGCTGAATGTCCATCCGATGGATACGGATCGACCCGCCGCCCAGCTCCGAGCCGTTGAGGACGATGTCGTACGCCTTGCTCTTCAGCGACGAGAGGACGCCTGGGTCGCGCGAGGCGAGCTTGTCCATGTCCTCGTCAAGCGGCGACGTGAACGGGTGGTGCACCGCGTTCCACTTGTTCTCCGCCTCGTCGTAGTCGAGCAGGGGAAAGTTCACAATCCAGACCCACGCCCAGTCCGTCGATGGCTGTATCTGGAGGTCGCGCGCCATCTTCAATCGCAGCTCCCCGAGCACCTTATGCACTATCGTGGGCTTGTCGGCGGCGAAGGCGAGGAGATCGCCATGCTTCGCGCCCGTGCGCTGCACGATCTGCTCGGCGATGGGGGCGATGAACTTGGCGACACCGGTGTATGCGTGAAGGTTGTCGCCCGCGGGGAAGACGCCCGACTTCTGTGCCTCGGCAATCGATGGAATGATCTTGTCGATCACCGCCTGATCGAGGTTGATGATCTTCGACACCGCCAGACCTTTCGCGCCGAACCCTTTCGACCACTCCGCCAGCGCATCGGTGTCCTTGCGGGTCATCTTGCCGCCGCCGGGGACGACCATCGCCTTGACCACCGGGGCGTTCTTGAACACGCCGAAGTCGGTGGTGTGCGCCAGGTCGGTGACATCGTGCAGCTCCATCCCGAAGCGCAGGTCGGGGCGGTCGGAGCCGTAGCGGTTGACCGCCTCGTCGTACTCCATGTGCGGGATGGGGCTGGGGATGTCGACGTCGAGGATCTCTTGCCAGATCCGCCGCAACACGCGTTCGGTCACGGCGATGACGTTCTCACGATCGATGAAGCTCATCTCCAGGTCGAGCTGCGTGAACTCGGCCTGGCGGTCGGCGCGGGGGTCTTCATCCCGGAAGCAGCGGACGATCTGCATGTACTTGTCGACGCCGCCCACCATGAGAATCTGCTTGAACAGCTGCGGCGACTGCGGCAGGGCGTAAAAAGACCCCGGCGCCAGTCGGGCCGGCACGATGAAGTCGCGGCTGCCTTCGGGGGTGCTCTTGGTGAGGAACGGGGTTTCGATCTCCCAGAACCCCGCCTCGCCGAGCTCGTCGCGCATGATCTTGGCGACGCGGTGGCGCGTGCGGAGCGTCTGGGTCATCTGTGGGCGACGCAGGTCCAGGTAGCGGTACGTCAGCCGTTTCTCCTCGTGCACCGTCTCGGCCTCATCGGGCACGAACGGCGGATGCGGGGAACTGCTCAGCACCTCCAGGGACTTGACGCGCACCTCGACCTCGCCAGTCGCCAGCTTCGGGTTCGTCAGCCCCTCTCCGCGCGGCGTGACCACGCCGGCGACGCTGATCACCCACTCGCTGCGCAGCGAGCGCGCCAGGTCGTGCGTCGCCTGCCCGCACAGGTCCACGTCGAAGACCAGCTGCGTCAGCCCATCGCGGTCGCGCAGGTCGATGAACACGAGCTTTCCAAAGTCGCGGTAGACGTTCACCCACCCGGCAAGCTTCACTTCCTTGCCGACGTCGGCGATGCGCAGTTGGCCGCAGGAATGGGTGCGATAACGGGTTTGGATTGCTTCAGCCATGATGTGCAATGCCGCTTGAGTCGCGTAGACAGCGCGCCGCTGCGGCAGTCTCCTCTTTTTTTTGCGTGAGTCGCGTAGGTTATGGAAGCGAAAGCGAGAATCAACGAACGGCGGGGCGGGCGCGGGACCGGCGGCGTGAGCCGCGATTCACCGCGCCTTGGGATTGACGTCGGCCTGCATGACTGCTTCGGTGTGCATGGTCGCTGACTACTATATCGGCCGAACGACGATTTGCCAGCACCTATCGCCCGCCAGAGCTGCACGCGGAAGAACCAAGGTCCAAGGCGCCAAGACGCCAAACAAGAACCCAAGAACCAACGCGGGCAAAGGACCAAACAAACGCGCCGCCGGCGCGATTGCCGTTTGGTCCTTTCTGCTTTCCCCGTTGGTGCTTGTTTGGTTCTTGGCTCTTGGATCTTGGGGATCTTGGCGTCCCGGTCCAGCGGGGGCAAACCACTTCACCCCCGGGCGCGCGAGGCCGGCGGGGCGGGAACGCTCCGCCCGGAGGAGGCGGATCTGGTGCGCAATGAAATGGCGCTTGACATCAACGGGGATTCATAGTCGGCAGGTTATCCCGCCCGCCGCTCGGCCGCCTACTGGCCCGGCACGCCAACCGGCAGTTGTACCGGCTGGGTCGTACTGCTAGCCGTCGCGCCCTCCCAGTATTCGGGTTTCGCGTTGCTCACCCACCACGCCCGCACAGCCTTGACCTCGGCATCCGCTGCGTCCGGGCCGCGCCGCCAGACCGCGAGCAGGTCAAACTCGCGGCCCGGTTCGACCTGCGCGAGTTCGCACAGCGCCCACGCCGCGAATAGACGCACTTGCGGGTCGGAATCCGCAGTCTTCGCGAATATCCCCGTCATCTGCGCCCCGTAGCGGACGTCGTCGCCGTGATAGAGCAGGTAGGGTAGATACCGACGCTGATGCTTTGACAAATTCGGATCGAGCGCGGCGGTGGCGTACATCGTCCAGTGCGCGTTCACGAAGGTCCGGCGCTCCAGTTCATCGCATGCGGCACGAAAGCGCGCCTGATCACCGGAGCGCAGCTCGCGCATCAGTTCGTCGTCAGTCAGAGGCTCAAGCGCAGTGTGCCACCGGCGCATCGTCCATTCCTGTCCCGCGTAGTCCGACCAGCGGTTTGCCCTCTGCATGTCTCCACTGCGAACGTCAATAACCACGGCCGGAAATTCGCCGCCCTCGAAGCTGCTGTGCACTACCGCCTGACTCAGGTCGGGAGACACGGCGACTGGTCCGGCGGCGTTGCCGAAACTACGGCCGTGAAGTCTCCACCGCTTGCCGCCGCACTGGACCCACTTCGTATCGGTTGTGAACGGCAGCTCCACCAGCGGATCGGCCGCCCACAGCGTCAGCGCGACCGGCGGACCGCCGGGCGGCGTGAGGGTCAGTTGTCCAACTTGTCGCGCCGATCGGTTGGCGAAGAACAGGACCCATATGGCAAGCGCAACGCAGCCAAGCGCCGCCACGGCGCGCTTCACCCGCCGCCGCGTGCTCCTGGAGCGTCGGGGAGGTGTGGTGTCATCGGCTGGTCGCGGTTCGGCCATAGACGGGATGACGGTCCGCTGGAGCGTTTGGATTAGCCATGCCGCCGCCTAGCGTTCAGCCGGCACCTCACGGAACCCGAGATCCCGCTCCAGAAGATTGTATCGCTGGTTGTTGCTCCCGCGGATGAAGACCGCTAGCAGGCGGCCGTCGCGTACGTCAAACTCGACGTTTGGATTCTCTCGGTCGTACCACACTCGTATAACAGTGACCGATTGAGACGTGTACAAGGCGCGTGGGAGGAAGCGGTGCTTCTCCTCCCTCAGCAAGTTCCCCTCTGCGTCGAACACCACGAAAGCCGTTCCGGGGATGCCGCCGTTCGAAACGCCGACGAAGAACTTGTTGTCTTTCGAGGCATATACCTTGTCGAAGCCAACGTTCTTGTATTTCGCCAGCAATTCATCGCCAACATAGACGGACAGCGTGTGCGGAGGGTAGTGCTGGCTCTTTGTCCCGTCGATCTCGAGGACGAGCTTGGACTCGCCAAATTCAAAACTCCCGCTTGAGGGTATACCCAGGAGTCGGCCAGCACCATTGCGACAGAGCACGCGAGCACCAGGAACGCGTACGTCGCATACTTCATGATCGATCCCCCGCATGGCAAACCATTGTTCCTTCGGCGCATGCACCAAGCAACACCCTCCTCGTGTTTGCGCCGACTGCTTGAGTTTACCCGCTTAACGGGCGTTCGGCGAAATTACAAGGTGGCGATCTCGGCGCGGCGTTGGGTCGACGTCAGGGGGCGAGCGACGAGAGGGTGGGGAGGCGCTGAGTACAGTGGGTACACGAGCGCGCAAAAGGACTTGCGCGAAAATGGCGGCGACGCGGATTTTTTCCATTCATTTTTCGGGAGTTTTGCCAGCGCAGCCGAGATGGTCGTGCGCGATTGGGTGCACAAAAGCGCACCGGCCGGGGGTGTAGTGCGAGGGCGCATGATGCGCCGCTGAGCAGGGGGCGCGCCTGGGTGAAATGCGCCAAGGTCACCGAATGGGATGACGACGATGTCTCAGAATGTCCCAGAATGTCTCACAATTTTTGGCGCGTCGTGGATGATCGGTGCGCAAGTGTCGGGCGGGCCGAGAATTGGCGAAGGCACGGCGGGGCCAGCACGGAAAGTGAGACACCGTGTGCATCGTGATTCGTGGCTTAACTCTCTTTTTGCCTTTCCCGCCTGGCCTCCTTGGCGTGGTCGGCGACTGACCGGTCTAAATGTGCGAAACGAAGCTAATGCATCGCGCGATTGCTCGCCGCAGAGGCGCAGAGGACGCGGAGAAAGCCGCAGAAATGGTCAATGGAAGCTGCGCAGCCTGCAGCTTGCGCGCAGACCACAAGCAGCACTCACTTTTTTCCCTGCTTTGTCTTCTCAGCGATCTCTTTGCCTCTGCGGCGGATGATCAGGTGTTAAGGGACTTCCCACCGCGGCTTGGCGATCCATTCGCGGAGGACCTTCTCGGCAGGTTTGCCCTCGGGGGTATAGGCCTTGTCATGGTCGCCGCCTTCGCCGGGGGTCCATTCCCAGATCATGAAGCCCCCGAACTGCGGGTTCCCGTGCCAGCTGCGGAAGAAGCCTTCGTACAGCTTGCGCTGCAGCTCCAGGTCCAGCGGTTCGCTGGTTTTCGTGTAATCCCACGGCTCGTGCGCTGCGTTGGCGAGGCTGCACCAGCCGACTTCCAGGAACATCAGCGGCTTGTCCACCTCGCGCTGGAACCGGAGCAGGTCCTTCTGGATGTCCTTCCAGCGGCGCTCGATTTCCTCAACGGGGACGCGCCGATTGTCCCCAAGCTTCCAGTAGCTGTTCATGGCGATCAGATCGAGCTCGTCCCAGAAAGGAATGCCCGTGTAGTGGTCCCAGTTGGACGAGTAGGTGAGCATTCCGCTGAACACCTTGCGGACCGCGTTGATCGTGCGCGACCACTGCGCGGCCTTGTTCTCAGTGGTGACCAGCTCGGAGCCGACGACAAGGACATCCACCTTGTGCCCCTCGGCGATCCAGGCGAAATGGGTGATCATGTTGCGGTAGCTGTCGAACCACTCATCCCAGCCGCCGCCCTTGCTGTCGGGTTCGATGGTGCCGCGCCACTGGTTGCCGATCGGGTTGTCGAGCAGGACGATGGGCATGAGCACCACGCGCAGCCCCTTGCTCTTGGCATGGTCGATCAGTCCCCCCAGCATCTCGGGGCTGGGCGTCATGCGCATGTCGAGGTAGATGCGGTTGCTCGTACCGTTCTCCATGCGCGTGTCGATGACGAACGAGACGGTATCGAGGCCGAGGTCGGCAATCTCGTCGATGCTTTTTTTGTATTCGTCAGCCCAGTCGACGCGCTGGATCTGCATGGCCGCGCCGCGAAAGGGCAGCACGCCCCTGGCGGCGCCCGAGGCGCCATTGGCGCGCGTGGGGGCCCCGACGCTGGCCCGCTCGGCCGGCGCGCTGCCGGGCCAAATCACGCACCCGAGCACGATCGCGTAAACCAGCACCGCAAAACCGATAATTCCACGTCCAATCATGCCTGAAGGCTCCTCAAAAGCGGGCGACATGATAGGGACGCGCGAGGTGCATTGGTAGTTGCGGACGCGGCCGCTAAGCACGGACGGCCCCCGGTCCGTCACCCGGGCTGCTTGTCTTATCGATCGCGATCAATTCGGGCGCTGGTCATTCCGAGGGACGCCGGGGAATCTCGTGGTGAAGGTGTGCTGTGGACTCCAGGGTTCCTTGGGGAGACTCGGAATCACAGCGTGGCGTGCCGTGGCGTCGGCGCAGGAATCATCCTGACCCGTACGGCTGGCTTGTTGAGCGGAGTGCCTGCGAAAGCTACCTGCTGCCGCGGCGGCGGCGGAGCATCGCCAGGCCGCCGACGGCGAGGAGCATCACGCTGCCCGGCTCGGGGACGGTGTAGGCAGCGAGACCGACGTTGGTGATCAGCGCGTAGACCCGCCCGTCCGGGCCGAACGCGATGGCGCCGGTGCCGTTGCCGTTGGTGAAGCCGGCTTCCATCCCGGCGATGCCTGCATCTCCGGCGTTGGGAAGCTGATCGCTGTCCAGCAGCACGGCATCGCTGAAGTCGTTCAGGTCGTACAGTTGCACGTGATGGTCGGTCCGATTGCCGGTGACGACGCCGACCATGGCGTTGAGCGCGGGGTGGTACTCGATGGCGGTCATGCCGGCGTCGGTGAAGGAGCCGCTGCCGTCTTTGGCGTTGGTCGCCAGGACCGTCGCCGCACCGGACGACGGGTCAACGCCCATGTGGAACACGGGGTTCGAGGCTCCGGCAGTGTTGCCGTAGAACTGATTGCCGTTCCCCCAGGCGGTTCCGATGTAGAAGGAACCCGGGCCAGCGACGGTGTTGGTCACGAGCTTCGGCGAGTAGGTGGTGCCGTCGGTGGTGTTGAAGATGACGGCGCGGATGTCCGCCGGATTGGGGGTGTGGCGGACGCCGAAGATCATCTGCGTGCTGGCGCCGCCCCCGCGGATGTCGAAGCTGTCACCCACGCGGATGTTGGTGCTGCTCCCACCCGCAGCTGGGTTGCCCTCATACACCAGGGTGGGGGCGCTGATGGTGGCCGCTTCGTTGGCCCACCGCCAGATGCGGAAGTTGTCCGTTCCCCCGTTGACGACCATGTTGGCCAGGTAGATGGCCCCGTCGTCGGCGACCTGAATCTGGTTGCCGGCAAACGTGCCCGCATGTCCGCCTGTGACGCCGGAGACGTTGAGTGATCGGACGTGCGCGCCCGTCGTACCGTCGAGCATGTGGACGGCCAGGCCGCCGCGGGTGTTGTTGCCGTCGCGGTCGACGACGTAGAGGTTGTTCGTCAGGGGGTTGTACTCCAGCCCGCGCTGGGAGTGATCAGCCGTCAGGTAGGTTCGATCGCCGGTGACGAGATAGCCGTCGCCCCCGCCGAAGGTGCTCAGCGGCGCGAGCTGCGCTGAAGCCAGAGACGGAAGCGCCGCCAGACAAACAGCCGCGGCCGATGCACGGCCCCAACAACGCGCAATAGTCATACTTTCTCTCCCCGCGGGAAATGATGCCCTCTGCGCAGGGCAGTGTCCCCGAAAGCGCCGAACAATGTCAAGCCTTTTCCACCAAGGGAGTAGGGATTGGAACCGCCGCGCTGGAATGGGGGGCTCACATCGGGCGGTTGACGACGAATTGCGCCATCAGGTCCAGGACGTGTCGTGCCTCAGTATCGGGAAGCCCATCCAAGCTGCCACGGGCGCGGTCCACGAGCTGGCAAGCGCGGTCGCGGGCGTAATCGATCGACCGGGATGGCAGGATCAGGTTGCGGATTCGCTCCGTCTTGTCGGCGTCCCCGCTCTCGATCAGCGACCGGAGCAGCGCCCGGTGCTCGGCCGGCGCGGTGCGGAGGAAGTGGATCATCGGCAGCGTCATCTTCCCCTTTTCCACGTCGATCCCCAGCGTCTTTCCGACAGTCTCGACCTCGCCCACGATGTCGAGGATGTCATCCTGGATCTGGAACGCGATGCCCAGCGAGCGGCCGTACGTTTCCAACCGCTCGACGACCGATGCGCTGGCGCCGGCGAATGTCGCGCCGAGCCGGCAGCAGGTGGCGCAGAGGCTTGCGGTCTTGCGCGTAATGATCTCGAGGTACGTGGGTTCATCGAGGTCGATGTTGTTGCGGTGGTGGATCTGAAGCAGCTCGCCCTCGCAGACCTCGTTGGTCGTCCGCGCGATGGTGCGCGACGCGAGCTGTGTGTCGAGGCCGGAGCACAGGTGGTAACTGTGGCTGATGAGATAATCCCCGAGCAGCACGGCCGCCTCGTTACCGCGCAGATGGTTTATGGTCGCGCCTTTGCGGCGCAGCTCGGCCTCGTCGAGCACGTCATCGTGCACGAGCGTGGCCATGTGCACCATCTCGACGACGGTTGCGATCGTCACGTGCGCGTCGGTCAGTGTCCCGCTCGCCTGTCCTGATAGCAGCACGAGCATCGGGCGGAGCATCTTTCCACGGAAGCGGCTGACGTGCTTCACCAGGGTGTTGACCGATGGAAGGTCGCTGCGCAGCTCATTGTTGAACAGCCGGTCCACCGCTTCGAGCTGGGGCGCGATGCAACCGGTGAGCGTGGCAAGCGTCGAGGCCATGAGGGGTCGTTGATCCTTCTGCGGCGGTCTTGAGCCGACGCGCGGGATTATAGAAATCCACCATCGGAGTGCGAATGCGTGCCATAAGTTTCGAAAAGATTGAAACCAACAGCTTGCCACCACTCTCAAGCCACCGTGAAGTCACTGGAAGCGTCGCCGCTTGCGGCGGGTTCTCTTCCTCCGGGAACACGAAAAGCCGGCGCCAGCGGGGGCGCTTCACGCGCGGACGCAGTGCATCATAGAATCGTGCAATGGACGTGGTTTATCTCGACAACAACGCCACCACGAAGCCCGACCCGGAGGTGGTGGCTGCGATGCTTCCGTACCTGACGGAATGGTACGGCAACCCGTCGAGCGTCCACCGCTTCGGACAGCGCGCGCGGCAGGCAATTGAGCAGGCGCGATCGCAGGTCGCGTCGCTGCTCGGCTGCGCCGATGCCGAGCTGCTGTTCACCGGCGGCGGCACGGAAGCGGTGAATACAGCCGTCCGCGGGATGTTCACCGCCCGCGCGCCGCGCAAGCGGATCATCACCACGACGGTAGAGCACTCCGCCACGCGCGAGCTGTGTCAGCAACTGGGCAAGGAAGGCGCGGAGGTGATCGAAGTCGGGGTCGATCAGCAGGGCCGCATCGACTTGGATCGTCTAGCTGGCGCCGTCGCGGACGATGAAGCGGCGCTGGTGACGATCATGTGGGCGAACAACGAAACGGGCGTGCTCTTCCCGGTCAAGCAGATCGCGGAGCTCTGCCGGGCCAGGCGCGTTCCGTTCCACTGCGATGCCACGCAGGCTGTCGGCAAGATTCCCGTGAATGTCACGGAGCTCTCGTTCGATGCAATGAGCTTTGCGTCGCACAAGTTTCACGGTCCCAAGGGCGTCGGTGGACTGTACGTTCGCCGGGGGCTGCGCATCCGCCCGCTGTTGATCGGTGGGCCGCAGGAGCGCGGCCGGCGCGGGGGGACGGAGAACGCGCCGGGCCTCGTCGGGATGGGAAAGGCGGCGGAGTTGGCGCGCGAGGCGCTGCCGCGCATGTCGCGCGTGGCGAACCAGCGCGATCGCCTGGAGCGCGAAATTCTGGCCCGAATCGAAGATGCGCATGTGAACGGCTCAATGGAGGACCGGTTGCCCAACACGACAAACATCGGCTTCGCCCGACTCGAAGCCGAGGCGATCCTCCTGCTGCTCAGTGAGCAGGGCGTGTGCGCCAGCGCCGGCGCGGCATGCAGCAGCGGGAGCCTGGAGCCGTCGCACGTGCTGCGCGCAATGAAGGTCGATGAGCGCATCGCCCACGGCGCTGTGCGCTTCAGCCTCTCGCGCTACACAAGCGACGCGGAGATTCAACGCGTGCTGGAGCTGCTCCCGCCCATCATCGAGCGGTTGCGGGCCGTCCTCCCCGTCGCACGCTGATTCCTGCGCCGCGCGTCGGACGCTCAAAGGCAACAAAGGCACGGAGGCGCGAGGGAAGGCCACAAACGACGGCTGGCAACGTCCTGGTGGCTGTCTTCGTGCATTTTCGTCTTCGTGGTGTCTTCGTGTTCTCGTCTCTGACACTCAACTAGACATTTCCCCGTCGAAACCGCACGATTCGCCGGCCCATGAATTGCCTTGCGATTGCTCTGACTGAACACGTCGGTGGATTGATGCTGGTCGGCGCCGCCATCGCGTTCTACGTTGCGTCGCGCGCGGCGGCGGACGCGGTTTCGGAACACGCCGTCGCTGCCCCGTCGCCCACGCGCCATGCGCTGGCGCAGTGGATCGCCATCGCGTGCGTATGCGCCGTCGCCGTCTGGCTCGAACACGCCGAAATCGCCGTCGGCGTGATCTTCTCGACGGCGGTGGCCGCTCTGTCGCTGCACCTGGGCGTGACGATTGCCAGCGCGCCGGAGACGCGGGCGCGGCGCAGCGGCCACGGCTTTGAGGTGGTCGTTGCGCAGCGGGAAGGAGAGTTGGCGGCAGTCGCGCCGGCGGCGATCGTCATGGCCCAACCTGTGCGTGGGTCGCGTGCGTGGGCGATGGTCCTGCCGGTGGGAGTGCTTGCACTCATCGCGGGCTTCAGCGGAAAGCTCACGCTCGTGCATGCGTTGCTCTTCGCCGTTCAGGGGCTGCTCATCATGATGGTGTGGGATGGGTCGAGGCAAGACGCATCGTCACCCAAGGCGCGCAAGCGGTTCTCGACGGGCAGGTGGGCGCAGCTGGTGCTGGCAACCGCGCTGGCGCTGGTCGGCGCGGTCCTGGCCGTGTACGGCGCGGTGCGGATGAGCGACGAGACGCGGATCATGTCTACGGGTTTGATCGCGTCGGCTGCGCTGGGACCGCTGCTCGTGCTGCCGATGATCGGGTCGGCCTCACTGCTCGCGTCGCAGGGTCAGGCGCAGACGGCTGTGGGGGCATCGGTGGTAATGGTCCTGCTGAACCTGTGCTGTCTGCTGCCGCTCGTCGTGCTCGGCTGGCACATGCGCCAGCAGTACCTTCCACCGGCTTCCCCGGCCGATGCGCGTGCGGCGGTTGCGCCGGCGACCACGCAGTCGATTAGCGATGACCCCTCGGGCGACGTCGAGCCGCTGAGCGAGGGCGACACGCCGCCCGTGCTCAGCTTCCCGATCGCCGTCTGGCGCATCGACACCGTGCTCTTGATCCTGCTCGGCCTCATCCTGCTGCCCGTGTCCCTGAACCTATGGGAGATGCGGCGGCTCGATGGCATGCTGTTGATCATTATTTATGCCTGCTACCTGGTCGGCACGACGATTCTGGGTCGACGGTGGTGACTGCTCAGTTGCCGTAGTGCGCGATGTGAAGGACACTAAAAAAGCCATGGACGCCAAAGAGCACAAGAACGAGAAGACCGGCGACGAGCCCATCTCGCTCGATTTCATCCGACGGCAGGTGGAGGAAGACCTCCGCACGGGCAAGTGGGGCGGGCGCGTCGCCACGCGCTTCCCACCGGAGCCCAACGGCTACCTTCACATCGGGCATGCAAAGGCCATCTGCCTGAACTTCGGGATCGCCGAAGAGTACGGCGGCACGTGCAACCTCCGCTATGACGACACCAACCCCGCCAAGGAAGAGGAACAGTACGTCCAGGGCATCGAGCAAGACGTCCGCTGGCTGGGGTTTACGCCGTCGAACATCATCTGGGCCAGCGACTACTTCGGCACGATGTACGAGTACGCGCAAGACCTGATCAGGAAGGGACTGGCGTACGTGGACGACCAGACGGCCGAGCAGATCCGCCAGACGCGCGGGACGGCGACGGCGCCCGGCACGGAAAGCCCGTTTCGCAACCGATCGGTCGAAGAGAACCTCGACTTGTTCGAGCGGATGAAGAAGGGCGAGTTCCCCGACGGCAGCCGCGTGCTGCGCGCGAAGATTGACATGGCTTCGCCGAACTTCAACCTGCGCGATCCGGTCATGTACCGTATCCTCCACGAGACGCACCACAACACGGGAGACACGTGGTGCATTTACCCGATGTACGACTGGGCACATGGCCTCGAGGACTCGCTGGAGAGGATCACTCATTCGCTGTGCAGCCTGGAGTTTGAGAACCACCGCCCCCTGTACAACTGGTTCATCGACGCGGTGAACAAGGGCCGGCCTCGGAGCGAGCAAATCTGGCACCCCGAGCAGATTGAGTTTGCGCGCTTGAACCTGACGTACGTCGTGATGTCCAAGCGGAAGCTGCGCGAGCTCGTCGAGCAACGGCTCGTCAACGGCTGGGACGATCCGCGCATGCCGACGCTCAGCGGCTTCCGCCGCCGTGGCTACACCCCCGAGAGCATCCGCGCGTTCTGCAAACACATCGGGATGAACAAGTTCAACAGCACCACGGACATCCAACTGCTGGAGAGCTTTCTGCGCGACGATCTCAATCAGCGCGCTCCGCGCGTCATGGGGGTGCTGCGGCCATTGAAGCTCGTGATCGACAATTACCCGCAGGGGCAGACGGAGCAGCTTGACGCGGTGAACAATCCGGAGGACCCATCGGCGGGGACGCGCAAAGTGGTTTTCTCGCGCGAGCTGTACATCGAGCAGGACGATTTCCGGGAAGTTCCCCCGCCGAAGTATTTTCGCCTCGCCCCGGGGCAGGAAGTGCGCCTGCGCTACGCCTACTTCGTCCGCTGCACGTATGTGGTGAAGAACGAGCACGGCGAGGTGACGGAAGTCCATTGCACGTACGACCCGGCGACGAAGGGGGGCGACTCGCCCGACGGGCGCAAGGTCAAGGGGACGATCCACTGGGTCAGCGCCGCCGATTCGATTCCCGCTGAGGTGCGGCTGTACGATCACCTGTTCGTGAAGCCCGATCCGGAAGACGTCCCGGAGGGCCAGGATTGGAAGGGCAATATCAATCCCAGGTCGCTCGAGGTGCTCACCGGCTCGCGCGTGGAACCAGGCCTCCGCGATGCGCCGGTCGGCAGCCGGTATCAGTTCGAGCGGCACGGGTATTTCATCGTCGACCCCGACACCAAGCCGGCAAACCTCGTATTCAACCGAACGGTGTCCCTGCGGGATTCGTGGGCGAAGGTCGAGAAGGGGCGGAAGTAACGGACTCATCGACAGTTAGCGTGGGAAAGACCCAGGGTCGCTCAAAGTGACCCTGCCGCCGGCGTGGTCACTTCAGTGCCACGTTTCCCCGCTTCTTGTAAAGGCCGGTGTCGTTGCTATACTCCCGGATTCCCTTGAACTTAAGTGATTTGGAGATCGGGTAATGGCCGTCAAGATCAGATTGAAGCGGATGGGGCGAAAGAACCACCCCTACTACCGCATGAGTGCGATCGACTCCCGCTCGCCGCGCGACGGGCGCGTGATTGAGGAGCTCGGTCACTACGATCCGCTCGAAAAGGACGAAAGCAAGCAGTTCGTCGCGAAGATTGATCGCTGCAAGCATTGGCTGGACGTTGGGGCCACGCCGAGCGAGACGGTCTCATCGCTGCTGAAAAAGAGCGGCTTGGAGCACAAGCAGTTGAAGTTCCGCGTGCACCAGAAGCCCAAGCCCGCCCCGGCCGCTGCTGCGGCGCCCGCGGAAGGTGGGACGAGCGAAGCAACGCCTGCGTAGGTCGACATTTAGCCCCGGGTCATGACCGGGGGCTATGCTTGGTTGTCGCGCATGTGAGCGCGGCGCGACTGACGAATGCGAATCGACATCCTCACGCTGTTCCCCGAGATGTTCACCGCCGTTCTCGGCACGAGCATCCCGAAGCGGGCGGCTGAAAAAGGACTGGTCGAGTATTGGTTTACGAATATCCGGGACTTCGCCACCGACGCGCACAAGTCGGTCGACGACAAGCCGTTCGGCGGCGGCCCGGGTATGGTGATGATGTGCCAGACGGTGTTCGACGCCGTCGAGTCCGCTGAAAAACAGGATCCGCGCGAAGCGACTCGGATCCTGCTCACCCCGCAAGGAAGGCCGTTTACCCAGCAGCTGGCGGAGGACTTCGCCAGGCGGGAGCGGCTGTTGCTGATTGCGGGGCACTACGAAGGCTTCGACGAACGCATCGTCGAAGGTCTTCGACCGATGCAAGTGAGCATCGGCGACTACGTGCTCAGCGGCGGGGAGCTTGCGGCGATGGTGATCATCGACGCGGTCGTCCGGCTGCTGCCCGGGGCGCTGGGCGCCGAGACCGGTGCGGCCGATGAGACCTTCGCCGACGGACTGATCGAGTATCCGCAGTACACCCGCCCGCGCGAATTTCGCGGGATGAGCGTTCCGGAGATTCTGCTCAGCGGCAACCATGCCGCCATCGCCAAATGGCGGCAGGAGCAGCGGGAATCCAGGACCAAGGACCGCCGGCCCGATCTGTGGGCGGAGCATGAAGAGAAACGCAGGACGTAGGGGCGACACTTGTGTCGCCCTTCGCATCGAAATGAGAGCGGGCGAGACAAGTCTCGCCCTTACGAGTGACGAAGTCGCTGACCCGGAGAGCTGCCATGACCAACAAAATCCTCGAACAAGTCGAATCGGCCCACCTCAAGAAAGACATCCCGCAGTTCTCGGTCGGCGACACCGTAGACGTGCACACGCGCATCGTCGAAGGCGAGAAGGAACGCATCCAGATCTTCTCCGGCACGGTGATCATGAAGAAGGGGCGGGGGATCAACGAGACCTTCACCGTCCGCCGTATCGTGAACAACGAAGGCGTCGAGCGCATCTTCCCGCTGCACAGCCCGTTCATCACGAAGGTCGTCGCCAAGCGTGGGGGCGAGACGCGGCGGGCCAAGCTGTTCTACCTCCGTGAGCGCGTCGGCAAAGCGGTCCGCCTCGTCGAGAAGCGCAAGCCGGGCAAGAAGGATGACGCCGCCGTCGAGAATGCCGGGGCCCGCGCCGAGAAGCGCGAGCTGGCGGCGTCGGCGACGTAGCCGGCTTTCGCGCCGGACGCATCAGGCATCGCTTTCGAGCGGCGGGGTCGCATCAGCGATCCCGCCTCTTCGTTGACAGGTGATGATCGTTCACCGGCGCGCTGCTCCCCATCACCAGGCCGCACGCGATCATCAGCAGTGCAGCCCCGGTCAGGTACAACTGAGATTTTGGGTTCCGGCACAATGCGGACAACCGCCCTCCCATCGGCTCGTATTCCGGCATCTCCGCCGGCGGCGGCAGCGTGACGAGCAGGAACGGCGAGAGCTGTTCCTTGGCGCCTGGCGCCTTGGTCTCCAGTACGCTCGTGCCTTCGCGGACCATTTTCATCTGCCGGCGGGCGAGGCGCTCGGAAAGCGTCGGGTCGGCCATTAGCCCCTGAAGGAACGCGTCGTTCACCTTGACCTGCTTCTGGATCTGCTCGAGGTCCGCCTTCAGCCGCTCGCGCTCCCAGGTGAGCCGGCGATTCTCGTCGGCGGCGGGAATCAGCAGACAGCAGGCGAGGATCGCGATGCCGGCGCACAGCAGGGGGATGGTCCACAGACTCGAAGTGGATCTCGTGCGGACGAATTGCAATTCCGACGACTCCGACGGCTCCAGCAGTGCAATCGCCGGTGCGGGGATTTCCATCGGCGCGGGCGGCGCGGGAGTGGGCCGCCAGGCATTGGCCGACCGCGGCGGCAGCGCAAGCGACGTGGTGGTGGTCGGGGAGCGGGTGTCCACTGCCCTGTTATCGGACGACTGCGGCCCCGGGCTGTAATCCCGTGACGAGTCGGATGCACAAACTCCCGCTCGCGATGCGGGTACGCGGGGGGAGGGATTGCGGCGCGGTCACATACTACTTGTTCCAGAACCGCGCGCCGTATACGGCGGCGTCGCCCAGCTGCTCCTCGATGCGGAGCAGCTGGTTGTACTTGGCGGTGCGGTCGCTGCGGGCAGGGGCGCCTGTTTTGATCTGGCCGCAGTTCGTCGCCACCGCGATGTCGGCGATCGTCGCGTCTTCGGTCTCGCCCGAGCGGTGGCTCAGCACCGCGCTGTAGCCGTTGCGCATCGCCAGGTTCACCGCCGCAAATGTCTCGCTCAAGGTGCCGATCTGGTTCACCTTCACGAGAATGGAGTTGGCCGTCTTCGTCGCGATGCCCTTCTCGAGGAACTTGACGTTCGTGACAAACAAGTCATCGCCGACCAGCTGCACCTTGTCGCCCATGCGGTCGGTCATCATCTTCCAGCCGTTCCAATCGTTCTCAGCCAGGCCGTCCTCGATCGAGCGAATCGGATACTTTTCGGCCCACTTCGCCCAGTAATCGACCATCTCCTCGGACTTGAGGATCTTGTCGGGGTTGGACTTGAAGAACTTGTAGCCCTTCTTCTCGTTGTCCCATAGCTCGGAGCAGGCGGGGTCGAGGGCGACGAAGATCTGCTTGCCGAACTCGTAGCCCGCCGCCGTGACGGCCTCGCCAATCACCTTCAGCGCGTCCTCGTTGTCCTTGAGGTCCGGCGCGAAGCCGCCCTCGTCACCGACGGCGGTGCTCATCTTGTTCTTCTGCAGGACCTTCTTCAGCGCATGGTAGATCTCGACGCCCGCGCGGAGCCCCTCGCCGAACGTGTCGAAGCCCCATGGCTGGATCATGAACTCCTGAAAATCGACATTGTTGTCCGCGTGCTTGCCGCCGTTGAGGATGTTCATCATCGGAACGGGTAGCGTGCGGGCGGCGCTGCCGCCGAGGTAGCGATACAGCGGGAGCCCGGCCGCCTCCGCCGCGGCCTTGGCGACGGCCATCGACACGCCAAGCAGCGCGTTGGCGCCGAGCTTGGCCTTGTTCGGCGTGCCGTCGAGGTCGATCATCAGCTGGTCGATCGATTCCTGGTCGCGCGGGTCCAGCCCGATCAGCTCCGGCGCGATCTTGGCATTGATATTGTCGACGGCCTTGCTCACGCCTTTGCCGAGCCAGCGCTTCTTGTCGTCGTCGCGCAGCTCGACGGCCTCATGCTCGCCCGTCGAAGCGCCGGACGGGACAGCGGCGCGGCCCATCGCGCCGTCTTCAAGGACCACGTCCACTTCGATCGTCGGATTGCCGCGGGAGTCGAGGATCTGGCGGCCCTGGATGAATTCGATGCTGAGGCTCATGACGCTTCCTTGTGAGTTTTGTCGGACCAACACGGGAGGCGAGTCCGGTGCAAGCTCATCGCGCCGCCTCCCGGGCAGCGGGCTGCGCAGTCTATGCGCCGCTGCGCGAGCGTCAAACGCGGGTGCGATGGTGCGTGTGCGGCCAAATGCGCACGCGCCCAGATGTCGGGTGCGGCGCAGGCACAGGAGGGGGCTTAATGATGATGCTCGTGCCCGGCGGACCCCTCGCCCGACGCGGTGGGTTGCGCCGGAGCAGGCTTGGACTTCAGGTATGCGTCGATGTCCTTCGTCACGATCAGCGTGCCCCACATCACCTGCCAGTGATCGGGGAACGTGCAGACGAACTCGTATGCCCCTTCCTTGGCCGGGGCGGTCAGCTTCAGCGCTTCTTTCTGCCCCGACTCGACGAGCTTCGTCGCCGCGAGGACCGCGGGGTCGGCAGGAACATATGCACGGCCGTGCGCGTCGAGCTGATCGGGCTTCATCGTGTTCGCGAGCTTGCCGATGCGCTCGCGTGAGCCGGGGGTCAGGATCGTGAGGTTGTGGGGCATCACGTCCGTGTTCTCGAAGAGGATATCGAACGGCTTATCGACTTCAACCACGAGGAGCGCCGTGTCGTACCGCATCTGCTCGCGCACAGTGCCGACGACGAAGAAGGGGACGCGCAGCTCGCGCAACGCAGCGATCGCCGCATCGGCCTTGTTCGATGGGATCGTCGTGATTAACTGCTGCGCGAATTGGGTAGTGGAGAGGTACTCGGAGCTCGTGCGTTGCTCCGCGGAAACGCTGCGCGCCCAGGCGATGAGCGCATCGGCCAGCGCGACGGCGCGAGACTCGTCCCAGGCATCGCGCGGCAGCGCGCGGAGCCCCGCGGCGGCGGCGGGGACCTGCTCGCCCCGCTCGATCAGTGTAGCCAGGGCCGCGAACGTCGGCTTCGGCTCGCGCGCCATGCTGGCCGCGGCGCGGATGGCGGCGCGGCGGAGGTCGCCGGAGACGTCGCCGAGGTCGATCCGTACGCTCTGGTGCGTCACGCTGTTGTCTTCGCGCGTAAACACGGGGCGGCGGTGCTCGTCGAGCACGGAGAGCGTAAAGCGCTCCAGCGGCTGCGCGCGGCGCCCGCCGGACGTCCAGACAACAACGGCTTCGATGGGTTTCGTCGAGCCGAGGTCCACTTCCAGCCAGGCAACATCCTCTCCGCTGCCGGCATGGCCGCGCGTGCGGGACTCGGTCGTGGTCTGGCCGTCTATGGCCAGCTCGGCGCCGCGCGAGACGCTGGATTGCGATACGGATCCGTTGCGCGCGACGTTCTTGTCACCGCTGAGCACCTGCACTTCCGCCACCGCCAGTGAACCCTTCCGCGGGAGTTGGATCCGCACGTACCGCCCGTTGGTCGCGCTGACGCCCGCGATCTCGATCGGCAGGGCTGGTGCAAGCAGCGGCATCACCCGCGCCTGCGCCTTGGCGCGGATGCCCGGGTCGTACACGAGCGGGACGGCGCTGAGGATGTCGACCAGCCCGTCGGGCGACTTCGCGGCGGCGGGCCAGACGGTGTCGAACGACTCGTCGGCCGTGGCCAGCGCCGCCCACGCGTAATGCCGGAGAACCGCGGGGCGCGGGCCGCTTGTTAGCGATTCAAGACGCGCGCGCAGGGGCTTGAGCTCGCTGGGGTGCTGCTGCGGGAGCAGCCGCGCGATGGTGGCCTTCGCATCGACTTCGCTGGCTCCATCAAGGGCGTCGAGCAGCACGACTGGGATGGTGATGTTCCGCAACTCAGACAGCTCATTCAGCGCCTTATACCGATCGGCGTCGGCGAGGTCAGGCCGCGTCAGCAGCGCCTGGAGGACCGACGGATGGCGCGGGAGTTTCAACAGCTCCGCCGTCTCGATGCTGCGGATGAGATAATCGAGGCCGGCCGGATTGCCCGGCGCCACCGGCTTCCCGGACGCCAGCGCCGGCTTCCAGTAGGGTTGGAGCTGGCGGAGAGTCTCGGAGAGAACATAGTCGAGGTAGTAGTCGGTGGGGTGCTTCAGGGCCGACAGCGCCACGTCGGCGGCTTCAACGGATCGGAAGAAGCTCGCTGCTCGAACGGCTTCAAGTCGAACGCGGGGCGCCTCGTCGGCTGCGCGCTCGCCCAGGAGCGTGAGCACCTCCGGGACGCGGTCGCGCCAGTAGCACAGCACCCGCGTCGCCTGCGCGCGGGCGCGCGGTTCGGGAGAGTCGAGCATGCGGTCGAGCAGCTCGCGATCCACCACGTTGTGCCACTGGTGCATCCACAGCGCTTCGAGCAGGTGGTGCTCGTAACGCGGGTCGCTCTTATCGAGGTTGGCCGTCCACTGCTTCACGGCGGCGATGACTTGTGCGCTGTCGTGCTTGTCGAGCTCGATCTTCGCCAGCTCGCGCGTCTGGTTTTCCGGCTCCTTCAGCAGCTCAAGCAGGGCTGCGATCGGCTCACCATCGATCTTCGGCGGCTGCATGAGCGGTCGGCCCTCGTACGTTATGCGGTAGATCCGGCCGTGCTGCTGGTCGCGATTGGGGTCGCGCAGGTGGTGCTGCATGTGGCCGATGATCGCGTTGGACCAGTCGGCGAAGTAGATCGCTCCGTCGGGGCCGACGTTGACGGCGGTGGGGCGAAAGTTCGGGTCCTCCGACGAGATCAGATCGTCGCACCTCTCCCCGCGCAACCCCGCTCCGTCCTCCTGCGGGCGAACGCGGTAGATGCCCTGGAAGCCGATCACGTTCAGGTTCAGCAGGTTGCCCTGAAATTCCTCGGGGAAGTGGCGGCTTGTCAGCATGCCCGTGCCGGGCGAGGGGCGCGACGGGCGTTCCCAGAACTGCCGCACCTCGCGGTGCTTGTTCGGGTAGTCGAGCCGCCCGCTGATGAGGGGGCCGAAGTAGGTATGGTTGCCGGTGGCGTCGGTGACGAAGTCATTGCCCCAGTAGTCGAACAGCCGGCCGTGCGGGTTGGCGAAGTCATAGGCGATGTATGTCTCGAAGCGCCCCGTGCGCGGCTCGAAGCGGTAAATCGCCCCGTTGTCATTGCGCACGACGCCTTCGGCAGTTTCAACCTGCGTGCGGTGGAAGACGCCGTCAGAGAGGTACACGGCCCCGCCCGGCTCATAGCACATCGAATTGGTCGTGTGGTGCGAGTCGGCGGAGTCCATGCCCATCAAGATGCGCTCGTTCCAATCGCCTTTGCCGTCGCCGTCGGTGTCGCGGACGAACCACAGGTCGGGCGCCTGCATGACCAGCACGCCGTCCTTGTAGAACTGGAAGCCGCTGGGGCAGTTCAGGTCATCGAGAAACGGCGTGCACGTGTCGGCCCGGCCGTCGGCGTCGGTGTCTTCGAAGATGAGGATCTTGTCCCCGACCTTCGACGTCGGCGTGCGCGACGGATAATTCCGCCATGCCGCCACCCACAGCCGGCCCCTGGTGTCCCAGAGCATCTGCACGGGGTTGACCAGGTCGGGGAACTGCTCCTCGGAAGCGAACAGGTTCACCTTCATGCCCGCGTGGACCTTCATCTTCTTGATCGCGTCCTCGCCGGAGAGGAACACGTGTGAGCCATCGGGGCGTTCGCCGGGCTTGTTCGTGGGGACTTCGGTGGTGGGCGGCAAATTGGAGTCGTCGACGGTGTATTGCTCGCCGCGCGCCGTCGCCCACACGAGCTTGTCGCGGTTGGCCGTCAGCACGTCGCGCTGCGTCATCTCCTCCTGCATGACGTGGTAGTTCGTGATCTTCTCGTCGCTCTGCCCGCTGGGGAACTCCAGCTTCGAACGGCCGCCATAGACGTTGTAGCCGTCGACGGTGCGGTAGCGCTGATGCCACTGGGCGTTTTTCTCATTCACGGCCGCGCGAAGCTTCTCGTGATCGCCGGCGGGCGCGGATTCGCCGAAAAGGGCCTGCAAGATGATCGGCGCGAGCAGCTTGTCGGCGGCCTCGGTGAGGTAGCGGCCGTTGATCGTGAGCGATTCGTTCCGCTTGGCGGCGTCGGCGTAAAGCTGTTGCGACGGGGCGAACAGATCAACGAACGGCACATTGTTGGATCGCGCGACCTCCGCCATCGCGGCGGAATAGCGCGCGATGGCGGCGTTCATCGCGGCGGGATCAGGGAAATTCAGGTCGCGGTGCTTCTCGGCTGCCAGCGGCGAGAACAGCACGATGCGCGGCGAGCCCTTACCGCTGTAATCCTTCGCCAGCGTGTCCTTGAGGAACCTGTCCAGTTCCTCCCGGAACTGGGGCAATCCCGCCTCGCCCTTGAACGACTCGTTGAATCCGAAGAACGCGAAGATCACGTCGGCCTTGACCTTCGTCAGCCACTCATCGGGCGTGCCGAAGTCCTGCGAGCGGTGCCGCCAGGCGATCTCGTCGCCGGCAACGGCAAGGTTGCGGAACGTCAGGTTGTGCCAGGGAAATTTAGCGTGGATCAGTGTCTCGAGATGCCCATGATGCTGCATCCGATCGGCGGTGGCGTTCCCGATGATCGCGACGTAGTCGTTTTGGTTCAGCCGCAGGTCGCCCGACGCCGGGGCCGGCGCCGAGCCAGGGGCGGACGCGGGAACACCAGCCCTCAGGGCGTAGTCAGCGGGTTTCCTGCCCTTTACGTATGACTTGAACCCGTACATCGTCGGCTCGTAGTCGCCGACGTAGCGCACATCCGCCTTCGCCGGCACGTCAAGCCCGAGGCCCCAGTAGACGCCGTTGACGATCAGCCGGCGCAACCCCTCGCTCTGCAGATCCGTCGCGGCCCCGAGCGTCGTTGTGAGGATCCTGTTCTCCCTGCCCGACTCGTTCTTCCACACGCGCGTCCAGGCGATGGGCATCATCGGATCGTTGACGCCTTGCTCCTGTTTATCGCTGGCGCGCTTCTTCCTGTATTCCGCCGGCGCATCGTCGGGATTCATGCCACTGAGCACCTGGCCGCGCAGGAGGATCGTGGCGTCGGCGGGGGGATACGCTTCATAGACATCCGAGTCGCCGAAGACATCGGTGACGCCGCGGAGGAGCGGGTGGTCTTTCGCGCTCGGCTCGATCACGCCGCGCGTCGCCTCCTTCTTGTGCTTGCCCCAGTGACTGACCCAGCCTTCGCCGAGAACGCGCTTGCCGAAATCGTTGAAGTTCTGGAAAGAGCCTTCGGTGCTGCGGAACGCGTGGGTGCTCGTGCGCAGCGCGACGATCGGCACCCCGCGGTTATACGCGTCGACGAAGTGCTTCATCTGCTCGTCCGGCCAGGCGCGGAAGCGCAGCGCCATGACGATCGCGTCGGCAGAATCGAGCGCTTCGGCGCCCGGGAGCGACTTGTGGTTTTCCGGATTGATCGTGCCGTCGTCATCAAGCGGGAAGAGCACTGTCGTCTTGAACCCGTGCCGCTGGCTGAGGATTTTCGCCAGCATCGGCAGACCCTCTTCGCTGCGGTACTCTTCATCACCGGCAAGAAAGACGACGTGCCTGCCCTTGCCCGGGCTGTTGGTGGACTCTGACGAGCTCAAGTGGACCGGCGGTTCAAAGCAGAGCCTGTCCTCCTGCGCCTGGGCGTGGATCGGCCCGAGCGTGACGAAGAGCAGCGCGGTGAATCGGCCGAGATACGTGGTGCAAAATCGATTGCGAATGGCAGACTCCGCGTCAGGGGCAGTGCCATTCTAGCGTCGCTCCGCACCGATAAAAAACACGGCCGCGATCGATAATTTGAGCGAGCGTTACGATAGACTTCACGGATTGCGAACGGCAGTCGCATCCATACTTTGCAGCCCCGTGCGGACTTCCTCCGATAAACCGGCCATGGTGTTGTGGTATCGCTCATTTGAGAAGCTCGAACGTCGCACGCTCTTCGCCGCGATCGCCTACCCCAGCGCGGACGAGCAACTGCTTGTCGAGCTGATCAACCGCGGCCGAGCTGATCCGCTTGCCGAAGCGGCTCGATACGGCATCGCACTGAACGAGGGCATCGCGCCGGGCGACACCATCGACGCGGTACCGAAGCAGCCGCTGGCGATCAATCTGAACCTGACATACGCGGCCCGGGAACACAGCGTCTGGATGATCGAGAACGACGTGTTCGATCATACGGGCGCGGGTGGAACGAACCCGCACCAGCGCATGGTCGTCAGCGGCTACGCGTTCACGGGCGACTGGCGCAGCGGAGAGAACCTCGCCTACACCGGCAGCACCGGCCCCATCAACCTGAGCGAGCTCACGGCCGAGCTGCACGCGAACCTGTTCATCGACACCGACTACCCCAACCGCGGCCACCGAATCAACCAGATGAAGCCCGAGTACCGGGAGATCGGGGCGGGCGTGATCGAAGGCGTCTTCTCCACGCAAGGCAGCCACTATAACTCGGCCATGGGCACGGAGGACTTCGCCCGCAGCGGCACGAACGTCTTCCTCACGGGGGTCGCGTACACCGACGGTGTCGTCAACGACGACTTCTACACCGTCGGCGAAGGAATCGGCGGGCTCACGGTGACGGCGGTGCGCGGCAGCGACAATGCCACGTTCACGACGACGACATGGTCGTCCGGCGGCTACAGCCTGGCCCTGCCCGCCGGCACCTATACCGTCACGACAAGCGCCGCCAGCGCGCTAAGCGGCGCGGTGATCCACAGCGGCGTCGTCATCAGCGACCAGAACGTCAAGCGCGACTTCCGACCGGACATGGTCGTAGATCCTTTCGCCACGCTGACCAACGGCCACCTCGAGATCCATGGCACCGATGGCCGCGATGCGATGGTCATCACAAGCAGCGGCGGGACGATCACCATCTCGCGCGACGGCGCGATCCAGCAGTTCACGGCCGGCAGCGTCACGTCAATCGCGGTATACCTCTGGGGCGGCGCCGACGGGCTGAATGTCGGCGACGGCGTGATGGGGCTGTACTGCGACGGGGGCATGGACAACGACCACCTCGTGGGCGGACAGTTCAACGACATCCTCACCGGCAATGGTGGGCACGACAAAATCTACGGCGGTGCCGGTGACGACCGCATCAACGGCTCGGGCGGGCACGACAAGCTCTATGGCGAGACCGGCAGGGACCGCATCCACGGTGGCCTGGGTTGGGACACGCTCGACGGCGGCGCGCACATCGACCGGCTCTTCCCCGAAGCCGGCCAGGACTGGCTCTACGGCCAGCACGGGGACGACCTCATGTACACGCTCGATGGGGAAGTCGATCAGCTCTTCGGCGGCAGCGGGACCGACGGCGGCGATGTCGACGACGAAGACATTTTGTCGAGCATCGAGCTTCCCGTCGTGTTTGCGTGATTCGAACGGAGAAAGCCGAACGGAAAAAACCCGCCGGCGGCGCTTAACGGCATCGATGAATCACTGAATCACTGCGCCGCCGTTGCGGTGGTCGTTGCCGCGGGCGTGGTTGTGGGCGCCACGCCGCCGGCGCCGGGGACCTGTACGACCACTCGCTCGCTCGCATTTCCCGTGCGGTCGACAGCGCTGATCGCAAGCGCCGTGGCGCCCTCCGTCGGGATCTCTTTCACGTGCGCGGGCACGATCGCCAGCTTCCACGTGTCGCCGAACCTGGCCTGGATTGCCCAGAGAAACACGTCCTCGTTGCGACCACCCAAGCGGCCCGGGCGCAGCTCGATTGTCGCGGAGTCGCCCCGACCCGCGAGGTCCACGATCGGCTTGGCCGGTGGATCGTCATCGAGCCAGGGGCTCGTGGGGATCAGCGCCGGCTCGGCGAACTCGTTCGCCTTCAGGCGCTCGCTCAACGGCGTGTCGCGCAGGACCGTCTGCAGCGGCCAGAATATAAATCCGGTAGCGCCCTTGTCCGCGCGCTGGCGAATGGCGGCAAGCTGGTTGGGCACTTCCATCGACAGCTTGTCCTTGGGGTTGTACCGCCCCACGCTCTGCCCGGGCCAGATGTGCCGCTGCTTCGGATTTTCGCTGAGCCACCAGTCGAGCAGTTTTGTGAACGACTGCGGGCCCTCGATGGGCCAGTAGAGCTGCGGCGAGAAATAGTCGAGCCAGCCCTCGTTGAGCCAAAGCTTGGCATCGGCGTAGAGGACATTGTACTGATCGAGGCCGACGATGCCCGGCGGATGGTTCGGCCGCCAGATGCCGAACGGCGCGATCCCCACCTTTACGTGCGGCTTGAGGCGCTTCGTGTCCGCGTACAGTTTGGCCATGAACTGATTGACGTTGTCGCGTCGCCAGTCATTGCGGGCCAGCTTGCCGCCGGAGCGCTGATAGCGCTGCCAGCTCGGCTCATCGGGGAATTCGCGCTTCTCGCCACCGCGGTAGGGGTAGAAGTAATCGTCCATGTGGATGCCGTCGACGTCGTAGCGCTTGACGACATCGAGAAACACGGCGAGCGACTGCCGCGCGGCCGCTGGCTCACCCGGGTCCATCCACAGGTAGCCGTCGTACTGCTTGACGACATTCGGGAACTTCTTTGAGATATGGTCGCGCGCCACCGGGCTTTTTGAGTCCTTGTGCTTCGCGCGGTACGGATTGAACCACGCGTGCAGCTCAAGGCCGCGCTTGTGGGCTTCTTCAATCCAGAACTCCAGCGGGTCGTAACCGGGGTCCTTGCCCTGCGTGCCGCTGAGGTACTCGCTCCATGGCTCGAAGTTGGACCGGTACAACGCGTCGGCCGCGGGGCGGACCTGAAAGACGACGGCGTTCATCTTCAGTTCGACGACACGATCGAGCTGGCGGATGGCCTCCTTCCGCTGCGCGTCGGGCGACATCCCCGGCTCGGGCGGCCAGGTGGAGTTGTTGACCGACGCGACCCATGCTCCCCGGAACTCCCGCGGGAGTGGGGGCGGGTCTTCCGGCGATTGCGCCCGCGCGCGGGGCGGAATCGAAGCCAGCACCCCCACCAACACGGTCGCTGCAAATAGGCGGCTACGGTGCATCAGGCAGTTCTCATTTCTTCTTTTGGTTCGCGTCCTTCGGAAGCTTCGCCGTCACGCGCTTGCTCTCGTTGCCTACACGATCAACAGCAGCGATGGCGACGGCCTTGACGTCGCCGTAGCTCGGATCATCGCGGATCACGACCTCCGTCGTGTGTCCGGGCAGCACGTGGAGCTTCCAGATGTTCCCGTGCCTGGAGTAGACAGTCCACTGCCAAACCTTCTCGCCCTTCTTCGCTGGTGCCCAGGAGAGCCGCACGCCAGTGGGAAGCTCGAGCCGGGTGTAGGTTCGGCCGGGGGATGTGGTCGGTGCGGTGGAGGGCTGCGTCGTCGCAGTAAGCGGCAGGTCAGTTTGGCGCGTGGCCTTGACGTTCCGCGGCGCGGGTGGCGCATTCTCGTCGAGCCATGTCGCCGCCGGGACCAGCGCCGGGTCGCGATAGGGCCCATCTCGCAGCGCGTCGGCGATGCCTTCGCGGTTCTGGGAGATCGCCTTCATGCTGAAGTGGACCTGGCCGCTGGCGCCGGGCGTGTCCTGCGTGACCCACACCTGGTTGAGCACGTCGTGCACGGGCCATGCGGTCGGGCGGTCGCCGATCTTGCTGGTGAACAGCCCGGGCCAGATATGGCGATCGTGCGTGTTCTCGGTGATCCACCAGTGCAGCAGCGGCTCGTACGGCTGCGCGGGGGCGCTCAGCTTCCAGTAGAGCTGCGGCGTCCAGTAGTCGAGCCAGCCCTTATTCAGCCAGAGCTTCGCGTCGGCGTAAAGCTTGTCATACTGACTGAACCCCTGGACGACCTGGGGATAGCCCGGCTTCCAGATGCCGAAGGGCGAGATGCCGAAGCGCACGTGCGGCTTGCGCGCTTTCGTGCCCTCGTAGATCTTCTTCATCATGCGGTTGATGTTCTCGCGGCGCCAGTCGTGCCGCGAGAGCGTTCCGCCGGATTCCTGGTAGCGCTTCCAGCTGGGATCGTCGGGGAAATCGACTTCTTCTTTCGTCTTCGGGTCCGTTACCGGGTAGGGGTAGAAGTAGTCGTCGATGTGAATGCCGTCGACGTCGTAGCGCTCGACGACGTCCATGAACACATCGAGCGAGCGCTTCTCCGCCAGCGGCTCGCCCGGATCCATCCAGAGCATGTTGCCGTACTCTTTGACGACTTGGGGATTGGTATTCCAGATGTGATCCTTCGAGCGCGCCTCCTTTTTGCCCCCGCCGTACATCGCGCGGAACGGGTTGAACCAGGCGTGCAGTTCCAGCCCGCGCTTGTGCGACTCGTCGATCCAGAACTGGAGTGGGTCGTAGCCGGGGTCTTTTCCCTGTTCGCCGGTGAGGAACTCGCTCCACGGTTCGAGATCGGATTTGTAGAGTGCGTCGGCGCTCGTGCGGATCTGGAAGACGATGGCGTTCAGGCCGGCTTCCTTGGCCTTGTCGAGCATCGTGATTGCTTCGCGCTGCTGCTCCTCGGCGCTGAGGCCGCGCTTGGACGGCCAGTCGATATTGCCGACGGTGGCCACCCACGCGGCGCGGAACTCGCGCTGCGCGGGCGGGGGCGTCTTCTGGTTTCCCAGCTGAGCTTGGCCGGTGCTGATGTCACCCTTGCGGGAGCATTGAGTCAGGCCGACGGCGAGGGCAAAAACGGCAAACAGGTGGAGCAGGCTGGGCCGATTCATGAGTCCGCCTGAAGCTCGGAGGCTTCGCAAGGGGGTGGGGTAGATTACAGTCGTCGCCGATAATATATGTTTCTGGAGAAGATGTAGCAAGCGAGTTCCGCCAGAGTTGAATCCGCACCGCGACGGTCCTATCTTTGTGTAGCCATGTTGTGCGTCAGCAAGAAAGTCGACTACGCCCTCAGCGCCCTGTCGTTTCTGGCGGTGCATGCGGGGCGGGTGTGCTCCGCTCGTGAGATCGCCCAGACGCACAACCTGCCGCTCCCGCGGCTGATGAATTTGCTTAAGCGGTTGCACCGCCACGGGCTGGTTCGCAGCGTCCGCGGCGTGCGGGGCGGGTATCTGGTCAGCGACGCGCTTGATAGGGTGTCGCTGTACGACCTGATCACGTTCCTGGAGGTCGATCCGTCCCATCGCGTAAATGGCGAAGCGATCGCGGGCAATGGATTTGCACCCATCCAGGCGCTGCAGTACCGGCTGATCGGATTCCTGAAGAACGTGAGCGTAGCGGACCTTATTCTGCCTGGCCGGCGCATCGACGTCCCGCTGGAGCGCGTGCGGTCGAAGCCAAAAGCAGTGAAACAGCAGAACCGGCTTGAGGCGAGCCTCTCGCCGGCATAAGAAGTCAAGGAAATACAAGGAGTTCGGACCATGGCGATCCTTTTGAGCGAAGCGGCAGCCCGTGAGATCAAGACCATTATGGAACAGCAGGGGTTGCCCGCCGATGTCACGCGCCTGCGCGTCGGCGTCAAGGGCGGTGGCTGTTCGGGCTTTTCCTACATGCTCGACCTGACCGAAGAGCCAAAGGGCGAGGCCGACGAAGAGATGGAAGCGCACGGCGTGAAGATCCTGTGCGACATGAAGAGCTACCTGTATCTCAACGGGGTCGAAATCGACTTCAAAGACGAGGTCATGGGCCGCGGCTTCGTGTTCAAGAATCCGAACGCCACGAGCACGTGCGGTTGCGGTTCTTCGTTCCAGGCCTAGCGAAAGAAGAGTCATTGGTCACTTGTCACTGGTCACTCGTCAAGAACGAGAGGACCATGCGTTCTTTCCCTGACAGGTGACCAGTGACAAGTGACCAGTGACCTGAGTGTTCTCATGCCTACCGAGACCGAAGAACTTCAGAACCTCGCCGACCGCGAATACAAGTGGGGGTTCGTCACCGACATCGAGTCCGACTCGCTGCCGCCGGGCCTGAACGAGGACACGGTTCGCTTCATCTCCATGAAGAAGAAGGAACCGAAGTGGATGCTCGACTGGCGCCTCAAGGCGTACCGCCATTGGCTGACCATGGAAGAGCCGCACGCCTGGCCGATGATCAAGTACCCGCCGATCGACTACCAGGCGAGCAGCTACTTCTCCGCGCCCAAGCCCAAGCTCAACAGCCTCGACGAGGTCGATCCCGAGCTGCTGGCGACGTACGAGAAGCTCGGCATCCCGCTGCACGAGCGGCAAATCCTCGCCGGCGTCGCTGTCGACGCGGTCTTCGACTCCGTCTCGGTCGCCACGACCTTCAAGGACAAGCTCGGCGCAATGGGGATCATCTTCTGCAGCTTCGGCGAAGCGGTGCAGGAGCATCCGGAGCTGGTCCAGAAGTACATGGGGTCGGTCGTTCCATACTCCGACAACTTCTACGCCACGCTGAATTCCGCCGTCTTCACCGACGGCTCGTTCTGCTTCATCCCCAAGGGCGTGAAGTGCCCGATGGAATTGTCGACATACTTCCGCATCAACGCGAAGAACACGGGGCAGTTCGAGCGCACGCTGATCATCGCCGAGGAGGGTTCAAGCGTCAGCTACCTCGAAGGCTGCACCGCGCCGATGCGCGATGAAAACCAGCTCCACGCCGCCGTCGTCGAGCTGGTCGCGCTGGATGATGCGACGATCAAGTACAGCACGGTCCAGAACTGGTATCCCGGCGATCCGAAGACGGGCAAGGGCGGCATCTATAACTTCGTCACCAAGCGCGGCGCCTGCCGCGGGCGAAACAGCAAGATCACTTGGACACAGGTCGAAACCGGCTCGGCGATCACGTGGAAATACCCCTCGTGCATCCTGCAGGGCGACAACAGCGTCGGCGAGTTCTACTCCGTTGCGCTGACGAACCACCACCAGCAGGCGGACACAGGCACGAAGATGATCCACATCGGCAAGAACACCCGCTCGACGATTGTGTCGAAAGGGATCAGCGCTGGCCAGGGTCAGAACACCTACCGCGGCCTGGTCAAGATCCTCAAGGGCGCCGAGAACAGCCGCAACTACACGCAGTGCGACTCGCTGCTGCTCGGCGACCGGTGCGGCGCGCACACGAGCCCGTACATCGAGGTGCGCAACACCACCAGCCGCGTCGAGCACGAGGCCAGCACGAGCAAAATTGGCGAAGACCAGCTGTTCTACTGCAAGAGCCGCGGCATCAGCGTGGAAGACGCGGTGAACATGATCGTCAACGGCTTCTGCAAGGAAGTGTTCCGAGAGCTCCCGATGGAGTTCGCCGTGGAAGCGCAGAAGCTTTTAGGCGTGAGCTTGGAAGGATCCGTCGGGTGAGCAAGTGGAAAAAAAGGCCGCCAATTGGCCCTTGGTCGGCATGTTCGCCGTGATGATCGTCGCGTTCTGGTGGATGGCCATGGACCTGAGCGGCCATCGAGTCGAAGGCTACGTCTGTGCAGCGATCATGACGCTGCTTTTGGGCACGCTCATACTCGCCGCTCTCGGAGTTGTTGAAATCAGGATGGGTAAGCGGAAGTAGCGTGGACGCAAAGGCAAACTTCAAACGCGGAAAGTCGAGGCGCAACGTGCGGTGCACGCTCTGTACCCCGCTGCGATGGTTAGGCAATTCCAAGCAGCGGGTCAAGGCGAAGGACCTCGCAGCGAAGACAGCGGCCGCGAATGCGATCCGCGAACGTAGTTGAGATAGAAGCGCGCGTTAGAGCGCACTTCGGAACTGGCATTTTAGATGGCACTACTCGAAATCAAAAACCTCCACGCCCGCGTCGCGGCGCCGAACGGCCGGGACATCCTCAAGGGTGTCGATCTGACGGTCGACGCAGGCGAAGTTCATGCGATTATGGGCAAGAACGGCAGCGGCAAGAGCACCCTTGCCCAGGTGCTTGCCGGGCGCGAGGCGTACGAAGTGACGGAAGGCTCGATCACGTACAAGGGCCAGGATCTGCTCGAGTTGTCGGCCGAGGAGCGGGCGCGCGAGGGGGTGTTCCTCGGGTTCCAGTACCCCGTCGAGATCCCCGGCGTCTCCACCAGCTACTTCCTCCGCGCTGCGGTCAATGCGACGCGCAAGCACCGCGGGGAAGAAGAGCTCGACGCCGTCGATTTTCTCGAGCTCGTGCAGGAGAAGATGAACCTCCTGAAGATGGATAAAAGCTTCATGAACCGCGCCGTGAACGAAGGGTTTTCCGGCGGAGAAAAGAAGCGCAATGAGATCTTCCAGATGACGGTCTGCGATCCGACGCTCGCGCTGATGGACGAGACCGACTCCGGGCTGGACATCGACGCGCTGAAGGTGGTCGCCAATGGCGCCAATTCGCTCCGCAGCCCCGAGCGCGCGATCCTCATGGTCACGCACTACCAGCGGCTGCTGAACTACATCACGCCGGACTACGTGCACGTCATGATGGACGGGCGAATCGTCAAGACGGGGGACAAATCCTTGGCACTGGAGCTGGAAGAAAAGGGTTACGACTGGGTCGAGAAGGAAGTCGCGTCCGCGTCAGCGTGATCGCAGCCGCAAGCGCACACGCTCGGGGGAAGTGCTCGCGGACGCGCGAGAAATGAGTCGAGGAGTTGAAGGGATGACTCAGTTGGCAACAGCACAAGACAGAGCGGTTCACATCGATCTCTACGCCCGCCTGGCGGAAGCGTCCCGGATCGAGCGGGCACCGGCGCCATGGCTGGATCAGCTGCGCCGTGCGGCCATGGCGCGCTTTGAGCAGGTCGGCTTCCCGTCAAGCAAGGACGAGGAGTGGCGGTTCACGAACGTCGCCCCGATCGCCAAGACGCAGTTCAAGCTCGCCGAGCGCGTCTCCGATGACGTGGCCACCGATGCGGCTGCGTCGTTCAGCTTCGGCAACGAAGCCATCACTGAGCTGGTCTTTGTCAATGGCCACTTCGCCCCTGAACTCTCGCGGCTTGGGAAGCTCCCCCGTGGCGTACGGGTCGGCCGCCTCTCTGATGCGATGCATCAGCATGGCGACGTGGTCGAGCACCACCTCGCGAAGCTGGCCGATGTCGAGAAGAACCCGTTCGTGGCGCTGAACACCGGCTTCCTCAGCGACGGCGCGTTCCTCCAGTTCTCCCGCGGCACGACCGTGACGCAGCCGATCCATCTGCTGTTCGTCTCCGCCAAGGGCGCCGATCTGTCGGTGTCGCACCCGCGCGTGCTCGTCGTCGCCGAGGACAACGTCGAAGCAACGATCGTCGAGAGCTACGTCGGCGCCCCAGGTGACAACGGCGCGGGCGTGTACTTCACCAACGCCGTTACCGAGATCGTTGCCGGCAAGGACTGCCGCATCGACCACTGCAAGCTCCAGCAGGAGAGCCTTCAGGCGTATCACGTCGCGACGATGCAGGTGCGGCTGGAGCGCGGTGCGACCTTCGTTTCACATTCCGCCACCATCGGCGCCAAGCTGACGCGTAACGACCTGAACTGCCACATGGCCGGCCCGGGTGCGTACGCCACGCTCAATGGCCTGGTGCTCGTGGGTGGCCAGCAGCATTGCGATAACCACACGCTGCTCGACCACGCCGAGCCGAATTGCCCGAGTCACGAGCTGTACAAGCATGTGCTCAGCGGTAAGTCATCGGCCGTGTTCAAAGGCAAGATTCTCGTCCGCCAACCGGCGCAGAAAACGGACAGCAAGCAGACGAGCAAGACGCTGCTGCTCAGCGACGAGGCGGTGATGAACAGCCAGCCGGCGCTGGAGATCTACGCCGACGACGTGAAATGCACGCATGGCAGCACGATCGGGCCAGTCGACGAAGACATGATCTTCTACCTCCGCAGCCGCGGCGTGGGGCTGCAAGCGGCGAGACACCTGCTCAGTTACGCGTTCGCCGCCGACATCACGCGCCGTATCAAGGTCGAACCGGTGCGGCGTCGTCTTGAAGACTTCATGGCCGCCCAGCACGGGCTGCCGCAGGATTTGCGAATCACCAATCTCGGGGCGTTTGACGAAGCGGTGCAGACGTAGCCCGTGGCACGGGTTTTCAACCCGTGTCTGCTTGCGTAAAGCGCATGGGTTGAACACCCATGCTACCAAGCGTGATGTTGCGCGACCTACGATAAGAACAACATGCAGCGTGTCGCCGAAATGCCGAAGCAGAAGTCGACCGCATTCGACCCGCTGAAGGTCCGGTCCGACTTCCCGATCCTCCACACAAAGTCGAACGGCAAGCCGCTCGTCTACCTCGACAACGGCGCAACCACGCAGAAGCCCCGCGCCGTCATCGATGCCATCAGCCGCTACTACGAAAGCCAGAACGCCAACATCCACCGCGGTGTCTATCACCTCAGCCAGCTGGCGACGACGCTATACGAACAGTCGCGCGACTCGGTCGCGAAGTTCATCAATGCTCCCGAATCGCGCGAGTGCATCTTCACCCGGGGCACGACCGAGAGCATCAACCTCGTCGCCGCCTGCTGGGGGCGGAGCTTTCTTGAGGCGGGTGACGAAGTGGTTGTCTCGGCGATGGAGCACCACTCGAACATCGTCCCTTGGCAGATCGCCTGCCAGGCGACCGGGGCACGGCTGCGCGTCATTCCGATGAACGAATGCGGCGAGCTCCAGCTCGACGCGCTGCGGGACATCCTCGCCGGCGGAAAAGTGCGGATGATCTCAATCGTGCACCTCTCCAATTCCCTGGGCACGATCAACGACGTGAAGACGATCGCGAAGCTCGCGCATGACAGCGGTGCTCTCGTCATGGTCGACGGCGCGCAGTGGGTCGGCCACTACCCGACCGACGTGCAGGATCTCGGGGTCGATTTCTACGCCTTCTCCGGCCACAAGCTATTCGGCCCAACCGGGATCGGCGTGCTGTGGGGAAAGCGCCAGCTGCTGGAAAAAATCCCGCCGTACCAGGGCGGCGGAGACATGATCGAGTCGGTCACGTTCGAGAAGACAACATACGCGCAGCTGCCGAACAAGTTCGAAGCGGGCACCCCGGACATCGCCGGCGTCATCGGCCTGCGGGCGGCGATCGACTACGTGTCGTCGCTGAACTGGTCATTCGTGCACCACGAGCACGAGTTGCTCGCCCATGCCACAGAGCAGCTCGGCCAGATTCCCGGACTGCGCATCATTGGCACGGCGCGCGAGAAGGGCAGCGTGATCTCGCTGGTCGTCGAGAACCCCGCCATCTCGGCAATGGATCTGGGAACGCGGCTCGATCGGGAGGGCATCGCCGTCCGCACGGGCCACCACTGCTGCATGCCGGTGATGGCGCAGATGGGCGTCACCGCGACCACGCGGGCCTCCTTCGCCTTCTACAACACCAGGTCCGATGTCGACGCGCTCGTAGCGGCGCTGCAGAAGGTGGTCAAAGATGTTTCCACCCGCGCCGCCGCGGCGCCGGCGCCGGGGGCAAATTCCACTTCAGAGTCCGGCGAGCCCAGTCGAGCCGCGGGCGGATCTTCGCTGAAGTTCCCCAAGCCCTTCGCCGCTTCCCCCAGCGCCGCCGCAGACCGCCTGGCCAACACGTTCGAGATGCTCGGCGACCGCGATGCGCGCAATACCCACCTCCTCGAGCTGGCCGACAAACTCCTCCCGATGCCCGTCGAGCTCAAGAACGAGCAGACGCGCGTCCACGGCTGCATGAGCACCGTGCATCTGTTCGGCCGCGCCAGCGGTGATGAGAAGCGCATCGACTTCCTCGCTGACTCCGACGCCCATATCGTCCGCGGGCTGATCGCGCTGCTCCAACGGCTCTATTCCGGGCAGCGGGCGATCGAAATTCTTGAATTCCAGATCGAAGACTTCTTCCGCCGCATCGGGCTCGATCAATTCATCACGTCACAGCGCCGCAACGGCCTGGCCGGCATGGTCAGTCGCATCCGCGCGACGGCGTCCCGCGCACTGGAGCAGGGGAGCGCATGAGCGAAGGATCACAGGCGCACAGGCCCGAAGTTCCCGGCTCGACCAGGAGCCTGCACGTGCTGCCGCACTCGGGCAAGGTCGACCAGCTCCGCGCCGAAGCCGCGAAGTCTCCGCCGACCTCGACGCCGCCCAAACCGAAGAAGGAGCGGCCGATCCTCCCGCACGTGAACCGCATCAGCGCCTCGCCCGCGGCGCTGAAGTCCGAGCGTCAGCTCGAGATTGAGCGCGAGGTGATCAAGGTCTGCCGCAATGTGTTCGACCCGGAGATCCCGGTGAACATCTACGACCTGGGCCTCATCTACGACATCGACATCGATCCCGAGGACCGCGTGCACGTGCGCATGACGCTCACCGCGCCCGGCTGCCCAGTCGCCGGCACATTGCCGCCGCAGGTCGAGCAGCAGATCGAAGCCATCCCGCAGGTGCGCTCGGCGACGGTCGAGCTGGTCTGGGAGCCGCAGTGGAGCAAAGACATGATGTCCGACGCCGCCCAGTTGCAGCTGGGGTTGATGTGACCCATCCGGCCACCGGCATGCACCACACCGGAATGAATTGATCATCCCGGCTTTGGCTGCAGCCGCTACCATACCGGAATGACGAGCGTTTCCAGCACCATCGACAACGCCCGCGACCATGTCGAAGATGCGGTGCGCGAGGCCCGCCCCGCGCTCAAGTGGCTCGCCCGGCTGGGGTTCGTCGCCAAGGGGTGTGTGTACATCACCATCGGCGTGCTCGCGACGCAGGCGGCCATTGGCAGCGGCGGCTCGACCACCAACGCCCGCGGCGCGCTGCGCACGATCCTGCATCAGCCCTTCGGCCGGACCATGCTCGCCGTCGCCGGCGCCGGGCTGTTGGGGTTTGCACTGTGGCGGCTGATCCAGGCGCTGCTGGACCCGGAAAACGAGCACGGAACGCGCCCGAAGGAGCTGGGGCGCCGCGGCGCGCGGCTGATCAGTGGGTTCGCGTACGGCGGCCTCGGCGTGGCCGCTTGGCAGATGGTCGTCTACGGCGCCCGTGACGACAGCGGCCGCACCCGGGAATGGACCACCACCGTAATGGCCCAGCCCGCAGGCGCATGGCTTCTCGCGGCCATCGGGGTGGGCGTCTTCGGCACTGGCGCGTGGTATCTATATCGCGCGTGGACGACGAAATTGGGCGACAAGCTGGTGCTGGATCGGTGGGGCGCCAAGATGCGGACATGGATCATCCGCTTCGGCCGCGCCGGTTACGCTGCGCGCGGCATCGTCTTTTGCCTGATCGGCGGCTTCATGGTCGCCGCCGCCCGACACCATGACGCCGGGGATGCAAAGGGTGTCGGGGAGGCGCTGCAGCACGTTTCAGGCATGCGCTATGGCTGGTTGATGCTCGGCGCGATCGCGCTCGGGCTGATCGCCTATGGCGTGTTTCAGCTGGTAGAAGCAAGGTACCGAAAGATTGAGCTGAGCTGAGGGCGGGGAGGGTGAACAGGGATAGAAATAGAATTCAATAGACTCCCACCACCGACTTGATCTCCACCTGCTCGTTGTTCGACAAATCGGCTAGCGTCTGCTTTCCCATCACTGTGTTGAAGCGCACCCGGCCGTCGAGGAACTCGCGGTCCTGCACGCGCGTGCGGCTTTCGATGAACGAAATCAGTCGCCCGTTGGTCACATCGGCTTCCAGCGCGACCTGGACCTGCGTGCCGCGAAGGACGTGGTAGACCGCCTCCTGCAGCCGATCCAGCCCGCGGCCGGTCTTGGCGCTGATCGGGATCGCCTCGGGATGGAGCGTCCGCCAGAAGGGGTAATTCTCCTCCCCCTGGGGCGTGTCGGTCTTGTTGAGCAGGAGGATCTCGGCCTTGCCTCCCTCGCCGCCCGAGCGGACGCCGATCTCCTCCAGCACCTTGTGCACGGAGTCAAACTGCTGCTGCGCGTGCGGGTGCCCGACGTCCAGGACGTGCAGCAGCAGGTCCGCGTGTATCGCTTCCTCCAAGGTCGCCTTGAAACTGGCGACGAGGTTGTGCGGCAGATCGCGCACGAAGCCGACGGTGTCTGACAGCAGCACCTCCGTCCCGCGCTCCAGCTTCCATGCGCGCGTCTTCGTGTCGAGCGTGGCGAACAGCTTGTCGTCCGCATATGTCCCCGCGGCGGTCAGCGTATTGAAGAGCGTGCTCTTGCCGGCATTGGTGTAACCGACGATGCAGACGGTGAAATGCTCACGGTTGCGCTGCGCGACCAGCCGGCTCTTGCGCTCCTGGACTTTGCCGATGTCGGACTTCAGGTCCGAGATCCGCTTTCGTACCAGCCGACGATCGGTTTCCAGCTGCGTTTCACCGGGGCCGCGCGTGCCGATGCCCATTGCGGTGCCGCCGCCGGCGATACGCTCCAGATGGCCCCACATGCGCGCCAGCCGCGGGTACGTGTACTCCATTTGCGCCAGCTCGACCTGCAGCTTTGCCTCGTGCGTCTGGGCGCGGGTGGCGAAGATGTCGAGGATCAGCTCAGAGCGGTCGAGCACCTTGATGCCTTGCTCGTTGCGCGTCTTGCTCGCCTCCTGGTTGATGATCTTCTCCAGCGACCCGATCTGCCCGGGCGAGAGGTCGTTGTCGAAGATGATCACATCGGCCTTATGCTGCTTCGCGACGGCCGCGATCTCCTTGGCCTTTCCGCTGCCGATGTAGGTTCCGGAGTCGACGCGCTGGCGGCGCTGGAGAACCTGCCCCACAACTTTGGCGCCGGCGGTCTTGGCGAGGGAGCCGAGTTCGCCCAGCGGGTCGCGCGGGTCGGCGGTCGAGCCGGGCAGAATCACCCCGACGAGCACCGCCTTCTCCTGACGGACAGATAGTTCGGTTCGTTTCAGCTCAGCCAACGTGTATGCACCTCTTGAAAACTGACGGGTCGCGCACGGCTCCATTGTAGCTCAGATTCGACGCAACAGCGTGGGACCCGACGGCGGGGGCGAGTAGAATTCAATCCATGGAGCTGCCCGCGCCCACCGCCACGACGCCGCCGCCCCTCTGGCTCGATGCCCAGTCCGCCAAGGACGACGGCCCCGCCGCAAAGCAGTGACTCCGTCGTTTCCAGCGACCCCAAAGGCAACGGTACTGCTCCTCATTCCCGGCTCATCCGGCGTCGCAGCGACGACGGCGGACAGCCGCTGATAGCCGCTGGCGGTTGACGAAAGCGGCACGTGCACGGACGCTAGCGGCATGGCGAAGGCAAAGTCGAAAGGGACGGCGGCGAAGCGCGTGGCACTGGTGACCGGCGGCGCCAAGCGCGTGGGCCGGGGGATCGTCGAGACACTTGCCGACCGCGGGTTCGACGTCGCCTTCACGTACTACCTCAGCGGCACACACGCCGATGAGCTCGTTCGCAAGTACGAGGGCACAGCCAGCCGGGTGGTGCGCATTCCCGGTGACCTGGATGATCCCGCCACGTTCGTTCCCGCCGTCGTCGAGGAGTTCCGTCGGCATTTCGACCGGCTCGACGTGCTGGTGAACAACGCATCGGCGTACGAGGCGAGTCCGGTTGAGAGCGTGTCGCTGGAGCAGATCCGGCGCTTCAACGCCGTGCACATCGAGTCGCCCCTTCTGCTGTGCCAGGCGCTGGCGCCCATGCTGCGCAAGAGCCGCGGGCACGTGATCAACATTGTGGATCTTCTGGCCGAGCGCCCGTGGCCGAAGTACCTGGCATACTGCGCGAGCAAGGCGGGGCTGTGGAACCTGACGCTGGGGCTCGCCCGCGCCCTGGCGCCGGAGGTGACGGTGAACGGGATTGCTCCCGGAGTCGTGGCGTGGCCGGACGATTACCCCGAGGCCGAGCGCGAGCGCTACCTCAAGCGGGTTCCGCTCGCGCGCGAGGGTACGCCCGACGATGTCGCGCGCCTCGTGCATTTCCTCGCGACGGAGGGGTCGTACATCACCGGCCAGGTGATCCGCCTCGACGGGGGACGGTCGATCACGTAAGGCAAAAGGAAAGGTAAGAGGAAAAAGGGAGACAGATCATTCGGCTGACATCCATCGCTCTTAACTTTTGCCTTTTTCCTTTTTCCTTTTACCTTGCTCGCATGAGCTGGGAAGCCTTCCGCCTTACGAGCAAGTCGCCGTCGGAGTTGTACGACGTCCTCGGGCCCGAGGGGCCGGACAACCTGGTTCGGCAGTTCCTCACCGGTTGCTGGAACGCGCTGCCGGCGGGGGAGCGGTCGTTCGCCGCCTGGCGGCGGCTCGCCCAGGAGGTGTACGCCCGCAACGCCGCCGTCTGGTCGCGGATCAAGAAGCCGAACCCCGCCGCCTTCTTCGAAAACCTCCGCCCCGACCCCGCCGACGGCCACCTCCGCCAGGCCTTCGTCCTCACCTGGATGATGCTCCCCCGCACCGGCGGCCGCGACCTGAAGGACGCCCGCAGCGTGATCGACGCGCTCTACGCCCGCAACCTCACCGCATGGGAGTCGGACAACGCGACCTTCACGAAGGGACCACGGAAAGCGGCGAAGGGCGGAACGACGGCAAGGGCGGCGAAGAAGAGCGCCTCGAAGTCCAAGAGCAATTCCAAGCCGAAGCCAAAGCGCATCGCCAGGAAATAACCGCCCCGACCCGCCGCATTGCGCAGATCGCGCAGGCTCAAAGAACGACATTTGTCTCCTGACAAAATTGAAGCATCGCACGATCTACTGATGACATGCTGGATACTGCGCCGGAACGCGCGGCGCGGCGGCGGCGTCTCTCGTCTAGGGGGTGGGGGCACGTTCGCAGGGAGGTCCACCGTGTGCCACATCGTCGAGCACCTCGAACCCCGCCGCCTCTTCGCCGCGGGCGATGTGGACCCCTCCTTCGGCACGGACGGCATTGCCGACCTCCCGGCGTTCGTCGGCGAAAGCGTGTCAGCCCACCGGTCGTTCACGGTCCTTCCCGACGATCGCATCCTCGTCCTCGGCGGACCGGTGGACGGTCACCAGCTCAGCATCACGCGGCTCACCGCGACCGGCGCCGTCGACACCACCTTCGGCGCCGGCGGCCACGTGGGATTCAGCCTCAATTCCAACACGTTCGGGCAATCTGGCGAAGCAATCTTCGTCCAGGCTGACGGAAAGATCGTCGTCCGCGCCGACGCGAACGTGGCGCCGTTTGAGACCAATCGCTACTTCGTTCGCTTCAACCCCGACGGCACGCTCGACGAAACCTTCGGCGCCAAAGGCTTCCGGATCGTGGCGGATCCGGACGTCCACTCCCGGAACGTCACGGTTCAACCGGACGCCAAGATCATCATTGCGGCGCCGAACGGGGTGCACCGCTTGGCGGCGGACGGCTCGCCGGACCCGACGTTCGGCACGAACGGCTTCGCCCAAATCTCCCCTGCCGCGGGATTGAGGCCATTCCTCGAACTCCACGTGCCGCTCGTGCAGTCCGACGGCAAAATCGTCGTCGTCGGAAATCTGGCCACGAACGGGAACCCGCAGCTCGACACGCTGGGCATCGTGCGCCTCAATGCCAGCGGCACGCCCGACGCCACCTTCGGCAACGGCGTCATCCGCGAGATCACCCCCCCGTCGGGAAGCAACCGCCCCGAGCCGGTTAAGATCGTCGAGGCCGCGGGCGGGAAGCTCGTCATCGCGATGCGCGAGTCGCGGGGGAACCCCCGGCTCGTCGCGCTGCGCGTCAACGCCGACGGCTCCCCCGACTCCACCTTTGACGGCGACGGCTTCGTCTCGTACGCGGCCCACGTCCCGACGGACACGAACCATCTGAGCATCGACGACGACGGCCGCATCCTGCTCGCCGGCCCCGCGATATTCCCGGTCCCGGAAGGCGGGTTCATGGCGGTGCGGCTCCTGGGCGACGGCTCGCTCGACCCGTCCTTCGGGCACGTCATCGGCGGCCTTGGCCTGACGCCGCTCCGCGTCAGCACCATCGCGGTGCAGTCGGATGGCATACTCCTCCAAGCCGGACAGATCTCGACGTCCGACCCCGACGCGCAGCCGCACATGCTCAAGCTCGCCGTGGCGGGGGCCACGCCAAGCCCGATCGGACTGACGGGCGGCACGCTGTCGGTCGCTGGCACGGGCGGCGCGGACGTGATCATCGTCGCCGGCGCGCAAAACTCGCCATCCGACCCAAACCTGCTCGCTGTCGCCCGTAACCGCATCGGCCGGGCCTTCGAGGCAGGCGACGTCGCGCGCGTCTCCGTCACGTCCGGCGCGGGCGACGATTACGTCGAGATGCGCGCGACGGACGTGCCAGGCGCGCTCGAAGGAGCCACGGGTAACGACCGCCTCGCCGGCGGCGCGGGCAACGACTCGATCACCGGCGACGACGGCTACGACAGCATCGACGGCGGCGCCGGCAATGACACCCTGATCGGCAACGACGGCCGCGACTGGATCCGCGGCCAGGACGGCAGCGACTCGCTCTTCGGCAACGCGTGGGGCGACTTCCTCGACGGCGGCGCCGGCAACGACATCGTCAACGGCGGCGGCTATCCCGACCGCCTCACCGGCGGCCCCGGCAACGACACCCTCCGGGGCGGCCTCGGCAATGACCTGTTCTTCACCAACGACGGCACGAGCGACCACCTCTTCGGCGACGCCGGCCTCGACTCCGCCGACCCGGACGAGGACGACGTCCTGACGAGCATCGAAACAACCTAACCCCGCGGCCCGTCCTGCTCGGGTTCGTTTTCGTCAGCAAGCACGAACGGCTCTGCCGGATCGGGCTGATGATCGCGTTCGGGCTCCTCGGCGGTGAATGCTTCAATCGGGCGAGGCGGGGGGGGGTGAGGCTAACACGCTTCGGCGAGACTTGTTCGCGAGTGAACCTCATCTTTTCTGGAATCGCGGCGTAAACGTGGCAGCGACTGGAAATTCGTCGCTGCCCCTCACCCCCCTTCACCCCGTGTGCACCCAGCGCTTGGCCAGTCGGAAGTTCAGCCAGGTCAGCAGCACGACCGCCAGGAACAGCAGCCACGCCATGGCGCTGGCGAGGCCCATGTGGAAGTAGTTGAAGGCCTTGAGGTACAGGTTCAGCACGTAGAACAAGGTTGCCCGCGCCGGGCCGCCGGGGACGCCGGTGCTGGTCATGCCGAAGACGTAGGCGGAGTCGAATGCCTTGAAGGCGCCGATGAGGCCCATCACCAGGTTGAAGAACACGACCGGGGAGATGATCGGGAACGTGACGTGGCGGAACTGCTGGAAGGTGTTGGCGCCGTCGAGGTCCGCGGCTTCGTAAAGCGAGCGCGGCACGTCCTGCAAGCCGGCGAGAAAGATCACCATGGCGCCGCCGAAGCCCCACAGCGCCATGATGATCAGCGCCGGCAGGGCCCAGTCGACCGATTGCGTCCACGCCGGCAGATCGTCTTTCGGAATGCCCGCTTGCGCCAGCAACCGGTTGAGCAACCCCTGGTTGGGGTGAAAGATGTAGACCCAGACCACGACCGAGGCGGTGGCGGGCAGGAGCGAGGGGAGGAAATAGATCGTGCGGAAGGTGCCCAGCATGCGGACGCGCTGGTTGAGCAGCAGGGCGATCGAAAGCGACAACGCCAATCCCAGCGGCACACTGACGGCGGCGTAAATCAGCGTGACCTTGACGCTCGGCCAGAACGCTGGGTCGTGCGTCATCAGGTAGACGTAGTTGTCGAGCCCGATGAACACGGGCGGCCTGACGACGTCGTAGCGCGTCAGGCTGAGGTAGGCCGACGCGAGCATCGGGCCGAGGTTGAACAGCACAAACCCCAGAATCGCCGGACCGGCCATGACCCAGAACCAAAAGGTCTGGGTGTCATTGGACCGACGGCGGCGCCTGGGGGGTGCTGTGTTCTCGGCGGGTTGCGCCGAGGACCCGGATGAAGCGGTTGGCCGATTCGGCCGCGCTTCGACAGGTTTCGGCAACGTCGAGCTGTTTGTCGAGCATTCGATCGACATCCGGCTGAATGACCTCCAATGCGATTTCGATGAAATCGGGTGATCTGGGGACCTGCTGCGCGTATTTCAACTGCTCGTAAGCCGCTTTGATGTTCCGCGGATGCGCATCGCGATCGGTCCGCATGAGCATCTCCTCGGCCACGCTCTTGCGCACCGGGAGGAAGCCATTGCGCACGTGCATCCGCACGCTTTCTTTGGAGACGAGGAACTTGATGAATTCCCAAGCTGTTTCGCGGCGCGTGCTGTCCCTTGAGATGCCGAAGCTGTCGACGGCGAATTCGCCGCCGCTGCGCGTGACCGGACCCCTGGGGAGGATCTGGATGTCCCAGTCGAGCCCGGGGATCTGGTTGTACGCGATCCAGCTTCCGGTGTGGCCGCCGAACTCGATGGCGATCTTGCCGCTCATGAACCCGTAATCCGGCCCGAAACCCGGGCGCGGCGCGATCCGGTGCTTGTAGATCTTGTCGTAGTAGAACTGCATGCCGGCGATCGCTTCGGGGGAATCGAGCAGGCACTGGTTGATGTCGTCGGTAAACAGCTTTCCGCCGGCCTGGCGGACGTAGATCAGCCATTCGCCCCACCAGCCGGTGGTGATGCTGCTGCCCCAGATCTCGACCTTGCCGTCCGGGCCGCGGCGGGTGAGCCGTTTGGCGGCGGCGATGTAGTCGTCCCACGTCCAGTCGGGGGATGGGTATGGCTCGGCGGCGTCGTCGAAGATCTTGCGGTTGTAGTAGAGCAGCGCGACGTTGAACCACCGTGGGAGCAGGATCTGCCGGCCCTCGTAGCGGCAGGCGGCGAGCAGCTCGGGATAAAAATCGTCGAGGTCGATCTCGGCAGCGTCGCGCTCGACCAGGTCAGTAAGGTCGGCGAGAAACGGGAGCTGATACGCCACCCAGACGTCGGAACTTGAGAAGATGTCAGGGGGCTTGCCGGCGGCGATGAGCGTCTTAAGCTTGGTCTGGTATTGCGACCCGGGCACCCACACCGGGCGGACGCGGATCTCCGGATGCAGCGCGTGAAAGCGCTCAAGCAGCTGCTCGTACATAGGCCGATCGTGACCCACCGCCACCATCCAGGTGACCTCGATGGCCCGTGCCGGCCGCTCGGTAAGCGCGTGCGATCGATCACACGAGCCGGCGCCCACAAGAACGGATAGGAGTATGAAAGAGATCAGGCGTGGGTCGAAATATCGTGACGTTTTACTAGCATGAGCTTGTCGCTGATGTCTTCGTCGCCACAACATGGGCAAGACGCCGATGCGACTGACAATCGATTTACAGGCTCTGAGGATGGAACGGAATTCACGTTTGTGCATGAGGCCCATCAGCGCACATCGGATTGTACCGGAGGCGTGGGGGCGGCAGTCCATCAAACAGCGATTTCGCTCAACCTTGATACTGCTGAACTTGGGCCGATTCTTTCTCGCCGCTCCTGTCGTGGGCTCCGTTCCTCGCCACTGATTCTTGTGACGCACAAACAGCGAAGGTGTAAGATCACCGCGAACATTTGGAGATCAGGACATGACAGTACGTGCAATTTACGAGAATGGTGTCTTCCGCCCGACCGAGCCGGTCGACCTGCCGGAGAAGGCGCGGGTGGAGTTTGAGCCAAAGCTGCTTGCCCGAGAGGGCGACGACCGTGCCGCCCAAGAGCGCATCTATGCGCTGCTGGGACAGTCCTTCCCATCTGGTGAAACGGATGTCGCCGAGCGACACAACGAGCACCAGCCATGAGCGTCGTCTTCCTCGACACGGTGGGGATGCTGGCGCAATGGGATCAGAGCGACCAGTGGCACGGCGCTGCGGCGCGGGCGTATGAAGAGTTCGTCGCCCGTGGCGATCGAACCGTGAGCACCACGTTCGTCTTTCTTGAGTGCGGCAACGCCGCCGGTCGCCGGCCTTATCGCCCGCTGGTGGCGCAGACGCGTGAGGAACTGGAAGCATCTGGCAGACTGCTCGTTCCAAGCCAGCAGGATTGGGACCAGGCATGGTCTGCCTACCGCCAAGGTCTGCCCGGGGATGCCGGCATCGTCGATCACGTCTCCTTCATTGTTATGCGACGGATGGGCATTACGGATGTCTTCAGCAACGACCGGCATTTCAAAGCCGCCGGATTCAACACCCTCTTTTGACTGGCGACTTGTGAGGACCTCTTTGATCCGGGGGCGCAACTCGTGATCTGCCTGATCTCCGGGACGGCGGGAGGACCTCGCGCAGCACTACACTCACCATCAATCAGCGACTTCGCCCGATCTTGATATCGCCAGCGAAGAACAGGGTTGATAAAAAAATGATGCACTTCTTGTTGCGAATCATTCTGTTTTTCGTGGCGGCAGCGGCTCCTGGCGCCATCGCCGCCGCCGCGCCGGCGTCTTCGCAGCCGAGTACCGTTCCGTCCATCACCCGGGCCCCGCAGTGGCCGCTGAAGGATCGGCGCACGCTCTTCACTGATGAGGCGATCGCCCGCGCGCGGGAGAATGTCGCGAGCTATGCGTCCGCCACGGCGGTGGCGGATTCCTGGATCAAGCTCGCCGACGAGTGGGTGACCTGGGACGACGCCGAGCTGGCCGGGCTCATCGCATCGGCGAGCGTGCCGCGCGACTGGGGCGTTTCGGCCAGCAGCCGCTGCCCCGAGTGCGGCAACGTGATCGGCGACCCGAACAACAAGCCGGGGTGGATCGTCGACCCGAAAAAGCCATTCAAGGTCACCTGCCCGATCTGCAACAATGTTTTCCCGACCAACGACTTTGAAACCTACTACCGCAGCGGCTTCAAAACCAAGATCGGCTGGGACACGAAATATGTCGACGACGGCTGGGGCTGGACCGATCCGAAGACCGGCGAGAAGCAGTGGTGGGTTGCCTTTGCGAATCACTGGACGGTGCACGGCAAGCTGATGAACGTGATGCACGCGCTGGGGCGCGCGTACCTGCTCACGGGCGATCAGCGCTATGCGCACAAGGCGCTGGTCCTGCTGCACCGCTACGCCGAGGTCTATCCAGAGATGGACTACGAGAGCCAGTCGCGCTATGGCACGATGATGCGCGCGATGGGCCGCAGCTACTCCGGCAAGATCGCCTACAACACGTGGGAAACCGATCTGGTGACCGCGCTGGCCGAGGCGTACGACGCGAGCTGGGATGCGATCGACGGCGACGAGCAACTCCAGAAGCAGACGGGCAAGAGCAGCAAGCAGATCCGCGCGTTCATCGAGGCCAATCTTCTCGAAGATGCGATCGACGCCTACTTCGCCGGCAAAATCCTTGGCAACTTCGGCATGCACCAGAGCACGCTGGCGCACCTGGCGATCGTCCGCCAGTATGGTCATCAGGATAAATGGTTCGACCTGCTCATGAACGAGAGCAGCCCGAACTATCAGCACCTTGGGCTGCGGTTCGCGCTGTACAACGTGATCTTCCGCGACGGCATCCCCTTTGAAACGTCCTCGCACTACAACTCGATCTGGGTCCGCAAGATCACCGAGTACGCGAGCCTGCTCGACCGGGCTGGACGCAAGCCATTCGAGATTCCCAAGCTCCGGCGGCTGTACGATGGCGTGCTGGCGCAGGTCGTCGCCCGCGCGCACAACCCGTCGGTCGGTGACGGCGGGAGCATCTGGGGCGGGATCTTCCCGCAGGACCCGGCGAGCTTTCAGACGGCATATCGTCAGTACGGCGATCCGCGCTACCTCCGGTTCCTCCTCGCCATGTACGGGCCCCCGACGGACGGCGGGTTCAACAACTTCGAAGCGCTGCTTCACCCGCCCATCGACGTCCCGCAGGCGCTGGCGACCGGACCGATTTCGCACCCCGCTCTGCCCCCGCGCCTGCTCGACGGGTACGGCATGGGCATTCTCAACAACCGCCAGGACTCCATCGCCGCCGCGCTGTACTACGGCGTCATCTCCTCGCACGGCCACTTCGACCGGCTGCACTTTGAGCTCTTCGCCCACGGCCACCCAATGATGCCCGACCTGGGCTACCCCGACGCGATGAACGAGTTCGTGCCGGGAATTCACACCTGGTCGAAGAATACGATCGCGCACAACACCGTGACGGTTGATGGGTCGCGCCAGAGTGGCAACGTTCCGGGAACCGTCGAGCTGTTCGCAGATGGCGACTTTGCGCGCGTGATGGACATCAGCGCGGCCGGCACGTACCCGCAGTGCGACCAGTACCGCCGCGCCATGATCATGGTCGATTGCGGGGAGAACCAGAGCTACTTCGTCGACATCTTCACCGTCAGCGGCGGCAAGCAGCACGATTACAGCCTGCACGGCCCGCCGGGCGCGTTCGAGACGATCGGCGGCCAGTGGAGCGACACCCAGCAGCGCGGCACGCTCGCCGGAGAAGAGGTCGCTGTCGGCCAGATCTACGACGACTCGAAGCTCGGCGCCGCCGGATACAAGGGCGGATACAGCAGCTACGGCGGCTCGGGCTTCCAGCACTTCTACAACGTCCGCCGGCACCGCGGTGTTGCTGGGGGTGGCGAGACCGTTGCGCAGTGGTCACATGCGAAAGACCCGGCTGCCAAGCTCCGCATCCGCGTTCTCCCACAACCGGAGCAGCAGCTGATCCTCGCCAACGCGCGGGTTTCGCCGGTGAAGCACCCGGAGGTGCTGACGTACCTCATCTCCCGGCGACAGGGCCAGGACCTCGCCAGCCGGTTCGTCAGCGTCATCGAGCCGTTCAAAGGCGATCCGCTGATCAAGGCGGTGCGACCGATCCAACTATCTGGCGACTCGGGCACGGCCATCGAAATCATGCGCAGCGACGGCGGATCAGACCTCATCATTTACGACCTCACGGGAACGGAAAACACCGCACAGGACGGCGCCATCGTGACGAATGCGCGCGTTGCGGTGGTGCGGCGGGACGCTTCCGGCCAACTGAGCCGCCGGTACTTTGCCGGCGGGAGTTTCCTCACGGTGGACGGCAATCGCATCGACCGGGGCCGTCGAACCGGATCGGTCGTCTCCGTCGATGCCGCCCGATCCCAGATCCGCGTGAAGCCGGAGAATGCCCAGGCTACCCCGGAGGATTTCATCGGGCGCGTGGTGCACTTCCAAAACGACCTGCGACGGACGGCGCACCCAATCGTCTCGGCGCGGCGAGAGGGGGAGGAAATTATCCTCACCGCGTCCGATGATCTGCTCGTCGGCCGGGCGCGCGTCGAGGGGGTGGACGATGGCGCCGTGGCAACGCGCACGGCATTGCCGCTGGCGCCGATCTATCGTGGCGTCACATTGGCCGGCGAAGCGTTCGAGCCGCTGGCGCGTGTGACTGAAGTGGGAAAGGGGAAGATCAGCCTAGCGACGCCGATTCGGGAAAGCGATCGTCCGGCGGCGGGCGACGACGTGTGGCTCGTCAATGTCGGACCGGGCGACCAGTTCGAACTGCCGGCGGTGGGCGACGAATCGCGCGAGTAGAACGCACGGCTCTGGAGCACCACCCGCGCGGGATTCTGTCAGGATGCCAGCTTCGCAATGCTTGAGAATCGCGACCGCCCATTTTAGTGAGTTGTTGTGTAATGGTTTGCGTGCGAGGTGCAGTTTGACGCCGCGGGCGAGCGAAATTCGTATCACCCGCCACAACGGTGGGGCGCCACTGATCGCGCCAAACGAGAACGGGTGGGAGAGCGGCGTCACCTTCAACGCCGCCGTCGCACACCTGCCGCGGACGAGCCAGAACGGCGCCATCATCGAGCGACTGCTCGACGCCGCGGGACGACCGGAGGCGGCGCAGGACCTCGTGGCGGTGCTGTATCGCGCCCGGCCGCGCAGCGATCCGGGCTACCTCATGACCCGCTCCTACGTCGGGCTGGCGCTGTTCAATACGAGCCTGGAGTTGATCCATCGCTTCCCCCGCCCGCTGCTCTCACCTGAAGCGGGGAAGACCGACCCGGATTACCTTGGCGTGGAAGACCCGCGCATCACCCGCATCGGGGACCGCTTCGTCATGGTCTACTGCGGCTGCGGCGAAGACCGCGGCACGTGGCGGGCCACGCTCTGCACGGCCGAATCGCCCGACCTGCTCCAGTGGAACAAGACCGGCCCGATCGACCTGTCCTATACCGGCCTGGCCGAATCGGGTGCGTTTGACCAGAGCTACTTCGACAACCTCGGCTCGATCCGGGCCGATAACGGGCACGTGAACAACAAGGACGGCGTGCTGTTCCCCCTTCAGCCGGACGGGTGGCACTACCTGCTGCACCGTCCGATGGTCGGCGACATCTCCACCTGGGCCATTCACCTCGCCCGAAGCCGCTCACTGGCGGGCCCGTGGCAGGACCTGGGCCCGATCATGCGCGCGGCGCCAAACCCCGGTTGGGCCGATGCGTGGATCGGCGCGGGTGCCGTGCCGCTGGACCTGGGAGGCGGGCGGTACCTGGAGATCTACCACAGCGGCCACCGCGCCGCCGACGGCTCCTCACGGCTGTACACGCTGGGCGCGGCGGTGTTCAACCTCAATCGCCTCGACCCCGCCAACCCGCGGGCGATTGTCGAGTCGCGCCTCGACAACTTCATGGTTCCGCAAACGCCGCTCGAGATCGACGGGCCGTTCCCCGATAGCGTCGGAAACGTGGTCTTCACCTGCGGCGCGTACGAGCGCAACGGCGAGATCGTGATTCTCTACGGCGGCGGCGACACGTTCATCCTCGCGGCCAGCGTCGGCAAGGCACAACTGCTGGAGGCGATGCAGCCGGTCAGCGCCGCCGCTCCGCTGTGATGCCTCCGGCGCGCCCTCACGCGATGCGGGGCATCAAGAATCGGCTGTCGCGGAAATCGAACGACCGGCAGACCGATCGGTGTTAGCTTGAAATGGGCATGACGGACGGCACATTTTCCTTGACGTTGCGGCAGATGCGCCTCGATTTCGCGCCCGTTGATGGGTCCGGCGGATACGGGTACGGCTTGTCAGTCCGCACGGATGACAACAGCGAATGGCGGGCGATCTCGGCGAAAAACAATCCGCTGGTCCGCGGCAGCACGTTCGATCTCTACCCCGCTGAGGTGCAGCGACAGGATGATTTCACCCTCTCCCTGCGCGGCACACGTCGGATTCCCCGTGCTCAGGGGCGGTCGACTGGTTCCATCGAGTACGGCTACTCCGCCATCGTCCACGCCGACCCGCGGCAGAACTGGTTTCGCTTTGACGTGCAGGTCGATTCGCCGCAGCCGATCCCGCTGGCCATGATCGACGGCTTTGAGCCGGAGATCATGCTCGACCTGGGGTCGCTGCCCCCGTACGAGCGCGGCGACCACGTCTGGTTTATGACCACCATCGCCAACCCGACCAAGTGGAACGATCAGGCGCACGGCAACGACATGCCGGCGACCTACCTGTACGACGCTTATCTCAAGGCCGAGCTCATGATGTTCTTCGACATGACGGCGATGAGCTGGATGTCGTTTGACAACATCGCGCGGTTCCTGAACTACCGGTGCGGGTACAGGCGGCGGTATCAGCCCCAGCCCGCGGCGGCGTTGGGACTGTATGCCGACGGGTTCTCGGGCAAGACCTTTCCCGCGGGGGCGCAGCGCTTCGTGTATTACCTCACCGCAGCGCCGCGCGCGCAGACGCCCAGCGAGGCGCAGGCCGTCCAGTGGCTGGTGGATCGGTGCCTTCCGCTCCTGCCGGCGTACAGCGAGTGGCCCGAGCGGGCGACCGACTGGCGCGATTTCTCGCGCCACTGCGCGCAGGACCTGATGAGCGAGGGGCACTGCTGGCGGCGCGACGGCGATGGCGAATTCCTCCTGAACTACGTTGACGCTCACAGCCCGGCCTGGCAGCAGGCGATCGAGGCACGCGGCAGGGAGTTCAACATGAACCAGCCCTGCCTGGAATCGGCGGTCTGGTCGGCGCACCCTCTGAGCGTCCTGTGCAGCATCGAGTCCGAACCGCTCTACGATCAGCTGAACCAGCGGCTGCTCGCGTTCATCGATCGCATGGTTGCCGCCAACCGCACGCCGCTCGCGCCGGCGACCGACGACGCCCCGCGCGGCAGCTGGCAGCACCTGTACATGATCGAGCAGATGTTCCAGGTCGCTCGCCTGCGGAATAACGAGCCGCTCCTCCGGCAGATTCGCCGCGAGATGGAAGAGTGCATCATCCCGCTGACCCGCAAGCTGCAATACATGCTGCCGCTGACGTTCGGAAAGAAGTCGCTCGTCCAGGTCGGCGCCGGGGATACCTATTCACTGCTCGGGACGTACGCTTCGCTGGCGCTGGACCTGCACGAGTGGACGGGCGAGGAAAAATACCTCGACGAGGCGAAGCAGGCCTTGCGGGTGAACGCCCGGCTGCCGGTCAACAGCGTGCATCAGGAGGTTTTCCTGCTGGGAATGGGCGTGCACGCGGCGGCGCGCCTGGCGTCCATGGCATCGGACGCAGCGGAGCGTGAAGAGTTCATCGGTATCTGCCGCTATCTCACGGCGCAGACGCTTCGCATGCTCCACTGGTTCAACGATCGCACCAGTCCCGAGACGCGGGCGATCAACACGCTGGGAATGTTCCTCGCCTGCGCGTCGATTAACTATCCAGCGCTGTTCGAGAACATCGAGACACTGGCCCGCATCGCGCCGGCGCTGAAGCTGATCGGCGCCGACGAGAGCCTGCTGCGCGTGTTCGATCACGCGCGGAAGAACAACTTCTACTTCTTCCCGCAGTGCCTGCCCGAGAACTACCACGGTCCGCTGAAGTACATCCCGCTGGAGAACATTGGCATCCTCGAAGGCCCCCCGCCCACCACGGTCGGCGCGGAGATCTACGGGGCGGGGTGGACCTTCCGCGCGTATCTGCTGTGGGAAGCGTTCGGGCGCTGCCGCGACCGCGACATCATGCTGCTCAACCTCGACGCCTTCGACGAGCGCCGGCAGATCGCTACGGGCGAGTGGGACCTGCGCTTTATCGCTTTCAATCCGACCAGCGAACCCCGTCAGAGCGAGCTGGTGTTCCCGCTTGCGGTAGAGCGGACGGCGACGATCACCACCGGCGCGGGGCCTGGTTCGACGCCGCAGCCCGAGCCCCAAACGGTGCCGCTGACCGGCGGTCGATCCTCCATCGAACTCGAGCCCGGCGAGCTTCGCTGGCTGAACGTCGTCATCCCGGGGTAACGCACCATGCATCAGAGCGGATTACTTTTGGCTGCACTTTTCTTCACGGGAATCCTCGCGATGGTGGGTTCGCCCGATAGCGCGCTTGCGTCGCCCCCGCCGCCCACCACGCAGCGGGCGATCGACCGCGTCGAGCTGATGCCCAACCGTCCGCAGCCGTTCAAATACAAGGACTTCAAATCGATCGCCCTCGGGCTGGACAAGCTCCTGTTCGATTTCGATGCCAAGGGTGAATACCTGCCGCTGATCTGGTGGGACGACTCGAAAATCAACTTCCCCATGCGCGGCTTCGGCTTCCCGAGCTACGTCGGCCGATTCGAGCAGACCAGCGGCATCACCCACGAGTCGATTACGACCATGGGCGCGGTGCTGGGGGCGACGCTCGCCGGCATCGACAAGTCGCGCGAGCCGCACGGGCACAACTGGGTCCAGATGACCCAGAACTACTTCAACAAGGGCAACGACGAGAACGTCGTGCTCAACCGGGTCCAGACCGAGACGGGCCACACCTACTGGTATGAGACGTTCCCGCAGATCCTGTTCAACTGCCTGGTCGATCGCTATCCCGACGTTCCGCGCGGCGAAGAGCTCATGCGCGCCGCGGCCGAGCGCTGGTACGACGCGTACAGAGTTCTTTCATCGAAGCCCGGCGGGCTCAAGTTCGACCATACCGCCTTCAGCTTGAGCAAGATGGAGCCGGTGGACAACGGCCGCTGGCGCGAGCCCGACGGCGCCTCCGGCATGGCGTGGATCCTCTTCTCCGCCTACCGCAAATTCGGCGATGAGAAGTACCTGAATGCCGCCAAGGACCTGGTGGCGTACACCGACAGCCGCGATACCAACCCGCACTACGAGATCAACCACCTCTACGGCACGTACCTGGCCGCCCGGCTGAACGCCGAGCACGGCACGAACTATGACGTGGGCCGGTTCGTCAACTGGTGCTTCAATCCCAGCGAGTCGCGCCCGGGCTGGGGAGTGGCGGTCGGACGGTGGGGCGACTACGAGTGCAGCGGCATCGCCGCCGGCGTGAACATCAACGGCGGCTACGGGTTCGTGATGAACACCTACGTGCTGGGCGGGAACCTCGTGCCGCTGGTGCGATACGACGAGCGCTACGCCCGGGCCGTCGGCAAGTGGATGCTGTGCGCGATGAACGCCGTCCGGTTGTGCTACCCTGACGAGCTGCCGCTAGATATGCAGTCCACCCCCGGGTGGAAGAGCGACCCGGCGAACGTCATCGCCTACGAGGGCCTCATGCACCGCGGTCCCGGCGGCAAGCGGCCCTACGCGATGGGCGACGCGATCAAGGGCAAGTGGGGCGCAACCGACCTCGGGATCTACGGCAGCGGGTTCGTCGGGATGTTCGCGACGATGATCAACCCGACCGACGACCCTGAGATCTTCCAGCTCGACCTCCTCGCCTGCGATTTCTTCCGCGACAAGGCCTACCCAAGCTACCTCTATTACAACCCGTACGACGACCGCCGCGAGGTCAGCGTCCGCGTCGGCGATTCGCCGGTGGACGTGTACGACGCCGTCCGCAACTCCTACGTCGCGCGAAAGGTCTCCGGCACCGTGAAGGTGCCGCTCGAGGCCGACTCGGCGGCCGTGCTGGTGCTGGCGCCGGCGGGGGGGAAGGAGACTTTCGACGGCCGCAAGACGCTGGTCGACGGGGTCGTCATCGACTTCGGCAACGGCCGCGCGCCGCGCCCGCAGCCCAAGGAGCGGCCGGCCCCGCCGGACGAGGGCCAGCCCGTCGCCGCCGACCGCGCCACGATCACCGTCGACGGCGACCCCGGCGAGTGGGACAAGCTCCAGAGCGATAAACTTCACCTGAATACCAGCGGGCTGGGCAAGCTCGAGGCCGACCTCCAGTTCGCGTGGGACGACGAGTTCTTCTACGTGCTCGTGCAGCAAACGGCCAAAGGCGAGAAGGTGCGCGAGGCCTCTGACCTCGCCGCCTACACCTCCGCGCCGTGGGAATTCGACAGCATCGCGCTGCACATGGATATCGGCAACGGTCGCATACCCACCGTCAGCGACGTGGTCCTGTCGCTGGCGTTCAGCTCGACCGGGGCGAAGAACGTTTACAACTTGCCCATTGATTCAGCCGAGGTCCGGACCGCGACCTCCGGCAGCGCCGAGGCGGGCGACCGCGTCATCGAAGCGCGCGTCCCCTGGTCCGCCATGATCAATTACGCGACGAACGAGCGCGCTGAGCTGGCGCAGCGACTGGGGGAGATTGGCCCCGGCTTCCGCTTCGGCTGCGAGCCGCTGCTGGCCGAGTTCAGCCACACCCGCCAGTCGTTCATCGGCGGAGCACAATACGAGAAGCCAACCGGTCGCGACGCCAATTCACGCGACGTCGTGCTCCGGGACCCTCCAGGGAAAAGCTGACACGATAGAGCACCAATTATGAACCTCGATCCGCCCACCATGCCGTCGCTGAGCTCCAGCGAACTCCATTTCTTCCAGCGCGAAGGCTACCTCATCCCGCCGCGCCCGCTTTTCCCGGAACCAAAGTTCCACGCGCTGAGGCAGCATTTCGAGGAGAAGCTGGCGCGGCTTCCGGAGGAAATCAGCCCTGAATCGATGGACACGCCGCACTTCACCGACCCCGGGCTCTTCGAGTGGCTCTTCGCCGATGAAGTGCTGGACCTGGTCGAGCCGATCATCGGCCCGGACATCGCGCTGTTTTCCAGCCACTTCATCGCCAAGCCCCCGGGCACCGGGCGGCGGGTGCCGTGGCACGAGGACTCCGCCTATTGGCAGAAGCTGATGCAGCCGCACGACGTGATCACGGTGTGGCTGGCCATCGACCCGTCGACGCGCGCCAACGGGTGCATGAAGGTCATCCCGCGCACGCACAGCGGCGCGGGCGGGTTCAGCGAGTATGAGCCGGTCGACCACGACACCAACATCTTCGGCGCGCGGATCAAGCCGCATCAGCTCGACGAATCCAAGGCCGTCTACCTCGAGCTGCAGCCGAACGAGTGCAGCCTGCATCACGCGAAGCTGATGCACGCCAGCGACCCCAACACCAGCAACATCCGCCGCTGCGGATACACCATGCGCTACATGAGCACGCGCGTGAAGCTCAACGAGGAGTACTGCGGCGCATTCCACCAGATCTACCTGGCGCGGGGGCGCGACCACGCGGGCAACCGCTACGCCGACCCGACCAAGAGTTATCCGGAGCTGGCGCGATACCGCGAGAGCAACGGCCCGCGCGGGGGACATTGACCGCCGTGCCACGCCGTCGACTACGAGTCGAAGCGGACCAATTGCCTCACGGCGGCGCCGTCGCTGAGGCGGTCGAAGCCGACGTTGATGTCCTTGAGACTGACCGAGCGGCTGATCAGCTCATCGACCGGCAGCTTTCCGCGGAGGTAGAGATCGATCAGCCGCGGAATGTCCTGCCGCGGGACGGCCGAGCCCATGTACGACCCGCGCAGGACCTTTTCCTGCGCCGCGAGCGAGAGCGCGGGAATCGACAGCTGCTCCTTGGGGTCCGGCAAGCCCACCGTCACCGTCATGCCGCCGCGGCGGGCCGCGGCGTAGGCGACGGCGAGGACGGCGGCGCTGCCGACTGCTTCGATGGCCACGTCAACGCCGCCCGCCGTGAGGTCCGCGATCGTTTGTGCGGCGTCGGCTTCCCTGGGATTCACCACGTGCTGCGCGCCGAGCCTGCGCGCGAGGGCGAGCTTCGCGGGCAGCGGATCGACGGCGATGATCGTCGACGCCCCGGCGAGCTTCGCGCCCATGATCGCGCTGAGGCCGACCCCGCCGAGACCGAACACCGCGACCGATTGCCCCGGCATGACCCTGGCGGCGTTGGCGACCGCGCCGATGCCGGTGAGGACCGCGCAGCCGAACAGCGCGGCCTGCTCGATCGGCATCGCGCGGTCGATGCGCACGAGCGACTCCTGCGCCGCGACCGTGTAGCGCGAGAAGCCGGAGACACCGAGGTGATGAAGCACGGGGGAGCCGCCGCGGCGGAAGCGCACGCCTCCGCTCAGCAACGTCCCCGCGCCGTTCGCCGCCGCACCGCGCTCGCACAGCGCCGAGCGGCCGGCGGCGCAGCAGGGACAGCGGCCGCAGGTCGGGACAAAGGAGAAGACGACGGGGTCGTCAACGTCAACGTCCGTCACGCCCGCGCCAACCTCGCGCACGATGCCGCTGGCCTCGTGCCCGAGCACCATCGGCAGCGGGCGCGGGCGCGAGCCGTTGATCGTCGAGAGATCCGAGTGACACAGCCCGGCCGACGCCACCTCCACGAGCACTTCCCCCGGCCCCGGGCCCTCCAGTTCCAGGTCGTCGATGACCAGCGGGGTCGAGTCGGCGTACGGGCGGGGCTTACCCATCTCGTACAGCACTGCGGCTTGCGTGCGCATGGCGTCAGCATCGCCGCCGCGCGACGCCATCGCCATCAAAAACGGCGCGGCTCGCTGCGCGATGCACGGGCGGGCGGGCGGTGAAAAAGATCGACGCGCACATGCACGTCAACGGCGGCGGCCAGGACTTCGGCTGCCCCGTCGACGCCGTCATCGACGCCGCCGATCGGCTGGAGATCGATCAGCTGGTCTGCTCGATCCCGATTACCGGCGGGCGCTGGGCAACGCCGGCGGAGGTCCGGGAGTGCAACGATGGTCTGCTCGAAGCGATGCATCGATATCCGAAGCGCATCCTGAGCTACTGCTTCCTGAACCCCGGCTACGGGCGCGAGGCGCTGCAAGAGCTGGAGCGCTGTGTCTTGGGCGAGGGCATGGTGGGAATCAAGCTGTACAATCAGTACAAGATCAACGATCCCGTCCTCTTCCCGTTGATCGAGCGCACGATCGAGCTGGGCGTGCCGATCCTGGTCCATGCCGCCCGGCTCGTTGCCGCCGCCGACATTGCCGCGCAGCCGCTGACGTCGCACGCGGGGGACTTCGTCGACATCGGCCGCCGCTATCCCGAGGCGATGATCATCCACGGCCACATCGCCGGCGGCGGAGACTGGCAGTGGACGCTCAAGGTGCTTCGAGACGCGCCGCAGAGCATCTACCTGGATACGAGCGGCAGCGTGATGGACAACGGTCTGCTCGAGCGCTGCGTGCGCGACTTCGGCGCCGATCGGCTCCTGTTCGGAACGGACATGACAATGGAGGGCAACGTTGCGCGCGTGCGCGACGCGCAGATCACCGATGCGCAGCGGGAGAAGATTTTCTTCCGCAATTTCAAGGCGCTCCTCGCCCGGAGACGAGCCGGATGATGCTGCTGGACGCCAACGGTTGGCTCGGCCACTACCCGTTCCGCGCTGTCCCGGACAACACCCCGGAGGCGCTGCTGCGGCTGATGGACCGGCACGGCATCGCTCAGGCGGTGGTTTCCTCGCTGCACTCGGTGTTCTACACCGATGCCCACAGCGGCAACGAGGAGCTCGCGCAGTGGACCAGCGGGCATCGCGACCGGTTGATCCCGTGCGCCACCCTGAACCCCGCCTTCCCCGGATGGGAGCGGGACCTGCGGCAATGCTGCGACGAGTGGGGCATGCGCGGGCTTCGGCTCTTTCCCACCCATCACCGGTATTCGCTCACCTCGCCACAGTGCCTGGACCTCGTCCGGGCCGCAACCGAGCGCGCGCTGCACATCGCCATTCCGCTGCGACTGGAAGATCGCCGACAACAGCACTGGATGGATGTCACCGCCGAAGTGCGTCTGGCCGAGATCGCCGCCTTGGCGCGCGCCTGCCCCGAGGCAAACATTCTCGTGCTGGAAGCGATCGGGGTGGAGACGAGCGACTTCGTTCGCGACCCGTCGCTGGCCAGCGCGCGGGTTTACTTCGAGTTCTCCCGAATGGCAACGGTCCTGCAGCGCACGATCCCGATGCTCCTGGAGCGATTGGGCGCGCAGCGCCTGGTCTTTGGGACCGGAATGCCCCTGAAGCTTCCCGGTCCGGCCCTTCTGAAGCTACAACTCCTGGAGGCGCCGTCCGAGGTCAAGGCGCAACTCGCGGCCGGCAACATGGCGCGCCTGCTGGGAAAATGAAGACGAACCTGACCGCATAAACGTGAAAGGCACCCGATGCGACCACTCCGAATTGGCGTTTCCACTTACTCCTTCTGGCACTTCAAAGGTGAGCCGGTTGATATTGCTCACTGCATTGACCGCGCCGCTGAAATGGGCTTCCACGGTGTCGAAATCCTGCACCAGCAGATGGGCGGCGAAGACAACGGCTATCTCCAGGACCTCAAGCGCCGAGCCTTCACGCAGGGGCTCGACCTGATGGGCTTCTCCACCCACCAGGGATTCGTTTCTCCCGACAAGCAGGTGCGGCAGAAGAACATCGACCACACGCTGCGCTGCATTGATCTCGCGTGGCGGCTGGGGATCCCGACGCTGCGCGTCAATACCGGGCGGTGGAACACCATCAAGAGCTTCGACGAGCTGATGGCCAACCGCGGGATCGAGCCGAACCTGGAAGGTTACAAGGATGATGAAGGGTTCAAGTGGGTCATCGACAGCCTCGAGCAGTGCATCCCGCGCGCCCGCGAGTGCGGCGTGACCATGGGCCTGGAGAACCACTGGGGCCTCGGACGGACGGCCGAGGGGGTCATGCGCATTGTCGAGGCGATCAATTCACCGTGGCTGCGCGTGACGCTGGACACCGGCAATTTTCTGGAAAACATGTACGAGCAGATGCAGCGTCTCGCGCCGCACGCGATCCTGGTCCAGGCGAAGACGTACTTCGGCGGCGGCGAGTGGTACACGCTGGATATCGACTACACCCGCGTGAACAAAATCCTCCGCGACGCCAAGTTCCGGGGCTATGTCTCGCTGGAGTTCGAGGGGAAGGAAGATCCGGGGACGGGCGTGCCCAAGAGCCTGGCTCTGCTACGGGAGACACTGTCAAGCTGAAGGTGGTTGGTACCAGCGCCGGCTACCTAACAGACTGTGTACTTTTGATGATATTCGAGGGCTGGCGCAGAGTCGCGGTCGCTCAATCGAGCGCGCATCTCTCGGTCACCTCTGCCGCCGCTCGGCGAGGTTGTGTGCAATGCAAATTACACTTGCGTTTTGGCCGAAAACCTTTTCGATTTTCGCTGCAAGCGAAAGCTGATTTCGCATGAAATTGGGCGCTTGTATTGTTCTCGTCGTTGATGCCGATCAGTCATTTCTTGCAGGCGAGCAGCACGGAACATCGCACGTGCAAATGCGGGCTCGCGATGATCGGCGGTTCATTTGCATAGTGCTTGCGAGGTTCATCACGGGAGGCTCCCATGAAACAGCGGCGCGCGTTTACCCTCGTCGAACTTCTGGTCGTGATCGGCATCATTGCCCTCCTGATCGCAATCCTGCTGCCGGCGCTGCAGAAGGCGCAGCGACAGGCCCGTCTGGTCGCCTGTCTCAGCAATCAGCGGCAGCTGGCCCTGGCGGTAATCATGTACGCCGGCGACAACAAGGGCTTTGTCCCAGGGGGAAGCTGGGTCTCGGGATCCACGCCCTACGCGTGGTACAACGGCACCGCCTACAATCCGTACTCGGTGACCAAGGACCCCCTCCGTCCGAATTTCCTCTCCAAGTATGTGACGGGAAGCAAGGACATCTCGCGGTGCCCATCCGTGCCACCGGGGACGATCGAGACCATCTTTGGCATTACTGCGGTCCCGGAGACCAACTATTGGTACCCGCTTTCGCTGGTCCGGTCGCCGGAGAAAATCCGCGCCATAAGCCTTGACTTCACCAACCAGGAACCGCAAAGGCTGAGCACCGCTCGCCAGTCGACGAAGAAGGTTATCAGCATCGATTACAAGACCTACCACGAGCCCCAGACGATGGAGATCTATCTGCTTTCGGCGGCCGACGCAAAGCGGCGCATGGTGCCCATGGCTTTTGCCGACGGCCATGCCGCCGCGCACGCCACCAACGAAATGACGCGAACCGACGTGAACTGGACGGGTCACTACGCGGGCAATAGTCCGCTCGACCCGAACGCCAAGTTCGGGATGAAGGGCCAAGACGTCCGGTGAACAGATCAACGTACGACAACGACTGGGGCACGCGCGAGGAGCCACTCCGACCGCGTGCCCTTGCATAAATCAAAATGCTGATTCACGCGGGCGTGGGTCACATGAGGGCATAGGGTTCCAATCAGGTCTACGCGAGAGGAGAGGCATCATGTCTGAGCAGCGGAGTAGTTCTAATTACGGGTATCGTGCTTTCGGCGGTCATTCGCAGCGGACGCGCTCCAGCGCCGGAGCCAGAGCGCTAGCGCTGGCCGCCGCCGGCGCGGTGATGGGGCTGACGGCAACGGCGCACGCCGCCGACATATATTGGGCCGGCCCTGCAGCCACGGAGGCCGCGTGGGAGACCGCCACCAACTGGTCTCCCGCACTCGTCCCGGGCTCCTTGGACGTCGCCAGGATCGATAACGGCGGCATCGCCGTCCTGAGCACCAATCAATCGGTCGCTCATGTGTTTCCCGCCTCCACCACCAGCAGCGGCGGGACCGTCCGTCACACTGCCGGGGCCTTGACGCTTAGCGGGCACTGGATCGTCGGCGAAGGAGGATCATCCAACGGTCGGTACGAGATGAGCGGTGCGGCGACCATGAATGTCGCCGGCGCCATGTGGGTGGGCTCCCACGGCACCGGCACACTCGATATCAGGGACACCGCCTCCATCACGGGGAACAGCGGTCACGGTTTCAATGTGGGCACCCAAACCAACGGCGTCGGCACCGTCAACATGTTCGGCGGCAGCATCACCTCCGGTAGTTATTTGGCCATCGGCCACCACCATTCGGCCAGGGGCACGTTCAACCTGCACGGCGGCACTGTCACCGCGGGCAACGCCGTTCCGCCCACAAACACCACCTTGATTATTGGCGGTAATAACACCACCCAAGGTGTCATGAATCAGAGCGGCGGCACGTTCAACGTGCGCGGACAGGTCTCGCTCGCCAACACCTCAGACGTGGTGAACAGTGTGTACGACCTCAGCGGTGGGACGCTCAACGCGTTCAACGATAATGCCGATCCGACAATGGACGTCAGCATCCGCGTCGGGCAAGCTGGAGCCGCGACCATGAAAGTGCGCGGGACTGGTGTCGCCAACGTCGGCCGCCATCTCATCGTCGGTGGAAACAACGCGACCACTGGCGTTGGCACGCTCGAAGTGGGGGGTACTAGCGAGCTCAACGTGGGGATGGGTGCCACAAATACGGCCGGCATCCTGGGCATCGGTGCCAATGGCGTCGGGATCTCCACGCAGTCCGGTGGCGTGATCAATACCGATTTTCTCTTGCACGGCTACGTCGCAAACACTGTCTCGAAGGGCGAAAGCACGCAGACCGGCGGAGCGCTGAACGTCAGCGGCAACATGCACCTCGGTCGGTCCTCGGCCCAGAACAACTTCTACAACATCAGCGGCGGCACGATTGACGTTGGCGGGAATTTGACCGTCGCGCAGCTTTCCAACAGGACCTCCGCCGCGCCCACCGACCCATGGGCAGGAACGGTCTCCAAAGGTACGTTCACCGTAAGCGGCACGGCGGACGTGGCGGTCATCGGAGAGTTGTCCAATTCCGCCGGCTATACGCCCACGAGCGGCGTGAATGCCGGGATTGCCCAGCCCGGCGGTGTCGGGCGGATCGAGATGAATGGCGGGACCCTCACCGCCGGGTCCTTCCTCAACGGCGCCGCCGCCAACGCCGATTCCAGCCACGCTGGCTCGGGCGCGTCGGCCGCCTACGTCCAGACCGGCGGCACGGCGTCCGTCGGCCACGTCACCGGCACGGGCACCGTCTCCGTCTCCGGTGGGACGATGAACGTCGGCTCGCTGAGGCAGTCTGCGGTGACGGTCAGCGGTGGAGTGGTGCAGGTGGCAGCTAACGGCACGGACACCGGCAAGAGCGTGGTGAACAGCCTCGGGATGTCCGGTTCCGGTAAGCTCGACCTGACCAACAACGCTTTGGACACGATGACGCCGGCCGCCACCGTCCGGCAGTACATCATCGACGGCCGCGGCGGCGCAGGCGGTACCCCCACCTGGACGGGCAACGGCCTGACCAGCTCCTTCGCAGCAGCGAATCCGAACGACCGCTCCCTCGGCTATGTTGACAACGCCGGCACCGTCACGGTCAAGTACACGGTAGCCGGCGATGCCAACCTCGACGGCATCGTCAACGTCTCGGATCGGGCGGCCTACCTCGGCAACGCGGGACAAAGCAACCGCAACTGGAGCCAGGCCGACTGGAACTACGACAGCATCACCAATGTCGCCGACCGCGCCATTTACCTCGCGCATGCCGGACAGTCGCTCGAATCGCCGTCGGCAGTGGCGACAGGCTCGGTGACGACCATGGACGTGACGCCGGGCAACGCTATTCCCGGTGTCACTTACAATTCCGCCACCGGAAAGCTGGTGCTTGATACCGATGGCATGGGCATTAATGCTTTCCTGATCACTGTGGCGCAGTCCAACATCACGAGCGTCGTGGCCGATCCAGATGGCTCGCTTGGCGCCAGCTGGAGCACCTACTACGTCGGCAATGCTCAGAATTGGGAGTCGCAGCTCTTCAATGCTTCCGGAAACCTGACGCAGGGCGTGTGGGAGCTGGCGACGCTGGTGAATGGACTGACCGCTTCCAGCTTCGGTGTCGCGACCTTCTATACCGAGCAGGGTCAGCAGGTTGACACGACGGTGAATGTCGTGGTGCCGGAACCGGCGGCGCTGGGCATGATTGGGCTGGCCGCACTGGGCATGCTCGCACGCCGGCGACGGGCGGTCTGAACACCGCCAGTGGCCGGCGCGGCGCAGCGCTCATCCTCGAGGATGCGCCTACGCCTCCTGAAGGTCTTACAGGATGACACAGACGGCCCCCGGCGAA
>DASYWJ010000132.1:0-7613 GCA_035936155.1 Tepidisphaeraceae bacterium | reverse complement strand
TCGGGATCCTCTCAGTTGGGAACTCGAGGGAATACGAGCCGGTTGCGGGATCCTGATGGAACGGAGTCTGCGGGTCGGCCGCGGTCTCGGCGAGGTGGCCGCATCGGCATTGGGATCGCGGTGCGTCCATGGGCACCTAACAGACTGCCGTTGAGCGGCCGCGGCGGCGCACGCGCGACGATCGACCGCAGGTGAAGTATACCGCCGCCGCGGTCCGCTCCAGCGGCGGGTTAGGCGATGTCCCCCGCCCACCTGATGCAACGTTCGACGTCTCGTAACGCCCGCCGGGCCTCACGATACTTCGGATCGAGGCGGATGGCCTCGCGGAAGCAATCGGCCGCCTCCCCGAATCGCTCCTGGGCCCGCAGCACTAGCCCCAAGTTGAGGTACGCCTCGTCGATGCACCCCTCCGCGCACTCGACCGCTACGCGGTGCACCTCCTCGGCCTCGCACAGGCGCCCTTGCAGGGCCAGCACGGCGCCCAGGTAGATGTGGTAGGTCGCATCACCGGGGCAGGCCTCAACGGCCTTCCGATGCCACGCGGCTGCTTGATCGTAGTTGCCGGCCTGCTGGAACAGATGGCCCAGGTGCGACAAGGGGATCTGTCGCTTCGCTGGCGGGCAAAGTTCCAAGGCCTTCCCCTGCGCGCGCTCGGCCTCCTCATATCGGCCCAACTCGACCAGTGCGATGCCCAACAACAGCCAGCCCGGCCCGTGGTCGGGGTAGTCAGCCACGTAGCGTTGCGCGTAACGGATGGTGGAGGCGGGAAGAGGCCGATCGGAAAGCCGTCGCAAGCGCTCGTACCGTGACTGTCGGCGCACCCTGCTCTCCCGCATCGCCTAACGGATCGACGTTCAGCGGCCGGGCGGGCGCCGACCGACACTCGAATCACGAGGACCGCAATGCCCGCCCGGTCCGCTGCAATGTCTGGTTAGGCCGCGTCTCTCACCGGAGCTTTCGGTAGCACGAATCGCAAATCAGCGCGAAGTCTGCGTCACTCGTGATCCAGCACTCTTGTTGCACTTCGATGCGCTCGCCACACTGATCGCAGTGCTCATGATCCCAGCCCCCCGGCTCGACTCGAAAGTGTTCCATCGGGACCGGGTCTCCTTGATAGGGCATCTTGACGAAGGACCCGCCCGCCGTGGGATACCATCGCGACTGGCCTCTGGCGTCGATCTGTTCTTGGACCGCAGGAGCGGGCTTTCCACCGGTGGCCACGAAAGCAACCAGAGCATCAATCACCGGGACCCGCTCCGCACGAAAATCAGCCTTCGTCAGCCCAGAGATTTTTGAAGGGTTTGGTGGCATGTAGCGGCGTAACGTAATGCCGTTGAGCGGCCGGGGCGGCGCCCGCGCGACGCTCGGCAGCAAGTGAAGTATACCGCCGCCGCGGTCCGCTCCAGCGGCGGGTTATACCGCCCGCCGTTTGGCCCGCGACGACCTTACCATCCACAACACGAAAACGATCAACCCGGCGGTGATGGAGGGGGAGTAGAGCGGGACGACCTTGTGAAGATTGCCGGCACCGGCCAACCAAAGCAGCAACACCGTCGCTAGGACGGCGAAGGCCGCCAAGCCGCAGGCCGCCAACGCGTAGAACTGTCCCACGAACAGATCGGGCTCGCGCCGGACGAGCTTCACGAACGACAGCAGGGCACAGATCAGCGAGGCGAGTTGAATCAGCATGCCGGCCCCAATGATCAAGAGAGCCAGGTACATCCCGCCGACGTTTGGTGTGCCAGTCGTTCCCAAGATCATGCCCCCTCGGGCGGTATAACGTATGGCCGATCACCGGCCGGGCCGGCACCGCGCGGCGCTCGACCGACAGAAACTATACCGCCGGCCTGGTCCGGTGCATCCGCGGGTTATGCGGCGGCCGGTTTCGCCGCGCCGTAGGCGCTTCCACATTCTGGGCAATACGCCGGGGTAGCGCGAAGGTCGTAGCCGCACACCCGGCACCACCCGTCGCGCCTTCGTCTGCGACGTCTCCATCGTCGGTGCACCAACGCGAGGGGCGGCACGGACGAGAACAACGCGAGGAGCCACATCGGGACCGTCGCACGGAAACATGGGTGTTTCTGTCCGCCCATGCCGCCCCAAGGTTCACGCGAGACGAGTATGCCCAAACGGTTGAATGCCGGGGCTCCTCCGGACGTCACCTTCGGATAGCCCCAGTTCTCATGCGTGTTTCGGCGGGGCGGTGTTCTTTGAAGTAGCCCTCGAACCAGTCGCGCGCTTCCGCTGGCGAGTCCGCCGTACACGTCGACCGGCTCCAGATGAGGCCCACGCCGCCGGAATCGACGTACACCCAGAACGACGTGAGAACGTGCGGCAGTCCGTCGTTCTGGAAGGAGCCATGCATGAACAGGTCGCCGACGCGATGACTTCGCACCCATACGACCACGATGGCGACGCACAGCAGCGCCGCGCCGAGGTTGGCGAGGTGTCGCCTCATCCGGGGGACCTGAGCCGCATAACGGATCGACGTTCAGCGGCCGGGGCGGCACCCGACTCGCGCTCGAATCACAAGGGGCGTGACGCCGCCCCGGTCCGCTGCAACGGCTGGTTATGTGGCTGCCGCCGATCGCCGAACTTCGCCCCGCACGAAAAGCATTGACGGGCCTTCGCCGTGCGCAGCGGCTTGCCGCATTTCGGACACGGCGGACCACCTTGGTGGCGCGGGTTACTGGCAGCACGCTCAAAGTGAGCTTGCTGACCGGCGATCAGGTACGCGCGATCGTTCTCAGCTTCGATCTCGCTGTCAAGCGACTGCACGTGCTCTCGCCAGTCCTCCCAACAACGATCGGGACTGATGTCGGAGTAGCCTCGTCGATCCGCGGCGGCTTGCGCCTGCGAGGCGGGGACTATCATGGACGCGGCCGCATCTCGGATCGCGTGGACCTCATCGCGAGTGAGCGCGCTGCCCTTGAGACGCTCCGAGCGGGCGAGTGTCGCCACCAGGCTTGGGACGAAAAACACGCGTTCCTCGTACGGGTCGTCGCCGGGCGAATGATAACGAGGCCAGTTCACCATGAGTTGCTCCATCGGCGGGGCTGCCGCAGCCACATAACGTGAGGCCGTTGAGCGGCCGCGGCGGCGCACACGCCACGCTCGGCCGCAGGTGAACTATACCGCCGCCGCGGTCCGCTCCAGCGGCGGGTTATGTGGGTTGGCCGGACCGCCGTCGGACCGCGGCGAGCGCATTGCAGAACAGAATGCCTTGTCCCATCGCGTCGTCCAGCGCCACGTGGTTGTGCGGCAAGTGCTCGAACCACTCGCGCGGGATGTTCCGCTTCACCGACTCACGGTACTCGGTTCCCAGCGCTGCCATCACCAACGTCTTGATGTCCAGCGCCGAGTGCGAGAACGGGCTCTCGCCGGCGAAGCGGATCAGGTACCAGTACACGAACATGAAGTCGTACGACGCCGGGAAGGCGACGAACACCGGCTTGCCGGGCAGCCCCTTGAGCCACCGGACGTAGTCCGCCATCACCAGCGCCGGGTCGCGGCAGTCGCGCCGCGTGGCGGCCCAGGCCTCCGGCTGCGTTGCCCACCAAGCCATCGTCTTCGGCTCGCCCGTCGCGCCGGGCAGCAGCTCCAGGTTGGCACTGAACGTCGAGACGAGCGTCTTGTCTTGGCGATAGGCGGCTGACCCGAAGCTCAGCATCGAGTGCGGCCCGGGGATCGGGCCGTCGGCTTCGATATCGGTGCTCACGTAGATCTCAGCCACGGGCTCTCCCAACCCACATAACGTAGTGCCGTGAGCGGCCGCGGCGGCACACGCGCGACGCCTCGGCCTTCAGCAAACTATACCGCCGCCGCGGTCCGCTCCAGCGGCGGGTTATTCGGCTGCGCGGACGGGCGGGAACTCCGCATGCTCGGGAGATGGGATCGCACCGCCCGCGGCGACACGCTCGATCTCCTGGAGGAAGCTCTCGGGCGACTCCTTGGAGTGCTCCTCGAGGATCATCTGGAACCAATGGATCACCATGTCCGTATTGTGGAGCGTGTACGGCTTGCAGCCGTCGCTCACCGTCACCTCGATCTGCCCGATGGTGTTGCGCTCGTCGACAAACTGCATCGCGTGATGGATCGCGTTCGAGACGCAGGTGAACATCAGCTCGGCCAGTGCCTTGCGGTCGGCATCCGTCTTCCCCAACTCCGTGAACCGCCGGTAAACCGCGCCGTCCGGGCCGAAGTGGCCGGCGGCAAGCCATGCGGTGTGGAGCACGGCGAGATCGTGCACGTGCCTCACAGTCTCGCGGAGAAACGGCGTCAGTTCTTGAAGTCCCACCGCGACCCTCCAGCCGAATAACGTAATGCCGATCAGTGGCCGAGCCGGCGCCGCGCCGGCTCTCGAACCAAGAGAAGCGTACCCCGCCGGCTCGGTCCACTGCATTGGCGGGTTATCTGGCGGCCGGAGGGCCGGAGACTGCCTCCACCAGCGTGAGAAACGCGTTTCCCATCGCCTCGCGGTGCATGAGAAACAGAGTTCCGAGAATGAACACGAGCAGTAGGTGGAACAGCGATGCCGAACGCCTTGACCGGCTACGGAGTTGGACCACCAGCGCGCCTACGACCGACACGGCACTGAGCCCGACAATCACAACAGTCGGGACGTTGCAAGCAACCGCGGTGGAGCGCGGCAGCTTTAACCCGAAATCCAGGAAAATCTGGAGCGTCGCGTCACGGTTCCGTGGGACATACCACGCGAAGGCGGTGGCGCTCACCACAAGCAGCAGGAATGCCGCCCAACTGGTGAAACGATCGAGCGGTTCAATCGTCGCGGTGCCGTGATCCATTGCCAATAGCTCCGGCAGATAACGTACCGACGTTCAGCGGCCGGGCGGGCGACGACCACTTCTCGAAGGCCCGAGGACCGCGACGCCCGCCCGGTCCGCTGCAACGGCTGGTTAGCTGGCGGCCGGACCGCCGCCTTTCTTTGACCGAATCCACTCCATGAAACGCCCTTGATTCTCCGGCTTATCAAGCTCAGGGTGGTGCCAGTAAGTCGGGCGTGTGTCGTGCGGAATGCGATCACCCTCTGGCGTGAAGAACCACTCGTTAAGCTGGTGCTGCACATTCCGACGATACTGACCTCGACGGTGCCGGCGCCGGCCGGATGAGGGACTTGCTGGTTGATCGGAAAGAGGAAGATGTCCGTCGAGCCGCAGCGGATGCACTTCGGGTGCGCTCGTCGCTGCTCCCGCCACCGACGCCGCTTCTCGGTTTTCTCGATCATGTCGAGGCGAAACTTGTCCCTCGGCATCAGCTGGTCCAGCTCGGGCGGAAGTAGTGATCGCTGGGTGAACCGGTAAAGCTCGGAGTCGGGGTCGTGCAGGTCGGCGAGCTTCTTGTCGATTTCCGCCAGCGGCTCGATCTCCTCACCGTGCGTGACCTTCCCACAGTGACGGCACCAAGCCGGCGTCGTGTCCATGTCGAGGTGGCTACCGTCCTCGAACTCGTAGTAGTTGCCGCGCGAGCCGGCGAACCTCTCCGTCGGGCCGTCGGGTAGCCAACGAATCTCGTAGAACCCGGGCATGGGGAGTGCTCCCGCCAGCTAACGTAGGGCCGATCAGCGGCCCGCCACGGCGACCGCTCCTGTCATTCTACTGCGACACTTGACGCCGGGGCGGTCCGCTGCATTGGCGGGTTATGCAGCAAGCAGTCGTACGACCGCGACGCCGCCGAATCCGATCAGCGCACAGACGGCTAGGGAGTCCCACAAGCCGAACAGGCAGCTCTCCCACTGCGGCCACAGCGCAAAGACGATCGCGCCGATGCCGAGCAGCCAGGGCGAGACCCCGAGTACGACGCAGACCGGGATGCAGACCACCGCGACGAGGGTGGGCACGATGGGCGGACAGACCGTTGGGAGTTTCCGCACCCCATGTGCGTATCCGGCCCACAGGCGCACGGAGAGGGGACGATGTGCTCTTGGCAAGTACCGTCGCTGCATAACGGATCGACGTTGAGCGGCCGGGCGGGCGGACGACCGGCTCACGGGTTACGAGGACCGCGACGCCCGCCCGGTCCGCTCCAACGGCTGGTTATGCGCCTATGGCTGACCGCGATCGCGCGCCGGCTCAGTCTTAAGCCGCGGGTGCAGCAGATACACGGTCTCGCCGCGATGAGCCGTAACCCTCGCGGCGTCGTCCGGCTCGATTTCCCACAGATAGGTGGTCCCACCCTTCAACGCGCCACGTGCGCCGATCTGATGGGCGTAGACGAGGTACTGGTCGCGGTTCACTTTCCGATAGCTCGTCAACACCTCGATCACCTGCGGTAGCGTCAACTCCTTCTTCAGCAGACCCGTCTTGACCGCCTCAGTCTGATCCTCGCGGGATACAGACAGAATGGATGCCTCGTCGGTGAACGAAGGGTCGGCCCGGTCCACGGCCGCGATTGCCAAGGTGCACGCGAGAACTGTAACGATGATTGACGTCTTCATGTGCTGCCCCCGTGCGGTGCTTGGAGCCGCATAACTATGCTTGACCTGACCGCCGGCGCAAAGCAGCGAACCGGCGGTGGGTTATAGAATACCGCTGCAACGGGCGGAGCGGCAAGGGATTGCGGGCGGTGAAGGCGGCGGGGGGCGGGGATGATATCTTGACCGGCGCGCTATGGCCGGCGTGGAAACGCGCCGGCTGGGCACGGGCGCGGGGGGATGGCCGGGGTGAAACGAAAGCGGGACGGCCCCCCGAATAAGCGGGGCCGTCCCGTGCACTTCCTGCGAGCCCGAACAAGCACTCGCCGCTGGTTGTATCGGCCATCCCCCCGCGCAACCTTCAATCGTCCCGCCGCCTTCGCCCGCCGGTTTCGTCTCCAGATCACGCCATGTGCCGGCTAACGTAGGGCCGATCAGCGGCCGCCACGGCGACCGCGCCTGCTCATTCTACAGCGCCGCTTGACGCCGTGGCGGTCCGCTGCATCGGCGGGTTATGCGACACCCTCCGAATCCATGCGGCGCACGTACATGGCAGCATCGCAGTAGTGATAGAACTCGGGAACGATCGTCACTAACTCGAAGCCTCTCGCTTCGTAGAATCGTCGTCCCGGTTCGTTGATCGCGTCGCAGAACAGGTAGACGCGCCGCAGGCGGTACGGCTTGTCCGCGAAGAACTCACGCATGCTCGCGATGCCGGCCTCCAACAGCCGGGAGCCCCAGCCCCGCCGCCGGTCCGCCTCGTCGTAGATCCCGAACTCGGTGATCTCAACGCTTTGTCCGCTGGCCAACCGCCAGACCAACTCGCCGCGCGTCCGTCCGCTGTCGTCCACGAGTCGCACGGCTCGATGGCCGGCCAACACGTCGGCGTAGTAGTCGGGACGATGTTCCTGCGCGCTGACGATGTCGAATCGCAACCGCTCCCTCCCGGTCCGCCGTGTCGCATAACGTAAGGCCGTTCACTGGCCGCGGCCGCGCCGACGACCGCTCGAATCAAAGTAAATGTTCCGCGGCCGCGGTCCAGTGCACAGGATTTTGCATGATCGACTTGGCCATGTCGTTCCCGACGCGGCTTTACCGAGACGATCGGCACTATAACTCGAACGAGATCATTGCAATGGCGCAGTGTGCGCAACGCGCGCTCGGCGCGCAACTTACCGTCGAT
>DASYWJ010000131.1:0-3806 GCA_035936155.1 Tepidisphaeraceae bacterium | reverse complement strand
CAAGCCGGTGCCGCCGCCTTCGGCGAGGGCGACGCCGGGCGCGGGCTAACCCGCCGCTGGAGCGGACCGGCCGCGAGAGGTAGATTGTCGTTCGCGCGCCGGTTGTGCGGCCGGCCGCTCAACGGCCTCACGTTATGCGGCCTAGAACCAACGATGCTAACGCGTATCTCGCGCTGCGCCTGTCAGCAATCGCGATTCTTATTAGCAGCACGGGTTGCGCACGCTCGGACGACGGGGTGGGTTCGCGCGCACGCGCGTTAGGGCTTTCCGCGGCGGAACTACGCCACTGGGACGATCCCGCCGCAGTGGAGGATCGTGAGCTGGTGGCCGAGAAACTGCGGGACTCGAAGGTCTTAGTTGGCAAGACGCGCGCGGAAGTAATTCGTCTCCTCGGTCTGCCTCAGACGACGGACAGGTTCGAGCTGGACTATCTCGTTGGGGTGGTGGCAGTCGATTACGTTTTCATGATTGTTATCCTCAATGGGGAGATCGTGGCCGCTGTTAGCGTCACCGTGGATTAAGACCTCGCCGACGCGCCGCATAACCCGCCGCTGGAGCGGACCGCGGCGGCGACATAGTTCTCTTGCGGTCGGGCGTCGCGCGTGCGCCGCCGCGGCCGCTCAACGGCCTCACGTTATGCGGCCCCGGCCAGCCTGCCGTGACCGGCAATGTTCGAGGGAATGTGACGCGACGCAAGCGGTGGCTCATCTATGGCGGCATCGTTGGTGCCGTTGTCGCCGCTCAGAGCGTGTTCCTACTGTCCACCCTCTCGCCAATCCCGGAGGTTCACCGAGCCCCCGCGGAGGTAGATCGTGTATCCCATCCACATGGGTTCTCGATCGTTAAGCCGCATCGAACAAGAGCGATCCTCAGCGAGGACATGATCACCATTCTCCCGGATGGTGGCCGCTCGCGCTACAGCGAAGCTCTTTCGGTCCGCGTTCTGTCTCAACCGCCGGACTTCTCGCAGCGCCAGTGGGATGGATTTCAGCCGGGCACGTTTCAGAACCAAGAGGCGTTTGTCCGCACCGGTTCATCGGGCAAGTATGACAACTACAGCGTGGTCACGAGGCGCGGCGGCGTCTGGTATGAGATATCGCTGGCGATTCCGGAGGGATCAACTGCGCCTATTCCGTCGCCGGAGTGGCAACAGTACATAAACACCTTTGATGCTGGGGGCCTCGCGCCCGCGACGACGCAACGTTCAGGCGAGGCCGCATAACCCGCCAATGCAGCGGATCGCCACGGCGTCAAGCGGCGCGGTAGAATGAACAGGCGCGGTCGCCGTGGCGGCCGCTGATCGCCTTTTCGTTATTCGCATGGCTATCGACGTGGAATGGCAAGACGAGCGTGGTAAGCGGCTGTCGCGATACGATGGCCCGCCGATCGACAGCCGTTTGCCCGACAGCGCATCGCCCGACTCTGTCTGTCTTCGTTTCATTGATCCCTACGGAGACACGACATTCAACCAAGCGCAGGTTGCCGAATTGGAGAAGGAGCTGGCGACCGTGGACGGAGCGGGTGATGTCGCTCAGCAGGCGAAGTCACTACTGTCGTTCGTAAAGCAAGTGCACGACCGCACTCACCGCTATCTGAAGTTCATTGGCGACTGATCTGAGGCCGCCACGGTGGGCGAATAACCACGCACTGCAACGGACCGGCCGGGCGGAACGGTCCTTGTGATTCCCACGCGGCTCGACGCCCGGCCGGCCGTTGAATGCTGGTCCGTTAGGCGACAATGCACCCGTTTGAGCAAACCATCAGCGTCGTCGGCCCCGTTGTCGGCGGGATCGTCTTTCTGACGCTGTTCTTCAAGCTCGTCGGCTGGATGAGCACGAGGTCGGCACCAAACCGCATTAAGTTCAAGGGCGTGCTCGATGATCACACGATGTGCACCGTGCACGCCGCCGGCGGTACGACATTTGAGAATGTTCGACTTATCGGGTTCACAGATTCGGCATCGACAAAACGGCCATTCCCGTACGAGCTTCACGGCATGGTGATCCTCGAACACTCCGATGGTAGGCGAAGATGATTCAAGCAAAGAATATTCGGATGATCGAGGTCGCCGCGAAGGTCGCCTAACCCGCCGCTGGAGCGGACCGCGGCGGCGGTATACTTCACCTGCGGCGGGGCGTCGCGCGTGCGCCGCCGCGGCCGCTCAACGGCCCTACGTTATGCAGCCGGAGGCACTCTGCGACGAAAGCGTCTCCAACATGTTGCCGACACGCTGTGCGAGATGTTCTGCGGGTGGCGACTAGCCAATAGCTTCGCGGAGTTAGCGCGGCTCGGCTCGGGCGAGCTGGAAATCGACTGCCTTACCGGCGCGTGCCGGTTCCGTGATGGCACGATTGCGTCCCTTGCGATCGCACAGGAGTTGAAAGCTTGGCTGCACGCGGACTTTGCGAAGCATGCGATTGACCCGGCGTGGTTGGATCAAGCTTGGCTTCGGGCGAAGCTCGAAGTGACACAGATCGATCGACGAGCACGCACTACCCCGACGGTTTATCTCGGTAGGGACGGTAAGCCGATGAAGCCGAGCACGCTCGTCCGGTGCGCCATCGCGTGCGAGAGCGGCGTGAAAACAGAAACTACGCTCTACTCCGCATCGAAGTCCGACATCGAAGAGTTTCCGGCGGAATGGCCGGCTGCATAACCCGCCAATGCACCGGACCGGGCCGGTGGTATAGTTTTGGTCGGTCGAGCGCGGCGCGGTGCCGGCCCGGCCGGTGATCGGCCCTACGTTATGCACCCATGGGAGCGTTCCTCGGATATGACGACGTCGGCGTGTGGGCCAGCAACGGAGAGCGTGATACGTTCCTCGACTGGTTCGCGGAGCATCGGTGTTCCCCCGGCGACGCGCGGTGGGAGTTCTGCAAGTCCGAAGGGAACCGTTGGCCCGGCTGCTGCATCGACCTGAGCGAGATCATCCCGCGTGGCGAGGTGTTCTCCGTTTCACCCGCCGAACGGTCTGCCGCTGCCGCGGAGCATTGGCCCAACTTCGCGGTGCTGCTCGACATCGTCTCCGCGATCACGCGCGGCGAGTGGAGGCATTTGGTCAGCAGCAAGGAGGCGGTCGATTGGCGGCCCGAGGCAAAGGCGCGCGAAGCGAGGTGGCAAGCGGAACAAGAGGCGCTGCTTAAACAGCCCTACCGTTCCAGCAGCTTCGGTACCGAGGGAGACGTCCGTTTCGTGAAACCGCCCGACGACGGGCCAAAGTAGGGGCGGCCCGGCATGGGTGCATAACCAGCCGTTGCAGCGGACCGGGCGGGCATCGCGGCCGCGGTAATTCAAGAGCGCGTCCGGTGCCCGCCCGGCCGCTGAACGTCGGTACGTTAGCTGGCCTCGGATGCGTCACTTCCGATTCCATTGGCGCGAACGAGCCGACGGCGACAAAGCCGCGTGGGGAAAGTGCTACGACTTTTGGGAGCTTGACGACAACGGGCACTTCACGCGCAGCGTCCACGCGTACGATGGTGGGCAGTGCCTGCGTTATGACGAGCAGCACGCGGCCGATTGGTTCGGCCAGCTTCCCGAGGGTCCGTTGGTGCTTGAGGAGCTCGACCCCGAATACCGCGCTCATCTTGAGGAGATCGACCTTAGGAGGTTCGACCTGGCGTGGTCGAGTTGCTCAGCGCCGACCGATCGGCCAGCTAACCACCCGTTGCACAGGATTTTGCATGATCGACTTGGCCATGTCGTTCCCGACGCGGCTTTACCGAGACGATCGGCACTATAACTCGAACGAGATCATTGCAATGGCGCAGTGTGCGCAACGCGCGCACGGCGCGCAACTTACCGTCGAT
>DASYWJ010000130.1:0-29122 GCA_035936155.1 Tepidisphaeraceae bacterium | reverse complement strand
AGCAGGACTCGCGCGGCGCCGGCTGTTTTCTACAGATGCTCATCCGCCATGTCAGCGCGGCCCGTGCATTCCGCTGCCGCCGCCGCTGTCATGCCGGGGGCCCATCCCACCGAAGCGGGGGGAGAAGCCACCTGACATCCGACCGATCCCCCTGCCCGTCTCCAAAAAGCCGACGCGCTGTTCGACGATGTTCTCCCGCTGGGCCTTGTCTGCCGCCAGTTGCTGCTCTTCGCGCATGAGCAGCTCGCGGAGCCGCTGTAGCCGCAGCTCGCGCTCCTCGATAACGGTGTCCACCTGCGCCGCCACCTTCTCGCGCAATTCCGACACTTCTTCGGGATTGAGCGAGCGCGGCCCGCTCAGGGCGAACAGCGGCGAGACGATCGAATAGATCTCGTCTTCCAGTGCGAATCGCCGCAGTTGGATCTCGTAAATGTCGCGGTCGGAGTTGCGCACGCGCTCCAGCTGGCGGAAGCGGATGAACATCCACTCCCGGACGGGCTGCTGCGCCGATTCCGGCTGCTGCAGGTGCAGCGCCCAGCGCTTCGGCGCGTGCTCTTTGATGAAGGCCATTGCCTTCTCCCACTCCTCGGCGGTGGGTGGCTCGAACGGCGGGAGCGGCCGGAAGAACTGCGCCGGACCGTCGCCGAGGCCGGATAGTTCACCGCGCCCCTCACGCCAATCGCCACGGCGGTCGTCCCCCTGATCTTCGCGGGCGCTTCCGAAACGGCTGCGGCCCTCGAATCGTTCGCTGCCGCGCTCCGTCGCCTCGTCCGTCTCTGTCGCTGAAGGCTGCTGCTGCTCAGCTTCTTCCTGCGCCTGGCCCAGCGCGGGAATCGGTGCGACAGCGCAGGTCAGGAACAGGGCCAGCGATCCGATCAGCGTCATTTGCATGGCCTTCACCAATTCCTCTCTGTCGAGTTCGTGCTCATCGCGTCAAAATCATCCAAGGCCGCGAGCGCTCGTACCGCTTCTTCAATGCGCTGATTCTGCGCCATCTGAAGCAGTTCGTCTTCCGACAAGGCAAACGACTCGGCCAGCAGGTCCGCCTCGACCTCAGCGCGCATCCCCTCCAGGTCCTGCGCCCCCGCAGGAACATACTCGTAGTTTCGCCCGAGGTTGCGCGGTGGGCTTTCACTGCGGTGGCCCCACCACACAAGGAACGCGATCAGCAATGCCGCCGCCGTCGTCAGCGGGTAAGACCACCACGGGAAGCGGAGTTCACGCAGGGGCTGTTCGACCGGCGCCGCGTGCGCCTTCTCGAGCTGCCACTGCCATATCATCCGGGTCGCGCGGCGGACGGCGACATTCTCCGACACCGGCAGCCGAGCGCTGGCGTCGGCGGCCGCCAGGATTGCCGCCGTCTCGTCCCGCAGCCCGCGCAGCCGCTCCAAATCCGCGCGCAGCCCCGCGTCGGAGCCGAGCATCTGCTCGACCTCCGCCCGATCCACCGCCGACAGTTCATCGTCCATGTACAGCAGGAGGATCGCATCGTTCTCGAGTTGGTGCAGCAAGCTTTGCATGCGTCTGTTGTCAGCTGACAAGTGTCGTTCTCACTTCTCCGTTGTCAGGGCCCACGATGGACCACCGACAACTGACCAGGGACACCTACTGCTCCATAATCTGCTTCAACTTCAACATCGCCTTATGCATTCGTCCCAGCGCCGTGTTCAGCGGGCAACCAACGGTTTCCGCGATCTCGACGAACTTGAGGTTGCCGTAGTAGCGGAGCAGCAGCACCTGCCGCTGGTTCTCCGGGAGCCGTGCGATGGCCAGGCGGAGCTTGGTTTCCTCTTCGGCGCCGGCGAGTCGATGCGAGGCGTCGGGGGCTTCCTGATCCGTCAGGAGCCGCAGCGACTGCTTTGCTGATTTCTCCCGACCGCTCGACCGCCAATAGTCGTTGGCCTTGTTGGTCGCAATGCGAAAGAGCCACGCCTTGAATCCTCCCGAGGCCGACGATTTGTCGAACCGGTCGAGGTGGTCCATCACGCTCACCCAGGTCTGCTGGTGCAGTTCCTCGGCCAAGTGTTCGCTGCCAACGAGCCGGTGCAGATACCGCAGCAGCGGCTGGCAGTGCCGCTTAACCAGCATCTCGCCTGCCGACGTGCTGCCGTCACGCAACAACTCGAGAAGCGCCTCATCCGTCGGTTCAGGGACGGCGGTCGGGGCGCTGGCCGGGGGAGTCGGATTCAGCGACGCTGTCACACCCATCACGACAATTCCGCGGCCGTCTCACCCATAACGCCCGGCCGATGCGTTTATTGCAGCGCAATTATGACCCGCCACACCGTGATGCGAAAGGGAGTTGGGGATGCGGCGTTCTGGAACGGTTCATCAAATCCCAGTCTACGCCGCTGAAGGTGAGATCGGTGCCGTGATCGCGGCGCAGGTCGAGGTCCCCGTCGTCCGCCGATGGCTTGGCCGGGGTAGAACGAGACGGCGGTGTCCCGGCCGAGCGCATAGGCCGCCGAGAAGTTGAATACCGCGGCCGCGACAAAGGCGGACCGCTCACGTGCTGCGGAATCATCGCACCCCGCCTGCCCCCAAAACAGCAAGAACAATTCAGTCGCGCGTCGCCGCCTTCAGTGTCTCCTCATCGCCGGTCGAGTGGGCCACGGCAGGCGCATCGCTGGCAGGAAAGGATTCCATCGACGCCTCGTCGACCTCATCCGACGGCGATTGGTGCACGTCCGGGGACGCGTGCTGATAGCTTGGACCAACGTCGGAGGCCCCCACCTGCTCGCGACGCGCCTTGGGGCAGAAGAACCGGTACCACGGACTCACGCCAGTGATCCCACGATACGTCACGGCGCCGCCCGCGATCATCATGAGGAAGCCGCCATTGCTCCGTCGCGTAAACCCGAACAGCAACAGCAGCGCGCCGGCAAGGGTCCAAATTGGGCGCTGCGTCAGCGAGTCCTTCGGCACGAGGATGTACTTGTCGCCGACCTTGCGGGCGACAAAGGTTGGGGTGGTCATTGCGCAATCTCCTCTCCCGGACTATTGTCGCAAAGCGCAGGCCACGCCTCAGGGATTCGGATGAGCAGGCTTGAATGGCCGGCCAAAGCGACCATAGGAATTGGCACACTCGTGGAATCACGAAAGGGACAGCTTCTCATCGCCTCAGGCCGGCTCCTGGATCCGAACTTCGCGCGGAGCGTAGTGCTGATCGTTCAGCACGACGAGGACGGGGTGCTCGGGGTGATCCTTAACCGCCCGCTGGACATGACTGTCGCCGAAGCCTGCGGGCCTATGGTCGAAGCCGCCGGGGACGTTGAGGTTCCCATCAACCAGGGCGGCCCCTGCCCCGGCCCGCTCATGGTCCTGCACGGGAACGAAAATGCCGGCGGAGATAAGATAAGCGACGGCATATGGTTCACCGCCGAGCGCGAGCCAATCGAGCAGATCATGCTTGCGGGGACCAGGCCGGCGAAATATTTCGCGAACTACTCCGGCTGGGGATTGGAGCAGCTCGATCGCGAGATCACCGAGGGATCCTGGATCATCACGCCGGCGACGCCGTTGGATGTCTTCCAAGCCGACCCCGAGACGCAGTGGAACAAGCTGACCGCACGCCTGACCGCAGGCGGATATATCAACCCGGACCATATCCCGGACGATCCGTCGCTGAATTAGTTAGACTGGTACCGATGGGGATTGGGTTGTGCGCCGTCAACCTGTTGCCATCCTCAAGCGCGGTGCTCCAGCTTCTCGGTAGTCAATCTGCCCCAGAGGAAGAGGATTCCTGCGGCCGCTGCCAGGGCGATGAGCGTCAGGACCACCGCGTGCAGGGTGTTGCCGTAGATCCAGTTGCCGATCGCGAACAGAGCACCGTAGACAGCCATACAGCCGATGAGCATGCAGAGGATTCCCAGCGGCACGTCCCAGTGCAGGCTCGGCATCTGCTCGCCCTCCGCCTGCGCCCGCTGGCGCACGCGCCGCCAGCCGGGGCCGCCAGGTCGCACGGCGCGGTAGAACTGCCGCAGCCGCTCTTCGCTCGTGGGTGGCGTCAGGAGCGTCACCACGACCCAGACAATGGTGGTCACAGCGATGGTGCACAGCAACTGCTGCCAGCTCTGCAGGCTCGGCAGTCCGAGCCGCTCGTGTACGAATTGAAAGTACATCGCCGTCAGCAGCGACGCGGACATGCCGGCGATTTCGGAATACGCGCTGATCCGCCACCAGAACCAGCGAAGCAGGAAAACGAGCCCGGTGCCTGCGCCGATGGAAATGATCAACGTGAACGCGCGCTCCGCGCTCTCGAGACTCAACGCGACGAGGCTCGAGAGGCAAAGCAAAACCAAGGTCATCAAACGCCCGACGAGCACCTTTCGTCGCTCGCTTGCACCGGGATCGACGAACCGGACGTAGAAATCGTTGACGGTATATGAGCTCATGAGGTTGAGCTGCGTCGAGAGCGTCGACATGTACGCCGCGATAAGCGACGCGGTAACGAGCCCCATCAGGCCGGCGGGAAGGAATGTGAGCATTGCGGGGTACGCCAGATCATTCTGCACGCGGTCAGCGGCGATGTGCGGGAACTGCCTCTGCATCGACGCGATGTCGGGGAAGACGATGACGGAGCACAGCGCCACGATGATCCACGGCCACGGCCGCAGCGCGTAGTGGGCGAACTGGAAGAACAGCGTCGCCCCCATCGCGTGACGCTCGTTCTTGGCAGAGAGAATGCGCTGCGCGACGTACGCCCCGCCGCCGGGCTCAGAGCCGGGGTACCAGACGGCCCACCAGTAGACCGCCAGGGGCATCACAAATACGCCGACTAGCAAGTTGGTGTCAGCGAAATCCGGGACCATCGACAGCAGCGGGCGGACGTTCTCGTGGGCGAGCAAATTTCCCAGCGACCCGATCTGCGGATGGTTCACCGCGACAACGGCGGCGGCGATGGAGCCGGTCATCGCGACGGAGAACTGGAAGAAGTCGGTCCAGACCACGCCGCGCAGCCCCCCGACCATGCTGTACACGGCGGTCACTCCGCCGCCGATCAGGATCACCTGCCACGGCTTCATGCCGATCAGGATGCCGAAAATCTTGATGGCCGCGAGCGTGACGGCGGCCTGCTGAATGATGCCGAAGATGAACGCCATGTACACCGCGCGAAAGCCGCGCAGGAACGCTGCGGGCTTGCCCGAGTAGCGCAGCTCGTAAAACGCGACGTCGGTCATCAGACCACTGCGCCGCCAGAGCTTGGCGAACACAAAGACGGTCATCATGCCGGTGAGCAGGAACGCCCACCACTGCCAGTTCCCCGCGACGCCGTCATTTCGGACAAAGTTGGTGACGAGATTGGGCGTGTCGGTGGAGAAGGTCGTGGCAACCATCGAGAACCCGATCAGCCACCAGGGCATCGACCGGCCGGAGAGGAAGAACTCCGATGCATTCTTCCCCGCGCGCCGTGATGCGAGCACGCCAATGCACAGCGAGAGCAGCAGGAACGCCGCGATGATGATCCAATCGATCAGAGCCAGCCGCATGCGATACCTGAAATGAGCTTCAGAGGAGAAAGGTCAGCAAGAAACCGCCTCTTCGTTTCCGCCGCGTCCTCTGCGCTTCTGCGGTCAAAACCATTGCTACCAGCCCTTAGCCAATCCAGTGTTACGACCCGGTCGGATGCGCGCCGCGGGAGGCCTGGAAATCTGACCGGAAGTTCGGCGTTTCGTGATCGTTTGTCCGCTCCATCGTCTTCAGCAGTTCCGTGCGGAATTCGTGGATCTGCTGCGCCAGCGTGGGTTCGTTGATCAGGTTGACGAGGCAGCCGGGGTCCTTCACCGTGTCGTAAAACTCCTCGCGGGCGCGCAGGGCTTCGAAGCGGGCGCGGTCCTCGTGGCCGGTGGCGAGGAGGATCTTGCGGATCATCCGGCTGCTGCTCATCTCCAGCGGGATCTCGTTCTTGCCATCGGACCAGCCGTTCCAGACGTAGGTGTAGCGCGTGCTGTGGATCGCGCGGCTGGGGCGGTAGTTGTCGAACTTGTCATGCAAGTCGCGCGTGTACGCCGGGAACTTGGCATCCTGCTCTGGGTAGTTGTTCATGTAGTTCCAGCAGGTGAAGACCATCTCCCGCTTTTCGCGCCGCTTGGTGTCGCGGAGGATGCTGAGGATGGATCGGGCGTCCATGAAATCGGGGACGGCGACGCCGGCGGCTTCGAGCAGCGTCGGCGCCACGTCGATGGCGGAGATGACGCTGTGGCTGTCGCGCCGGCCGGGCTTCACCACGCCCGGCCATTTCACGATCATCGGCGTGCGCGTGCCCAGCGGGTACAGCGACCATTTGGCGAACGCCCGGCCGATGCCGTGATCGGAGATGAAGACGATGAGCGTGTTGTCTTCCTGGCCGCTGGCCTGGAGCCCCTTGAGGATGCCGCCGACGACCTCGTCGAGACGGCGGACGGAGTTGAAGTAGGTGCGCAGGTCTTCGCGCATGGCGGCGTTGTTCGGCCAGCACGGGGGCACGGGGATCTGGTCGGCGGAGTACGTGACCTGCGGGTCGGGGTACGGCTTGCCGTTCGGATACGTCTCGTACGGCTTGTTCATCATCATCGCGTCGATCCACGCCTTGGTCTCGTATTCCTGCCCGGCCCAATACTCGTGCGGGTCCATGGGGTTGGCGTGGAGGAAGAACGGCTTGTTCTCCTTGGCGGCGGCAGCGATGAAGTCGCGGGTGAGCTGCTCGAACTTCGACGGATCGCGGCCGAGCCCCGCCTGCAGGTGGTTGACGTCGACATCCCAGCCCTGGGCGGTGGGGTTCTTGCAGATGACACCGGTGTAGTAGCCGCCTTGCGAGCGGAGCAGCTCTGGAAGATTGGTGGTGATCGGCGATGGGCCGAACCATTTGGGCGGCTGATTGTAGTGTCCCATCACGCCGTTGCGGTGCGGCCAGGTGCCGGTGATGAACGCCGCGCGCGACGGCCCGCACACGGGCTGGGCGACGTGGCAATGGTCAATCAGCAGCCCCTGGCGGGCGAGGCGATCGAGGTTGGGCGAGATGTCCGGCAGCGGGCAGCCGGTGCAGCCGAGCGAATCGAAGCCCAGGTCATCGGCGGTGATGAACAGGATGTTGGGCTGACGCTGCAGCGCCTGGCCGCCGGAGAGTTCGTGGTCAGCGCCGGCCGGAGGAGCTACGTCGGCCGTTCTACAAGCGAATCCGGCGAGCAAGATGCTGCTCACCACGATGCATCTGTGCAGGAGGTGTCGTGTGTTCATCGTCAAGCTCGTGCCGCGATGCCGTCCTGCGTGACGAGGAGCAACCGATCGGTCACTTGGTGCGGCATCGAGCGGAAATCTTCCGCGATCTGTGACTTGAGGCGGTTTACGGTTTCCTCATCGTCGCGGAAACACAGGAGAATGTCGCGGTTGGGGATGCCGGCGGCGAATGGGCTTCCCAGGTGCTCGCGGAGGCGCTCGTGCAGCGTGGGCAACAGGATGCGGCTGGCATCGTAGCCGTCCATTGTCTGGAACAAGATCAGATTAATGGCACCGTTCTCGTCCTGAGCGGCGTGCGCGTTGATGGCCTCGCTCCTGGCCACCAGGTTATTGATCGCCACCTCGTGCAGGTCGTCGATAGACATCTTCCAATCATTGAACAGCGCGCGGGGGATATAGGAGATTGTCCGATCGCTGTCCAATGCGTACGCGATGATCAGCCCGTCGATAAGCGGCTGGGTGACCATGGCATCCGTCTTCAGCTCCGTGGTCGCCGACGCGAGAACCATCGGCAGGATACGGTCCTTGATCTCATCGTAGTCGCCGGACTGATCGGGGGTCCCCTCTGAGGCGCGGAGCAGCTCGACCATCCAGCGGTCGACGTGACGCTCGAGGTCCTCGGGGCGGAGCAGCGAAACGCGGTAAAGGTTCTCCAGCGGAGCGAGGTTGCCGTTCACGTTCATCGAGAATGTCTGGTCACCGCGGGCGAGCTTCACGAGCGGGAACTTCACCCGCACGTGCTCGATCACGCGTTGAACGAACTGCTCACGCGACATCTCGGAGGACATGCCTCCGACTATACGTCGCGGCCCAGTGAATTCCACCTGCAAACGGCGCGCTCGAGCCCCGCGCTGCGCGGGGGCGGAGGCCGGCACAGAAAGAAAATCTTCCCCACGCGTTAAGACCGCCCGCGCCATCGCCGACAAACAGGTGGGGACGCAACGGGTTTTCCCCGCGGAACCGAAGTCCGCTCGCGCGGCGTTGTCAGCCGCGCGGCCCGTGCGTCTGTCGTAGGTTTTCTACCATCGAAGAGAGGTGGCACGATGTCGATTTCCGCACAGAACCTGACGCAGGCCCGTGAGGCCCTTATCGCCGCCGCGACGCAGAAGCTGTCGCTGTTGGCCCAGGTCAAAGAGCAGGGTCGCAAGATCACCGAGCTGGAGCGCGAGGTGCAGATGCTGGCGACGAATTTCAGCCAGGCGCAGCAGGCGCTGGTGGATGCCCGGACCGAGATCGAGGCGCTGCGCGCCCAGCTCCCGGACGCGGCGACAATCAACGCGTACGAGGCGCTGGTGGATTACATGACCGCCCCCTCCGAGGTGCACCCGCAGCTGCGGATGGCGGCCTGACCGGCGCTCGCCCTGCAGGAATTGAACACGCAGACGGGGACGTTCGCCGCGAGGGGACGTCCCCGTCGCGCGCGCCCCCGCTACACCGCCGTCGCCTGCTGAAACTCCTTGCGGCGGTCGGCCATCTGCGCCTTGAGCCGGGCGAGGATGGAGCTGTGCATCTGGCTGACGCGGGATTCGGACAGGTCCAGCGTGGCGCCGATCTCCTTCATGGTCATCTCCTCGAAATAGTAGAGGATGATGATCAGCCGCTCGGCGCGGGAAAGACCCTTGGTGATCAGCTCCTTCAGGTCCTTGCGCTGGATCTCGCGGACCGGGTCGGCGCCGCGCTTGTCTTCGAGCACGTCAATCTCGCGTACGTCCTTGTTGCTGTCGGTTTCGAACCACTTGCGCGAGAGGGAGACCAGGCCGACGGCGCTGGCATCCTTGGCCATCTTCTCGAACTCGCCCATGGAGATCTTCAACCGCCTGGCGATCTCATCGTTGGTCGGGGCGCGTCCGAGCTCGACTTCGAGCTGTTTGCTGGCCCCGTCGAGCTTGTGGGCGCGGCTGCGGACGAGGCGGGGAACCCAGTCCATCGAGCGCAGCTCATCAAGGATTGCGCCGCGAATGCGCGGGGCGCAGTACGTCTCGAACTTCACACCGCGCTCCAGATCGAAGGCAGCAATCGCGTCCATGAGCCCGAAGATGCCCGAGGACATCAAATCGTCCAGCTCGACCTCATCGGGCAGCTTCACGTGGATGCGCTCGGCGTTGTAGCGAACCAGGTGGAGATAGTTCTCCATCAGGATGTTGCGCAGCGACTCGGCCTTGGTCTTCTTGTATTCGATCCAGACTTCCTTGATATCCCGTTTCGCGGCAGCAACCTTGGCCATAGCAGAGCCTCCCGATCCTTCAGGTGGACAACTTAGTTCAGACAGCACACAACCCGGTAACAATCCTGCAGACCGAGAAACGCGTGGCATTCTTTGCAAAAACACCACTTCCGTTTATCGGTCGCCGGACGACGAATTCGCCTCAGAATTTTTCAACTTCCCGCCGTCGACTGCCGAATTCGGCGTTCCGACGGATTCCTTGAGCATGATTTCAGCCATCAGGCCGACGATCAGTCCAACGATGAATGTTCCCGCCATCGCCGCCAGCGCCCGGATCACCGTGGTCGCGAATGGGTTCCCCGCCTGGAGTCTACCGATGACGAGACACAGGGCGAAGACGATAAACGACAATGTTGCGGCCAGTCGAGCGGGCATAACCTTCACTTCCTGAACCACCGGCTCATCCGGTTAAAGAACCCGCCCTGGTCTCCGACGTTGGCGACGCCCTGCTCGAGGCGCATGGCGAGCTTCTCGATGCACCTCGCCGCCGGGCAGTTCGGTGAGCCAAGCACAAACGGCATCCTGCGGCGCACGGCGTTCTGCACGTTCTCATCCGCCAGTACGTAGCCGGCGTCGAGCACGCTCACGCCCAGGAACTGCTTCGCAACCTTCGCGATCCGCTCGTGCACCACGCGCCCTTCGCCGGGCGAACGCGCCTGGTTCACGAGGAGACTGAGCCGGTGCTCCTGCTCATCGCGGCTGATGACTTTGATGACGGCGTAGGCGTCGGTGATGGCCGTGGGCTCGGGCGTCGTGACGACCAGCACATGGTCGGCGGCGCGGGTGAAGCTGAGCACGTTAGGGCTGATGCCTGCGCCCGTGTCGATCAGGATGATGTCCGCCTGCTTCTCCAGCTCGCCCAGGGCATCGACGAGGCGCTGGCGGTCCTCATCGGTGAGGTCTGCCATTCGGGCGAGGCCGGATGCGCCGCCGATCAGGTTAAAGCCGCCGGGGGCTTTGACCAGCACGTCAGACAGCTCCCGCTTGCGCGCGATGACGTGCGAGAGGTTCGCCCGTAGGTCGACATTGCACAGGACGTCGGCATTAGCCAGGCCAAGGTCGGCGTCGAGCAGCGTGACGCGCTTGCCGGCGGCGGCGAGCGTGATCGCGAGGTTGACGGCAACGTTGCTCTTGCCGACGCCGCCCTTCCCGCTCGTGATCGCGACAACGCTCGCCCGGTGCCGCCGCTGCATCGGCGCAGCGGAAGCCGCCGCGCCCGCGGGTATCGATCCCTGCACCAACGACCGCAGGTGTGTTGCCTGATCGACAGTCATGGCCATGCTCATACCGAGGTTCCGAGAATAAGTTGCGCCAGCCGACGACCCCTGCCGACTTCGATGTCGTCAGGCACGTCCTGACCTGTCGTGATGTACGACAGGCTCTTGTTCACTTTGCGCACCACGTTCAATAGCGTTCCAACACACGCCGCCTCGTCGATCTTGGTAAAGATGATCTTGTCGACGCGCACGTCGCTGAATTTAGTCACGGCCAGCTCGACACAAGCCTGACTGGCCGTGCTGGAGATGACCAGGTGCACCTCGTCGGGCTTGATCGAGTCGAGCAGCCCGCGCAGCTCGTTGAGCTTCAGCGCATCGTTGGGGCTACGGCCGGCGGTGTCGATCAGAATAAAGTCGCAGTCGCTCATCTGCGCGACAGCTTCCTTCAAGTCTTCGATGTTGCCGACGACGCGAAGGGGGCTTCCGATGATGTCGGCGTATTTCTTGAGCTGATCGACGGCGGCGATGCGGTAGGTGTCCAGCGTGATCAGCCCGACGCGATGCTTTTCACGGAGTTTCAAATTGGCCGCGAGCTTGGCGAGCGTCGTCGTCTTGCCCACGCCAGTGGGTCCGATCAGTGCGACAACGTGCGGGCCCAGCGCTTTTGTGCGGACGATCGGTCCACTCGTGGGCAGGAGCTTCTCAAGCTGCTCGGCAATCTTCTCCCGGACGAACTGCGGCTGACTGAGATGCTCGGGGCGCAGGTTCTTCTGCAGCGTCTTGACGATGTCGCTGGCCAGCTCTTCGGCGACCTGGTTCTGGATCAGCCCCATGTAGTGCTCAAAGAGCTCTTCAGGGACCTGGGGGGCCTGCGTGTGGCGAATCTCGTTGTGCAGGTTCTTGACCATGCCCTTCAGGGCGCTCATTTCCTGCGTGAGGTTGAGCATGACCGCGGCGCCGGCGGCGGGCTGCTCGAGGATGGAGCGGCCGTTGGCGATGGGATCCCGGACGATCGTCGGCTGGGCAGAAGCGCCGGCGGATGCGCCCATGAGTGCGCGGGCCGGGAACACAGGCTGCTCGACGTTGCGCTGCTGCGGCTGCGGGGGCTGCGGTCGCGCGGCCGTGCGCCGCGGTCGCAATCCCGTCCCGCGCCCCGCGGTGATCTCGACGATCTCCCGGCGCCGCAGACCGAGCATGTACCGCGTGTGGTACGTGCGCGTGTGCAGGATCACCGCGTCGTGACCCATCACGTGCTTCACCTGGCCCAGCGCCTCGGCCATCGTCGACGCTTTGAAGGTTTGAAGATTCATAATGCCCTGAGAAGCCAGTAGTCAGAAGCCAGGAGCCAGTAGGAAGAGCAGGTCTTCATTTTTCTACTGGCTTGTGGCTACTGGCTGCTGGCTCCTTCCTTTCACCCGTTCATGCCCACAAGCCCCACCGCCTCGACAGCCACTTCCGGAACGATTTCGTTGTAGGCGAGCACCGCGACCTGCGGCAGGCTCGACTCGATCATCCGCCGCACCGCGCCGCGAATCTGCGGACTGCACAGGATGACGGCCAGGCGCCCGGTCTGCGTCAACTCACCCGCTTTCTCACTAATCTGGTGGACGATCTGCTGCTGCGTCTGCGGCGGCATCGTGTTTGTCGTGCCGCGGTCGGAGCGATCCAGGTGCCCGTTGATCAGCTCTTCCAGCGCCGGGTCGAGCGTGAGGCACCAGAGGCGGTCCATGTCGTCGACATATTGCTTGCAGATCGTGCGCGACAGCGCGTTTCGGACGTATTCGGTGAGCACGTCGAGGTCCTTCGTGCGCGTCGCGAAATCGCCGAGCGTCTCGATGATCGTCTCGAGGTCGCGCACCGGGACGCGCTCGCGGAGCAGGTTCTGCATGACCTTCTGCAGCTCCCCGGGCTTCACGATCGTCGGGATCACTTCCTCAACCAGCGCCGGCACGCGCGCTTTCAGATTGTCGATGAGGTTCTTGACCTCCTGCCGCGTGAGCAGCTCGTAGGCATGGCCCTTGATGAGCTCCGTGAGGTGCGTTGCGAGCACGGCGGGCGCTTCGACGACGGTGTAGTTGAGCAGCTCGGCCTGCGGGCGTTCCGATTCGGTGATCCAGTACGCGGGCAGGCCGAACGCGGGCTCGGTCGTGAGCTCCCCGCCGGGGACGGGCCCGGACGTGGCGCCATTGTCCATCGCCAGGAACTGCTCGGGATATGTCACGCCGCGGCCGATGGCCTGGCCCTTGATCTTCACGACATAGTCATTGGCGCCGAGCTGCATGTTATCGCGGATGCGCAGCGGCGGGACGATGATGCCAAGATCGACCGCGATCTGCCGGCGGATGAGCGAGATCCGGTCGAGCAGGTCCCCGCCCTTGGCCGTGTCGACCAGCCGCACCAGTCCGTAGCCGACCTCGAGCTCCATCGTGTCCAGGTCGAGCAGCTTCTCGACTTTCTCCGGCTCCTTCGCGGCGGCGGCCTTTTCCTTGTCCCTCGCAGCGCCGGCAGCCTTCGTCGCTCGGTTTTCCTTGCGCGTGAGGGTGTATGCCAGTCCGGCACAGCACATCCCCAGGATCACGAGCGGCGGCTTGGGCAAGCCGGTGAACGCCAGCAACATCAGGAAAGCGGCGGCGACGATCAGCGCCTTGGGCTTGGCGAAGATCTGCCCGAGCATCTCATCGCCGAGGTTCGACTTGCTGCTCGAGCGCGTGACGATCAGCCCGGCCGCGAGCGAGACGATGAATGCAGGCACCTGGCTGACAAGCCCGTCGCCGATCGTGAGCCGCGTGTACAGGCCCAGGCAGTCCATCAGGGCCCACTCATGCTCGACCATGCCGACGTACAGTCCGCCGAGGATGTTGACGAATGTGATGATGATGCCGGCGACCGCATCGCCGCGGACGAACTTCGATGCACCATCCATTGCGCCATAAAAATCCGCTTCCTGTGAGATGGCTTCGCGGCGCTTGCGGGCTTCGGGCTCGGTGATGTTGCCGGAGTTGAGATCGGCGTCGATCGCCATCTGCTTTCCGGGCATCGCGTCCAATGTGAACCGCGCCGCCACTTCGCTGATGCGCGTCCCACCCTTAGTGATCACGACGAACTGAATGACGAAAATGATCAGAAAGATGATCACACCAACGGCCAGCGAGTTGCCGGTGACGAAATTGCTGAACGCCATGACGACCTCGCCGGCCGAGTGCATCGCCTCGTCGGGCGTGCCGCTGGCCGTGAGGATCAGCCGCGTTGTCGCGACGTTGAGCACGAGACGGAAGAGGGTGACGGCCAGCAGGAGCGACGGGAGGACCGCAAACTCCAGCGGGCTTTGCACATAAATGGTCGTGACCAGCACGATGATCGACAGCGTGATGTTCATCACGAGCAGCAGGTCGAGGATCGCCGTCGGTAACGGGATCAGCAGCACCATCAAGAGGCTGATGAACGCGAACGGGAAGATCATGCCCTTGTTGGCTTGAATCGTCGCGTAGACGGGATTGGCTGCGATCGCGCTGGCCATGATGATTTACACCGCCACCTTTCTGGTGGCGGCGGCCTTGCCGCTGAGCTCGTAGACGTACGCGAGAATTTCGGCGACGGCGGCGTAAAACTGTTCCGGGATCTCCTGGCCGACTTCGACGAGCTTGTACAGCGCGCGGGCGAGCGGCTTGCGCTCCAGGATCGGCACGCCGTGCGCGATCGCGATCTCGCGGATACGGGCGGCCATAAAACCCTGGCCCTTGGCGATCACGCACGGCGCGTGCATGGCGTTGTTGTCGTACTTCAGGGCGATGGCGAATTCGGTGGGGTTGGTGACGACGACGTCGGCGGTGGGCACGTCTTTCTTGAGCTTCTGCGTCGCGATCTGGATCGCGATCTGTCGGCGCCGGCCTTTAATTTTCGGATCGCCTTCCATGCGACGCATCTCTTCCTTGACTTCCTGCTTCGTCATTCGTAGCTCCCGCTCGATGCGGAAGCGCTGGTAGGCGTAATCGATGATCGCCAGCACCAGCAGCAGCACGCCGATGCGAATCCCGATCGCGTAAATGACGTCGGCACCCAGCGCGAAGATCTGCAGGAAGCTCAGCCCCTGGACGGAGATGATCTGCTCGAGCCTTCCGTGGACGGCAGAGTACGCAACGCACGCTACGAGCGAGAGCTTGAGAAGGTTCATCCCGAGCTTCACGAGCGTCTGCGATTTTCCGAACAGCTTGCTTAGTCCTTTGAGGGGGTTGAGCGCGGTGAAGTTCGGTTGAAGCTTCTTGGTGTTGAAGAACAGCCCCACCTGAAGCAGGTTGATTACGACGGCGAGAATCATCACACCGATGAACAACGGCGCCAGCGCCTTGGCGGCGGTGACGAGTCCGCGCAGGATTTGCGCCCCAAGTTCCGCGCCTCCCAGATCCGCCAGCGACGGTTGGCTGAGCATCTCCTGCACGAACACCCGGAGCCCGTCGACCAGCGCAGGTCCAAAGTTCTTCAGCAGCATCAGCGTGCCGATTAGAACGACGGCGGCCGTGAGGTCGGGGCTGCGGGCGATGTTCCCCTGCTCGCGCGCTTCCTGGCGGCGTCGCGGGGTCGCCGCTTCGGTCTTGTCGCCCATCTCCTCGGCCATGCATTCCTCGATCCGGCGCGTCGCTTACGGCGACGGCGCCAGCCCAACCCACATGTGCGAAACAGCTTCCATTGAGCCCGTCACGCGGTCCTTGATCACGTGGCTCGTCAGCGTCATCCCCACGAGCAGCACACACATCCCGATGATCGACTTCATCGAGAGCCCGGCGCTCATGACGTTGAGCTGCGGCATCGTCTTGCTGATGAACCCCATGGCGACGTCGACGACCAGCATCGTGACGAACATCGGGCCCGCGAGCTGGATCGCCAGCGTCGCCGCCGACTGAAGCAGCCCAACCAGCGTGTCGAGCAGCGACGGAGTCATGCCGACCGTCAGCAGCGGCAGCGCCTCAAAGCTCGCGCGCACGCCCTGGAGCATCGCGTGGTGCCCTCCGACGACGAGGAAGATCACGAGCGTCAGCATGAAGTAAAATTCACCGACGATGGACCCGGCGGCGCCGAACTGCGGGTCGAACACTTCGCTCATATTCAGCCCCATCTGCTGCCCGATCATCTCCCCCGCCCACTGCGCGGCGATGAACGTGAAGCTCAGCACCATGCCCATGGCGAGCCCGAAGACCATCTCGCCGCCGATTCCCAGCGCCAGCTGCCACATTGTTTCGGGCATGACGGGCGGCCGCGTGACAGCGGGCATCAGCCCGACGGCGAGAATGATCACAAGCAGCGCCTTGAGCTGCCGTGGGATCCGTGCGCTGCCGAACAGCGGCGCAAACAGCATCATCCCCGCCACCCGGAACAGCACGAGGGCGAAGGTCGGCACGGTCTGGAGCAGGTCATCGATCGACATGTGATTCACGTGACGCGTCACGCGCGTGTGGGTCGCTTCGTGCGGCTACTGCGTGAGCCCGGTGGTGAACATCGCCGATGTGTATTCGAGCAACCGCTGCGCGATCCACGGCATGAGCACGATGGCGGCGCCCGTCATCGCGGCAATCTTCGGGATGAATGTGAGGGTCTGCTCCTGGATCTGCGTCACCGCCTGGAACAGCGAGACGAGGATGCCCACGGCCAGCCCGATCAGGAGCATCGGCGCGGAAATCGTCAAGGCGAGGACCAGCGTATGGCGAATCAGATCGGTGGCTTGATGAACGTCCATTGACCACACCCTTCCCTGAGTGTCGCGCCGCCAGTCCGATGAGGCGTGGGCGGCGCATGTGCTTTGCGGAACACTTGCCCGGTGTTCCGGTCCGATCACCCCATCCATGAGGCGTCGAACGAGAGGCGCTAAACAGAAGCTAAAGGAAACTACCCATCAGCCCTTCCACAATCAAGCGCCATCCGTCCACCAGGACAAAAAGCAGCAGCTTAAAGGGCAGGGAAATGAGAACCGGCGGCAGCATCATCATGCCCATGCTGATCAGCACGGAGGAGATGACCATGTCGATGATCAGGAACGGCAGGTACACCTTGAACCCCAGCAGGAATGCCGTCTTCAGCTCGCTGATCATGAAGGCCGGGATCAACGTCATGGTGCCGATCTGATCGGGCTCGAGCGTCTTCAGTTCCCCCTGCTCGCGGTTGGCGAACTCGTGGAAGAGGAAAATGTCCTCCTCATTGCCGCTGCGCTGGATCTGCCCGAGCATGAATTCGCGCACCGGCACCTGCGCCAGTGAAAGCGCGGTCTTCTGATCCATCTGGCCGTCCATGTACGGCTGGAGCGCCTCGGCGTTCACGCGCTGCCAGGTGGGGCCCATCACCAGGAACGTCATGAACATCGATAACCCGATGAGCACCTGGTTGGGCGGGAGCTGCTGCGTGCCGAGGGCCTGGCGGAGCAGCGAGAGCACGATGATGATGCGCGTGAAGCTCGTCATCATGATGAGGATCGCCGGCGCCAGCGAAAGCACCGTCATCAGGATGATGATCTGCATCGCCGCGGAGAAGTTTTCCTTCTTCGTCAGGTCGGGCAGTTGCATCGGCGAGGCGGGCGACGTCTGCGCAGGAGCGGGGTCGGCGGGGATTTCCGTGCCCTGCGGGAGGACCGGGCGTGCCCCGGGCGGGAGGTTCTGAAATTGAGCCAAAGCGAGCGAGGGCGCCGATAACAGCAGCAGGAACGCCGTCAGCGCGCAGGAGCGTCGGCACAGCCCAGCGAGAGCATCCATTCTCATCGCGGCACCCCGAGGTGAAGCATACGCGTCGCGCAGCTCCGGCATCCATGCCAAGCCCCACGCGCACGTCAATGGTCAGGATTGATTCCGGCGCTTCGTCATCCTGAGGTACTCCGAAGGATCTCAGGTTCTCCGGCGATGGAGATCCCTTCGGAGTACCTCACGATGACAGCCGGGCTTCAGGCCTGAACCGTAGCACAACATTCAACGTCGAATGACCCAGCCCCGTGCGGCCATCACGTGCGACGGAACTGTCGCGACATGAGCCGTACCTTGTCCATCAGACCGCTCAACTCGTCGCGCGTGTCATGCACGGGCGACGCACCCGTTAACTCTCCAGTTGCCTCTGTCGTCAAACCATCCGCAGATTCCTCTGACTCTTCCGCTACGTCGACCGAACGGTGCGGTTCAGTTTCTTTTTCGAAGGCCGTTCCGGCGCGGCCGAAGATCGAGCCGAACGGATTGCCGCTCGTCTCGCGCTTCTCCTCGTGAATCTGTCCGATCAGCGCTGCCATTTCGTCCGGATCTGTGATCTCGCACAATGAGTTCATCTGCTGACCGCTGTCGCCGACCACCACCAGCCGTCGCCCCACCTGCACGACGAGCAACTGCTGCTTGGGGGAGATCACGTTTCGCGAGAGCACCTGCACCGCGCGCGAAGAGCGGCTGGTCATCCCCTTCCCGAACAACCGCTGGCCCAGCCAGCGCAATGCGAAAATCAGCGTGAGCACGATGCCCAGCGAGAGCACGACGTGCATCGTGTCGAATGCGCCGATTGCGGGTTTGGCGGCGATTGTTGGACGGGTCGTCGCCGTCGCATCAGAGGAACGACGGATGACGGTTTTCTCGATGGATGCCGGAGCGGGATTCCCGCGCGGAACCACCGCGGCGCCGCTCGTGCTGCTGCTGGGCCGGGAGCTCTGCGCCGCGCCCGCGCGCGCAAACAGCGCGACCACCGTCAACGCCACCAGCGCCATGTTGCGGAATCGCATGGTTCTGCCCCTGCCCAGAAGCTGCCGCCAATGTCCCCTCGTGCTCAGTCCGGGCGCTACATTCCCTCTTCCTTCACACCCGCGACGATCTCGTTCACGCGGACGCAGAAGTTGTCGTTCAGCACCAGCACTTCCCCGCGCGCGACGAGCCGGTCGTTCACGAACACGTCGACGGGGTCGCCGGCAAGCTTGTCCAGCTCGACAACGGATCCCTCGCCGAGCTTCAGCACGTCCTCGACGAGCATCCGCGAGCGGCCCAGCTCAATCTTCACGTTCAGCTCGACATCGCGCAACAGATCGATGCTCGATACCTGCGCGTCCTGCATGACCTGCTGGAAATTCGGGAGGGGAAACTGCTCGCCGTCGCTGGCGGGCAGCTCACCACCATCGCCGCCCGAATGCATCGACGGGTCTTCGAAGCTTGCCTGTTTCAGCAGCTCGTCGATCTCCGCCTGTTGATTGGCGCCCATGTCGCCCGGTGCGGCGATTGCGGCGGCGGTGGCATCTGTGGGTGATTCTGCGGGGGGCGAATGTGCGGCGGCAGGCGGCTGCTCTTCAGCCATGGTTCACCATCCTTGGCGAAACAGGTCGTCATTTGCAATATCGATTTGCAATTTTGCGACTGAACTCGTCGCCGTTCAATCGCAAATCGACAATCGCAAAGCAAAAATCCTCAATAATCCGTCCGGAAGGGAATGCATCGCGGCACGAGCACCTCGCTGATCATCGCGTCCCCGATGATCTCATCGAGCTGATACTTCACTTGTCGCCGCAACGTCTCCAGCCCCGGTTCCGATCCGCCCCCGAGCTTCTCCGGATCCGACTGCGCAATGATCGTACGAATCCGATCTTTAATCAAGGCCTCGCGGTCTTTAATCGTCTGCTTCACGGCTTCGGCATGTTCGTGCTTGGTGACCAGGTAGATGCTCACGTCATACAAGAACGTCCGCCCGGACAGTTTGTTCGGGGCCCGGAAGTCCAGGACGTTGATCTCAACGGTTTTCTTTCTGTCAGCCACCGTGCTCTTTCCATCCCCGTGGCCGTCGGCGCCGTGGCCGACCTCGTCCAGGTGGGCAATCTTGGCCGCGTCGGCCGCGGGGGCGCCGGCGCCGAGGAACTTGAAACCGGCGAAGAGCACGACGGCCTCGAGCAGCATGACACCGCCCATCAGCACGGGTGTCTTGGCGAGCAGCGCGGTGGCGCCGCCCCCGCTACCCTTCGCGTCCTTCTTCTCCCCACTGGCCGCCGATGCGGTCTCAGGCCCTTTCCCGGGTTTCTCTGCCATTGTCCGTGCCCTTCCTGTCCCCGCTCCACCAACGCCCAATAACGCGGATCCTTTAGGACCCGCGTCATCATGACTATCGGCAAGTACGCCGGTGCGCTTATCCAGAACCGAAGCTTTGTAAGCCCGATTACGCTATTCCGTAACCGCCTTGCGGATCACGCGCGCGTACTCGATCGCCTTGCGCATGACCTCCTGGAGTGTCTCTTTCACCATCATCTTCTCCCCGTGATCACAGCAGATGACGGTGTCGGGAGTGGACTCCACGTAGCGGATCTTGTCGGCGTTGATCACGAATTGCTGACCGTTGAGACGGGTTAAGGCGATCATGGGCTGCTTGAGCTGCCAGTTACCCACTTGCCAGTTGCCAGGGAGGAGTGCGCCTCTTTCATTCGCTGGCAACTGCCAACCAACAACTGGCAGCTTCCTTCAAAAAATGCCCCCGCGACAGCAGAATAAACACCTGCCGCGAGGGCTAATCCGTCTCCATCGGGTCATTCCTAACCCGATGGTGCGCCGCCGGTGTTCGTGGCGGCGCTGGAATTCGTTCACTCACTACCTGCTGGTGTTCAGCAGCTCCGTGAGCAGCTGGTCACTGGTTGAGATCACGCGACTGGATGCGCTGAACCCCGTCGAGGCGATGATCAGGTTGATGAATTCTTCCGACAGGTCGACGTTGCTCAGCTCCAGCGCGCCGGAGCGGATCGCGCCGGCGCCAAGCTGCAGCGGAGCGGCGATGATCGGTTCGCCGCTGTTTCCGCCCGTCATGTACATGTTCCCGCCCATGTCCTGAAGCCCCTGCGGATTGTTGAACGTCGCCATCGCGACCTGCCCGAGCGTGCGAGTCAACCCGTTGTCGAACATGCCGGTGATGATCCCGTTCACGCCGACGGAGAACGCGCTGAGCGTGCCGATCGGCGAGCCATCCACTCCCGTGGCCGTGAGGCTTGATTCGCTGCTGGCCAGCGAGGTCATCGAGCTGAAGTCGATGTTCAGATTGACCGCCGAGCCGGCACCCGTGTTGTTGCGGTGGATGACGACGGTGGTGCCCGTGCTGCTGGTGAGGCGGCCTTCGCTGTCGAACGTCATCGTGCCCGTGCCGATGCGGCTGCCTTCGCTGACCGCCGCCGGGTCAAACGTCGCGGCGTCGGTGTCGCCGGCGCTGGTGGCGTAGAACCGCCAGGTATTCCCGGTGTTCGCCTTGGATTCCAGGCCGGCGGTCACGTTCACCGTGATGGGGGTGCCCAGCGAGTCGTACGCGACGAAGCTCGTTGCGACGCTCTCGCCGGAGGGGTTGCTGGCGGCGTCGTCGGTGAACGAGAGGCCGGGGCTGTTGGCCGAGTTGCTGAACGCCGTGCCGGCCAGCGACAGCGCATTGGCTTGGCCGGTGTGCCCCGTCATCTGAAGTCGCACGCTGCCCGCGGGATCGCCGGGAAGCGCAGAGATCAGGGCGGTGCCCGCCGGGGGCGCCGACGCGGTGTCCAACGTCATTCCCTGGTTGAAGAACTGCTGCAGTTCCTGGACGGTCGACAAGCCGTTGATGTCGAACGTCAGCGCGGGCAGGTTGCGCCCGCCGCGGCTGCCCGCCAGCGTCAGCGTGCTGCCGGCGGCGAACAGCGGGGTCGCCAGGTCCGCCGGGTTGCGCAGGTCGATCAGCGCCGTCGTGGGATCGACCGGTGTTACGCCGTCGGCATGCATCATCGGGCCGCTGTTCAGGATGCTCGCCCCCGTCGCCACCAGGCCGTTCGCGTTCAGGTTCCCCTCGAATGTCGCGTTCTCCGTCGCGATGGCCTGCGTGAGAGAGCCGAGCGGGATGTCTATGTTCTGGAGCCTGCCGACCTGCACGTTCGCATCTTCGTCCACGCCATAGCCCTGCACGAACTCGCCGCCGGTCGTGACCAGCTGGTTCGCTTCGTTGAGCGTGAACGACCCGTCGCGCGTGTACTTCTGATCCGTCCCGCGAACCACGAAGAACCCGTCGCCCTCGATGGCCAGGTCCGTCGCCTTGCCCGTCGGCTCGATCGAGCCGTTGGAGAAGTCCTTCTGCACCGTGGCGATCGTCGCGCCCAGGCCGCGCTGGCTGGGGTTCGAGCCGCCGAAATCACCATCCGCGGGCGTGCCGCCGGCGTCGGTCACGTAGAACTGCGGCTTGAACAACGCCCGGCTGGACTTGAACGCGATCGTGTTGACGTTGGCGATGTTGTTGCCGACCACGTTGAGCTTCGTCTGATTGACGTTCAGCCCCGAAAGCCCCGTGAACAGCGTGCTGGTGAGTGCCATGTTTTTCTTATCCTTCTAGCGGCGTGGTCGCTTAAGCGACAACGCCAGAGGCGCCGGACGCCGTCGCGATGCCCGTCACCCGATCCATCGCCAGACGCTTACCGTTGTCCAGCTCGAGGAACAGCTTGTCGTTCTCCACGCGCACCGAGTTCACAATGCCGCTCACCTGCTCGTTCTTGTCATCCAGCCCCTGCACCGTCTTCCCGATCAGGTTCCCCGCCGAGCCGATCTGGTTCTGCATGACGAGCCCCTTGAGGCTCTCCTGCATCATCGTCGACGACTGCAGCTGACCGATCTGGCTCATCTGCGCCAGCAACTCCTCGTTCTTCGCCGGCTCCATCGGGTCCTGGTGCTGCAGCTGGGTGATCATCATCTTGATGAAGTCCTCGGCCTTAAGCTCGAAGTTCTTCGACTTGATCGTGTTGGGCGGCTTGGTGGAAACCGCGGAGATGGCGCTGGCGTTCATGTCTGAGGATGTCGTCGCAGGCGGCGGGAACAAATCAAAAATCCGATGCGGTAATCTGGCGAGCGGCAACCGCTGCGCCTCAAAAGCGCCGAATCGGCGCGATCGCTCCGCCCAACGAAGCAACCACCCGTTGCCGGATGGTCGAAGGCTGTCTACCAGCTCGAGGGAAACTTGCCCGTCAACCGCTCACGCCGCCGCCGGCGCGGGAAGCGCCCGGGCGGCGTGCGTCGCACGCCCATCGGGCGCACCGGCCAGCACCCGCCCCACCTCATACTTCGCCTGCATCGACCAACCCGCCAGCCCCCGCTGATCGTTCACCCGCTCCCCATTGACATGCTCCAGATACCGGTCGCGCAGCTCGCGCGCCCGCGACAGATAGGCCGGATCGATCTTCACCGCCGGGCCCTTCGCCGCCTTCTTCCGCTCGGCCTTGGCGGGCTTGGGCGCGACATACCCCGGCCGATCCACGTACTTGATCCGCCCCCCGACGAGAATCCCCACCTTCCCCGGCCCCGGCCCCGCCGTCGCCGGCTTCGCCTTCACTTTCGCAGCACGGGTTTTCAACCCGTGTCCCCCCTCCGGCAACACGGGTTGCAAACCCGTGCTACGCGCTGGCAGCTCCACCTTCCTCACCTCACTCCAATGCACCCCCGGCGGAATCGGGAACACAACCCGATCCTCCCTGATCGCGCCGCTGTCCGTCTTAAACGGATACCACCACGGCGTCGCATCCCCTTCGACGATCCGCCGCTGCCAGAAGATGTGCACCCGCTTCTTCCCCGTGCTGCCCGCGCGGAACGCGATCGGCACGAACCCCATCGACTCCCAGAAGTAATTCGCCTCCAGGTCCTGCGCGCACCAGCAGCAGAACAGTCGGCAGCCATACGCCGCGCGCTCAAACACTTCCTTCACCAGCGTCGCCCCGATCAACCCGCGCTGTTGCCCCGGCGCCACGCACAGCTGATAGATGACGCCCAACTCGTCGCGCTTCAGATACCGATCGCGCGATGCGCAGTACCCCAATCGCTGCTTCGTCGCGGCATCCTCCGCAATCAGCACCCACCCATTCTCAACATACCCCTCCATCTGCGCCCGCGGAAAGAACCCGAGCGCTTTCGAGTGCTGCTTCTGCAGTTCATCGAGGAACGGCAGATCGTCCATCGTCGCCGTGCGAATGGCGATGGGAACGCGCGGCGCGGGCAACTGAACCGCCAAAGATGTGCAAGCAATCTCGTGCATTTCTCTGCCCGCTGCCCGCTGCCCGCTGCCTACTAATTAAGGAAACGGCAACACCAGCTCCGTCACCCCCGCCCACATCCCCCCATCATCCACCGCCACGATCCCCGTCCCCCCCGACGCGGTGAGGGTATTCTCCGCCGTTCCCGACGGCCCGGTCTCGCCCAGCCCGATCCGCACCGTCTGCGGATCGATGATGGTCACCAGCCCCGTCGCCTCGAAGCGCAGCCCCGCGCCGGCGTCCTCCACGACGATCGCACTGCCCACCAGCCCCGCCACATCGATCGCGCGATCGAACGTGAGGGTGACGCTCACCTCCGAGTCATACTCCGCCGCCACGAGCACCAGCGCCGCCGGGGGCGGGGTGAGGTTAAACGGGAAAGGTGCTCGTCGAAACGAACCCTCCCGATGCGTTCCGCACCGCCGGTTCCTCGTAAGGGATGCGAATCTCCGTCGCCGCCGCGATCGTCGCGTTGAACGTGATGGCGATCGTCGCCACGCCCGTCTGTTCCGCGCTGCTTGCGGTCGCCCCGACCACGTCCGTCGTGTACGCCGGCGTGCCCTTCAGCGACACCGGCTGATCGAACGTCACCGTCGCCACCTCCCCGAGCACGGTGACACCGGTCACCTGGATCGGGGTCGTCGGGTTGGGACGATTCGCCGCCGGGTTCCGCCGACGGCTGGGGCGGTGCTTGATCGCGCGACGCCCGTTGATGAGTCCTGCTGGCATGATGTTCTCCTTTAATAAGTTGCTAGTTGCTGGTTGCTGATTCCTGGTTGCGAGTAGGAGGAAGGGGAATGGGTTGGCTGGCCGCCATCGTTCGTTGCCTTCACTAGCAACTGGCAACTGACAACCAGCAACTCATTCCCTCCCCTTACGCCGCGATCCGCATCGACACCGGGAGGCTCCACGGCCCGACCTGGCCCTTGCGGTCCGCCCAGCGGGCGAAGTACGTGGCCACCTTCCCGTCGTCGGCCTCGTTGAAGGCCACGCCGATCGGGTTGCGGGTGAACGCCCCGTAAAACTTCGCCACCGCCTCGTCCGTCGTCGGCTCGTCCGTAATGGCGACGAAGAGTTGCAGCGATGCGGCTCCGAACGGCTTAGCGCCGCTGTCGGGGGCCGACGTATCCGCGTAGCGCACCGTCTGCGCCCCCGGTGTCGCGCCGATGATGTTCATCAGCGGCGACGACGCCGGCACGTTGATCGGATTGCGCTCCGGGTTCGGCTGGCTCACCCCGATCGCCGCCTTCGCGGCCGTCGAAATGCCCGCGTTGTACTTGATCTGCATCGCGTACAACCTGACGATCTGCTCGGCCGAGTTTCGCGTTTCGTCCTTGTCGATAATCGTCAGCTCGGTGCGCGTCGCCGGCTCGATCGCCAGCGTGTACGCAGCCGAGTAGGCGTTGACGGCCGCGCTGATCGCGTCCGAATCGACCTGCTGGAGCTGATACACGCTCGGATCAAACGCGATGACGTTCGCGAACGTCAACATGTACTCCCGCGCCGGACCGTCCTGCGCGGGGATGCCTGTGTCACTCATGATTGCCCTGCCCTTTCCCGGCGAGTCTCTGGGAAGCACCATCGCTTCCGGGATTGGTCATCGACGGCCGACATGAACGGCTCAATCGGAAAATATGGATTTCGTTAGATGTTTGTTCGCAGATGCATAGGCGCGTGATAGCCGTATGGATGTGACCCGTGTCGGAGCGTCCATACGATTTAGCTTGCGAATCGCGCCCGATCGGCGACCGGTGCGATAAGACCGCGGCGGGCAGGCGGGAATCGCCGATTCGCCCTGTCTGGGCCGGTTTCGTCGGCGGGGATCAGTGAAGATGCTTGCACCATTTAGCCAGATGCGCGCACCATTTGATCACGCCGCGGCGCGACTTGATTTCGTCCGCGCGCGCCTATTCATCGGGGCCGCGCGAAGAAGCGAGATGCGGTAAGGATTTTCACCGGCCCCGCGCAAATGACGCCAGACCGAGCGGCGCTTTGATCAGGGGGCCGCGCGATTTAACGACCGGAAGCGGGGAGTTAGCGAACGCAGCGCGCGCAAAAGCGAACTCGGTGTGCGCAAAGGCGATCGCGCGCGTGCCATTCGCGATCGCGCTGCGCCCGGACGCAATCCCCCTGCGCGCCTTCGCTATCGGTGCCGGGCAGATCGCAAACGCGACGCACCCGGACACGACCGGGACGCTTGCCCTCGCATGGGCAACGCTCGCCGATGCACCTGCGCACAAGGAGTTCGCTATTGGGCGCGGCGGCTTCGCCAGTGCGCCTGAACGTTCGTGAGCTGGCGATGGGGGCGAACGACGGGAAGCGGAGGCAAATGTCTGCCGGAGCCCCGCTGCCGCGACGATTACGTCCTCGCCGCCGCCGCGCCCGGCCGCTTGAACGTGTAGAGCAGCCGCGCGCCTGCATACCGGGTCGTTCTCTCCCTTGACCATGCGCAGATATGAGAACTTCCCCCGTAAGAAATTCAAAAACCGGGCAGGGGTGGCACGACTGGGGGGAACTTTATGCCGTTTCGCGTAGGACGCCGCCGCCGTCTCAACCCCGTGCCGTCGCCAGATAAAGATTAGGGAATCCAATTCGCGCACGTACCGCCGACCGACGTTTACGCGCTCGTTCGTTGTGAGTCCTGTGACCTCTTGTTTTCGTTCGATCCGTGCAATCCTCACCTTATCCGGGTTCACCGTAAACCCCGATGAAGCGATCGCGCTCTCAAGGAGGGGGCCCACCATCGCTCGCCCGTGGAGCGGGTCCAAGTAGATCAGTTCGCTCGGCAATGCAGGCCGTGACGTTGAGATAGTAATATCATCAGCATAACGTGTGTAACGACAACCGTGCTTTCGCGCTATTTGCTGCAACTGCTCGTCAAGATTCCTCGAAATTATATTTGATAGAATTGGCGATGACGGAGCGCCCGTTGGCAAGATACCCATTTCGTCGCAACAGAGCTGACCGACAACAAGTGCGGCCGGCGCTCCCAACGAGTATGGCGGCTGCTGAAGGGCTCTCGTAACACGGCCGAGGTGAATACTTGAGAAGAAGTTCAGCAGATCCAGGTTTCCGACTACGCGCTGACCTTCATGTCGCGTCGCGTTCGATACGACTGAACGATCTCTTAGAAACCCGTGGGCTGATGGCTTTGCTGGATGCAGGTCCAGCAAGGCTGCAGCGAGTTTGCGCTGCATGTTTTTCAGGACATCGGGCGGGACCGCGATCTCCCGGTAACCGCCGCGTCGCTTCGGAATTTTGAAACGCCTGTAGTGCGCCCGATATCGTCGGCCGTACAGGATGAACCGCAAGTAGTACGGGGTGGTCCGAAGGAACTCAGCCACGTCGTCGAGATTTGCAGCGCCACTTAACAGACGTGACATGTGAGCGACTGGAGAGGCCACGCTGATAAATGCCCACCCCAAGATTCTTCCTCTGGCCGCTGACACGGTGTCAAGGGAGTAGAGGCAAGGGTGGCCCATGGTGCAAGGGGCCGTATGTGCGAACTTTGTCGCACACTGTCGCGAATCAACGACAAAAATCAATCTTGGGGTGAGCAACTAACAGCATATCTCGGAGATTAACTCGGTCAAGAAGCGCCGGAAGGGCTAGCTGCGAACACCGGCACCCTCAACGTCACCGTCGTCCCATCCGCGCCAATGACGGTGAGGGTCAGCCCCTCCGCCCCGCGTTCGACGCGGACGCGGGCGGGGGCGAGGGCGTAGCCGACGTGCTTGCCCTCGCGGCGGTGGTGCACGAACCCCATCAGCTTCAGCTTGGCCAGGTGGTTGCTGACCGTGGCGAGCTCGATCCCCAGGTGGTCGGCGAGCGCGCCGACGTGGGCCCGACCCAGGTGCGCCAGCGCCCGCAGGATGCTCCGCCGCACCGGATGCCCCACGGCTTCGAGCAGCGCATCGAAGCCGTCCTGCTGCTCGGGGGAATACCCCGGATCATCCGCGGGGCAGGCGGCCTCCGGCGGCGGCGGCGGTTCGGGCGGCGGAGGCTCGGGCGGCGGCGCGTGGACGGGGCCGGAGGAAGGCGGCTGCGTGGGCGGCTCCGTGGGTCGGTCGGGGAGCGGGTCGGTGGGCGAATCGAGGACGGGGCCACGAAGCGAGTTGGGAAGGACGAGGAGTTCGATCGGTTGCACGCGTGCATCCCCCTTTCGATGGATGCGGCGAGGCGCGGTCGCCTGCGGGCACTGCCCCATTCCCGGCAGGGTTATCCCTTCTCTTCGGACGGCGGCGCTGTAATTCTGCAAAAAGCGGAGCGGATCGCGGCGCCGGCCATCGCGCTCCGCCGGGCAAACAAAAAGGAGCTTGACCCGTCGTCGCGCTGGCGGTGCTGATCTGAGCGATGGCGGCCGATCACGCGGATGAAACGATAAAGGATGGATCGATAGATCAGGTCGATGCAGCGGTCGGGGAGCCCGTTCGACAGGCTCAGGGCAGGCTTGGCGAGCGGTTCGAGCCGTTTTGCCCAATCGTCGCCGCAGTAGATGACACGCGTGTCGAGCACGGCGCCGGGCCTCTATCATGCAGGCGTGATCCTTCGCCTCCTGGCGCGTGCGTCTTTGCCTCTTTTCCGCACGCGGGTACGTGTCTTGCAACTTGCCAACCCCTGGACCGGTCGTACGGGAGGGCGCCGGTGATTGAGCGAGGTTTGATGATGCGACACTACCTTCCCTGGATCTGTGCGTTGCTCCTGCTGCCGCTCGGTTGCGGGAAGAGGGAATCGGCCGCGCCGACGAACACCGCCGCGCGCCACGCGAGCACGGCGCCGGCGGACGCTGCCGCTGGCCATTCGACCGTGGGGCCGACGACCACTCTCTCGGCTGCCGAGGAAAGCGCACTCGAGCAGAAACTCAATGGGGTGTGGGTCGCCGAGGACGTCGACGCGGCACTCGGCACCGTAAAGATTCAGCTCACCTTCCAAAAGGTGGGGCCGATGAAGCTGGCCGCGTGGTCTGACATTCCCTTCGTCGGGCAGGTGCGCGACAAGACCGCGCCTTACGAGGTCGACGGGAACGTCATTTCCTCCGAAGCCATACGCGGCGGGACGACCGTCGAGTACTGGTTCGACGGCGACGACTTGATCATCAAGTACCGCGAGGGCAAAACGGTTCGTTTCCAACGCCAGTGATCGAGTGCCCGGACTACACGGGCGGCCGGCTTCCGATTCGCGTTCATTGGTGGCTGCACTCCGATCGGGGTGTTTCGACGCGCCTGTCGGCGCGGGCGAAAGCGGGCTGCTGTTTTGGGGGGAGCGGGTACAAGGGGGGCCGGCTTCGCCCGGGTCCCCTCCTTCAGCTTCTTCGCCATGGGGTGAGGATAGAGCGCTTGACTGTTGAATGTAGCATGCTCAAGCGGCAGCGTATCCGCAGTGTTGAAACCAGTTTCGCAGGTCGTTGACGGTGACGGTCGCGAACGCGGCGGTGATCGCCTCGCCCAGCGCTTCGGCGGTGCGGGCGGC
>DASYWJ010000129.1:0-4381 GCA_035936155.1 Tepidisphaeraceae bacterium | reverse complement strand
CGTCGCCGGCACGATGCCTTGAAACGTTCGTCCCCGCCGTCTCATCCTCGACCACAATCGCGCTGCCCACGAACCCCGCGACGTCGATCGCCCGATCAAACGTCAACGTCACCCAGGGCCCACCGAGGTCCAACTCCGCCGCGACGAGGTTCAGCGCCGCCGGCGCTTGCGATGCCATCGGCTTCCGCTTCCGCGACACGCGCCGCGGGGCGAGGATGAAGGTGGGAGTGGTGTTCATGGCTGTTGTTAGTTGCTAGTTGTCAGTTGCTAGTTGCTAGCGGGAAGGAAGGAGCGCTAGCTGTCAGTTGCCAGTTCCGCACTAGCAACCAGCAACTGACAACCAGCAACTCATTCCCACCTACGCCGCCAGCTTCGGCGACGCCTGCGTCACCGTCGCGGTCATCGCGCCGCTGGCCGTGGTCCCGAAGCGGACGATGAACTCCGCCGCCACGCCGATCGCGGTGGTGCGCACGCCCTGCACCTTATAGACGATCGTCGCAATGCCCGAAGGCACGCTCGCGTCGGTGAACTCCTTCTTGCCGCTCCCGCCGACGAACGTGAACTCGCCGACAGCGCCGAGCTGGCGATACACGTGATAAATCACGCCCTGCGATCCGACCGGGTTGACGCAATCCCACCCGAGCTTGAGCGACCCATCGGGGTTGAGCGTCACCTTCATGCCGGTCGGCAGCCCCGGCGCCCCGATCACCGACGGCGTCGCCGGCGCGGGAATCGACGCGAGCGTGTACACGTTGGGATCGTTGGTGGTCTCGGCCTTGGCGCGGACCTGCTTGATGATGCCCTGTGCCGCGATGTCCACGGCTGCCACGGCGTTCTTCAGCGCCAGGCTCGCGTCCTTGGCCGCGATTCTGGCCTCGTTGGCCGCGGTCAAAGCCGCACGAAAGGCCTCTGTTTTCGTTTGGAAGGCAGCCGCTTCGGGAACCGTAGTTCCAATCGCCACCGCGTTCGAATTGAACGGCGCGACGTGGCCTTCACACCACTGAATCTTCTCCGACAGCTTTCTCGGCACGATCATGGGACGACTCCTGTAACTGAGTGACGTCCCCTCCGCGGCCAATTCGCCGCCGGACTCACGCGAGCCTGACAGGGCCGATGCGACATCACAAGAATCAGATCGGCGGAAGGACGCCGCGCCTTAATCGATGTGTGCGGCCTGTGACGAGAACTCCATCGCGCATTCCGAGAATGCGCGCGCCGCACCCGTCAGTTCAATTTGCGCCACAACCCGCGTTTTTCGCCGGTTTCATGCTCGGGCCCCCGCACGTGGTCCGAATAACGGCCCGTCCATGCTCCGCTGTAAGGCTGCAGCCGAGCGCGGTAAGGCTGCAGCGGCTCGTTGTAAGGCTGCAGCGGAGCGCGGTAAGGCCGCAGCGGCCCATTGCAAGGCTGCAGCGGCCCGTTGCAAGGCTGCAGTGGAGCGCGGTAAGGCCGCAGCGGCCCTCGGTAAGGCCGCAGGAGAGCGCGGTAAGGGCTCGATGGCCCCCTGCAAGGGCGCAGCGGAGCGCGGTAAGGACGCAGCGGGAGGGAGAAAAGGGGTCACGCGGCAAGTCGCGCGCGGCGGCAAGTTGCGCGCGAGTCTGCCGGCTGGGCAACTTGGGCGCGCCGTCTGTGATTCGTCCGCGGAACAAGCGGAACACTTCCCAGACCGAACCGGGGGCGCGAAGGCCCCTGGCAGGCCATCAGCGGGGGTGGGTGCTAAACTGGGTGCGTAAATAACACTCGCGAGATGGGCCCTATTTACGGCATGATATACAGACGGGGGGCATCTTGCTGTTAGATGGTTAGCTGGCGTCGGCGACGCGTCGACGAAGGGATGCGGTGCTCACGAGTAAAGATCTCCTTCTCAAGCAGATGGCCGACGCGTTCAGCGGCCGGCCGGACATGTCGTTGTTGGCGTCACTCAACGGGATTACGCAGCAAGAAGCGTCATGGCAGCCTGATGCCTCGACCCCGAGCATTGAGCAACTCGTTCGTCATATCGCATGGTCCAAGTCGCGGTTCTGTGAGCGCGGTTTTGGGCGGCCGATGATCCTGGTCGATCCAGCCGTCAACGACGATGGCGATTCGGCGGAGCTGGCTTGGGAATTTCCGTGCGGCGCGGCCTGGGGATGCCAAAGAGAACCGGGGATTGGCGCGGCGGTCAGGCTTCTGGAGCAGTCGCAACAGACGTTCGCGGACTGTCTGAACGCTTGTTCGCACGAGGCGTTGGAGCAGCCCATCCCCACTCACCACGGCAAATCGGCAGCGAACTTCTTCTCGATCATGCTCATGCACGACCTGTACCATGCGGGGCAGATCCGGACCCGTCGGACCTTGTACGTATCGTCGAGGCGGCCCACGGTCAACGCCAGCTAACCCGCCGCTGGAGCGGACCGCGGCGGCGGTATACTTAACCTGCGGTCGAGCATCGGCGGGCGCCGCCGCGGCCGCTCAACGGCCTTACGTTATGCCCCTGGGTACGCGCGTATGCGGACACTGCCTCTAACATGCTCGGACGACGACATCCGCCAGCTCGTGGTCGAGTGGTGGGAGCTGGTTGCGGCCGGGCGGTTCCGCGAGGCGCTGGATCTGGTGCCGCACGATGACCACGAAGTCACGTGGACGCCGGAGTACCTGGAGGAGACCATCGCCACCCACGGGGCGGGCCCACGGGCCGCCGCGCTGTATCCGGAGGATCCGCGGTGGGAAGCGGGCAGCATCTTCGCGCAGCCGGACCCGCAGGCGATCATCCGGGCGATCCAGGTGGACCGCTACGAATTCGTCGAAAATGATCCGACCCTCATGGGCATTATCCACTTCGACGACGTCCCGCTGAAACAGAAGATCAGCACGATGACCGCGCGGTTCAGCATCAAGCGGGTGGGCCAAGACCGGCTCACGCTGGAATTCATGGACCTTCACGTGATGTAGCGAGTCGGGCCGTGCGGGCAGAGGCATAACCCGCCGCTGGAGCGGCCCGCGGCGGCGGAATAGTTCACTTGCAGTCGAGCGTCGCGCGTCCGCCGCCGTGGCCGCTCAACGGCCATACGTTAGTGGGCCTCGACATGGCCGTTTTGACCGACATCTACATTTCGACCCCTGCGGACGCGTTGACCTACGACCGCGACCCACGCCGTTTCGACGGCGCGACCCTCAGTGCTAAGGGCGTGACCGATCTTGAGCTGAGCACTCTTTGGTGCGTCTGCACGGGACGAGAGTGGGATGTAAAACTGCTCGACGAATTCAAGCACTTGATGGAAGAGGACGGCGGTGAGCGCATCATCGCCGAACTGCCCAACGAATTGGTGTCGCATCTGGCAAACACCGACGAGCAGCGATTACGTGAAGTCGCATCAGCTTGGGCGGCAACGGAAGAGATCAGTACTCAGCCAGCTAACATTGAGCCGTACCTGCGAGATCTGGTCGCGCTGGCGAAACGCGCCTCGGCCGACAGCCAGCGACTTTATCTGTGGATGTGCGTTTAAGCTGCTCAGCCGGCCCACTAACCACACGCTGCAATGGACCGGCCCCGCGTCGAGCATTTCTCGTAAAGTCAAAGCTGGTCGGCGCGGTGCCGGCCATTGAACGTTGATCCGTTATCTCGCCTCTCACCTATGCGGTTGACACTTCTCATCCTCGCCGCGTTTCTCGTCGGCTGCGACGGTGGCACGTCAACCCCGACTATCGTTGGCAGTGGCAACACGAGCACGCAAGCGGTCGAGCCCGACACTCGCCGGACGGAAGTGGTCGAGCCCGACACGCGCCCGACCTTCGTTCTGGACGCGTCCAAGCCGTTCGTCATCGAGTTTGGTCGCGGCAGCGGGCAGCACGGGCTGGATATCGTCAAGGTCAATGAAACGGGAGCCGTCCAACTGTCGCGCATCGAGGGTCGCCCGAATGCCGAATTCGCGTCACTCCAGCTGTCGAGCACCGACGTCGCTACGCTGGTCGGCCTCGTCAACACTAATCAACTGACGAGCATGGGTCGAATGTACTCCGACCCTCGGATGGCGGATGGAACGCAGTGGGTCTTGTGGATTGAACAGTCGCCGTTTCAGAAGTCGATCTATTTCAACAATTTCTTTCCGGACGAGATCACTGCGTTTGAGAGCGGGCTCGATGCGTTGCTGCAGAAGGCGGGGTCGGGCACGGCAATGTGGAGCCCGTTGCCGAGGCAGCAAGCTATGGATCAGCAGAAGGCGTTGTGGGGCCGCATCGAACCGGCGAGATAACCCGCCAATGCACAGGATTGCGCGCGATCGCGCCGGAATCGACGGTAAGTTGCGCGCCGAGCGCGCGTTGCGCACACTGCGCCATTGCAATGATCTCGTTCGAGTTATAGTGCCGATCGTCTCGGTAAAGCCGCGTCGGGAACGACATG
>DASYWJ010000128.1:0-63815 GCA_035936155.1 Tepidisphaeraceae bacterium | reverse complement strand
GAGAGCTGGGTGCACCAGAATCGGCACCTCAAGCTCCGCTACGACCGGCGTGACGACATCCACGAGGCGTTCGTCGCCTTGGCCTGTGCATTGATCTGTCTGAACTGCTTGCATGACAGGTTTTGTTAGGAGCTCTAAGTTTGAGGACTCAACTCGCGAGAGCAACGTGGTCATGGCACGGATAACGAATAGCACTTTATGCGGCGTGCGCCGCCAGGCGAGGGTTTGCGGGGGCGGCCGGTCGCACGCCGCATAAAGTCGGTTGAACTGAACCGGCCGTCGCTATGGGGATTGTATCAGCCGGGCGGGCGTTGTGTTGCCTGATGGTGCGCGTGCCGGCGCCCCGGCCGGTCGAAGCGGGGGTTGTTCGGCGGGCGGGCAGATGCGCTGGGGGCGCGTGGCGGGCGTCGGCGGCGCTGCCCCGGCCGCCCGCGGCGTGAACGATGGCCGCCGCCGCGCTCTGCGGCGTTTGCCGATGACGAGAATGAGCGGCGTGTCACAGGCATCAGGAACTGTCCAGGCGAATGATGACCGCGGCGAGTTGCTGCGGCGTGAGGCGCGGGCGGTCGATCAGATACCCGCGTCGGCAGACCGGACAGCGCGGCGGCGTGGCCAGCGGGGGAGCGAACAAAAGACCCGCACGCGCTGCACGCGGCGGGCAAATACGATGTCGCACGCCGCCTCGGTCACACCGAACGAGCCAAGCCGCTGCTGGATGCAGCTTGACGGTGTCGCAGCGCTTTTCAATTCTCTCGCTCAAAGGAGACCGCGAAAAACCCGACGGCGCAAAGGGGGCCGCGAAGCCACAAAGGATGATCGCTTTTGCTTCGCGTCGGCCTCTGCGCCATCGCGTCCTTCGCGGTCTCCTGTCCGGCTTCTTCGAGAACTGAAGCACACTGGACGGTCTCGCGCATTTTCTTGACACCCATTTTCCCCCCCGATACAACCGCCGGGCGTTCCGGACCAACGAGGGCCCGTAAGGGCTCTGCGAGCGGCGGCTCTGCCCGTCGTTTACACGGTCGCTCGTCGGAGTTGGGCAAGTCGTTATGACGATGACGATGTCGATCATTGCTCAGGCGAGTTCTCCGACCCTCTTCCAGCGCGTGGTATTCGGGGAGACTCCCAGCCTGCTCGTTCAGATCATTTACAGCTTTCTCATCGTCTCCACCGTGTTCCTCGGGGGCGTGTCGCTTATCGCGATGTTCTCGATCTGGTGGGAACGGAAGGTGGCGGGGCACATTCAGTCGCGCCTGGGGCCGAACCGGGTGGGGCCGATCGGGCTGCTGCAGTCGCTGGCGGACGGGGCGAAGCTGATTCTCAAGGAAGATCTGGTTCCCAAGGACGCCGACAAGCTGTTGTTTCGGTTGGCGCCGTACCTGGCGTTCGCGCCGGCGTTTGCGGCGTTTCTCGCGCTGCCGTTCGGGCCTGACTTTACCTTCGAGCCGCGGCTGAACGTCGGCGTGTTCTGGATTCTGGCGATCCTGTCGGTCGAGATCATGGGGGTGATCCTGGCGGGGTGGGCGAGCAACAACAAGTGGTCGATCTACGGCGCCATGCGCGAGGCCTGCCAGATGGTGAGCTACGAGATCCCGTTGGGGGTCTCGATCATCGTTGGGGTGATGGCGGCGGGGACGCTCAACCTCGTGGCCCTCGGGCACATGCAGGGGGGCGGGATTCACACGTGGATCATCTACAAGAACCCATTCGTGTTCATCGCGTTCTTCACGTACTTCGTCGCCAGCCTCGCGAGCAACAAGCGGGCGCCTTTTGACCTGCCCGAGAGCGAATCGGAGCTGGTTGCGGGGTTTCACACCGAGTACAGCGGACTGCGGTTCTCGTTCTTCTTCTTCGCCGAATATGCGGCGATGTTCGTGGTGGGGGGCGTGCAGACGGCGTTATTCCTGGGCGGGTGGAACGATCCGTTCGGGCTCCTGGGCTATCTCTATCGCGAGTGGACGGTGGCCGAGAACTGGGCGGGGCTGATGCTGCTGAACGTGATCGGCGCGGGCATTTTCGTGACGAAGACGATGGCGCTGGTGTTCGTGCAGATGTGGATCCGCTGGACGCTCCCGCGCCCGCGCATCGACCAGGTGCTGTACGCGTGCGTGAAGGTGCTGCTGCCGATGTCATGCGTGCTGCTGCTGGGCGCCGCGGTGTGGCAGTGGCTGATCCCCGAGCGGCCGTCGCTGATCGCGCCCGGCCTCATCGGCCACGCGCTGTGGAATCCCTGGCTGTACTACAACCCGTGGAACTTCGCCGAGTGGTACGACGCCGGCTACCTCGCGACGCTGATCACGCAGCTGATCCTGGTGCTGATCGGGCTTGCCGGATTTACTGCCGTCGTCATGTGGGTGGTATACGCCGCCGCGAGCGGGCGGACCATCAAGCAGCGCCTGACCGACCCGGACGCGCTCGACCAGGTGCCGGCGAACCTGAAGACGGCGGCGGCACATTGAGGAAAGGGAAACTCCAAACGGCAAATCCCAAAGTCCAAACAAGGCGGAAATGAAGAAACGAGAAAACAGGCATGCGTCAGCGGTGGACGTTTTCCGCCTTGCCGCTAGCCGTTTGCTTGGGATCTGAAGTTTGCCGTTTGGAGTTTCGCCTTAGCGCACCGATGACACCGTTCCTCGCCCAACTTCCCGAGGTCACCCCCGACAACGCCTCGGCGGCGCTGTTCTACCTGTTCGCGATCATGTCCGGCGCCAGCGCGATCGGGGTGGCGGTTTCGCGGAACATCGTGCGGACGGCGGTGTGTTTGCTGTTCACGCTGGTCGGGGTTGCCGGGCTGTACTTTCTGCTGCACGCGGAGTTTCTCGCGGCCGTGCAGCTGGTCGTGTACGCGGGCGGGACGCTCATCCTGATCATCTTCGGCGTGATGCTGACCAGTAAGAGCCCGTTCAGCCGGTTCGAGCCGAAGCTGGCCGAGGTGATCGTTGCGGTGTCGATCATGTCGATCCTGCTGTTCGCGCTGGTAATGGCCATCGCGCGGACGAGCTTCGCCGTCAATCCGATTGTCACGGAACTGTATCCGGTCGATCGGCTCGGGCAGGTGCTGCTGGGCGACTATCTCATCCCGTTCGAGGTCGTCAGCGTGCTGCTGCTGATCGTGATGATCGGGGCGGCATACCTCGCGAAGGGCCGGCGGCGGGAAGAAGACGAGACGGGCCGGCAGCCAACGATGTCGAAGCGGGCGCGCGAGTGGTCTTGATCTTCCGTGGCACGGGTTTTCAACCCGTGCCTTGATTAAGCAGCACGGATTGAAAACCCGTGCCACGTTGAAGAGGCGAAATGCTCGTTGCGGCGATGAACTACGGCACGATCGGCCTGCACCACTACCTGGTGCTGGGTGCGGTGCTGTTCGTGTCGGGGTTGCTGACGATCCTGGTGAAGCGCAACGCGATCGGCATCCTGATGGGGGTGGAGCTGATCCTCAACGCCGCGAACGTCAATCTCGTCTCGTTCAATGCGTTTTCCCATGGGGGCGGGGCAACCGGCCTTCGGCTGGACGGACAGGTGTTCGCGATTTTCGTCATCGTCCTTGCCGCCGCCGAAGCGGCCGTGGCGCTGGCGATTTTTCTGAACTTCTACAACAACTTCAGCACGATCGACGTGGAACGGGCACAGAATCTTAGAGGGTGAAGATGAAGGCACGAAGGCACGAAGGTACGAAGGCACGAAGTGGGGGAGCAGGCGGAGAGGGAAAAGTGTGTACATCGCGCCCCCTGTGCCTGGTCGCTCCCTTCGTGCCTTCGTGCCTCCGTGCCTTCGTGCCTCTGGTTTGAGCCATGCCTGCACCAGCCCTGTTACTCCTGATCGCCACTCTGCTCCCGCTGCTGTCGTTCACGATTCTCGTGTTCATCGGCAAGCGCATGGGACCCCTGGCAGGGATCCTGGGGACGCTGGCGATCGCGGGCAGCTTCGCGTGCAGCATCGGGTCGATGATGCTGTGGCTGCAGGACGGCGCGCCCTGGGGCGCGGGCCGGTTGCCGATCGACCTCACGTTCCCCTGGATTCCGGTGGGGGAGGGCGTGAGTCAGCGGCACTCGGGTTATCTTGACGTGGGCATCTACGTCGACAGCCTGACGATCACGATGTTCGCGATGATCACGCTCGTCGCGACGCTCGTGCACGTGTTCTCCATCGGGTACATGCGGGAGGACAAGCGCTTCCCGCGATTCTTCACGTACCTGGGGCTGTTCTGCTTCTCGATGCTCGGGCTGGTCCTCGGGGGGACGGCGATCCAGCTGTTCGTCTTCTGGGAACTTGTCGGGTTGTGCTCTTACCTGCTGATCGGCTTCTGGTACGAGAAGAAGAGCGCCAGCAACGCCGCCATCAAGGCGTTTGTCACCAACCGCGTGGGTGATTTCGGCTTCCTGATTGGCTTTGGCATTCTGTTCTACCACCTGGGGAACGTCACGCTGCCGGACATGTGGGTGGCGCTGAACGGGGCGGGCACGGGCGCGGACGTAACGCTGCCGAACGGTGTCGTGTTCTCATCGAGCCTGCTGACGATCATGGGCATAGGGCTGTTCTTCGGCGCCGTGGGCAAGAGCGCACAGTTCCCGCTGCACGTGTGGCTCCCCGATGCGATGGAAGGCCCGACGCCGGTCAGCGCGCTGATTCACGCCGCCACGATGGTGGCCGCGGGCGTTTACCTCGTAGGGCGGATCTTCCCGATCCTCACGCCGGATGCGAAGCTGTTCATCGCCATCATCGGGTGCGTCACGCTGACGATGGCGGCGCTGATCGCCATCGCGCAGAGCGACATCAAGAAGGTGCTGGCATTCAGCACCCTGTCTCAGCTTGGCTACATGATCCTGGCGATGGGGATCGGGAGCTGGGTGGGTGGGCTGTTCCACCTGATCACGCACGCGTTCTTCAAAGCGCTGCTGTTCCTCGGCTCCGGCAGCGTCATACATGCCGCCCACCACGAGCAGGAGATGCCGCAGTACGGCGGATTGATGCGGAAGATCCCGATCACGGCCATTACGTTCGCCGTCGCGGTGCTCGCAATTGCGGGCACGCCGTTGCTGTCCGGCTACTACAGCAAGGACCTGATCCTCGGCAACGCCGGAGCGTTCTGGATGCTCGCGCAGGACGAGCACCGCTCGAGATACTACGCGCTGCTGTTCTGGATCCCGACGATCATCGCCTACGTGACGGCGTTCTACATGACGCGCTGCTGGATGCTCACGTTCTGGGGAAAACCGCGCAACCAGCACCTCTACGACCACGCCCATGAGTCGCCGATCCTGTTCGTCCCGCTGATCGTGCTGGCCGTGCTCAGCGTCATCGGCGGGAGCTACCTTGGCGTGCGCGACCTGCTGGCCAACTCAGTCAAGGAGAGCACGAACTACTGCACGAGCCTGATGGGTCAGAACCCCGCCTATGCGGGCAGGACGTTCATCGGCTTCGACACGGCGTGGCCGGCGGAGCTGCCGCACCATCCGGAGGTGCCGATCGATCAGGCGTCCAATCCCGCGGCCGCCGAGGCGGACGAGCCGCCGCTGGCGCCCTCCGAGCACCCCGCGACCCACCTGAGCGCCACCGATCCGCTCGTCCGAGGCGCTGATTTGATGCACACGTTCGTTTTCTGGGCCTTCATCGTCGGCATCGGCCTGGGTGTCGCGATCTACTCCGGCGGATACAAGTTCGCCAACCTGCTCGTGCGGATTCCGCCGCTGGGGTGGATCCACACGTGGCTCTATCGGCGGATGTATTTCGACGAGCTGTACTCCAGCGTGTTCGTCGCCATCACGATGGGTCTGTCACGGCTGAGCGCATGGTTTGACCGCACCATCGTCGACGGGATCGTGAATCTGGCTGGTTGGAGTGTGCGTCAGTCGGCGGTGCTGATCGGGCTGCACGACAAGTACGTGATCGACGGCGCCGTGAACGGCGCGGGTCGCCTGACGCACGATCTCGGCGCTGCCGTGCGGGCCCCGCAGACGGGCCGCATCCGGATGTACGTCACCATGCTGATGATCGCGGTGGCGTTGGGGCTGGCCGGGGCGATCCTGATCGTGCTGTCGTGATTTCCGCGTAGCACGGGTTTCAACCCGTGCAGTTGAAGCCACGGGTTGAAAACCCGTGCTACGGAAGAAGCAAAATGAACTTCCTGAACAACTGGATCCTGACGATCTTGATCTTCCTGCCGACAGCTGGGGCGGTGCTGACGCTGCTTGCCGGTGGCCGCGATGCCGTCCGCTGGACGGCGCTGGCGACGACGATCGTCACCTTCGTCGTTTCGCTGGTGCTGTTCGGCCTCTACGACTGGAATGCCGGCAGCGCCTACGCCTACGCAGATCAGGGCGGTGTCGTGCAGCTCGTGCAGCACGCCAGCTGGATTCCGGCGTTCAACATCGAGTACCGCGTCGGAATCGACGGACTTTCGTTCCCGCTGGTCATCCTCAGCACGTTCATCTGCGTGCTGGCGGGCATCGCATCCTGGAACATCGACAAGATGAGCAAGGGCTACTGGGCCCTGTTTCTGTTCCTCGAGACGGGCATCCTCGGCGTTTTTCTCTCGCTGGATTTCTTCCTCTTCTACGTGTTCTTCGAGGTCAGCCTGCTTCCGATGTACTTCCTGATCGGCATCTGGGGCGGGCCGCGCAAAGAGTACGCTGCCATCAAGTTCTTCCTGTACACGCTCGTGGGCTCGATCGGCTTGCTGATCGTGCTGATCGGCACTTACCTGCTCAGCCGCGGCTTCAACGGCAACGAGCGCGGCACGTTCGACCTCGTCACCCTCGCCAGCCCCGCGTTCCAAAGCTACCTCGGGAGCCAGATCCCGCTTGCCGGCGCCGTCGCCAAGACGTTTTTCATCCTGCTGATGGTCGGCTTCCTCATCAAAGTGCCGGCTGTGCCGTTCCACACCTGGCTGCCGGACGCGCACGTCGAGGCGCCCACCCCGATCAGCATGATCCTGGCCGCCATCCTGCTGAAAATGGGCGGATACGGCATCTTCCGGATCGCCTATCCGCTGTACCCCGACGCGGGGAAGATGATGTGGTTGCTGATTGCGATTGTGGGCGTGGTGTCGATCATCTACGGCGCGCTGTGCGCCATGAGCCAAACCGACTTCAAGAAGCTCGTCGCCTACTCCTCCGTTTCGCATATGGGATTCGTCGTGCTGGGGGCGGCGATGATGACCGACGCGGCGGTGAATGGGGCCCTCTTTATGATGGTTGCCCACGGGATCACCAGCGCGATGATGTTCTTCATCGTCGGCGTAATCTACGAGCGGGCGCACCACCGCGAGATCTCCCGCTTCGGCGGGCTCGCTTCGACGATGCCGCAGTACTGGGCCTTCTCCACCGTCGGCTTCTTCGCCAACCTGGGGCTGCCGGGGCTGTGCGGGTTCATCGGGGAAGTCATGGTGCTCATTGGGGCCTTCCAGGCCGCCAAGAGCGACTCGATCATCATGCAAATGACCGATGGCTGGGCATGGCCGTACATCATGACGCTGGCGATCATCTCCTGCTTCGGCGTGATCCTCACCGCCGGCTACATGCTCCAGACGATGCAGCGCGTGTTCTTCGGACCGGAGAAGCCCGAGTACAGGGGCTTCCCAGAGGTCGACCGCCGCGAGATCGCCGTGCTCACGCCGCTGACGATCATGGCGATCCTCCTCGGCATCCTGCCGGCGGTGTTCTTCTTCGCGTTCACGGATCGGACGGTGGCGGCGCTGTTTGGATTGTTCGGGTGAGTAGACCTTAGGATGCACTACGAACTGTTCCTGATGCCGCGCGCACTGAAGGAGCTGGCGGCGCTCTTTCCAGTCGTTCGCGGTGAAACGCCGATTCCGTTCGATGAGGCGAAGCGGCAGTTGGGGATTTAAGAATGAGTTTGACCCTCGCAGCCATTGGCCTTCCGTTCATCCCCGGCTGGTATGAGCTGCGCCCCTTCGCTGCCGACTTGTGGCTGATCGCGACGATCGTGGGGGTCCTGCTCACGCCGTTCTTCGTCCCGCGCCCCAATGCCGCCTGCGCGATCGTGGCGCTGGTGGGTCTCGCGCTGGCGTTTGTTGCGCAGCTGGTCGTGGGGGTGGATGAAACGATCGTCGGCTATCACTTCCGCGATCTGCTCGTCGCCGACCACTTCGCGGTGATGTGGAAGCTGATGCTCCTGCTGTTCGTCATGGGCATCGTCCTCATGTGGTTCACCACGACGTCGCACGCGATGCACGAGGGCGACGGGCCGGAGTTCTTCGCGCTGCTGCTTGGCGCGACGCTGGGCATGTCGCTGATGGCCAGCACATCCAACCTGCTGATGCTGTTCATGGCAATCGAGCTCGCGTCGCTGCCGAGCTACGTGCTGGCGGGGTTCCGCAAGACGCACCGGATCGGCGCCGAGGCGTCGCTGAAGTACGTGCTGTTCGGAGCCGCGACGAGCGCGATCATGATGTACGGGCTGTCGATGCTGTACGGGTTGTACGGCACGCTGAAGGTCGAGGAACTCGCGACCGTAATGACGCAGACGCCCAGCGGATCAGCCCTGCTGGCCGTCGCGGTGTTTGGGCTCATCGTCGGCATCGGGTTCAAGATCTCCGCCGTCCCGTTCCACTTCTGGTGCCCGGATGTCTTTGAGGGCGCGGGAATCGACGTCAGTGCGTTCCTGTCCGTCGCGTCGAAGGGCGCGGCGCTCGTTCTGCTGCTGCGCGTGCTGATGCTCATCGCCGATGCGCTGGGTTACCAGAATGCCCCCGGCGTCTCGCTGAGCGGTATTGCCATCGTCGTCGGCGTTCTTGGCGCCGTCACCGCAACCGTCGGCAACACCGCCGCCTTTGTGCAGACAAACATCAAGCGGCTGCTCGCCTACAGCTCGATCGCGCACGCGGGCTACATGTTGTGCGCGCTGTCGCTGATCGTCCGCCACGGCAGCGACCTCGTTGGGCCGGTTGAGAACGGGGTGATCCCGGTTGAAGCCGCACAGGCGCTGCTGCTGTACCTGGCGGTGTACCTGTTCATGAACCTGGGCGCTTTTACCGTTGCCGGCATCGTCGCGAAACACACGGGCAGCGAGTTGATCGACGACTACAAAGGGTTCGGCCGCCGCAGCCCCGTGCTCGGCGCTGCCATGAGCGCGTTCATGTTCAGCCTCGTCGGCCTCCCGCCGTTCGCAGGGTTCGTCGCGAAGCTGAACATCATGTACGTCCTGGGCGACAACGGCGGATGGTGGTGGTGGCTCGTGGCCGTCATCGGCGTGAACACGATCTTCAGCCTCTATTACTACCTTCGCGTCGTGAAGGTGATGTACCTCGACGCGCCGACGGAAGGCAGCCGCGAGGTCACGGTGGCCTCGAACCCGCTTGGCGCAGGTCTGGCGACGGCGTGCGCGGTGGTCCTCGTGCTCATGCTCGTCGGCTTCGGACCGATGGACACGCTGACGACGGCGTATGGCAAGCTGCACCTGAGGCCGACGGTTGCGGCGAAGCCGCAAGCGGCGCCGGCGCCGCAAACTGTGCTGGCAGAATGAGGGACCACCAAGTCATAAAGAGCACCAAGTAATTGTTCTTCGATCCAGCTTCGTTTTTCGCGAGCCTGTCCGGTCGATTTGCGACTGAAGAAAACCGCTTGGTGCTCTTCGTGTCTTGGTGGTTTCAACTTCCCCGCATTGAGCGCACGACATGCTACACTCCGCCACGATGCCGCAATCCGCACCCGTTGCCGTGATCGATGTCCTCAATGGACTGCTGGAGTCCGAGTTGAACAGCGTGTTCCGGTTCATGGACGAAGGCTCACCCTACCTAAGCCGCGCCACCGTCGAAGTGAAGCGCCCGCTCGAGGCGATGATCCAAACGAACGACCGTCATGCTGCCGAGCTGGCCGACCTGATCGAATCGCTCGGCGGGTATCCAATGCCGCGCTCGATCCGCCCGGAGGAGCAGTACCTGGCGTTCCTCTCGCTCAAGTTCCTGCTCCCCAAGCTCGCCAAGGAAAAGCAACTGACGATCGAGCGTTACGAGAACGCGCTGCGCGCCATTGGCAACGGGCGACTCGAGGTGAGCGACGTCCTCCACGCCCACATCGCGGTCCACCGCCGCGACCTCGATCTCCTCAACAAAGCCGCCGCCGACGCGGCCCGCGCGAAGTGATCTCGTGGCATGGGGCATCTTGCCCATGGACACGCTCGACGCGCAGCGGCGAACACAATCGCAAGCGATCTTTCGTTTCAGCGAAAAAGGAAGAGCCGCTCCGCAGTTGCTGGATCGGGCTGCGCCCGATGTGCGTGGGTACGCGCACCACGGGCGAGACGCTCGTGCCACGGCTTACCACCTTCACAACGCCGACGAATTGCTTGCCTTCGGCCGCTTGATTTGGGTACAGTCCCGCCGTTAGGTCGGCGTAAGGGAGCAATCGCGGGCAGGGAGCGCCATGGTCGACATTGTTATTGCCGTTGTCTCGGTCGTTGTCGGGGGGATCATCGGGTATCTGTTCGCCGAGCGGAAGTGTCGGGCGGAGCACGTGGCCGCTGAAGCGGCCGCCGCCGCTGCGGAACAGCGCTGTGCCGATCTTTCCGCCCGGATCGAGCGGGAAGGCCAGCAGACGGAATCGTTGCGTCAGCTCGTCTCGGCCGCGGAGAAGGATGCGGCCGGGCTCACCGCTCAGCTCAAGAGCGCGCAGGACAACATCGTCGAGCAGAAGCAGCTGCTGGACGACGCCCACGATCAGCTGCGTAGCGCGTTCGCCAGCGTGTCGGCCGAGGCGCTGGCGAAGAACAACGAAGCGTTCCTCACGTTGGCCAAGGAGCGGTTCGCACAGCTCTCGACGGAAGCCGCCGGCTCGCTCGACCAGCGCAAGGCGCAGATCGAGGGATTGCTCAAGCCCATGCAGGAGATGCTCGGCCAGTATCAGCTGCGCGTGGCGGAGATCGAAAAGTCGCGCGTCGAGTCGTACAGCATGCTCCGCGAGCAACTCGGCGTGCTCGCCGAGACCCAGCGCACGCTGAACACGCAGACAGGGCAGCTGGTCAACGCGCTTCGTCGTCCGAACACGCGCGGGCAGTGGGGGGAGATCACGCTCAAGCGCCTCGTCGAGCTGGCGGGCATGAGCAGTCGCTGCGATTTCGTCGAGCAGACCTCGGTCGACACCGAAGACGGCCGCCAGCGCCCGGACATGCTCATCCACCTGCCGGGGGGCCGGCAGATCGTGATCGACTGCAAAGCTGCGCTCGACGCCTTCCTCGATGCCGCTGCCGCGCCGGATGAGGACAACCGCAAACTTTGCCTTCAGCGCCACTGCGCCCAGGTCCGCGCGCGCGCGCGCGAGCTGTCGGCCAAGAGCTACTGGTCGCAGTTCCCGCGCAGCCCCGAGTTCGTGGTGATGTTCCTCCCCGGCGAGGCGTTCCTCTACGCCGCCGTCGAGCATGACGGAAATCTCATCGAGGACTGTCTCAAGAACCGAGTCATCGTCGCGACGCCGACGACGCTGATCGCGCTCCTGAAGGCAATTGAGTTCGGATGGCGGCAGGAAGAGGTCACCCACAACGCCGAAGAAATCCGCAAGCTGGGCAAGCAGCTCTACGAGCGGATCGCGACGGTCGCAGGCCATTTCGCCAAGCTGGGCGCGAATATCGACAACGTTGTCGGCAGCTACAACCAGGCCATCGGCTCGCTGGAAACGCGCGTGCTCGTCACTGTTCGAAAGATCTCCGAGCTGGGCGCCCGCACGGACAAGGAGCTGCCCGAGCCGCTGCTGGTGGACAGCCGCCCGCGCGAGCTGTCGCCTTCGATGCAACTGCTCCCGGCTGCCACGGCAGACTAACCGTGCAGCGACCGCTCGCGGATGCACCCTCCACAGCGGCACTGGGTGGTCTACAATGTCGTTCAATGGAACCCCTCCTCGCTATCTGCGCCGGGATCGCGCTTGCCGCGGCGAGCGGTTTTCGGGTGTTCGTGCCGATGCTGGCGCTGGGCATCGCCGCTCGGTCGGGGGTGATCGACCCGTCGGCTGGGCTTGAATGGGTCGCATCGATTCCTGCCATCACCGTCTTCGGCGTCGCGACGGCGGCTGAGATCGGCGCCTATTACATCCCCTGGATCGACAACGCACTGGACACCGTGACCACGCCCGGGTCGGTGATCGCCGGCTCGCTCGCGGCGGCGGCGGCGATGGGAGATGTGGACCCGGCAGTCAAGTGGACACTCGCCATCATCGCCGGCGGGGGAGCCGCGGCCGTCGTGCAGGGCGGCACCGTCCTCACCCGCGCCTTGTCCAGCGCCACGACAGGCGGCGTCGGAAACCCCGCCGTCTCCACCGGCGAAGCAGCGGGCTCCATCGTCCTCTCGGTCCTCGCCATCCTCCTCCCGCTCCTGGCGGCGCTGCTGGTGATCATGCTGTTCGTCTGGATTGCCCGCCTCTTCTTCCGCTGGCGCCGCCGACACGTCGCGCCCGCCTCCTGAGAACGGGTCAACCGCAGAGCCTCTGCGGTTCAATTGTTCCTGTGGGTCGCTACAATCGCCGCCATGGCGACGACGTTGCAGAACCAGCCGCTGGACGAAAACACGCAGGAATTCCTGGAGCAGGCGGCGGCGTCGAAGTTCGAGTTCCATCAGGTCAGCGTCAAGGCTGCCGGCGACGAGAAGCTCAAGGCGTCGATCAACAACGCCGTCATGCGGCAGCACACGGGGCGGCAGCTGCGCATGCTCGAATTGCCCAATCCCGACGCCTTGCGTGAGCTGGCGGGGCAGATCAAGCAGCACGCGATCGAGAACCTCGACTACTACCTCGAGCAATTCGCCGCCAACGTCCGCAAGAATGGCGGCCACGTCCACTTCGCGCACGACGGCCGCGAGGCGACGCGCATCATCCTCGACATCGCCGCCAGGACCAAGACCAGCCGCTGCATCAAGAGCAAGTCGATGGTCAGCGAGGAGATCAACCTCGCGCACGCACTGGAGCTGGCCGGGATGGACGTGGTGGAGACGGACCTGGGCGAGTTCATCGTGCAGATCAGCCACGATAAGCCCAGCCACCTGGTCGCGCCGATCGTGCACAAGGATCGGGCGTCGATCGCGAAGCTGTTTTCCGAGTACTTCGGCACGGCGTACAACGATGACCCTAACGCGCTGACGATGCAGGCGCGTCATTACCTGCGCGACAAGTTCCGCAGCAGCGACTTCGGCATGACCGGCGGGAACTTTCTCGTCGCCGAGACCGGCCACGTCGCCTGCGTCGAGAACGAGGGCAACCAGCGGCAGAGCATCACCACGCCGCGCGTTCTGGTGAGCCTCGTGGGAATCGAGAAAATCGTGCCGCGGATGGCGGACCTGGCGGTGATGCTCAAGCTCCTCGCGCGCAGCGCCACGGGGCAGCCATTCACCGTCTACACGAACATCTTCGGCGGCCCGCGCGAGCCGGGCGAGCGCGACGGCCCCGAAGAGTTCCACCTGGTCCTGATGGACAACGGGCGCACGGAAATCCTCGCCAGCGAGGAGTACCGTGAGACGCTGCGCTGCATCCGCTGCGGCGCGTGCCTCAACGCCTGCCCGATCTACCGCAAGATCGGCGGCCACGCGTACGGCAGCGTGTATCCGGGCCCGATCGGCGCGCTGATCACGCCGCTGTTTCAGGGGCTGGGGAACTTCAAAGATTTGCCGCAGGCGTCGTCGCTCTGCGGCGCCTGTTACGAAGCCTGCCCGGTGAAAATCAACATCCCCAAGCACCTGATCAACCTCCGCCGCGATATCAACGAGCAGCACCTCAACGGCGCGATGGAGCGGATGGTCTACCGGCTGTGGGCATGGGGGTTGAAATCGCCGTTCATTTACGACGTCATCACAACCGGGCAGAAGTTCGACCTCCGCCGCCGCGCCAAGGGCAGCGGCTGGGTGCAGGAGCTCCCGAAGGTGGCGGCGGGGTGGACGCAGATCCGCGACATGCCGGCGCCGGCGAAGAAGACATTTCACCAGATGTGGAAGAAGCGCCGCAGGGGAAATCAGGAATGAGCGTCGGCGTGCGTTACGATTGGCCTCGTCGTCTGGGGGCACGGCGGGTGCGCGGGGTGCTGCCGTTGATCTGCTCCATCCTCTCGATCAGCGGTAACGCGACTACGTCGTAGTTGCCGATGGCGGCGGTTCCAGGCGCCAGGGGATGGACGATGAGCATCGTATTTCGACGAACCCACGCGGTGCCCGGATACTTGATGTCGATCTTCTGTCCGCTCGAGAGGTACAGGCGCAGCGGCACAAAGGGATGACGATCGAGCTCCTCTTTGACGTCCTCGCTGATCATATGGAAACTATAGCCTCGTCGTCGACAGATGCACAAGGAGCACATGAGCGAACGGCCGACTGTCATCGAAAAGGTACGCCGCGCGCTGGGACGAACCCAGCCTCTGCCGACGCCGCCCGTGCCGCCGGCCATCGACGAGTCGATCACGCGGCTGGCGCGCCCCGACATCGACCTCGCCCAGCTGTTCATGCAGCGCGCGGGCGATCTGAAGATGCTGGTCGAGCGCGTCTCCGCGGACGATGTGGTCGGCCGGATCACCACCTTTCTGCGCGAGACGGATTGCCGCAAGGTGGCGCTGCCCGTCTCGAAGCTGTTCGAGGAGCTCGACCTGATCGAAGCGCTGCGCATCGCCGGAATCGAGGCGACGCGCTGGGACCGGATGACGCTCGATCAGCTTTATGACGGCTATGACTGCGGCATCACCGATGTCACCTACGCCGTCGCCGAGACCGGCAGCCTGGTGATCAAAACCAGCGCCGGTCACGGCCGCGGGCTGTCACTCGTGCCGATGTTCCACGTCGCCGTGATCGAGCCCAACCAGATCGTGCCGGACCTCGTCGACCTGTTCAAGCGCCTGGCCAGAGAAGGCGCGGGCAATCACGTGATGCTGATCAGCGGTCCCTCGAAGACCGCCGATATCGAGATGAACGTCGTCACCGGCGTGCACGGTCCGAACGTCGTGAAGGCTTTCGTGCTTGCTCCCTCTCCCTACCCGCCGCCGAGCCCGGATGAACGCGAAGCGCGGGAGCAAGACCTTTCCTATTTCGACGCCGCCTTCCCAGAGCCGCCGGGTGCAGACGCCGTGTGATGATCTGCGGGTCATTCGTACGAAAGACGTTCACTCAGGTGTTTTTGACGGCCGCTGCCGGAATCGGCACAATCGCCTTGCCCATGGCGGAACTGCTGGAAATGCGCGGCGTATCGAAGGTGTTTCCGGGCGTGCGCGCGCTGGACAGCGTCGACTTCACCGTCCGCCGGGGCGAGATCCATGCGCTGATGGGGGAGAACGGGGCGGGGAAATCGACGCTGATCAAAGTGCTGACCGGCGCCGAGCCGGGCGACGGGGGCAGGATTCTGCTGGACGGGGAGCCAATCCGGCCGCGCTCGCCGAAGGACGCGCAGCGGCTGGGCATCAGCACGGTCTATCAGGAAGTGAACCTGGTGCCGAACCTGTCGGTGGCGGAGAACCTGTACCTGGGGCGGCAGCCGAAATGGCTGGGCGGACCGATCCGGTGGGGACGGATGAATCAGCTGGCGCGCGAAGCGCTGGCGAAGCTGCACCTTCGGATCGACGTGACCCGCGATCTGGGGTCATATTCCATCGCGATCCAGCAGATGGTGGCGATCGCGCGGGCGCTGGACGTGAACGTGAAGCTGCTGATTCTGGATGAGCCGACGAGCAGCCTCGACGCCGGCGAGGCGCGCGAGCTGTTCGCAGTTCTCCGGCGCCTGCGCGAGCAGGGGCTGGGGATCGTGTTCGTCACGCACTTCCTCGACCAGGTGTACCAGGTGAGCGACCGCATCACCGTGCTGCGCAACGGCAAGCTGGTGGGCGAAAGCGAGACGAGCAACCTGCCGCGGGAGCAGCTTGTCGCTCAGATGATGGGCCGTGAGCTGGCCGCGTTCGAGCAGGGGGCGAGCCGGCGCCATGACGAGACACAAGGGGCGGACCGCAAGGTGCTGCTCAGCGCGCGGCAGCTCGGCCGGCGCGGAGCGATCGAGCCGTTCGATCTCGATGTGGCGGCGGGCGAACTCGTCGGCGTCGCCGGGCTGCTGGGCTCGGGGCGCACGGAGATGGCCCGGCTGCTCTTCGGCATCGACCGCGCCGACACCGGCGAGCTGCGCGTCGACGGGCAGCCGACGACGCTCAGCTCCCCGCGCGGCGCGATTCGACATCACTTCGGGTTCCTCCCCGAAGACCGCAAGACGCAGGGGATTATCCCGGACCTTACCTTACGTGAGAACATCATCCTCGCGCTGCAGGCCCGCCGCGGGTTCTTCCGCGCGTTCTCCAGGCGCAGGCAGAGCGAGATTGCGAATCACTACATCAAGGCGCTGTCGATCGCCGTGCGCGACGCCGAGCAGCCGGTGAGGAATCTGTCAGGGGGCAATCAGCAGAAGGTGATTCTGGCCCGCTGGCTGGCGAGCGACCCGCGGATGCTGATCCTCGACGAGCCCACGCGCGGCATCGACGTCGGCGCCAAGGCCGACATCCAGAAGCTCGTCCTGGCGCTGTGCGACGAGGGGAAAGCGGTGATCTTCATCTCATCGGAGCTCGAGGAAGTGGTTCGTTGCGGCGACCGCGTCGTGGTGCTGCGCGACCGGCGGAAGATCGGGGAGCTGCGAGGCGGGGAGGTCAACGAAAAGCGCATCCTTCAGACGATCGCGGGGGGCACCGCGTGAGCAGGACCACCAACGCCGCGCCCCCCGCGCCTCCCGCGCCCTTTTGGCCCGCACCGACTGACTCAGATGCCGACCGCGCCGGCCGCTACCAGCGGCAACGCGCCATCCCGCGCGAGCTGTGGCCGCTCCTGGCGCTGCTGCTGCTGCTGCTGTTCAACTACTTCTTCACGCCCGGTTTCTTCCAGACGGAAGTGCGCGAGGGGCGGCTCTACGGCATACTCATCGATGTCGCCGATCGAGCGGCGCCCATCATGCTCCTGGCGATCGGCATGACGCTGGTGATCGCCACGGGCGGAGTCGATCTCTCCGTCGGCGCGGTGATGGCCATCTCCGGCGCGATTGCCGCCCACCTCGTCGCCGAGCGTGAGCAGCCGCTGTGGCTCGCGCTGCTCGCGGCGCTGGGAGTGTCCCTTTTGGCGGGGGTGTGGAACGGCACGCTGGTGGCATACCTGCGCGTGCAGCCGATCGTCGCGACGCTGATCCTCATGGTCAGCGGCCGCGGCATCGCCCAGATCGTGGGCGCTCGGGAAGGACAGATCATCGAGATCCCGCCCGCCGACCACCCCGGCTTCGCCATGATCGGCAACGGATCGTTCCTGGGGCTGCCGTTTACGCTGACGCTGGTGGCGGTCGCGTTCATTGTCGTGGCGCTGCTTACGCGCAAGACGGCGGCGGGATTGTTCATCGAAGCAGTCGGGAACAACCGCGTCGCTTCACGGTTCGCGGGGATCAATGAGCGGCTTGTGACGGTCACCGTTTACGCGCTGACCGGACTGTGCGCCGGGGTGGCGGGGCTGATCGCCGCATCGGACATCAACGCTTCGGATGCGAACAATGCGGGGCTCAACCTCGAGCTCGACGCCATTCTCGCCGTCGTGCTCGGCGGGACGGCCCTCACCGGCGGGCGATTTTACCTGCTGGGCGCAATGATCGGCGCACTGATCATCCAGACGATGACGACCACAATCCTGACGCGCAACGTGCCCGTCGAGCTGACGCTGGTCGTGAAGGCGATCGTCGTGGTCGTCGTGTGCCTGCTGCAGGCGCCAGCTTTCCGTGATGCGATCCTGAGGCCCCTGCGGCGGGGGCGGATGCAGATCAGTGGAGGTGGGGCGTGAGCGCGCACGGGTCTCCGCCCACGTTGCCACCCGGGGATGTCTCCCCACGCGCCTCCCGGCGGCTGCGCTTGCTTCGCGCCAAGCACATCCCGCTGCTGGCGACGCTGTTCGTCTGCTCGCTGCTCTACACCGCCGCCGCCCTGCGCTACGACTACTTCGCGTCGGCCGGCGTATTCGTGAACTTCTTCCGCGAGAATGCTCCGCTGGGCATTGCCGCAGTCGGGCTGACGTTCGTCATCCTCTCCGGCGGAATCGATCTGTCCGTTGGGTCGGTCATCGCGTGCACGGGCGTGCTCATCGCGTCGCTCGCGCAGCACGGCTGGAACCCATGGACGGCGATGCCGGTGGCCCTGGCGTGCGGCGCCGCACTGGGACTCGTGATGGGATGTCTGATCCACTTCTTCCAGCTCGCGCCTTTCCTTGTGACGCTGGCCGGGCTGTTCCTTGCGCGCGGGATCGCGGCCGTGATCAGCCTGGAGTCGATCGCCCTGCGGCACCCGACTTTCATCGAGCTGTCGGAACTGTCCCTCACCATCACGCGCGACCTGTGGATCCCACTGTCCGCCCTGGTCTTCGTCGCCGTCGCGATAGTCGCGGCGCTGACATCGGTATTTACACCCTTCGGGCGCAACGTCTACGCGATTGGCGGCGATGAGCACTCGGCGGTGCTCATGGGGCTGCCGGTGGGGCGGACGAAGATCGCGATCTACACGCTCAGCGGGTTCTGCTCCGCGTTGGGCGGTGTTGTCTACGCCGTCTCGATCGGCTCGGGCAACGCGACCGCCGCGGTGGGGCTCGAGCTCGACGCCATCGCCGCTGTCGTGATCGGCGGGACGCTGCTGACCGGCGGAGTCGGCTCAATCTGGGGCACGGTGATCGGCGTCCTGATCCTGGCGATCATCCAGACCGCGTTGATCTTTGAGGGCACCCTCAGCAGCTGGTGGGCGCGGATCATCATTGGCGGCCTGCTGCTGATCTTCATCGCCCTGCAAAAGCTCCTCACGCGGCGGACCGAAGCGGCTCAGTAAAAGAATGTTGCCCACGAATCTCACGAATCCTCACGAATGAAGAGAAAGCCGTTCAGGGTTCCGTCCATTCGTGCAGATTCGTGAGATTCGTGGGCAGTCTTCTTCATCCATCGGTCCATCTCCTCGTTACAATTCTTGGATGCTCCAACCGCAGCGCACGATCGCGGAATTGAAGGAACTCCGGGAACTCACCGGCAACGATGACGGCGCACAGCGGGTCGCGTTTACGCCGATGTGGGTGAAGGCGCGGCAGTGGCTGCGCGAGAAGCTGGAATCGATCCCGAAGGTCCAGGTGAAGAACGACCCGGCCGGCAACCTGTGGGCGACGCTGCAGGGCGCCTCGGATCGCGCGCTGCTCATCGGCGGGCATATCGACTCGGTGCCTAACGGCGGCTGGCTCGATGGATGCCTCAATACGCTCGCCGGAGTCGAGGTTCTGCGCCGCATTGCTGCCGAGGGGACGCCGCCGGTCACGATTCGCGTCGTGGATTGGGCCGACGAGGAAGGCGCCCGCTTCGGGCGCAGCCTGTTCGGCTCCAGCGCCGCCTCGGGATCGCTTGTACCTGACGAGGTGCGTGATCTGACCGATCGCGACGGGATAAGGCTCGCCGATGCCGTGCGCGAGTGCGGCATCGAGCTTCACCTCGCGCTGGAGGCCCGCCACGAGTTGCAGAAGGCCGCGGCGTATCTCGAGCTGCACATCGAGCAGGGGCCGGTGCTGCTGAGCAAAGATCTGCCGCTGGGCGCGGTCGAGGGTACATTCGGCGTCGAGCGCCACGCGATCAGCTTCACGGGCCAGGCCGCGCACTCCGGCTCGACCCCCATGTCCCACCGTCGAGATGCGCTGGGCGGCGTGTCCAAACTGCACCTGGCGATCCGCGAGATCGCGACGAAGCATGGCGGCGTATGCACCGTTGGCCGCGTCGAGACCAAGCCCGGCATTGTCACCGCCGTCGTCGGGGAAGCGGAGATGACCCTCGACCAACGCCACCTCGACGCGAGCGTGCTCGCGGCGATGTATGGGGAAGCCCGCGACGCGAGCGAGCGCATCGCGAAAGAAGAGAAGATCGATCTCGAGTGGAAGAAGCTCTGGCAGATCCAGCCGTTCCCGTTCCACCCGGAACTCATTGACCTGGCCGACCAGTCGATCAAGGAAATCTGCGGTGCATCCCAGCGCCTCCCCAGCGGGCCGCTGCACGACGCCGCCGAGGTCTGCCGCGCCGGCGTGCCCACGGTAATGCTCTTCGTGCAAAGCCTGCGCGGCATCTCGCACAATAAGATCGAGGACACGAAGGAGGAGCACCTGGAGTTGTCCGTCCGCGTGCTCGACCGGCTGGCGAGCAAGTCAATGGCGTGGATTGCGACGCGCTGAGGGAGGAACTTCCCCGGGGCAATCCGATACGTCGCCAACTTCGGCGCGATCTACCTCGTTTTCGCCGGATGCGGCTAAGTCGCGCTGAGCCGCCTCTTTGCAAAATGAGGCATCTCTCCTAAGATGCGCGGCTTTCCCGCCCCCGGGGTCACCCTGCGGCGGGGGGTTCGCATCCGCAAGATTGAGGACAGACATGGCCGAGAACGAAACCGCCGGCGCGGCTGCTGTGGAAGACCAGGAACAAGCATTCGAGTACCCCATCAGGGTCGAGGACGCCGGGCCGGCTACCAAGAAGGTCTCGGTCGAGATCCCGCGCGAGCGGATCGAGAGCAAGCTCCAGGAGCAGTACAAAGAACTCCGCCAGCAGGCCGCCATTCCAGGCTTCCGCGTCGGTCACGCGCCGCAGAAGTTGATCGAGAAGCGCTTCGCCAGCGACGTCCGCGATCAGGTCCGCCGCGCGCTGATCAGCGAGAGCTACGAGCAGGCCGTCGAGAAAAACTCGCTTCAGGTGATCGGCGAGCCGCAGTTCGATAACCCCGACGCCATGCAGCTTCCCGATTCAGGCAGCCTTACGTACACGTTTGAGGTCGAGGTTCAGCCCGACATCACGCTCCCGGAGCTGAGCCGGCTGAAGGTCAAGAAGCCGAAAATCGACGTCTCGGATGAGAACGTTCAGCAGGCGCTGACCAACCTGCGCGAGCAGCAGGGCACGCTCGTTCCCGTCGAGGACCGCGGGGTGGAAGATAAGGACTACCTCATCGCCGATGTGCACGTGAAAGATGGCGACACGGTCGTGGCGCACCAGCACGATGCGCAGATCGTCGCTCGCCCGGGCCGTCTGGCAGGGATCCAGGTCGAGGATCTGCCCGCGCAGCTGAGGGGCCTGAAGCCGGGTGAGAAGCGCGAGCTGAAGCTGACCGCCCCCGCCACGCACCCGAATGAGCAGATCCGCGGAAAACAAGTGACCGTCGAGGTCGAGCTGAAGGACGTCAAGCGCCTCGAGCCGGCGGAGGTCGACCAGGAGTTCCTCGAGGGGCTCGGGTTCCAGAACGAACAGGAGCTGCTTGATGCGCTTCGGCAGCAGATGGTCGAGCGCATCCAGTACGACGTGCAGCAGTCGATGCGCGAGCAGGTGAACAAGTACCTGCTCGAAAACGTGCAGATCGACCTGCCAGCCAAGCTTTCCGACCGACAGGCCGAGCGGATCGTGCAGCGCCGCGCGATGGACCTGATGATGCGCGGCATGCCGCGCGAAGCCGTCGAATCCAACATCGAGAAGCTCTCAGGCGGCGCCAAGGACGAGGCGGTCAAGGAGCTGAAGCTGTTCTTCATCCTGCAGAAGATCGCGACGGATCAGAAGGTGGACGTGGACGAGGCGGAACTGAACGGCCGCATCGCCATGCTCGCCGCCCAGCGCGGGCGTCGCCCGGAGAAGATGAAGCAGGAGATGAGCAAGGACGGTTCTCTGGCCAACCTCTACGTGCAGATGCGCGAGCAGAAGGCGGTCGACAAGATCCTCGAAACTGCCGAGGTCGAGGAAGTCGACGTGAAGGGCGGCGAGGGCCAGAAGAAGGAATAGCTTTAGGAGAGAGGCCAGAAGCCAGCGGAGAGAAGCCACAAGCCACAAGCCAGGAGCCAGGAGCCAGGAGCCAGTAGAAACGCAGCGCTTTCGCCTTTTCTACTGGCTACTGGCTCCTCGCTTGTGGCTTCTTCCTTCCATGCAACGCATCATCGCCCCCAAGGGCACCCAGGACATCCTCCCCGCAGAGAGCTGGAAGTGGCAGGCCATCGAGCGCCTCGCGCGCGAGGTGGCCGAGCTGTACCACTTCCAGGAGATCCGCACCCCCGTCTTCGAGCACTCGGAGCTGTTCCACCGCGGCGTCGGCGAGACCAGCGATATCGTCCGCAAGGAGACTTTCACGTTCGCCGACCGTGGAGGGGAGTCGCTCACCCTCCGTCCCGAGGGCACCGCCGGCGTCGCGCGGGCGATGATTGAGAGCGGTCTGCTCAACGACCAGGGCGCGCGGCACAAGGTGTTCTACTTCGGGCCGAACTTCCGCTACGAGCGACCGCAAAAAGGTCGGCTGCGCATCCACCACCAGTTCGGCGTCGAAGCCTTCGGCATCGCCGAGCCCGAGCAGGACGCCGAGTGCATCCTCCTGCAGATGGACTTCTACCGCCGCTGCGGGGTAAAGGACCTGTCGCTCCGCATCAACAGCCTCGGCGATCGCGAGAGCAAGCAGGGGTATCGCGACGCGCTGGTGAAGTTCCTCAGTCCCGCCGCTACGCGGCTCAGCGAAGACTCGCAACGACGCCTGAGCGAGAACCCCCTGCGCATCCTCGACAGCAAAGACCCCGGTGATATCGAAGCGATCATCGGCGCTCCGCCCGCGATGGAGTATCTCTCGCCGCGCAGCAGGGCGCACTTCGACAAGGTCGCCAGTCTCCTGACGCAGGCGAGCATTCCCTTCACGATCGACGGCTCGTTGGTCAGAGGGTTCGACTACTACACCGACACCCTGTGGGAGGTCGTCGCAGGCGGCCTGGGCGCTCAAAATGCCATCGGCGGCGGGGGACGATACGACAACCTCGTCGAAATGCTCGGCGGCCGCCCAACCCCCGGCGTGGGCTTCGGCAGCGGGCTCGAACGGCTGCTCATCGCGCTCGACGGGCAGGGCGTCGCCATCGCGCACAGCACGAAGCCGCTCGTCTGGCTCATCGCCCACGGCGACGCAGCGCGCGACGCCAACGCCACGCTCCTCCGCGAGCTGCGTGATGCGGGTATCGCCGCCGACTCAGATCCATCGGGCCGCAGCGTGAAAGCGCAGTTCAAGCTCGCCGAGCGCGAAGCCGCCGCATACGCGATCGTCACGGGCGCGGACGAACTCGCCGCCGGCACGGTCGTGCTGAAGGACCTGGCCAAGCGCGAGGAGATGAAGGTCCCGCGCACACAGATCATCGCGAAGCTCAAATCGTGACCGATCGGTCCACCCAGCTCGAGTACGCTGCCGCCTCGCGAGACTTCGCCGCCGCGCGAATGCGGCGATGGATCGCAATCGCCATCGCAGGCCTCCTGCTGGCCTGTGCGCTGCTGCTGGTTCCGCGTTACCTCCGCCACGCGCAGCTATTGTTGCAGCAGCGGCAGATGCGCTCCTGGTATGCTCCGCCGACACAAGTCGTTTTCACCAATGATCCGGCCCAGGTGAAAAAGCTGTTGATGCCACCTACGCGCTACCAGGCAACGCCGGCTGGCGGCGCGGCGTACCTCGTCAACGACGACTGGATGAATTTCTATTCGCCTTTAGGCGGCGGGTACCAGTCGAGCGGCACCGTCTTTGTCGGCGAACTTCAGACCAAGGACGGGCGTCGTGCGCTGCTCAGCATCGACATGGGCGTCGCGGCCGCCGGCAACCGGCAGTGGGCAACGATGAGTGCCCGCCTCGTCGAACCCGGCACGTCGTACCGCAGCCCCAGGGCAGTCTACCCGTCCGCGGTGCGCGGCGACGGCGGGCACATCTTCTTTGATCCCGGTGACACCCTTGTCGTCTATGCCGCCGTCGTCGACCCGAACGACCCATCACACTTCACGATAGACTATGCTCTCAACGGCACGCGCCACACGATCGACGGCTGGCTGGACGACGTCTGGATGGTCGTCCTCGAATCGCGGGATTGACGCCCATGCCCGAAACCGCCACCACCCTCGCTGACTTCCGCCGGTATGCGTCGCTGCTGGAGTCGATGATCCCCGCCGATCCCGCGTTCGTGCCATCGGCGGAGAGCGCGACGTCCATTCAGGTCGAGCGCGGCATCGTTCTGCCGCGTGTGATGAAGGAGCCGGCCAAGGGCGACGGCGGAGTCGTGGAGCGGCTGATCGAGGTGACGGCGGCGGGCGCCATTGACCGGCTCGCGGTGGTCGATGGCGGCGGGCACCATCGGCCGGTGTATCGGCCGCTGCTCGTCTATTGCTGGCTCCAGGCCTTTCGCATCGTCTACGAGACGCTGCCGCGCACCCAGTTCGGGCGGTGGGAGGAAGGGCTGCGACCGTGGTGCGACCTGCTGGAGGCGGAGCTGGGCGACATGGCGCTGGCGAACCTGCCGGCCACCCGCGGGGGCGTGGCCTCGGAGGCGGCGTGGACGGCGCTGGCGCTATATGTTGCGGGCAAGGTGTATGTCCGCGACGCGTGGACCGACCTGGCCGGCGTCACGTTCGGAGCGCTCGCGCGCGGGCAGCAGCCCAGCGGTGCGTTCCTTCACACCAGCGCATCGGACAATCCCGAGCCCAACTGGTATCACGAGCTGACGATCCTGCACGCGTGCGCCAGCTATGCGGTGCAGGCCGAGGATCGCACGGTCGCCGCCGCCGTCGCGCGGGCGGTGGCGCATCATGTCGCGGAGACCCAGCCGGATCATGCGACCGAGCAACCGTGGGGCATCTTCCCGTTCATCTGGGCGCCATCTGCGCGGCCGCTGGCGGACCACCTCCTGCACCTGATGACCATCAGCCAGCCCGGTGGCGCCCAGGGCGTGCCGTTGATGCTGCTGGCCGATGCGCTATACTGCCTGCGGCTGTTCTTGTAGAGGCGACGCTCGAGTCGTGCTTCCTGTCGGAGAGAAAGACGGCGAGACAAAGTTTGGCCCCTGCGAAACGAAACACGAGACCCATGTCCGAAACCACGACCACCAACAGCAACACAATCGACCCCGAGCTGCTCGAAATTCTGCGCTGCCCGCTGACGCACAGCCGTTTGCGGCAGGAGGGGGATTTCCTCATCGGCGAGGTAGGCGGGCTTGCCTACCCCGTGCGCGACGGCATCCCCGTATTCCTCGTGGAAGAGGCGCGGCTCCCGGCGGGGGTTGAGTCGCTCGACGCGTTCAGACAGAAGTTCAAGGACCAGATCCGCGGCTAGTTCCCAACGTGCGGCGCGCATGACGGAGCCGATTCACTACGTCTCCGACGACGCAGCCCGCCGCGACGCCCGGCCCCCACGCTCGCCGGCGATGTGGCTCAAACTCCTGCTCGTCTGGGGGGCGGGACTGGTTTCCTGGATGATTTACATCGCCATCATCCTGTACGTCTTCTTCCGGCTGATCCTGTGACAGCCCTTTTCGATCCGGGAAACGCAACGGCTGTCTAGCCCGTGCGGCTTGAAGACGCCATGGGCGCCACCGTCAGAATGAAGCGTTCGACGTTCTCGGCCGCGTCACCTACGCCCGATTTGCTCTGCTTGTCGATCTCCGTCAGCAGGTCAAGCGCTGTGGAGTAGCCGCTTCTGCCGAGGGCTTCGGCGTTGCGGGCGAAGCGGTCGAAGCTGTCCTTGTACTTCCATCTCAGCTTCTGGCTGGCGCTGGAGCGCTGTCCGGTGGTGACGATCGTGGCGACGTCGCTCAGCCAGATGCCCAGCCAGGTGACGGCGCGGAACTCCGTGGACGGGTCGGCGGCGAGCAATTGACGCCAGCGGCTGATTGCCTCGCCGACATTGCCTGCGGCCAGCGCATTGGTCAGGTCCCACATGGCGCGCTCGCGCGTGAACGCGACGTTGGCGCACACTGTGTCAAGCGAGACTTTGCCCGCGTCGCACTGGATTGCAAGTTTCGCCAGTTCAGTGTCAATTCGTCCGAGGTCCGCGCCAACGTAATCGGCCAGCACCTTGGCGGCGTCGGGCATCAGCGCGATCTGGTGAGCGCGCTTGGCGTGATCGATCGCCCAGCGGACGAGGTCCTTGGGCGGACTGCACGATTCGATCGCGCCGACCTTGGCGATCGCCTTGGCGATCCGCTGCGTCGCGGGCAGCGAGCTGAGGCGCAGGACGAGCGTGGCCGAGCTGGAGGGCTTGTTGACGTAGTCTTCGAGTTGCTCGCGGTAGCGGGTGATCAGCGCGTCGGATTCGCGGACGGTGACGAGCTTCGTCCCGCCGCCAAACATCGCGTAGCTCTGCAGTTCGTCAAGGATGTCGCCGAGCTGAGCCGTTTCGCCGTCAAAATCCATGCGCTGCGCATCGGGGGGGAGCTGGGCCGCGATTTCCCGGAGTTTCTGCAGCTGGAGGAACGGATCGGAGCCGACCAGCGCGTAGACCGGCTTGAGCATCGGCCCCTTGTACGGCGTGACAAAAACCGGGTCAAACGAACTTCAGGGGCCCCACTTACGTTTTGAGATCAATCGGCTACACTCCGCCGGGCAAAACGGCCGATAACCATGGAAGGTCGTCGGCTGATCTGGGGCTTCGGGAGACCACATTATGTCGCATCCGTACAGCGCGTTCTGCGAGGACTTTTACGTCAACATGCGCCTTGGGTCGCAGTTGGCCCTTCCGCACAACCGCGAAACCCTGCTGCATTTCTTCGAGCGCATGCAGAAGCAATACCCGGCGATGAGCCGCTTTCGCAAAACCGAGGGCGGCGACTTCAACATCGAGGAAGACCGCTCGGGCCGCAGCTATCGCTGGACGAGCCTGGAGCAGAAGCGGATCAGCGCCGGACACGTCAACCCCGTCGACATCGACGAGGCGCTGAAGCTGCACACGAGCCTGCTGGAGACCGCGCCGCACTACCTGGGCCTCAGCCCGGTGGAAATTGATTATCTCGACGTGCTCTTCGGCTTCGATCTGGAGTTCGGCGGCAACCACGACGAGATCATCGCCGAGAGCCTCTTTGCCGACTCCCCGCTGAACTGCCTGAACGACGTCGAGGGCGCCCGCGCCGTGGACTTCCAGCCGACGGTCACCGTCGCGCTGAGCGAGGACTGCCGCATGCAGGCGCGCATCGACATTGTCACGCGCACCAACAGTTACCAGGTCCGCACGGGCGATTACTCCGATGACGTGATCAGCGTTTACCTCATCCTCCGCCGCTACTGGGGCGACCGCCCGAAGCAGCCGATGGAAGAGCTGTTCACCAAAATGGCGCACCGCGCCGATGAGCTGGCGCAGCAGCACATCGTGCCGCGCATCCTGCGCCCAATCTCATCGGCTATCGCATCGCGATCGTGAGGAAGGGAAGGCCTGCCGCTATGGTGTGGGAGCGGGTGCGACCAATCGCTCGGCGGTTGAGATCAGCTTGTCCATCTTCACCGGCTTCGTGAAGTACTCGCTGACGCCCAGGCTTTCTGCGTACATCTTGTGACGCGCGCCTTGGTTGCCCGTGATCATGATCACGTACGGCTTGCTGTTGCGCGGCTTCTTCGCCTTGATCTTCTCGAGCACGAGGAATCCGCTGCGCCCCGGCAGCATCATGTCGAGGATCACGAGGTCCGGCTGACTCTTCTCCGCCAGCTCCACCGCCTTGTTCCCGTTGCTCGCCGTCTCCACGACCGCGCCGGTTGGCTCGAACGCCGCCTGCATGCTGGTGAGGATATCGCCGTCGTCGTCTACGAGCAGAACGCGCTTGCCGTCGAGGGCCTGGCTCATGGTGGGTTTCTCCTGCGGTGTGATTGTAGGCGGGTGAGTCTGGTGATGGCGGCGAGAAATGTCAAGAAAGCGGAGCGATCGTCCGATAACGAACGCAGCGGGCGCTGCGCCGGTGCGCAGCCTACGCCGCGCGCTGCATGCGGTTCTCTTGCTAACGGACTCGATGCGAACCGATTTGACGTCAGCTTCCCCGATCGTGGTGCTCGACAGCGGCTTGGGCGGGCTCACCGTCGCCCGGGCGCTCCGCGCCGCTTTGCCCTACGACGACCTGCTCTACTTTGGCGACACGGCACGGCTGCCGTACGGCAGCAAATCGGCAGCGACGATTACCAGCTTCGTCCACCAGATCATCACCTACCTGCTGCCGCGTAACCCAAAGCACGTCGTCATCGCGTGCAACACGGCAACGGCCGTTGCCCTGCCGGCGATCCGGGCGGCATTCCCGCACGTGTCGATCAGCGGCGTGATCGAGCCCGGCGCCCGCGCAGCCGTCGCCGCAGCGGGCGCGAAGAAAATGCCCGTCATCGGAATCATCGCCACCGAAGCCACCATCCGTTCCAAGGCCTACGAGAAGTCGATCCACCGCCGCCGGCACCACGCGCGGCTGCTGCTGCGTCCGACGCCGCTGCTCGTGCCCATCATCGAGGAAGGGCGTCGCGACAATGATCCTCTCGTCGCACTCGCGGTCGAACAGTACCTGCGCCCGTTCCTCCAGCGCGGCGTGGACGTGCTCGTGCTCGGATGTACGCACTACCCGATGCTGAAGGGATTGATCGAGCGTACGGTCGGGTGCTCCGTGCGCGTGATTGACTCCGCCGAGCGGTGCGCAGAGGATGTCGTCCGCCGCCTGCAGGCTGCGAATCTGCTCCGCGGAAAAGCGGAGCGGACGGTGGGGATCGGTACCGCCGTCACCGGCGGCGCAAAATCGGGTTCGTTGCGGTGCTTCGTGACGGACGACCCGCTCCGGTTCGAACGGCTGGCCACGCGGTTCCTCGGGGTCGAGATCGACTCGCCGACGTGGGTCTCCACCGACCAACTTCACGCGCTGCTCGACGACAGCTGCCTGGAGCACACGCGCCAGCTGCGCCCGGCGGTGTAGGGACACAGAACTCAGGAGCCGCCAGCCAGGAGCCACAACGAAGAATGACGCTGCGCGTTTCTACTGGTTTTTGGCTAGTCGCTTCCGGCTTTTGCCTTTTCTCGACGGGCTGCGCGCCCATCGAACGGGCGGGGACCCTCACCCGCCAGACCATCGAGATGTTCGTCGGGGACACGGCGCTCAAAGCCGTGCAGATGATGGAGAACGAGCGCTTCCCCGACCAGCGCCGCAAGGGGATCAACAAGCTGGTCGAACGGGACTATGGCAAGCGCGATCCATATACGCAGCGCTACGCGCAGATTGCACGCAACGACGAAGACTTCCTCGTCCGCGCCACCGCCATCAGAGCGCTGAACCGCGCCCGTCACCGGCCGGCCACACCCGTGTTCATCGAGGCGCTCAGCGACGACCACCCGATGGTTCGCCTGGAGGCGGCCAAGGCGCTGGCGAACGTGCCGGACCCCAACGCCGCTGCGCCGCTCGTCGGCGCCGTCAATAACAGCGCCGAAGACCGCGACGTCCGCATCGCCGCCGCGGATGCGCTGCGGCATTACAAGCAGCTCGACGTCGCCCGCGCGCTGGCATTGCAGCTCGGTGAAAAAGGCGACTTCAGCGTCGCCTGGCAGGCGCGCCGATCGCTCCGCAAGCTGACGGGCCGCGACATGCGTTACGACCAGTCCGCCTGGCTTGGGTACCTCAGCGCGACCGATCAACCCTTCGGATAAAGCAAGGCTTCTCGACGTGCGCGCCCTCGTGTTCGACCAGTCGCTGTCCTTCCAGCCGCGTCACCGCGATCCGGTGGAAGCCGACGGCGACACGCTGCTGCGCGTCCGCCAGGCCGGCATTTGCGCGACCGACCTCGAAATCACCCGCGGCTATATGGGCTACCGCGGGATCCTCGGACATGAGTTCGTGGCCGAGGTCGTCGCCTCGCCCGACCGCGAGTTGATGGGCCAGCGGGTCGCCGGCGAGATCAACGTCGTCTGCGGCCGCTGTGATCTGTGCCTCTCCGGGTTGAGCAGCCACTGCCGCGCACGCACGGTTGTGGGCATCCTCAACCATGGCGGCGCGTTCGCCGATTACATGCGTCTCCCCGCGGCAAATCTGCACGTGCTGCCGAGGACGCTCGACGATGATCAGGCCATTTTCGTCGAGCCGCTCGCGGCGGCGTTCCAGGTGCTCAAGCAGATCAAGCTCGACGGCCGCAAGTGGGTCACGGTGCTGGGGGATGGGCGGCTGGGATTACTTGTCGCGCAGGTGCTGCGCAACGCCGGCTGCCCGGTGCGCGTGATCGGCAAGCACCCCGACAAGCTGGCGATGTGCGAGAAGTGGCAGATCCGCTCGCGGCCGGTGGAGGACATCACGCCGCGCCACGACCAGGACGTGGTCGTCGATTGCACCGGGAGCGCAAGCGGCTTTGAGCTGGCCATGCAGATCGTCAGGCCCCGCGGCGCCATCGTTTTGAAGAGCACCGTCGCCGCCGGCAGGCCGCTGAACCTCGCGCCGCTGGTGATCGATGAGATCAACGTGATCGGCAGCCGCTGCGGCCCCTTCCGCGAAGCGATCCGCGCCCTGGCGGAGAAGCAGATCGACGTCGCGTCGCTCATCACGCGCCGCATGAAGATCGAGCAGGGGGTGGAAGCGATGGAGTTGGCAGGACGACCGGGCGTGCTGAAGGTAATTCTGACAATGGAATGAAAGGAGAAGCCAGGAGCCAGAAGCCAGGAGCCAGAAGAAAGCAGCGTGTTCCGTGCATTTCTACTGGCTCCTGGCTACTGGCTTCTGGCTCCTGAACAAACATGGCCAAGGACCTGGCGATCATTCTCAATAGCGGGAGCATCAACTCAGGGGTCGCTACGGCGCTGGCGGTGCAGAAGCACCGGGCGGTGATGGTCTTTGTCGAGGTCGAGCAGGGGCCGGGCTCGCGCGCCCGGGCGGCCTACGACCAGCAGGTGGCGCACTTCAAGCCGTACCGCGAGCACACGATCCCCATGCCGTTTCTCACGGCCATCGCGCCGCCCATCGAGTCGCAGAGCGTCGTCACGGATCCGCGCCAGCCGGCGCCGCTTGGCCCGCTCATGCTCGAATTGCTCCCGCTGCTCGCAATCGCCGTGCGCTACGCCGTCCATTACCACGCCGCCGCGATCTATACGGGCTTGCGCATCGGTGGACAGGGCGACGAGCTGGCGCAAGCGACGGAGTACACGCAGATCTGGAATGAGATGATCCAGCTCCCCTGCGGGCAACCGGACCTGACCCTCGAGAACCCCTTACTGGAGCTGGAGCCGTGGCAGGTCGTCGACGTCGGGTTTCAGGTGAACGCCCCGTTCGAGCGGATGTGGAGCTGCACGGAAGAAACCAGCGATCCGTGCTGGGCGTGTAGAGGGTGTCGCGCGCGCGAAGCTGCGTTCGTTCGGTCAGGTAAACCGGACCCACTTCGCGCGGTCAAGCGCCTGTAGGAGTCGATCGTGACTTCGCAGCCACGGACGCAAGTCCGTGGGAGGATGCGCGGCATTCTGGACACGAGCCCGTCTACCACTTCACCGATCACGCCTATCGGAACTGGAGACCGGATCACCCGCGCGGGTACACGCGCAAGCGTGAAGGTGTGCTTCCACTCGATCCCGAGATGGCGGACGATTATGACGAGGCTGCGAAACAAGACCCAGTCCTCTTCGACGGTGCGATCTCAGCGTGAGATCCTCTGCGAGTGGAGAATTACATCTGTTCCGGATGCTCGATCCCAAGAAGATCAAGGCCTGTCGCGAGCGTTCGCGCGGTGAGGTCACACAACGACAAGCGGCTGCTCCGGGTTGGTTCCTCGCTCTGAATGACCGGACAGTTCTCGAAGAATCCGCTGAAGCGCGTTGCCAGCTCGTACAGGTAATTCGTCAGGTGGTGCGGCTTCAGCTCGCGGGCGATGAGTTCGAGCACCTCGCCGAAGCGCATGACGTGTTTCACCAGTGCGATCTCGTGCGGCGCTTCAAGCTGGATCGATGCCGTGGCGTCGTACGCGATCCCGCGCTCGGCGGCTCTTCGGAAGATCGACTTGATCCGCGCGTGCGCGTACTGGAGGTACGGGGCCGTGTTCCCGTCCATCGCCAGCATCTTGTCCCACGAGAACACGTAGTCGCTCGTGCGGTCCTTCGACAGGTCCGCGTACTTCACCGCGCCGATGCCGACCGCGCGGGCGATCGCAGCCTTCTGGGCATCGGGCAGCTCCGGGCTCTTTTCCGTCACCACCTTCAGCGCCCGCTCCTCGGCCTCGGCCAGTAAATCCTTCAGCTTCACCGTGTCGCCGCTGCGGGTTTTGAATGGCCTGCCGTCTTCGCCGAGCATCGTGCCGAACGGCGCGTACTCCAGCGAGACCCCCTCGGCCCAGCCGGCTTGCTCTGCCGTCCAGAACACCTGCGCAAAGTGCTGCGCCTGGCGGCTGTCGTGCGTATAGATGATGCGATTGGCGGCCAGCTCCCGCGTGCGGAAGCGGATGGCGGCGAGGTCGGTCGTGCCGTAGAGATAACCGCCATCCGACTTCTGGATGATGAGCGGATTCTCGTAACCCGGGACGAATACCACGGTCGCGCCTTCGCTCTGGACCGCGATGGTTTTTTCCTTCAGCTCGCGGACGACATCGCCCAGCCGCTGGTTGTAGAACGATTCGCCGCGCTCGTGCTCCGGGCGAAGCTTCACCCCCAGGCGTTCATACACCGGCTGATAGTCGCGACGGGTCTCATCGACGATCAGCTTCCACGCGGCCAGCTCCTCCGCGCCGCCCCCCTGAAGGCGGACAACGGTTGCCCGCGCCTCCTCCTGGAAAGCGGGCTCGCCGTCGAACTTCTTCTTTGCGCGGCGATAGAATTCCTCCAGGTCCTCGATGTGCGCATCGGACCCGATTCCCGTCCATTTCAGGAAGGCGATCAGCATCCCGAATTGCGTCCCCCAGTCGCCGATGTGGTTCTGGCGGATGACCTTGTCCTGCTCGAATTCCAGTACCCGGCTGATCGCATCCCCGATGATGGTGCTGCGCAGGTGGCCGACATGCATCTGCTTGGCGACGTTGGGGCCGGAATAGTCGACCACGACCGTCTGCGGCGGCTGGCGCGCCGGCACGCCCAGGCGCGGGTCACCCCGCCGCTGCTCGACCTGTTTCGATAGCCACTGCGGGCTCAGCCGCACGTTCAGGAACCCGGGCCCGGCAATAGTGACCTCCGACACCACCTCGCCCAAGTCGAGCTTCGCCTTGATCTGCTCGGCGACATTGCGGGGGTTGGCTTTTTGGCCAGTGTTCTCAGTGACTTGTTTGGCCAGCCCCATGGCGGCGTTGGACTGGTAATCCCCAAACTTGTCGTTCTGAGCCACGGAAAGCAGGGGATCGGCCTCGAAGCCCAACGCCTCCGTAATGGCTTTACGGAAGGCGGCGTCGAGTTGGTGCAGGATCGTGGGCATGCGCAGGTCTTGCCGATATAGGGGATAGTTCGCGGGCTAAGGACGCAACTCCAGTTGAGGCGGGGCATGCTACAGCAGAAGGGATTAGTCCTCCACATTCGCCCGGCGCGACTGGCAACGAACGAACCTTTCGCTCCCGGCAACGTCGAAATAAATGGCGCGGCGAGTCTTTTTTGACCCACCCGTGCAGGCATATTATTCTTCACCGTCCCGCCGATCGTCATCGCGCTGCCGTTCGCGCGACACGCGGGGGGCACGGCCGCGCGAAGGATGTACTCCATGAGCAAATTGGTTCGCCGCTGGGTTGTCGCTTGTTTTCTGCTGCTGACGTTCGTCGCCGGCGCTTTTGCCGAGTCCCCCGCGCGGGATCTTGCCGCCGTCCAGAACCTTAAGAACGAAGCGATCAATTCCGTTCTGCAGGGAAAGTTCGCGCAGACCAATGATCTGCTCGGCCAGGCCGCCGCGACCACGCGAGACCCGCTGGTCGTGCAGATGGCGGCGTGGATTAACCAGTTCGAAAAGCAGCGCAGCGACTTCGCCGCCGAGCGGCAAAAGTCGTACGACAAGGCCGTCGCCGACGTCCAGAAGCTTCTGGACAACGAGCTGGCGAGCTACGCGATCGATGCCGCCGCCCGTGCGTACCTTCTCGCCGAAGACAAGGTGAAGTTCCGCAACGAGAAGTGGGTTGACGAGCTGATCCGTTCCACCATGCAGATGGCGCAGGCCGCTGACGCGAACGAGCAGTGGCTTCGTTCGCTCCGCCTCTATGCCGATTTGGGCTCGATCGAGCCGGCCAACCCGGAGTGGAAGGAAAAGCTGAAGCTCGCGACCCGGCGCCTCCGGCTCATCGCCCTCTACAACCCCACTGAGCTCAAGAAGCTCCAGGACATCGAGCTGAAGGACCGCGAGGCCGCCGACAAACTGCTCAAACCTGAGGCGGCGACGCAGCCGGCGACCCAGCCGGTCGCAGCCGACGATTTCGAAGACAGCTTCCGCATCGACTGGCGCGAGATGCTCCGCGGAATCGAAATGGGCATGCTTCGCGACGCGCTGATCGATGCCAGGACCAACTACTACCGCCCCGTCGACTATCGCAGCCTCGTGACCGGCGGACTCAAGGGACTCCAGACGATCGCGACGACGCGCGGGCTGGAACAGACATTCCCGGCGCTGGCCGACGAGCCCAGGCGCAGCAAGTTCCTGGCGGACGTCGCCGCTCAGCTGAAGCTTGTTGACGCCGCCACGGCCGGCAGTGAGAGCGCCCTGCTCAGCAGCGTGCTGTTCAAGCTTCGCCGCATCAACGACGAGACGATCCAGCTGCCACAGGAGGTGCTCGTCAGCGAGTTCGCCGACGGCGCCTTCGCCGAACTCGACCCGTTCAGCGGCGTGATCTGGCCTTATGACATGGAGGAATTCGCCAAGACGACGCAGGGCGAGTTCAGCGGCGTGGGGATCCAGATTCAACTCGACGAGGACGGCAGCCTGAAGGTCGCCAGCCCGCTGGAGGACAGCCCTGCGTACAAGGCCGGAATTGCTGCCGGAGATATCATCACCCACATCAACGGGAAGAATGCCAAAGGTATCAACCTAAATCAGGCGGTGAAGACGATCACGGGCCCCAGCGGCACGACGGTGAAGCTGACGGTCCGCAGCCCGGATGCGACGGTCAAGGAATACGTGATCGAGCGCAAGACCATCAAGGTCGCCAGCATCAAGGGCTGGCTGCACCGCCCCGGCGGCGGCTGGGACTACTTCATCGATCCGCAGCAGAAGATCGGCTACATCCGCATGACAAACTTCACCAAGACCACTGGTGAAGAGCTCGACCGGGCGATCTCCGACATGACGCGCAACGGAGCGGAGGGACTGATCCTTGACCTGCGCTACAACCCCGGCGGCCTGCTTCAGGCGGCGACGGAAGTCACCGACAAGTTCCTCGACGGCGGCGTGATTGTTTCCACGCGCGCCGATCGTGAAACGCCCAACAGCCCCACGGAGGCCAAGGCCCGCCGGGACGACGCCGAGTTCCAGAAGCCGATCGTCGTGCTCGTGAACCAGTACAGCGCCAGCGCCAGTGAGATCGTCGCCGGCGCGCTAAAGGACGCTGACCGCGCGTACATCGTCGGCGAGCGCACGTTCGGCAAGGGCTCGGTTCAGATGCTGTTCCCGCTGAGCAGCCGCTCGGCGTATCTGAAGCTCACGACCAGCCACTATTACCTGCCCAAGGGCAAGTGCATCCACCGCGAGGAAAACTCGACGGAGTGGGGCGTCGACCCGCACCTGACGATCGAGATGACGCCTGAACAGATGAAGGCCGCCATTGAAGCCCGCCAGGAGCTCGACGTGCTCCGCGAGGCGCACAGCGCCCCGGCCGAAGGCGAACAGCGCAAGCTGAACGATATCGCCCCTGCCGTGAAGGAGGTCGTGAAGGACTCGGTGGCCGCGGGGGAGAAGAAGGACCCGCTCAGCAGCGACCCGCAGCTGTCGGCGGCGCTGCTCCTGCTCAGAATGAAAGTCGCGGCGGACCTGTAAGCGCCGATCGGCCGCCAGGAACGCCTCGAACGCCCAAGGAAGCATGTTTTTTTTGGCGTTCCCTGCGTCTTGACGGCGCAAACACGCATCTTCGCACAGCTGCTACGGCATCGAGCGTCGCTGGTGCCGGTCCGCCTCAAATCGGCTTGGTCGGTCTCGCCACGTCTTTGGCGGTTGCGTTCTGCCTGGTCCAGAAGCGCTCACGCTTCTGTTTGACCTTGGGCGAAACCGGATTGGCCTTGATGAACTCGGATGTTTCCTTCATCAGTCGGAAGAACGCGACGAAGTCTTCGCTGAAGAGGAAGAGCCTGGTCTTCTTCACGTCGCCGCTGGCGTTGTCGCGCTTTCCTTCGGTGAGGACGAGGAAGTGATTGCCATTCCCCGCCTCCTTCACCTGTGCCGCGTACGTGCGCGGGCCGACGGACTTGAAGTACGTCTGGAACAGGATTTTGGGTTCCGGCTTTGGCTTGCTGCTGGCAGACGAAGCACGCGGTGCAGGGGGAGCGGTGGGGGCGGTGGGCATAACGTCTCCTTCTCGCTAAAAAGACGTGGTTGAACCGCGGAGGCGCAGAGGCGCAGATCCATTTTCACATGCTCTCGACCGGATCCGTGTTCATCGGTGCCCCATCGGTGGCTAGATCTTTTCTTGGATTCCGCCCGTGGTGTCTGCGCCTCGCGGTGGAATCGATAATCGTCAGTTGTAGCTGCGCAGCACGCCGATCACGACGCCCTGGACCTTGCAGCGGTTGGCATCGACGATGCGCGGCTCCATGGTGGCGTTGGCGGGCTGGAGGCGAATCTTGTTGGACCCCTCCTTGAAGAAGCGCTTGAGCGTGGCCTCGCCGGTGTCGAGCAGGGCGACGACCTGCTCGCCGTTGCGGGCGATCTCGCGGCGTTCGATAACGACGTAGTCGCCGTCCATCAGGTGATCGTCGATCATGCTGTCGCCGCGGACGCGCAGCACGTACACGCCGTTTTTCGCGTGGAACATCTGCTCCAGGTCCAGCTCCTCGCGATTTTCCACGGCTTCGATGGGCGAGCCGGCGGCGATGTTGCCGAGCAGGGGGAGCTTGGTGTTGCGGTCCTCGTCGGGGAGCTTGTCCTCACTGACGATTTCCAAAGAGCGAGCCTTGTGCTTGTCGCGGCGCAGGACGCGCTTTTTTTCCAGGGCTCCGACGTGCTCGAAGATGGTCACCTTGCTCGTGCCGAGCTGGTCGGCCAGCTCCTGCATGGTTGGGGAATAACCATGCAAGTGCCGGTAGTTGCGAATTGCGACGATGACGTCGGTCTGCCGTGGGGTGAGGTTCATGGTTCGGCCCTTCGTAAAAACGGTGCGTCCGATCGATCTGGCGCTCGTCGCCGTCCCTGGTTTTGCCGCAAGCTGATGCTTCCTCTGTTTCAGGGGAAGCGCTGCATCCATGCCGCGTCGGGTCCGAGTTGCCGCCGCCCGACGCCTCGAGCAGGGGTGAGAGCCCGTCGAGCAATGCAGCAACCTCCTGCGGCTCGAGCACCGCGACCTCGACCAGCAGTTTCGACGGCCCCGTGGGGACGAGCGACGGGTCGCGTTCCACCAGCGATTCGACATCGTCATCCGCCGCGCCGGCCGCGCGCGATTCGCCTGGAACAAATTTCGGCCGCTCCCTCGGCGCTTGCGCGTTGGGTGCGGCATCATGGAGGGAATCCGTTCCCACGCCTGACCTCGCGATACCTGCTGCTCCGGGGCTTCAGCCTCTGGTTTGGAGGCTGTGCGAGGAACATTACCCTAACAATTCCTTCGGGTCAAGTGCAGACCACAAATAGTGTCAATTGCGCCTCGGCGGGAAGATGAGTTGAAAGATCCCTCGTGGCCAGAGCCGATAGGAAGGTGAGTCGCGTTTGTCCCGGAGCATCGCGTGGATCTGACCGCAGGCATCGCTGGCATGAAGCAGGCCCAAATCCTGGGCCAGGCGCAGATGCGCGTGGCCCGGAAGATGCTGGACATGCAGGAGATGCAAGGCGCCGCGGCCGTTCGATTGATCGAGGCGGCGGGGAAGGCGGGGAGGAACGTGGCGACGGGCGATATGCTCGTCGCGGCCGCGACTGGGCTCGGCGCATCGCTCGATACCTACGCGTAGCCCGGCGCGATTCCCACAACCGCATTGAAATAGAACGGCGGCGACCCCTTTTCGGGGCCGCCGCCGATCGTTTGCGGTTGCGGCAGTACGTAAGCCGAATCCTGTTTGTCCTGAACGAGCGGAAGGAGTCGCGCTTTCACCCCCCGGGTTTTCGCGGCCGGGCTTTCACTCCCGGGCTCTTCGACTCGCTTCGCTCGCTCAGGACAGGCGACCATTTCTCTAAGGATCCGCATTGCTGCGGACCTCAAGCGACCTACCCGCGGGGTCTTTGTCGCGCCGGAACCCGCGCTCCCCGCATATTTGGTCTTGCTGCCGGTGGGGTTTGCCATGCCGCCGATGTCACCATCGACGCGGTGCGCTCTTACCGCACCATTTCACCCTTACTCGTGGAGGAGAGGGTGGAGGGTGGAAGTCGAGAGTGGAGGAAGACGTCTTCCTCGACCTTCGACTCTCTGCCCTCCACCCTCTCCTCCACAAGCGGTATCTTTCTGTTGCACTTTCCGTCGGCTTGCGCCGCCTGGACGTTATCCAGCACCGTGTCCTGTGCAGTTCGGACTTTCCTCATCCCGATACAACAACCACCGGGACGCGACCGCCTCGACTGCCGCAACCTTGCTTCGCATTATATCTACGCCGGTGGACGGCTGCACGTTCCCTCCGTCTAATATCGTCTTGCTAACGGCCTGCTGAGAGTCGGCTGGCGGCGAGCTTTCCCGCACGATCTTGTGGAGAAGATGCGCCATGGGCGACGAGGTGCTAACGAAGATCCCGCTGTTCGCGGGGCTGACGGACCACGAGCGGGTAGAACTGGGGGCTCTGTTACGGACGAAGCAGTTTGAGTCCAACGCCCCCGTTTTCTGGATCGGCGAAAACGGAACGGAATTCTACATCGTTCAGCAGGGATCGGTCACGATCAGCGCCCCCGACGAGACGGGGAAGGAGGTGACGCTCGCGAAGCTTGGCCCGGGCCACTTCTTTGGCGAGATCTCCCTTCTTGATGGCGGCCCGCGCACAGCCACCGTGCGCACGACCAACGACACTACCCTCCTGTGCCTCAGCCGCGACGAGTTCCACAAATTCCTCCTCAAACACCCCGCCGCCGCCATTCACATGCTGACGATCCTCGGGCAACGGCAGCGCGACACGAACGAGAAACTCCGCGGGGTGCGCAACGCCAATGACGCGATCGAAGAAAGCCTCACCACCTGGGGCCGCATCTCGATGAAGATCGCCTCCCTCAGCGCGACGCAATCGTTCATGTTCGCGCACGTGATCCTCATCACGGGATGGATCATCGCCAACGCCATCGCCGGCCAGCGGGCGGTGGACCCCTGGCCCTACGACACGGCGGCATTCGTGCTCGGCGTCGAGGCATTGTTCCTCTCGCTATTCATCCTCGTGGCCGCCAATCAGGAGGGCAACCGCGAACGCATCCGCTCCGATCTGGATTATCAGGTGAATCTCAAAGCACAATACGAGGTGATGCAGCTGCACCGGAAGATGGACCGGTTGCAGGCGATGCTCGAAGAAGATGTCGCCGCGCGGGAAGCAGGCGAACCCGCCGCGACGGGCGCGACGGCATAGGGACGGCAGCGAGGAGTCGCGTGATGTGCGATTGTCAGTTGCCCGCGCCTTTGATGAGATCGAGCTGACGGGAGAGCGGAGAGCGGTTGTCGGAGGGCGCGTCGGAGGCGCTCGCGGGGGCGGGGGCGGCTGGCGCGGTGGCAGGCCCGGCGCCCGCGGCGGGCGCACCTGGCGCGGCCGCGATCGCCGTGCCCGGCGCCATCGGCAGCGTCAGCCGCTGCCCGTTGCGGTTCACGATGATGCGCTGATTGCGGGCGTACGCGTCCGACACCAGGGCAATCGCCAGTCCGGCATCGCCGTTGGCGATGTCGTGGATCTTCATCATGTTGCCCGCCTGCTCGATCTCGACGATCTCGTCCCCTTTTTGCAACCCGAAGTAGGTGTCATAGGCGCCGCCCGGGACGACGCGGCGGGCCGTCAGCTTGCGAAGCTTCCCACCGCTCGTGTCTTCCTCGAAATACGCCGACTGCGTCGCCGCCTCGCCATCCTGCCCAACACCGGCGATCTGTTTCGCCTCCTCGCGCGCCGTGATTGCGACGGGGATGCTCCCCGTCTGCTTATCGAGCATCATGCTCATCACCAGGATGATGATTCCCAGCGTCACGAGCAAGCTGACCAATCCGAACGCCATGCGCATGGGACACCTCGGGGTCGAAGGACTCTTTTAGTTTATGTCGCGCTGGAGGCAAAAGGGAACGGAAATCGGGGAGAAGGTGGAGGGCGGGCGGTGGAGAGTTGAGGAATCGCCACCTTTTGGGGTTTCTTAACCTCCCATTCTCCACCATCTACTCTCTCCGTCCGCCTACAGCTCGCGCGTTGCCAGGAGTTGATAGTCGCTGTCGCCCTCGATCTTGCGCTCGAAGGAGTAGTACTCGCGTTTGTTCAGGAATGCGATCTTCAGGTAAATCTGGGCCTGCTGCAGATCGTCGGAGCGCTCGAAGCTGGCGTCCACCACCTTCAGATTGGCGGCCTCGAAACGCTCGATGGTCTGCGAGATCAGACCCGCTTGCCACTTGCGGCGGATCGTGACCGTGCGGTAGCGGACCTTCGGGAGCATGTCCTCGATGTAGTCGAGCAGCCACAACGCGACGACCACGATGATCGCCGCCAGGATGGTCATCAGGTACATTCCCAGCCCCGCGGCGAGTCCGATGGCGGCGACGCACCACATCGCGGCGGCCGTCGTCAGGCCGCGGACCTGGCCCTTGCTGTGCAGGATCGTGCCGGCGCCGAGGAAGCCGACCCCCGTCATGACCCCATACGCGATGCGGGCAGGGTCAATGTTGATGTTGATGCCGCCCGAGTGCGGCCAGGCGCGGCGAGCGAATTCGGTCGACACGATCATGGCTATCGCGCTGCCGAGGCAAACAAGGATGTTCGTGCGGAAACCCGCCTGGCGACCGCGGAACTCCCGCTCCAGTCCAATCAGTCCGCCCGCAATCGCAGCCAGCATCAATCGAACAAACCCTTCCCATGGCCACCCGAGCGATCCTGCCCAGGCGTTCATCCGCGCGTCCCACCCGTCAACCACGCCGAGCGTGAAGAGACAGTCCATGTGTCGCGTTTTAACGCAATTACGGGATGTGGGAAAGACGTACGGGTAGGGCGAGTCCGCGGTGTTCGGCGTGGTGAGGGTCGAGAAGATTTACTCCGACACTCCCTACTCCCGTACCCTCACAATTCTCACCGCCGTCCTGTCGCCCGTCTCCCGGTCGGCTCCTTGTGCGACAGCTTCGCGCTGGACTTCTCCAGCACGTGGCGGGCCTTGTTCAGGTCGGCGACCTTGAAGACGCCCGTCGTTCGTCCACCGGGCGCGCCGCTCGTGCAGTAGGCATAGTTAATGTTGATGTGGTTCTCTCCCAGCAGCTGCGCCACGTCGGCCAGCGCGCCGGGGCGATTGGAGAGACCCAGGCACACGACCTCCGTCTCGGTCATTGGCAGGTTGAGCTTCCCGAGAACTTCCCGCGCCTTTGCCTCGTCCTGGACAACCAATCGGAGCACGCCATGCTCCTGCGAATCGACAAGCGTCATCGCCACCAGGTTCAGCTTCGCCTCCGCCAGTGCCCGCGTCACCTGCGCCAGCACGCCAGGCTTGTTCACGAGGAAAACGGAGAACTGGGTAGCCGTTTTAGTTTCGGGCATTGCTGTGCCTCCGGCGAGTCACTGGTCATTTTTCACCTGTGACCAGTGACATGAGCATTGATTCTTTACACGAGCACCTTCACGGCTTCCCTCTGCGTTGGCTTCACCGTGAGGATGCGATCGAGCCGCGTGATCTTCAGCAGCTCGAGGAGCTTTGGGCCGACGCCGCAGAGGACAAACTTGCTGCCTTTCAGCGCAGCGAGCTTCTTGTTCAGTGTCAGCACGATTCCGATCGCCTGCGACGAGAGGTACTGGACCTTCTCGAAATCAAGGACTAACCGGCGGCGGTCCTCCTGATCGACGAGGCGGTACAGCTCCTTACCGATTTCGTCGAGAATGATCGGATCCATGAGGGACGGGGTCTTGAACTCGATGACGGTGAACTTTTCGATCGGCTGAACGGTGAAGTGCGTGCTCATAACCATTGCTTCTAGCGTGTCATGCCCGGGCGTGACGTGACCGGCGGGCGGTGTTTTTTGCCTCGTGCTTGCCGCCGTAAGCGGGCCCGCGCTTGGCGTCGGTCGGTGCGGGCCGGCTTTTCGCGCGTTTCCCCGCGCCTAGCGCGACGGCCAGAACGTCGTCGACCGTATCAACGAAGTGGAACTTGAGCGTGTTTTTCACCTCATCGGGAATATCCGGCAGGTCCTTCTGATTGCGGCGTGGGACAATCACCTGCTTGATGCCCGCTCGCTTGGCCGCGAGGGTTTTCTCCTTCAGCCCCCCGATGGGGAGAACCAGGCCGCGGAGCGTGATCTCCCCGGTCATCGCGACGTCGCCGTGGACGGGCCGATTCAACATCAGCGAAGCCAGCGCCGTGAACATCGCGACGCCCGCGCTGGGCCCATCCTTGGGGATGGCGCCGGCGGGGACGTGGATGTGGATGTCGCTTTCGGCCAGCACTCTGCCATCGATGCCGAGCTGGTCGGCGCGCGAGCGGATGAGCGTGTACGCCGCCGTCGCCGATTCCTTCATGATCTCGCCGATCTGTCCGGTGAGCGTGATCTGACCCTTGCCCGGCATGCGCGAGGCCTCGATGAACAGGATTTCACCGCCAACGGGTGTGTAGGCCATACCGGTAGCGACCCCCGGCACGCTCGTGCGCGAGGCGAGCTCGGGCTCGAAGCGATGGGGGCCGAGGATCTTCGTCACCTGCTTGGGATCGACCACGATTTTGTCGGTCTTCCCCCCGACGATCTCGGCGGCGATCGCGCGGGCGACGGAGCCGATATTCCGCTCCAGGCTGCGCACGCCGGCCTCGCGCGTGTAGCTCTCGATGATGCGCCGCAGCGCCGGATCCTGGAACTTCACCTGGCGGGGAGTCAGGCCGTTGGCCTCGAGCTGCCGCGGGACAAGGTAGCTCTTGGCGATGTTGAGCTTGTCGCTCTCGGTGTAGCCGGGGATCTCGATCACTTCCATGCGGTCGCGCAGCGGGCCGGGCACGGTGTCCATCGTGTTGGCCGTAGCGATGAACAGGACATTGGACAGATCAAAGGGGACGTCGAGATAGTGGTCGGTAAAGGTCGAGTTCTGCGCCGGATCGAGCACTTCGAGCATGGCGGAAGCGGGGTCGCCGCGGAAGTCGGCGCCCATTTTGTCGATCTCGTCGAGCATCATGACGGGGTTGCGCGTGCCGGCCTTGCGCAGCTCGGCGATGATGCGGCCGGGCATCGAGCCGATGTACGTTCGGCGGTGGCCGCGGATGTCCGCCTCGTCGCGCACGCCGCCCAGCGCGACGCGGATAAACTTGCGGCCCATCGCCTCGGCGATGCTCTTGCCGAGCGAGGTTTTCCCGACACCCGGCGGACCGACGAAACAGAGGATTGCTCCCGCGCCGCCGACGTTGGCTTGGCCCAGGTTGCCGGGGACGGGATCGTTATTGTCGGACGGGCTCGGGCCGGGATCGGACACGGCCGCACCGCCCGCGCCCGGAGCGCCTGAAGCGCGTGCGCCGCTGGTGGCGTTGAGGGCGGCCTTGTCCCCATTCCCGCCGGAGCGGCGCTGTTGCTGCTGTTTGAGCTTCAGCACCGCGAGGTACTCAATGATCCGCCGCTTGACCTTGTCCAGGTCATGGTGATCGCGATCGAGAACCCGCCGCGCGTCAGCCAGATCAATTTTATCTTCCGTGACGACGGCCCACGGGAGCTCAGAGAGGATCTGGAGGTACGTGCGGATCACGCCGTACTCGGGCGACGCGTTGGGGATTGATTCGAGGCGCGACAGCTCGCGGTTGGCCTCCTTCATGACGTTCTCAGGCAGCCGCGCGGCCTCAAGCTTGGTGCGCAGCTGCTCGACCTCTCCGCCCCCGCCGGCGGCGTCGGTATCGCCCAGCTCCTTGCGGATCGCCTTCATCTGCTCCTGCAGGTAATAGCGCCGCTGCGACCGGTCGATGTTCTCCTTCACCTGCGTCTGGATCTTTGATTGCAGCTCCAGCACGTCCAGCTGTGTCGCCAGCCGCGCTGCGATCATCCGCAGCCGCTTCTCGACATCCAGCTCCTCCAGCATCAGCTGCTTATCGGCCGTGTCAGCCTGCAGGTTGGCGGCAAGGAAGTCGGCCAGCGCAGAGGGATTCGTGATGCTGTTGAGCACCTGCGCCGCTTCGTCGGGCGTGTTGGGCGAGAGCTCAATGACCCGGTTGGCCTGCTGGCGCACCGAAGCCACCAGCGCGTCAAGCGCCGGCCCTTCCACGAGATGATCTTCCAGCACCTCGATCCTGCCCATCGCAAACGGATCCGTCTGCGACAGCTCCAGCAGCCGGAAGCGCGTCAGCCCGTGTACGATGATGGACTGGTTGCCATCGGGAAGCTTGAAGAGCTTGAGAATCATCGCGGCGACGCCGACGCCGTGCAGGTCAGGCATCTGCGGGTCCTCGACGTCGCTGTTGCGCTGCGTCACGACCCCAATCACCTTCTCGCCGGGCATCACCTCATCCAGGAGGTTCTTGCTCTTCTGCCGCCCGACATTCAGGGGCATGACGGTGCCGGGGAACACCACGATGTTCCGGATCGGCAGGATCGGGATCTGGTTGGGAATCGTCAGCCGCTGCCCGTTGGTCCCGGTGCGGATGATCGTGCTCGTCGGTGATCGCTCAATGACGTGAGATTCGGCCATTGGGGGGCAGAAGCCAGGAGCCAGTAGCCAGAAGCCAGAATGGGAAGAACTTCTTCGCCTGATCTACTGGCTTGTGGCTTGTGGCTACTGGCTTCTCTCCTTCACTTCTTGGGAAGATGAATCCACAACACTCCGTTGTCGTACTTGGCTTGGATTTCCGCCTGGATGACGTCCAGGGGCAGCTCGACTTCGCGGCAGAACGCGCCGTGGTCGATCTCCATGACGTGCACGCGGACGCGGCGCGGCTGGGACTCGTCACCTTCGATCTCTTCGCAGCTGGGGACCGCGCGCGTCCCCTTCAGGGTCATCCTCCCATCCTGCACGACCACGTCGATCTTTTCCTTGTCGACCCCGGCCAGGTCGACGCACACGTGGTAGGCCCCGTCGGTCTCATACAGGTTGACGTTGGGCGTCCAGGTCTCGGAGGGGCAGAAGTTGAAGTAGCCCTTCTGCGCCTGCTCCATGATCTTGTTCATCTGGCGTGCGATCTGCCCAAAGGGAGGAGGTTCAGTGGCGGTCGACACGGACATCGAGAGCTCCCGGTTTCTGGTGAGGCGCAATCATAGCGCGAGGACCCATCGAGTGATAGGGATGAAACGTCGCGGCAGTGGCCGATGACCACTGAGTCTGCTCCCGGCTATAATTATCTACATCGCGAGCAAAGCTCTGGCCCGTGTGCCGGATGGTCCGATGCTCGCTGACTGCGACCTTGAAGGCAGGCGGAGAACCACTACACTCGTTCCGCGCCTGGCTGGATGACACCACCCCCGTCACCGGCCTGTGGCAGGGCGACAACCCGGTATCTTGCGGAGTATTCAATGGCAGTGGCCAACGAGGTTCAGAAGCGGGCGACGGCGGGCGACAACAAGAAAGCCGCCTCGGATGGGAAGGTCGAACGCGAACGGCTCCGGATGATGATGCTGATCCGCCGTTTCGAGGAACGGACTTATCAGGAGTACACCCGCAAGGGGCAGAAGATCGGCGGGTTCTGTCACCTCTATAGCGGCCAGGAAGCGATTGCCGTCGGCATCCAGGCGCTGTTCCAGAAGGGGAAAGACTACCTCGTCAACGGCTACCGCTGTCACGGGCACAGCCTCGCGATGGGAATGGACCCCCGCGCCGCATTCGCCGAGCTGTTCGGAAAAATCACCGGCTGCTCGAAGGGCAAGGGCGGCTCGATGCACTTCTTCGACGCCGAGGCCGGCAACATGGGCGGACACGGCATCGTCGGGGGACACCTCCCGCTCGGGCTCGGCTTCGCCTTCGCACAAAAGTACAGGAACACCGGCGGCGTCACGTTCTGCCTCTTCGGCGACGGCGCGATCAACCAGGGCACGCACAACGAAGCGCTGAACATGGCGAGCCTCATGAAGGTGCCCGTTATCTGGGTCGTGGAGAACAACGGCGTCGCGATGGGCACTCAGGTAGAGCGATCCAGCGCGGAAAAAGACCTGGCGGAACGTGGGTGCGGCTATGCGATGCCGCACTATCACGTTGATGGGAACGACATCGACACCGTGATTCGCGAGTTCGGCAAAGCCGTCGACCGCGCCCGCGCGGGTGACGGGCCCAGCTATATCGTCGCCAACACCTGGCGCATCCGCGGCCACTCCATGTCCGACCCGATGAAGTACCGCACGAAGGACGAGATCGAAAAGGCGCGGCAGCGCGACCCGATCACGATCTACCAGAGCCGCCTTCGCGACCAGGGCCTGCTCAGCGAGGAGCAGGCCGACGCGATTCAGGAAGAAGTCGCCGCCATTGTCGCCGAGGCGGTGCAGCAGGCGGACGCCGACCCGCACCCGCCGCTGGAAGACCGGTTCAATGACGCGCTGGCGGAGAGTTATCCCTTCGAAAAGTAAAGGAGAGAAGTCGGAAGCCAGCAGCCAGTAGCCAGTAGGCATGAAGAGAATCCTCTTCCTCCTGGCTCCTGGCTTCTGGCTCCTGGCTTCTACTGAATCACATGCCCGTCCTACAATTCCGTGAAGCCCTCCGCGCCGCCATGACTGAGGAGATGGAGCGCGACGAGAATGTATTCCTCATGGGCGAGGAAGTCGCCGAATACAACGGCGCCTACAAAGTGTCCGAGGGGATGCTCGCTAAATTCGGCCCCAGGCGCATCATCGACACGCCGATCAGTGAGGCTGCGTTCTCCGGCCTTGGCGTCGGCGCCGCGACGGTCGGCTTGCGACCGATCATCGAGTTCATGAGCTGGTCGTTCACCTGGGTCTGCATCGATCAGATCGTGAACAACGCGGCCAACATCCGCTATATGTCGGGCGGGCAGTTCAAGTGCCCCGTCGTTTTCCGCGGGGGCAACGGCATTGCGCACCAGCTGGGCGCGACGCACAGCCACCGCATGGAATCGGTTTACGCGCGCATTCCCGGGCTGATCGTCGTCGCCCCCAGCACGCCGGCCGAGGCCAAGGGGCTGCTGAAGACGAGCATCCGCTGCGACGATCCTGTCATCTTCCTCGAATCGGAAAAGATGCTCGGCGACACCGGCGACGTGCCCGATGATCCTGATTTCACGCTGCCCATCGGCGTCGCCAACGTCGAGCGCGAGGGCAAGGATCTCACTATCGTCAGCTACGGCCGCCCGCTGCAGCGCGTCGTCCGCCCGGCCGTTGAAGCGCTGGAGAGGGATCACGGGATGGACGCCGAGCTGATCGATGTTCGTACGCTCCGCCCGCTGGACACGCAGACCATCCTCAACTCGATCAGGAAGACCAACCGCTGCGTGATCATCGACGAAGACTGGGGCTACTGCGGAATGGGCGCGGGCATCTTGTACAAGCTCCAGAAGGCCGCCTTCGACGACCTCGATGCGCCAATCGAATACGTCCACAGCGATGAGATCCCTGTCCCATTCAACCACTTTCTGGAAGAGGCGATGATGCCCAGCGTTGACCGCATCGTCACCGCCGCGAAGGAAGTCTGTTACCGCTAGTCGAGGAGGTGACGGAGTAAGGGCGTGACGGAGTGTCGGGATAAGAGAACCGCAATTCGCTCCGTCACGCCCTGACTCCGTCACGCCGTTGCTCCGAAGGAGCCCCCATGCCAGCTGAAATCACCATGCCCCAGCTGTCGGACACGATGACCGAAGGGACCATCGTGAAGTGGAACAAGAACGAAGGCGACAAGGTCCGCGCCGGGGAGGAAATCGCTGAGATCGAGACGGACAAGGCAACGATGCCCATGGAAGCGTTTGAGGCCGGGACACTGGCCATGATCCTGCACAAGGATGGCGAGAAGGTGCCTGTGGGCGGTCTGCTGGCAGTCATCGCGACGGGAAGCGAAAAGGCAGAAGACGTTAAAAAGCAATACACGGTCGATGCGTCCAACGCGACAAAGCCGCCGATGGCATCGACGGGAGCGGGATCGGTCGCGCAGCGGTCGACTCCCGCGAAACCGTCCGCCACTGCCGGTGATGAGCGCGTCCCGGCGCCGGCGCCGGGTCAGCATCCCGGCGCCGTAATGACCTTCGAGGCCGCGAGCGTCAGCGAAGTGCATGAGCCTGACGGCGTCGGCCACGGCGCAACCCGCGAACGGGCCACTCCATATCCGCCCTTGAAAGGTCACGGCGGCGGGGCTGGCGGAAATGCACACGGCGACGGCTCCGGGCGCCGCATCAAGGCGTCGCCCCTGGCGCGGCGCATTGCCGCTGACAAAGGCATTGACCTCTCAAACGTGCACGGCTCGGGCCCCAACGGGCGGATCGTGCAGGCGGACGTGGTCGCGTTTGAGTCTGAACCCCCTGCTAAGCCGCCCGTCGGTTCTGAGCCTCAGGATCGAAGACAAGCGGAAGAGTCGAGATCGCTCGCAGTGTCGGCCGTGCCGGTGGTTGCCGGCCGCATCACCAGCGGTGACAAGGAGATCATCCCGCTGACGAAAATCCGCGGCGTGATCGCCCAGCGCCTGCAGGCGTCCAAGCAGAACATCCCGCACTTCTATGAGACGATCGACATTGACGTCGACGACCTCTCCAGGCTCCGCGAGCGCCTCAACAACCAGCTCGAGCGCGAGAAGATCCGCCTCTCCCTCGGCGACCTTATCGCCAAGGGCATTGCTCAGGCCCTTGTGGAGAATCCCGCACTCAACGCGACATTCGACGGCAAGGAAATCACCCGCTACGCCGATGTCAACCTCGGCATGGCTGTCGCTCTGCCGGATGGGCTGATTGTCCCCGTCCTGCGCGGCATCAACCACATGGGGTTCCGTGAGATCCGGTTGCGCTCGGCCGACCTGATCGACCGCGCCCGCAGCCAGCGGTTGAAGAAGGAAGAGATGACCGGCGCCACGTTCACCGTGAGCAACCTCGGCGGAATGGGGGTGCGCGAGTTCAGCGCAATCATTAACCCGCCTGAGGTGGGCATCCTCGCCGTCGGCGCCGCCGAGAAGCGCGCCGTCGTGCGCGATGATGAGATCGTCGCCCGCACAATGATGACGGTCACGCTCAGCGCCGACCACCGTGTCGTCGACGGCGCCGTCGCCGCAGCATTTCTCGGCACGCTTCGGCAACTGCTCGAAGAGCCGGGGCTGATGCTCGTCTGAACCGCGCCGCCCGGCATGTGCTACAATCGGACGCGTTATGCAGACGAAAAGAGGCCATCCGTCCGTTCAAGACTTTGCCGAAAACGTCCAGGAGTACCTCGCGCGGTTGCGGAAGAGCGATATGCCGATGGTGCTGTCTGTTGACGGCGAGCCGGCGGTCGTGGTCTTCGATATCCGCCTGTTCGAATTTTTCAATCGCACAGGGCAGTGGGAGCTCGGGGAAATCCTCGAGGCGCGCATCCGCAAGATCGATTCCGGTGAGGATGAGGGAATTCCTGCGGAGCAGGTATTCCGCGAACTCCGCGCAGAACTGGCCGCGCGCGGCTCCAAGCGCGGGAAGAAGCGCTCGTGAGCTTCCGCGTCGTCGTGACACGAATGGCCGCGAAGAGATCGCCGACGCCCTTCGCTGGATCAGCGAACGCTCGCCCGATGCCGCCATGCGATGGCTCGACGGGATTGAGCAAGCCATCGCCGGTTTGAACGAGTTTCCCAACCGTTGCGCGATTGCGCCCGAAACGGACACGATCGGCATCGAGATCCGCCAACAGCTTTATGGCAGGCGCGCGGGGGGATACCGCATCCTGTTCGTGGTTCGCGGCGATGTTGTCACGTGATCCACGTGCGGCACGGGGCGCGCGACGTGATGCAGCCGGACGACGTCCAGCTGCCGCCGCGCGACGTGTCGTGAGTGACAACTCCACTGCTGTTTCCTATCATCCCGCGCCCTTGTCATTTGCAGTTTCACCGGAGACGCCGCATGCCCGCCGAGATCACGATGCCTCAGCTGTCGGACACCATGAGCGAAGGGACGCTCATTAAGTGGCACAAGACCGAGGGCGACAAGGTGCGCGCGGGCGACGAGATCGCCGACATTGAAACCGACAAGGCGACGATGCCGATGGAGGCGTTCGAGAGCGGCGCGCTGGCGGTCGTGACGGTGAAGGAGGGGCAGAAGGCAGCAGTCGGCGCGCTCCTCGGCGTGATCGCGGTTGGAAGCGAAAAGGTCGAGGATGTCAGGAAGCAGTATGAGTCATCCTCTTCAGCATCCCCTGTAAAACCGCCGACGGTGTCCGCGGGAGCGGCACCATCCCCGCCCGCGCCTGCGAACCCACAATCGGCGGCGGCGCCCGCGTCGGCGCCCGCTGAGCCGCAAGCGACGCCCGCAACCGCTCCATCTCCAGGGCCCGCCAAGAAATCAGGCAATTACCAGTTCGACCTGATCGTGATCGGAGGCGGACCCGCCGGCTACGCCGCCGCGATTCGCGCAGGACAGTTGAAGAAGCGCACGCTCTGCATCGAAAGGGAAAACCTCGGCGGCACGTGCCTCAACTGGGGCTGCATCCCGACCAAAGCGCTGCTCGAGGACGGCGCATTCGTGCGCAAGATCCGCCACGACGCGGCGGCGCACGGCGTGTCGTTCTCCGGAGACGTGAAGGTGGATTTTGCAAAGCTCATCTCGCGCAGCCGCGCCATCGCCGAGAAGCTGAGCAAAGGCATCGCGCACCTGCTCCGCAAATACGAGGTGAAGCACGAGCCGGGCAGCGGTCAGCTCCTCGGCCCGCACAAGGTGAAGATCGACGGCAAGGACGGCGCCAAGGAAGTGACGGCCGAGCACATCATCATTGCCACGGGAGCAAAGGCGACGGAGCTGCCGTTCGCGAAGTTTGACCGCAAGCAGATCATCACGTCGCGCGAGGCGATGACGCTCCCGCAGCAGCCGAAGCGGCTGGCGATCATTGGCGCCGGCGCGATCGGGTGTGAGTTCGCCGACTTTTACAACGCCATCGGCACCGAAGTCACAATCGTCGAGATGCTCGATCACCTGCTCCCCAACGAGGACGACGACGTCTCGATCATGCTCGAGCGCATCTTCGCCAAGCGCGGCATTAAAGTGTTCACGAAGACGAAGACCGACAAGATGGAGAAAGGCTCGGACGGCGTGAAGCTCATGCTGTCGGGCGCCAACGCCGGCGTCGTCGATGCCGACGTGGTGCTCGTCGCCGTCGGCATCACGGGCAATACCGATGGGCTCCTCGGGCCGGATTGCAAGCTCGAGCTGTTCAAAGGCCGCGTGAAGGTCACGCCGACATATCAGACGAACCTGGAGAATGTCTGGGCCGTCGGCGACTGCGTCAGCCTCCATTGGCCGGAGCAGGATGCCATGGGCGGCTACCGCCATCCGGACCTGGCACACGTCGCGCACCACGAGGCGGTCAACTGCGTCGAGCGGATCTTCGGCCAGACGCACCACGCGATCGATTACCGGTTCATCCCCGGCTGCACGTATACGCACCCGCAGGTCGCGAGCATGGGCATGAGCGAGAAGAGCGCGCGCGAGAAGCGCAAGGAGATCAAGATCGGCAAGTTTCCCTTCAGCGTCTCCGGCCGCGCGCTGGCCGCGGGGGAGACGGATGGATTCGTTAAGCTGATCTTCGACAAGCAATATGGCGAGCTGCTCGGTGTGCACATGATCGGCGAGAACGTCACGGAGCTGCTCGCAGAGCTCGTGCTGGCGCGCAAGCTCGAAGCGACCGAAGACGAAATCATTGAAGCGATGCACCCGCACCCGACGCTCAGTGAGGCGGTGATGGAAGCCGCCGGCGTTGCCGATGGTCGGGCGATCCATCTCTAAATTAGAACATCATTCTACCGCGGAGACGCGGAGAGCGCGGAGAAGAAATGTTATTCTTGTCTGTTGTTTTCCTCTCCGCGCTCTCCGCGTCTCCGCGGTGAAAATCTCCTCCCGCAATCTGTTGGATTTTTCGTTTGCCGCGCCGCCGTCGCGAGGTACAGTGACGCGCGAAGAGGTTCAGATCGGCTGACGCACCTCGCCGTGGCGAATCTTGCAATATCTCGGCACGGACGGTGCAAAACCTCAGACAGGGAGCCGGTCCCCGGCGAACTTTTCATCAAGCAACCGCACGGGGATGGGCAAGGCATCGGTCGCTCAATACGCTGAAGGGACGTCAGCGGAATTCGGGCGTGATGCGCATCGCCTTTCGCGCAAGCGAATGGCCGATGCACCCACGCCACGGTTTGGCAGTGATGAGATTGGTACTGCTTACCGAACTCATCCCACACCGACACGTCTGACGCGAAACCCATGAGCGGATGCGATCGCGGGAGAGCCGCGGTCGGGCGATCGGTGGAACGCGATCAGGGGTCGTTCGACTCCGTCCGTTCGTGCCCGCGGTCCTCAGCGGCCGCACCCGTCAAACCTGAGAGAGGCCAAAGCCCAAGGCAGGATGCGCCCGCGCCGGAAAAGACGAACGCCGGCATGGGCCGACCACAGACGGGAGCAACACGGACAATAAACCCAGAAGCCGAACCGACCGATCCTCGATCGACCGACCCATCGGGCGCCCGTTCGTTGTCGCCTCCCCGTTTGGCCGCCGTGCTTGCACGGCGCTTCGATGGTGGAAACGCCAGGCGCCCCGCATTTTTCAACCGGGCCGGCCGACCGCGCAGCAAAACCACTGCGACCGACCGATCGACAAACGGCAAGTGGGTCTGGGCCCGTGGAAACACGTGACCCGCCCGTCCGTGGGATCAAACCTGCGAAGGGGATCTGAAACCCCAGGAGCGCCGTCGGGCGCAAGGCGTCGAAAGCGACACCGTCACACGCGTGACACATACCGGCCGCACCGTTTACGGTCCGGCCGCGATCACGGGACGGAAAACCAGGAGAGCTTCGACGCCGAAAGGGGGCCCGACCAGGCCACGTGACCCGCGTCAGTGGGTAGCGGAACGCCGCCCCAAAGGTAGCGGACGGCGCATGACCCGCGGCGGGCTCGGCGCGTGCGATGCAGCGGCGCGTCGAGAAAGGCGGAGCCTCCCGGCCAAAAAAGGCGCGGCTTCGATCCGCGCCAGAGTCGACCGGGCCAAACTCCGCCAGGCGCAAAAAACCGCAGGGACGAACAGGCGTCGCCGGTGCGTGGGTGCACGGCGTCGCGCGAAAGCACGCAAAACATGTGTGCCGTTCGCGTGACGCTTCAGGGCGAAGGAGGACCATCGACGCCGAGTGAACGTCGGAGCGGGACACGCCGGTGAGGTGGCGCCTCCCCGGCACAGGCGCGGCGTGGCAGGCGAGCGCTGAAGGGGACAAAAACCTCAAGAGAGGCGTCCGGTCACCCGTCCGCATCAAGCACCTCGCTCGCGAGGTGACAAATGCGGGCGCGAGCAACCGGACCGGCGGTCGCAGCTCGACCCGCAGTGCCCGAGCGTCTTTTGCGGATCTCCCCGTGGACGACGCGCGGGCGGTCGCGGGGGGGTGCGCCGAAGCGCACGCCGAGACCGCGGACGACGCCGCTGGACTGACGCATGACCATCACGCGTCGCAGCGGCACCCGATCGAATGCGAAACCCGCATCCGCGCAAACCGCGCTGCGGGGGCGGCCCAAGCCAATAGGCCGCACGGTTCATCGGGCCCGTCCTCCGCGGCGGCAAAAGCGCATGGGCGCGACGAACGCTCGCATCGGCAACGAAGCGACGTCCATTGCAGACTGTCCGCGAACCTCTGAAGAGGCGCAGCGGCCCGAGAATGAACTTCTGCCTCGCGAGAGCACGCTTTCAAGGAGCGGCCGACTGCTTCGGCCGCTCTTTTTCTTTCCCTGCTTTGAGTCCGGATGCGACGTCGCCCTTTGGTGGGTAACCTGTTGCCTGGGGCTTTGGCTTCTTGTCGGCTTCCCCCCATCCCCCGTACCATTCCCGCCGCATGCAACCGTACCTCGACCTCGTTCGTCGTGCCCTGGAAGAGGGGGAGCCCCGCCCCGATCGCACGGGGATCGGCACGCGCAGCCTCTTTGGGCATCAGATGCGCTTCGACCTCCGTGAAGGGTTCCCGCTCCTGACGAACCGTAAGATCCACACGCGCTCCGTGATCCAGGAGCTGCTCTGGTTCATTCGCGGCGAGACCAATATCCGCTACCTCAAGGAGCACAACGTCCGCATTTGGGACGAATGGGCCGACGCCGACGGCGAGCTCGGTCCCGTCTACGGCAAGCAGTGGCGGCGCTGGGAGGGCCCCGGCGGCAGTGTTCACGACCAGCTCGAGGACGTGATCGAGCAGATCTGCGTGAACCCGCACTCCCGGCGGCTGATCGTCAGCGCGTGGAACGTGGCCGACATCCCCCGCATGGCGCTGGCGCCCTGTCACGTCATGTTCCAGTTTTACGTCTCGGGGTCCGGGCACCTGTCCTGCCAGCTGTACCAGCGCTCCGCCGATTTGTTCCTCGGCGTGCCCTTCAACATCGCCAGCTACGCAATCCTCACCCACATGATCGCGCAGGTGACCGACCTGAAGCCGGGCGACTTCATCCACACCTTCGGCGATGCCCACCTTTACGAGAACCATCTTGACCAAGCCCGCGAGCTGCTGTCCCGAGAACCGCGCCCGCTGCCGACCCTGGCGCTGAACCAAGCCGTGCGCGATATCGAGTTGTTTACCGAAGCGGACATCCATATCGAGAACTACGATCCGCACCCACCGATCAAGGCCATGGTGGCGGTGTAGACGAATCAGACCAAGCTGGCGCCCGGAGATTCCAAAGCGCATCCCCAGCCTGGCGCTCGTCGCCGGCTGCGCCATCAGACAGAGAAGCAAGCCATCAGAACTCCTCTCCGAGCCCGCGGGTATAATGCTTGCATGACCATTCAGGAGATTAAGCGCCTGCGCGACGCCAAGCCGTTCGAGCCGTTCCGCGTGCTTGTTGCGGATGGCAATCACTTCGACGTTTGGCATCCTGAGTACCTTGGCCGAAGTCCATCCGGACGGATCATTACGATCGGTCTGGACGACGACTCTTTCGTTACGCTCGACCTGCTCCTGGTCGCCGGCGTGCACAAAGGGATCAAGCGCAAGTCGAAGAATGGGCGGACCAAGAAGTGAAGGTATACCGCAACGCCTGACGCTCTGGTCGTCGTATTCCGTGCCGTGGATAGGTGTGGATGTAAATGTGTAGGCGGCGCTGGAGTAGGTCGTGCCGTCGAGCGTGAAGCTCTTGTTCATCTGGTTGATGGAGATGTCGACGACATCGTTGGTGTAATCGCCGTGAACCCATTGAAGCCGGGGTAGCCCTCGGTGACGGTGGCGGCGAAGAACCGGCGATTTTCCAGGGCTTCACTGAGCATCGGCATAAACCTCTTTCGACGTAGGGGAGGATGAGCGGGCCTGGCGCGGCTGCGCACGAAACCGTCCGCGCGCACCGGGGGCGCGGCGAAACGTTTGTCGAAGCTAGGTGCGAATCGCCACGAGTCGACCCCTTTCGCGCGCAGTGTGTTGGCCTGCACTTACCGCATGACGGGCGACGGCTCGCTCGTTCGGATGAATTCACCGTCGCCGCGGACTGGGTTCGCCGCGGGGCGCCGGCTTGTCGGGCAAATCCCACCTCAGTGTGGCGACACAGAGGTGTGGCTTGCCATCAATCCGCTTGATGAAGGCAATCTTGTCGCCCATCGCGGCCAAGACTTGCCCGAGCTCTTCTGGAATCTCCGCAATGGCGCCGGACTCGGCGTGGTGCAGGATCTCCGTCGCTCCCTCGTCCGACCGCCGGCGGAGGAACATCGTGCCCGGCAGCGGCCCGAGGCCAAGCGGCACCTCCGCGCGGAACGGCCGGCCTACCAGTTGCCCCGTCTTCGCGTTCCACACCTTCGCATACCGGATTCTGTCCCGCACCCCGTCCCTCTCCGTTACGGCGACGACGTCGATGAAGTAGGCGTACGCCCCGTCCCTCGTCCACTCAGGATTCACGTCATCCGTCCAAGGATGATCGAAGTTCGTCGGCAGCGTCGCGAGCAAACGGTCCTCGCGCAGGTTCCAGATCACCACGCGATCCGGCGTATCCGGCGTCCCCTCCTTTCCCGTATTGACGAGAAGGAGCGGCACCCGCGGGTTCGCGGCTTCCACGATGCCCATGTAGCCGAACTCCCGCACCCGTTTCCCAGTCTCCAGCGAGAACGCTTGACCGTCGAGGTAGAGCAACAGCCGATTCGTGGCGTCGACGCGACCGTAGCGGATATCCGCCTCGATCCCCGTCCGCACGATCCGGCCCGTCTCAGTCTGGCACGCAAGGATCGGGCGCCGCTTCTCGCCGCCGCCGGGTTTCGCACGCGTGTGGTAGTCCGGCAGCAGGAGCAGTTTTCCGTCCGGTGAGAACGGCTGACCCCGTACAGCAAGGAGGTCGCGAAGCACGGGCTGACCGATGTCCGGGCGAAACTCCATTACCTCTCCGCCCGCTCCGGGGGCCAACCTCCGGATCACCAGCTGCGCAGGCCCGTCAAACGGCTTTCCCGGCGGAGCGTCGCCGACGGGCTCGAAATACAAAAGCGTCTTGCCGTCTGGGGAGAGCTGGACGCTGTTGCCGCTCGGGTGAGGATCGCTACCGACCATCGGGAGGGCGCGGATGACCTGCTCATCGATAAGCAAGACGGGTTGGCTCCACGCGCGGGGCGCGAGGCCAAAAACCGTCACGGCGGCTGCAACCATGATGTCACGAATCACTCGTCTCATAGCGTCTGACGAAGAAAAGGGGTCACGTGGTCACGTCTCATTCTCGCCACGGCGAGGCAGCAGGTCGAGCGGAAGAATCAGACGTGTCGACGTGCCCCATTTCTTTCGACGTCCGTTGCTGAGGGACCGGTGGAAAGCCCCGCGCACCCGCCCGCCGCCGCCACGCCAAGCAGGCGGTCACCAGCGCCGGGACGAGCGCGACGGCGGCCACGACGGCGGCTTCCGGTGGTTGCAAGTTGCGCAGCAACTGAACGTCGCATCCGAGCCATCGCCTGGCGGGGTAGGGGCAGTCGGAAATCATCACGGCGATGACGCCGCCGCCGCCGCCGCCGGCGCCGGCCGCGTTGCGGGCGTGACGATCACCGGTGCGCCGCCTGCCAGGCGCGCTGCGCCCTCGACGACCACTTCGCCGCCGGGGTCGAGCCCCTGCGCGATCTCGACGTGAGCGTCGATCTCCACGTCGGTGGGGCGCACCGTGTGGTCGACGGCCTTGCCGTCAGCGACGGTGAACACCTTGCTCACGCCGGCGAACGTGACGACGGCTTGCTTGGGAACGAACACGACGTTCTCGTCCGTGATCGTGAGGATCGAGCCGCGCGCGAATGCGCCGGGCTGGAGCCTTCCGTCGCTGTTCGGCACGATCACCTCCACCTCAAACGTGCGGCTCGCCAGATCGACGGCGGGGTTGATGCGGGCGACGACGCCTTCGAACACATCAGCGTATGCCTCGACGGTGACTCTCGCCTTCTGCCCCACGCGCACCTGAGAGACGAAGCGCTCGGGGACCTTGGCGCGGAACTTGATGGGATCGGAGGCGACGAGGCGGAACATCGGCGTGCCTTCGCGGACATATTCGCCGACGGAAACGAAGCGCTGCGCCACCGCGTAGCGGCCGGCGGCCGCGTGGGTGGTGGCGGCATCGACGGCGGATGATTCGGTCTCGTCGGCTGCTGGGGCGCGCACGGTTGTGTCGGCCAGGCGCTGCTCGGCGAGGTCCAGCTCGCTCCTTCGCGTCGCGGCCTCTGCGAGAATCGAGCGGGCGGTGAGCAGCTGCACGTCGTAGTCGCTGCGCGCCACGTCGTAAGCCGTCTTCAGGTCGGCGAAGTCCTGTTCGCTGATGAGCGGCGTCGGCTCCTTGAACAGCTGCTCGCCGCGGCGGAACTTGGCCTGGGCGTTGTGCGCCTGAAGCTTGGCGCGCTCGACCAGGGGGACGTTCGCCGGGTCGAATTCGCCGGCCGGGAATTCGCTCAGCCCCAGCTTGGCCAGCGATTCCTGGACGGCCATTCGATGTTGTGCGCGGGCCAGCTCGTAGTCCATCTTTTCGATCTGCGCCAGCGGCTCGCCGGGGCCGCAGCGGTCGCCGACGTCCTTGAGGATGGTCGTGATGCGGCCGGGGACTTTGGCCGAGATGGTGGCCTCCTCATCGCCATAGAGCGTGCCGACGACGTTCACCGAACGCTGCACCGGCCGGGTCACAACCGGCGCAAGCGTGACGGGGATGGGCTCGCGCTGCTGCCCGCCCCCGGCGCCACCCGCGCCACCCGGCCGAGCCTCGGTTTCGTCCGAGCAGCCCGCAACGCCCGCCAGTGCGAGTGCCATCAGCGAGAGGACGATGACCGGGAGAGCATAAAATCGCATGATGGTGTTGCCGAAGACGACCCGGGACCAGTGTCTTTGACGCTTGAACCCGCAGCGCTATAATACCGACGGGTCAGTTTTGGCTCCTGCCGAGTATAGAAGCCAAACCCGCGCCAGGCAACATCGAGCACCGCATGCAGAGGCCGGACGAAAAGAAGCGACAAGGCATTGTCGATGCGGCATTGAAGCTCTTCGCCACGCGCCCGTTTCACGAAGTGCGCCTGGAAGACGTCGCCGCCGCCGCCAAGGTCGGGAAGGGCACCGTCTACATCTATTTCCAGAGCAAAGAGCACCTGTACGGCTCGCTCATCAGCGAAGGATTCGCCCAGCTCGTCGACGGGCTCAAGGCGCAGCTCGATGAGAACGGGCAGTCGTCGTGGGAAGCGCTGAAGAAGATCGTCCGCGAGGCCGTGCGCTTCTCGGCGGCGCATCCGCACGTGTACAAGCTGATGCGGATCGGGGGCCCGGAGGACCGGACGGAGGCGGCGCTGGTGGCCAAGCGACGGGAGCTGGGGAAGCTGGTCGAGGGGGTCATTCGGCAGGGCGTGAGGCGGGGGGAGATGTCCGACCCGCACCCGGAGCTCACCGCCCAGTTCCTGCCCGCGTGCGTCCGCGCTGCGGCGCTGTACGGCCCGCGCGACGTCACGGAGGACGTGCTGGTGAACCACGTCATGCGCATCCTCGGCGACGGGTTGTCGCGGAGGGACCGGTGATGCGCCGATGCGTCGTGTCACTGCTTGCGCTGGCGTGGCTGATGGGCGGGTGCGCCGTCGATCAGGAGAAGGAGGTCGCCACCTATCGCAGGGTGATCGACATCCCCGCGACACAGCCCGCGCAGGATTTTCAGCCGGGTGAGCCGGTCACCGTTCGCCGGGCCATGCTGCTGGCAAACGCTTTGAACGAGCAGTTGTCCATCGAGGGCGAGGATTACCTTCAGGCGCTGATCGACCGCCGCCGCGCTGTTGCCGCATTCCTGCCGACGGTCGGCCTGTCGCCGCGCTACACGATCCGCGACCGCACGTCCGGCGGCGGGGGAGCTGACAACGATAACGACCTTGGCACCGGGGGGGGCTCGTCCCAGCGCGAGACGTTCGACGTGCCCGTCACGGGCGCGATCAACGTGTTCAACGGGTTCAGCGACCTGGCGCGCCTCCGCAGCAGCCGGCTGACGATCGAGCAGCGGCGGGCGCTGCTGCTCGACGTGCAGGAACAGCTCCTGCTCGACGTGGCGCGGGTGTTCTACCAGGTGCTGCGATCGGAGGAATCGGTTCGCGTGCTGGAGAACTCGCTGGCGGTGCAGGACGCGAGGTTGCGCGACGTGCGCGGCCGGCGCGAGGCGGGCGTCGTCCGGCCGCTCGATGTGGCGCAGATCGAGGCGCAGGCGTCGCAGACGCGCGTCTCGCTCATCGCGGCGCGGGCTGATGTGGTCAACGGGCGCGCGACACTCGCGTTCATCACGAACGCGGCGGTGGCAACGAGCCCGCTGGTCGAGGCATTCGAGGTGCCGCCGATCGCGTTGCCGGCGAGTGCACTGCGCGCAATCGCCGAAGAGCGGCGCCGCGACTTGGCAGCCGCGGTCGCCGCGGCGCGGGCGGCGCGGCAGGAAGTCGAGGTCGCATGGGGGCAGTATTATCCGTCGGTTGCGCTCGACCTGAGCGTGTTCCTCTATCGCGAGAGCTCCCCGCAGAGCCGCGACTGGGATGCGCTGATCCGCGCAAACCTCCCGATCTTCTCCGCAGGTTTGATCCACGCCGATGTCCGCACCGCTTGGTCGCTGTTCCGCCAGGCGGTCCTGAACGAGTCGCTCACGCGCCGCCAGGTCGCGAAGGATGTCGCGATTGCGCACGAGGATCTGCTTTCTTCAGGCCGTCGGCTCGACGAATCGCGCACGCAGCTGGCGGCCGCCGAGCAGGCGTTCGTCCAGGCGGATCGGTCGAATGCAATCGGGCTGGCGACAAACCTGGAGCGGCTCATCGCGCAGGATCAACTGCTCGCAGCTCAGCTCCAGTACGTGTCTGAACAGTTCGCCCGGAAGGTGTCATACCTGAACCTGCTGCGCGCGACCGGGTCGCTGCGCTCGGCGCTGGAGGAAATGGCGACGACAACGCGGCCGGCGACGCAGCCGGCTGCGCTGCCGTTGTCGGGCTTGTAGCCCAGAGGATGCCATGCGGAAGCTAGCCGAAATCTGTATTCAGCGGCCGATCTTCGCGGCGATGCTCATCCTCTCGATGTGCGTCGTGGGCGCCGCGGCGTACGTCCGGCTCGGCGTTGACCGGCTGCCGTCGGTTGACTTGCCGACCGTCAGCATCCGCACGACGCTTCCCGGCGCCAGCCCGGAGGAGACGGAAACCGAGGTCTCCCAGCACATCGAGGAAGTCGTCAACACGGTCGAGGGCATCGAGGAGCTGCGCTCGATCAACGGCAACGGCAGCTCCATCGTCATCGCGACCTTTAATCTTGGTCGTGATATCGACGCCGCCGCACAGGACATTCGCGACCGCGTATCGACCGTGCTCCGCCGGCTTCCGGATGATGTCGACCCGCCGGTGGTCTCGAAGTTCGACAACGATTCGGCGCCCGTGCTGACGCTGTCGCTGTCGGGCCAGCGGACGCAGCGCGAGCTGACGGAGCTGGCCGACAAGATCGTTAAGACGCATCTGGAGCGGTCGCGCGGCGTCGGCGAAATCGACATCGACGGGGGGACGGAGCGGACGGTCAACATCTGGGTCGACGCCGCGCGGCTGGCGGCGTACCAGATCCCCATCACGGCCGTCCGCGACGCGGTCGTGCGGCAGAACGCGGAAATTCCCGGTGGAAACATCACCGGGCCAGTCCGGGAACAGACGCTGCGCACCCTCGGGCGGCTGAGGACGGCGGCCGACTTCAATGACATCGTCATCACGACGGTCAACGGCGCACCGATCCGCATCAAGGACGTCGGTCGCGCCGAGGATGGCGAGCGCGAGCAGCGCTCGCTCGCCCGCCTCAATGGCGAGCCCACCGTGTCACTTGAAGTTCGCCGCCAGTCCGGCGGGAACACCGTCGAGGTGATCGAGGCCGTCAAGGCCAATCTCGACAACGTCCGCGCGCAGCTCCCGCCCGGCGTGAAGCTCGAAATCATCCGTGACCAGTCCACCTTCATCTACGCCGCACTGCGCGAGATCAACGTTCATTTGATTCTCGGCTCGGTCCTCGCGTCGCTCGTCGTTCTCGCATTCATGCGCAACTGGCGGTCGACCATCATCGCCGCCATCGCCATTCCCACTTCGGTTGTGTCGACGTTCGCCGTCATGTGGATGCTCGATTTCACACTCAACAGCGTGACGATGCTCGCACTCGTGCTGATGGTCGGGATCGTGATCGACGACGCCATCGTCGTGCTCGAGAACATCTTCCGCTTCGTCGAGGAGAAGGGCATGACGCCGATGGAGGCGGCGAAGTATGGCACGGGCGAAATCGCGCTGGCCGTGCTCGCGACGACGCTCAGCCTCGTCGTCATCTTCATCCCCGTCTCGTTCATGAGCAGCATCTCCGGGCGGTTCCTCTACCAGTTCGGCATCACGGCAGCGGTGTCGGTCATGGTCAGCCTGCTGGTGTCGTTCACGCTGACGCCGATGCTGTCGGCGCGCATGCTCAAGCCGGCGGGAGTCGGCGGCGGCCACGGCCACGATAACGACGGTCATCGAGGCACCGGATCCCGCGGGGGGTTCTACGGGTATCTCGACCGCGGCTACACGTGGATGCTCAAATGCGCCATGCGCTTCCGCTGGGCTGTCGGAATCATCGCGGTGCTGGTGATGCTTTCATCCGTGCCGCTTTACAAGATGGTCAAGCAGGACTACCTGCCGACTGACATAGACGAAGCCGAATTCGAAATGCGCGTCTCGGCGCCGGAGGGGGCGGCGTTTGACACCATGAACGAGGCGATCGGCGCGATCGAAAAGGACCTGCTCGAGATGCCGCAGGTGCGCGCGATCCTGGCGACGGCGGGCGGTGGGTTCCTGGGCGGTGTCAACCAGGGCGAGATCTACGTGCGCATCGCGCCCCACGCCGAGCGAAGCTTCTCCTTCACCCGGCTGATCAAGTCAACGCTCAAGGGCGATCCGATGGCGGCGTTCCGCGGAAACTACTCGCAGCGCGACGTCATGCAGCAGCTCCGGACAAAGATGCGCAAATATCCGGACCTGCGCGTCTCGGTCCGCAACTTTCCGTCGTTCAACATCGGCGGCGGCAACTTCGAGGTCGACTTCGTCGTCCGCGGGCCCGAACTGGAGCGACTTGCGGCCTATACGGAGGAGCTGCGCGACCGGGCGCAGGAAATCGGGGGTTTCGTCGATGTCGACACGACGCTGAAGCTCGACAAGCCCGAGCTTCGCGTGAACATCGATCGCGAGCGCGCTGCCGACCTGGGCATCAGCTCGCAGGACATCGGCACCGCGCTGCGGCTGATGGTGGGCGGCGACGACGAGATCAGCCGGTTCCGCGACCCGCAGACGAACGAGGATTACGATGTTCAGCTCCGCCTCGCCGAGACGTACCGCAACAACCCCGACGAGGTGCCGCGCCTGTACCTGCCCGGGCGCGGCAATCAGCTGATCGAACTGCGGAATATCGCCTCGATCGAAGAGGCCAGAACCGCGACGCGCATCGACCGCATCGACCGCCAGCGCGCTGCCAACGTCCGCGCCGGCATCGCGCCGGGATACGCGCTGGCCGACCGGCTCCAGGCCCTCCAGCGCGAAGCGGCCGCCATGAACATGCCGCCGGCCTACACGAGGAAGGTGAGCGGCCGCGGGCGCGAGCTCGAACGCACCTTCAACGAATTCATCTGGGCCTTCCTGCTGTCGATCATCTTCATGTACATGATCCTCGCCGCCAATTACGAGAGCCTGATCCACCCGGTGACGATCCTGCTGTCGCTCCCGCTCTCGATCCCATTTGCGCTGCTGTCGCTGTGGGCGACGGGCGGCTCGCTCAACCTGTATTCGGCGCTGGGCATCCTCGTGCTGTTCGGCGTGGTGAAGAAGAACTCGATCCTGCAGATTGATCACATGAACCAGCTCCGCTCCCGCGGGATGGACAAGTACGATGCGATCATCCAGGGCAATCGCGACCGACTGCGCCCGATCCTCATGACCACGCTCGCACTCGTGGGCGGGATGCTCCCCCTGGCGCTGGGCACCGGCCCCGGCTCCGAAGAGCGCCGCGCCGTGGCCATCGTGGTCATCGGCGGACAGACGCTCTCCCTCCTGCTCACGCTGCTCGTGACGCCGGTGGCGTATTCATTCCTGGATAAGCTCCACATTCGCCGCAAGACCCGACTCGCGCCGGTGATGGTGCAGGAAAAGGACCACGACGCGCGGGAGCCGGTGGAGGTGGGATAGACCTAGAGCGTTTGACTGTTGAATGTAGCATGCTCAAGCGGCAGCGTATCCGCAGTGTTGAAACCAGTTTCGCAGGTCGTTGACGGTGACGGTCGCGAACGCGGCGGTGATCGCCTCGCCCAGCGCTTCGGCGGTGCGGGCGG
>DASYWJ010000127.1:0-42146 GCA_035936155.1 Tepidisphaeraceae bacterium | reverse complement strand
GCCCGCAATTTCCGCTGCAACGCCAGCCGCTCGTGACCCTTGAGCTTCACGACGTACTTCTTCGCCATCCGGCCTCCTTGCCATTGATGGCCACAGCATGACGCACCTTCACACTTCAGAGGAACTGTGTTAATCCACTAGCGCGCAAATTTACAGGGATTAAGCGTGCGCGCTCTTGTCTTCCTGAAGGTACTCCGAAGGATCTCAGGCGTCCGAGTCAGCCGGCCATGCGCAGAACGACTTCCACCACTTCCGCGGGACAGAACACGCGGATGGGGTAGCTTGAATAGCCCATGCCGCGGCTCACGACGAGCCAGGTGTCGGCCAAGCGGTGGACGCCGGAGCAGTAGCGGCGGGGGAGGGTGTCGTGTCGCAGGATGGGGATCCCGCCGGGCAGGCAGACTTGCCCGCCGTGCGTGTGGCCGGCGAAGTGGATGTCTGGGGCGACGTTCAGCGCCTGAACTCGCCGGAGCGCATCAGGGTAGTGCGACAGCACGAGGCGCGGAACACGCTGCGCCACCGGCGGCAGCCGCGGCCCGCGCGGCCGCAGGTCCAGCACGTCCTGCGTCGTCAGGTCCTTGCGATCAACACCCGCAAGCGTGATCAACTCGATCTGCGCGCTTCGTACCGTCAGCGGGTGCGCGCCGATCGGCAGCACGTTCACCCCCCAGCGCGCGACCCGCGGACCGATCAAATCCCCATCATGGTTCCCGGTCACCGCGAAGATCCCATACCGGCTGCGCAGCCCGCTGACGAACCGCTCGACGAGCTGCAGTGCAGGCCGGCTGTCGAACTTATCCTCGACGAAGTCGCCGGTGATGAAGATCAGGTCCGGGAGATCGCGTTGCACGCGCGCGTGGAGCCGGTCAAACGCGGGGTACCAACCTCCTTTGAAATGGATGTCCGAGAGGTGCAGGATCCGCAGCCCCTCCAGCGCGGGCGGCAGCGAGCTGAGCGGCAGCTCCTGGCGGGTCCACGTGAACTGCTGGATGGTCCCCAACTGCAGCCACGGACCCCGGGAGGCGCCGGCACGCGCCGGCTCGGCAGCGGTATCAGCCGGCGTCGGGCGGTCGAGGATGGCCTGGTTGCCGTTCATCGCGTTCAGACTCAATGACACATCCATCCCTCTCAACCGTTTCACGGGTGACAGGAGCCGGAGAGGGGCAAGGTCCATGCAATCACAAGCCGCGTCAATCGGCCCGTCCGCAATAGCCAGCGAATGGGCCGCTGCTCCATTTTCCGCGCCGCTGGCCCTTCGGGGCCAACCCCTCCCCCGCGTACCCGGGGGAGAGGGAGAAAAGCGAGGAGCCAGTTCGACGATATCGGACCCTATCGAACGATCCTAGCCCCCGTCGTGAAAAGAAGATAACCTTGCGACGGGTCGCCAAAACGGGCTAAGATGCAAGCCGCGCTGCGTGGTCGCGCACGTGGCGGTTTGGTCGCTTGCGAAGTCGAGGCCAATGCACCGATGATTCGTCCCCGCCGACCTCGCCGAACCCGCACCATCGCCGTCGCCCTCTGGGTGAACGCGGCGCTGCTGGCGGGGATCCTGGTCGTGCTCAGCGGCCGCGACAACTCGATCACGCTCACGCCCGCCGCCTTCGGCCAGGCGCAGGCGTTGGGCGGCGGCGGGTTGTTCCTGATGCCCGCGCAGATGTCAAGCAATGTCTGGGGCTGCTATGTGATGGATATCGACGCGCAGACACTCGTGGGCTATCAGATGACCGGCAGCCCCCCGGAACTGAAACTCGTCACCGCCCGCAACTTCCGCTACGACCGGCAGCTCGGCGCGCTCAACACCTCGCCGCCGCCTGCGGAAGTGCGGGCGATGCTCGAAAAGGAGAAAGCCAGCGACCGCGTGATGGGCCGCGATGAGCCCAGGCACGTCTCGCCGGAAGTGAAGCCGACGTCGGAGTAGGAAAAGGTGTCGGCACTCAGCGATCAGCTGTCGACCAGGCACGCACTTGATTCTCTGGATCGCTGGACGCTATTGAGCGGACCTCAACAACGGAGCTGCACCATGATGGCCAAGATGTTCTATACGCTGGACGAAGCCAAGAGCGCCCTGGGGCGGAACGAGGAAGAGATCAAGCAGCTGGCGCGCGAGGGGCGGCTTCGTGAGTTCCGCGATGGACCGCGGCTGATGTTCAAGGCAGACCAGGTCGAACAGCTTAAGAGCGAGTTGGGCGGCGGCGGGGGGCGCGACCAGATCGACCTGGGGCCCAGCGACTCGGGCGCGCCCATCGGGCTGGTCGACAGCAGGAGCGCCAGCGGGAGCGGCATTTCCCTGGTCGATTCCGAGATGGGCCGCAGCCCCGGCGCGGGCATGCAGATCAAGGACGACACGGCGCTGGCGGCGGACCTGGGCCTTTCCGGCTCGGTCGGCGGGATGCCGTCGCCCGGTCGGCCCAGCGGCACGGGAATGAGCGGCAGCGGCCTGGCCGGTGGCAGCCGAGCGGGCGTGAATGTGTTCGCCGCGGACGATTCCGTTGAGCACGCCGACCCGATGGCCCAAACGGCCATCAGCCAGGGCGTCACCGACCAACTGAACCTCGACGGCGTGGGCAGCGGCTCGGGCTTGCTCGACCTGACGCGCGAGAGCGACGACACGAGCCTGGGTGCTGAGTTGCTCGACGAAATCGCCCCAGGCAAGACCCGCGCGGGCGGCCCGGCCGCGGCCGACACCGGCGTCGGCACGGGCCTGGCGGGCCAGGCTGACACACGCGGCGCGCGCGTCGGGGTGATCGCCGTCGAAGCCCGCGACACCACCGCCTCCGCCTTCGGCGGCGCAGCGCTGGCGGCGTCGCTGTTCCTCCTCCTGGGCGCGCTGGTCCTGACCTCCGCCGTCGTCGGCACCCGCCCCGGGCTGGTCCAGACGCTCACCGAGCAAAATTTCATCGTCGTCTTTGGCATCGGCCTGGGCCTGGCGCTGATCTTCGCCATCGTCGGTCTGCTCGTGGGCAAGTCGGCGCGCTAAACGCGAGGAGAGAGTAGAGAGTGGAAATTGAAGTGGAGGAAAGACGCGGGACGAAAGCGTCTTCCTCCACTTTCAACTTTCCACCCTCCACTGTCTCCCCTGCCCTCTCCCCCGCCCACGTCCCGCAAATTTTGCGCATTTTTTTGCGCACCCCTTGAAAAGCGCCAACTCCGCGTCACACTGTGCGGCACTCGGGTCCGACGGGCAGCAGGCCAGTGATGCGGAGCGTTTCCGCCGCGGCGGCAGGATTGGGCCGGGTGAACATCGGGGATCCTGGGGACGCGGGCGCGTCACCCACGACCGCACATCTCAATTGCACGGAGGCTTCGTATGGCACGGATGCACCATCGGCTCGGTCTCGTTGTAGCGCTGGCTTTCACCACGCTCACCACCGGCTGCGCTGTTTCACAGGAAAAGTACAACGCGCTCAAGCTCGACCGCGACCGGCTCGCCGAGCAGCTCGGCAGCGCGCAGAACCAGGCCAGCATCGCGCGCAGCGAAGCCGAAGCGCTTCGCGGGCAGCTCGGGCTGATCGGGCAGGGCAGTGGCGGCAAAGACGCCATGATCCTGAACCTGACGACGCAGAACGCCGAGCTGCAGAAGCAGCTCGACGACATCAACCGCAAGTATGCCGATGCCGTGGGCAAGGTCGGCACCGGGATGGCGCTGCCCGAGGCGCTGACAAACGAGCTGAGCGCGTTTGCCGCTCAGAATCCGGATCTGGTCAGCTTCGACGCCCAGCGCGGCATCGTGAAGTTCAAGAGCGACGTGACCTTCGCCACGGGCTCGGCCGATCTTCGCCCGCAGGCCAAGGAAGTGATCGCACGCTTCTCACAGATCCTCAACTCCCCGACGGCCAGCGGCTATGAGCTGATGGTGGCCGGCCACACGGACAACACCCGCGTGGTCAACCCCGCCACGATCCAGGCGGGGCACAAGGACAACTGGTTTCTCTCGGCCCATCGCGCCATCAGCGTGGGTCAGGAGCTGACGCGCTCGAACGTGAACCCGCAGCGGCTGGCGGTGACCGGTTATGCCGATCAGCGTCCGGTTGCCAGCAACTCGAGCGAGAGCGGCAAGCAGCAGAACCGGCGCGTCGAGGTGCTGATCCTCCCGACGACGATCCGCAGCAACCCGGTCGCCCCGGCAGTCGCCGGCACGCCGCGCCCGGCTGCCCCGGCCCAGCGCCTCAACAAGGACGCGCCCGCCGGCGGACCGCAGACGCAGATCGACCGCAGCGCGATCTCGAAGTAACTGCTTCGACGTCCGCAGCGACCGGCAGAAATCACCAAGCCCCGCGGCCACCGCCGCGGGGCTTCTTATATTCTCATTCGCTTCTCCCGGTACTCCGGGAGAAGGTCAGGATGAGGGTGATGTGGAGCGTCGGATGGTCCTGGTCCGCGGAAGCGATTCGACATTCGAAATCACCCTCACCCCAGCCCTCTCCCCGAGCACCGGGCGAGGGGGTAAGATCCCTCGCCATGACACAAGCGATCTCCACACCCGCCGGCTACAAGGATCCGTTCGGCTACGACCGTTACATTGTCCGCCGCAAAATCTTCAAGCTGCTCGGCGCGGCGTTCCACGTCTACGACGAGGCCGGCAATCTCGTGATGTACTCGAAGCAGAAGGCGTTCAAGCTGAAGGAGGACATTCGGCTGTACAGCGATGAGTCGATGAAGGTCGAGCTGCTGACCATCACCGCGCGCAGCGTGCTCGACTTCTCCGCCGCCTACGACGTCATCGACCCGCTGGCCAGGCAGAAGGTTGGCGCGCTGCGCCGCAAGGGGTGGAGCTCGATTGCCCGCGACTCGTGGATGCTGCTGAACGAGCGGGATCAGGAGATCGGCACGATCCAGGAGGACAGCATGTTGGCCGCGCTGGTGCGGCGCTTCATCGACGCTGCCAGCTTGTTTATGCCCCAGAAGTTCCACGCCGAGATGAACGGCCAGACCGTCTGCACCTACCAGCAGAACTTCAACCCGCTCGTGCGCAAGCTGACGATCGACTTCACCCACGACCGCAATCACCAGCTCGACAAGCGGCTGGGTTTAGCAGCAGCGGTGCTGCTGTCGGCGATCGAGGGGAAGCAGAATTGAAATTGTCATCACCGCCGCCGTCTCATAAATTGAGGAGATATGGCGTCGCTCAACATTCAACACGTACCGGATGACTTGTACGACCGCCTGCGGAAACTCGCCGCTGGAGCGGAAAAGAACGCTTAATTCCGAGGTTGTAGCGTTGTTGGAGCAGGCGGTGAGGGATGAGCAGCGCCGCGCAAATCAAGTCGAGTTGCTGCGGGAGATGCGCGCTCGGCGGTGGATCCTCCGGCGGGAGCACCGACCTCCGTGGAGATGTTGCGTGAGGATCGCCAGCGATGACCTCCCCGATGACCGCCTGCGTCGTGGATGCCAGCGTCGTCCTCAAGCTCTTTGTCACCGAGTCCGCAAGCGATCGCGCTGAAGACTCTTCGCGGGACTCGCAGATGGAAGCCGCATCTTCGTCGTCCCGGACCTCGTCTACATCGAATGCGCGAATATTCTGTGGAAGCACGTGCGCCGTTTGGTCTGCCGAGGCCCGAGGCCGAGGATGCGCTGCATCGTCTTCGCGGCCTCACACTTCATGCCACTCCAACCGCTGAGCTGTTCGAGGACGCGCTGGCGATCGCGCTGGATCGGGAGATCTCCGTGTACGACGCGTCATACGTCCAACTCGCGCGTGCTCGAGGCGTGCCATTGGTCACCGCAGACGAAGCGCTGGTGAGAAAAGTAGGCTCGGCGCATGACGTACAGCTTCTCGCAGACGCCACCGCTACCGAATAAGCGTCGCCGTCCGCTCCGGCCCCACGCTGACCATGCGGACCGGAGCACCGATCAACTGCTCGACGCGCTTCACGTAGACCTGCGCTTCCCGCGGCAGTTCCTCGAACCTTCGCGCGCCGCTGATGTTGCCGCGCCAGCCGGGCAGCGTCTCGTAGACCGGTTCCACCTCCGCCAGCGTGTCCATGTCGGCGCGGAAATAATCCAGCGCGGCACCGCGATACTTGTAGCCGGTGCAGATCTTCACGTGGTCCAAACCCGACAGCACGTCGAGCAGCATCAACGCGACGTGGGTGATCCCGCACAGGTCGACGGAATATTTCACCGCCATGACGTCCAGCCAGCCGCAGCGGCGGGGGCGGCGGGTGGTGGTGCCGTATTCGTTGCCGCGCTCGCGGATGTAGTTGCCGATGTCGTTGTCCTGCTCGGTGGGGAACGGTCCGCCGCCCACGCGCGTGGAATACGCCTTCATGATGCCCATGTAATTCTGGACCGTCTGCGGCGGGACGCCGGCGCCGGTGAACAATCCCAGGCTGCTGCAGCTCGAGCTGGTGACGTACGGATACGTGCCGTGATCGACATCGAGCAGGGCGGCGTGGGCGCCTTCGAAGACGATGCGCTTGCCCTCCTTGGCGTAGCCGAGCAGCAGATGGCCGACGTCATCGACGAACGGCGCGATGCGCCGGCCGAAGTCGCGATACTGCTCGAAGACGGCTTTCCAGTCCAGCGGCGGGACGTCGTACAGAACCTTCAGCACCTTGTTCCGCTCCGTCACGATCCGCCCGATCTTCTGCTTCAGCCGCTCCTCGTGCAGCAGGTCGGCGACGCGCACGGCGGTGGCGCGCTGCATCTTGTCGGCATACGTCGGACCGATGCCCCGCCGGGTCGTCCCGATGCCGCCGCCCTCGGCGCTGGCCTCGCGGGCGCTGTCCTCGAGCTTGTGGTACGGCATCACCAGATGCGTTTTATAGCTCACCTTCAGATTTGCCGGCCCGATCGCAATCCCACGGCCCAGAAACTCGTCGATCTCCCGAAACAGCACCTCCGGGTCGAGCACCACGCCGTTGCCGATCAGATTCATGACCCCCGGGCGGAACACGCCCACGGGCAGCAGGTGCGTCGCGTACCTTTCGTTGCCGATGCGGACCGTGTGCCCGGCATTTGCCCCGCCGCAATAGCGCACGACAACGTCGGCGTGCTCGGTCAGGAAATCGACGATCTTCCCCTTGCCCTCGTCGCCCCACTGCAGCCCGACGACGCAGGTATTGCCTTGCAGGAAATCAGCCACGATGACGAACCTTTCGCGCTGCCAAAACGGTGTGAAACGGGACGGGTTGCGACAGTATGAGCGGCGGTAGGGGGTGTCAAGAAACGCGCGGAGAAGCCACGAGGCAGATGCCACGAGCCAGAAGCCAGAAGCCAGAAGCCAGTAGCAAAGGCGGTTCTTCGTCGTCTTCTGGCTGCTGGCTCGGGGCTTGCCGCTCCTATATCCCTTCCGTCAATTTGACGTGCAGCCGACGCGTTGACATTGCCGATGCAATGGGTACTTTGCCCGCGATTATTGGACCGGATCACCTCGGTCCAATCGGGCAAAAACCGGCGATGGCATGGAATGCCACGCTGGCGTGGGATCTTGGAATCCAACGGGCGCGCGGGGCGGAGATCTCGGCTGAGCCGGGTGCTCACCTCGACAAACGGTCACGGGTTACTTTGCGGTCGCTAACGGCTGATGCTCTGGTTGTGTCCCTGTTGCCATGGACACCGCCAGACGTCGATTGCTCGACGCGATCATCGAACGAGCCTGTGGGGCGAGTGGGCACATGAGCAGCCGCAATCCAGTCCTCGATCTGCCGCTCAGCGAGGTCATGCGATCGGAGATCGCGTTGACGCTCCAACACGTGCTGCAGATTTACACCGTCGGCAACTTCCTCAAGGCCTGGCGGAACCCCAAGAACCACAAGAGCATCGAACAGGTGTTCGACAACCCCCAGCAAGCGCGCCACGCCGCCGCCGTGTGCGCGCATTGGCTGGGTATCAAGACCCTCGCCTCCCCCGGCTCCGTCGCCGGCTGGTGGCGGGCGGATGAGTATCCGGCGCTGAGCGCGTAGGTAACGCTGACACTATCGAAACGATGGAATGACCGCAGCAATGCAAAGGACGGCAATGGCCGTCCCGAAGCAAATACGCAGCAGCGCGGCGGTTTTGTATCAACAAGCACCAAACCCCCGCCAACCCTGCCAAAGCGATCGCCGCATACCAGTACGGCTCGTCACTCCCTCGCCGGCTGATCCAGTACATCGCTATGATCGATGCACACCACAGCGGCATTAAACGAATGAACCAATGAACCGGAGCCGACTCTCCCCGTGTAAGCCCCGGTCCCGCGTAATTCAGCGGCCGGAGGTGTGAGTTCCGGTTCACCATTGCGCCTCTTCAAATGGGCTCGAAGGCGCCTTGATCTTGGGCTTGGGCAGCATGTTGATCATAGCCTTGATGAAGCTCGCCTCCCCGCCGTGCGACAGGCGCTGGTTCAGCGGCGAGCCTTTGACCAGCGTTACTTCCGACGCGTGGATCTCCTTCTCCGTCTCGGCCATGCTCATGAAGCGCTGTCTGGAGAACGCCTGCGGGGTGACGAGGTGAACGAATCGGCTGGGGAGGTGATACGCCATGGGTGAGCCGCCGTCGTCGAGCTCGACGAGGACCGATTTCACAGGCGTGGAGAGGCCGACGACGTCGCGGGTCGCGGCCTCGCTCATCAGCGCCTCGATGTCCGAATACGGGACGGCGGGGCGAGCGCCGTCGTGAACGATCACGTGCGTCGCGTCGGGTGACAGCGTCTTGACGGCGGCGGCGATCTGGCTCATCCACTTCGCGCCGGCGGAGATGAGCTTCACGCCGGAGAAGCCGAAGTGCCCGCCGAATTTCCGCTTGGCCTCTTCCATCTGCTCGGCGGCGAAGGCAATCTGTACCTGCTTGACGTTGTCTCGGTTGAGGAACAGTTCAACCGTGCGCAAGAGCACTTCGCGGCCGTCAATCTTGACGAATGGCCCGCCCGCTTCGGAATTCATCCCGGGCGGGGGGGCGGTGAGGATCAGAATGCTGAAAGTGGGGGTGGGCATGTGGGAGCTCCCGTGCGGTCAATCCTGGTCGCGCGGACCATGCGTGTCTTAGCCCACTGTAGGGGCGGTGACAACCGGGAGGGAATGAGCAGATCGCAAGCGGCCTTCGCAGCGCGGATCGGTCGGTTTGACATGGATGGCGATTACCATAAGATTCTGCGCCCTCAACCGGCAACACGCCGGGCTCGTAGCTCAGTTGGTTAGAGCGCGTCCCTGATAAGGACGAGGTCGTTGGTTCGAATCCAATCGGGCCCATTGTTTCGCGAATCCTGCGCCCCGCCACGGACGTGTCCATATCGCCACCGCGCCAGGGCTCGCTTTATTCCCTCACAGCTCGCAATGGGCGCAGCCATCATGAGCGTCGCGGCCAGTCGACGATGGGCAGGTTTGTCTCCGCCTCGATAGTCAGAAGGCGGTTGTACTTTGACAGACGATCGGATTGGGCGATCGAGCCGACCTTGATCTGCTCGCCGGCCCAGCCGACGGCGAGGTCGGCCAGCCAGTTGTCCTCGGTTTCGCCGCTGCGGGCGCTGATGGTGATGGGCCATCCCGCGGCCTTGGCCAACCGCCGCGCCTCGGCCGCTTCCGTCAGCGTGCCGATCTGATTCAACTTGAGCAGCAGCGCGTTGGCGGCACCGCTGGCGACAGCGCGGGCGATGCGCTGCGGGTTCGTGCAGAGCAGGTCGTCCCCCAGCACGAGCGCGCGGCCGCCGATCGCGCGGAGCAGCGCGGGCCACGCGTCCCAGTCGTTCTCGGCCAGCCCATCTTCGACGCTGACGATCGGCCATCCCGATACCCAGCCGCTCAAGACATCGATCATCCCCCCGGAGTCGAGCATGCGCTCGGCCAGGCAATACATGCCGTCGCGATGGAAGTGACTGGAGGCGACGTCGATGGCCAGCGCAACTTCGGCGCCCGGCTGGAACCCCGCATTTCGGATGGCTTCGACGGCGTCGTCGAGCATCTGCTCGACGGACTGAAACGGCGGCGCGAGGCCGCCTTCGTCGGCTTTGAGCGCGCGCATCCCGTACTTGCGAAGCGACAGCTCCGCGGCAGCCTGGTACACAGCGTAGACGGCGGCAAGGCCGTCATCGATCGTTGCCGCCGCACAGGGGACCAGCAGCACGTCCTGGATCGGCACCTGCCGACCGGCGTGTTTGCCCCCGCTGAAGAGGTTGATCGTGAGCCGGGGCAGCGCCCGGATCGGCTCGCCGACCATGTCTGCAAGGTGCGCGTAGAGTGGAACCCCGCGCGCAGCCGCGGCGGCGCGGGCAAAGGCAATCGATACGGCAAGGATGGCGTTCGCGCCTAGCCGCGACTTGTTACGGGTGCCGTCCAACTCGGTCATGGCGCGGTCCAGCTCGCTCTGGTCCGCGATATCGCGATGCATCAGTGCGTCGGCGATTTCGCCCTCGACGTTCGCGACGGCCCGTCGGGTCCCCAGTCCGCCGTAGCGCTTGGCATCGCCGTCGCGCAGTTCCCATGCTTCGGCCGTGCCGGTAGATGCGCCCGATGGCACGGATGCAGTCGCCCGCGCGCCGCCGCTCAGCCGGCACGTCGCCTGAACCGTCGGCCGGCCGCGACTGTCAAGGATCTCAAGTGCCGTCAGCTGCTCAATTCGCATTGATCTCACCATGAAACCGAAAGATCGTCTCAGACAGCGTCAGTCTGCCCTCGCCCATCAGCTTCGTCACGACTCGCTGCTGCCGCGCGCGCTCCTCATCGTGCAGGTATTCCAGCGGTGATCGTCCCGCAACGCGCGCCAGCAGGCATCCAAGCGTTTGGCGGGCGGACCGACGGTCCATCTCCTCGTCCCAGATGCCCCGCGCGCTGGTGGAGTACACCGAGGTAAAGTGGTTGGCCGCATCGATGAACCGGGCGCGGTGGAGGGGCAGATGATGCGCTTTGCTCAGCAGGTGAGCCATGGCGAATCCGACATCGAACGATGGGTCTCCCCAGTGGATCACCTCATGGTCGAGGAGGATCAGCCGATCGTTCCGGACGAGGATGTTCTTGGGGCTGTAGTCTCCGTGCACCAGCGTGCGGCGATGGGCGCGGGTGTCGGCCACCAGCGCGCGAAGGAAGTCCGTAGCGGCGGGTACGCGCGTGGCGGTGTATTCGTAATAGGGTTCGAGGCGGAGCGATTCGAAAAAGCAGCGGTCACCAAAGAGCTCGGGCAACGGTTCGGAGGACGCCGCGGCCGCTTGATGAACGGTAGCGAGAAGCATCGCGAACTGCCCGACGTGCCGCAGGTCGATCCGCCCGTCCAGCAGCATCGACTTCCAATTCTCATGAGGCTCGGGCACTGCCTGCATCGCGAGGAGGTTGTGAGCGGGATCCTCGAACATCAGCGGCGTGATCGTGCCGGGCGGGGCAAGCCGTTCCAGCCAACTGAGCCCCAGCGCCTCCCGCCGGATGCGGGCGGGGTCGCTGTACCAATCCACTTCCACGCGCAGCTTCGGCAGCGACTGCTTCAGCACCCATGCCTCGCCTGAGGGCCGTTGCACCCACACCGTGCGATTGGACACGCCGCCGCCCAGCGTCCGCACGATTGGCGACTCGTGCGCTTCGATCCGGCCGCTCTCGCGCAGGTAATCGACGAGCTGGTCGTGATGTTCGATGTCGAGAGGACGTTCGCTCATTCGCTTCAGTGCCACAGTCTCAGCAGCATTTTCATAGTAAAAAACGCCTCATTAGCCGCAGAGGCGCAGAAGGCGCAGAGCAAAAGCGGCAGAAGGATCAGCCTTTTGCGTGCTCCAGTCCGCTGCGCCTCGCCGCTGAAACTCCTGGTTCAGGGGCTTCTAAGAAGATAATGTCGGGAGGTCATCACTGATTTCCATGTGTTCGTTCTCCGGCTGCGTCCCGATGGATTTCGGTCGTGCGGCACGGCGAAAGGAACCGGGCGTCTTCCCCACCTTCGCCTGAAACACCGCGTTCATGTACGACTGCGAGCCAAACCCTGCGCGCTGCGCCACCACTTTCAACTCCACCGCCGTCTCCGTCAGCAGCTCGATGGCGCGATTGATGCGCAGACGCAGCAGCTCGCCGTTGATCGAGCGGCCGACCACCTTGCGGAAGCGGCGCTCCAGCGCGCTGCGGGACAGCGGGACCTCGCGCACGATGTCATCGACATTGATCCGCGAGCATGCGTTATCACGCAGGACGCGCAGTGCGGTGACGACGGCGGCGTCGTCCAGGGCCATGATGTCGCTCGATGCGCGCGTGCGGACGCCGGCGGGCTCGACGTAGATCGGATCGGCCGGCGCGGGTTCGCCATTCATCATGCGGTCGAGCAGGGCCGCGGCGTCGTAGCCGCGCTGGTGATCATTGATCACGACGCTCGACAGCGGCGGCGATGCGATGCGGCAGATCGGCTCATCGTTGTCCGCGCCCACGACCGCCACCTGCTCGGGCACCTTGATCCGCAGCCGCAAACATGCTTCGAGCAACTGCTGGCCCATCAGGTCGTTTGTCGCCATAATGCCCACCGGCTTAGGCAACCCCCCGAGCCATGCCGCCAGCCGCTGCTGCTGCTGCTCCCAGCTTTTCGGTCCGCTCGCGGCTGGGCCCGGTAGCGGCATCGTGTACACCTCGCAAGGCAGCCCGCGCTGCGCCACCGTATCCACGAAGCCGATCCGGCGGTCCTCGGACCAGAACTGGCCTTCATACTCGCAGAACCCAAAATGCCGGAAGCCACGCTCAAGCAGGTGTTCGGCGCCGAGACGGCCGACGGAGCGGTCGTTGGTGTGCACGAGCGGCACGCGCGCGTCGCGCAGCACGCCCACCACGTCGACCACCGGCACGCCATGGCGCGTCACGACGAAGCTCGCCGGATCGTTCACTGCCGCGATGATCCCGTCGCCGCGCCAATCGCGCAACCAGTCGGGAAGGGATTTCTCCACGCCGTTGGGCTTGAGGTACACCGCCCAGGGCTCGTGCTCCTGGATGTAGCGGGCGACGCCCGTGAGCATGTTCCGCCGCGGCGCGACCGCCGATTCGACGATCAGCGCGACATGTTTCAGCCGCCTGGGCGGGGCAGGATGCCTGCTCTTGGCCATGGAAACACATGTTACCGGCGTGCGACGCGAAATCGAAAGGGAAGGACGAGAAATCGCGACGCAACCGGATTGCGGCGGCTGAAAATGCGGCCTAATCTCCATAGCAAGAGGCGTCGCAGCGGTGACCGGATCGGAAAATGCCATTCTGTTACCCCCTCTGGCGTACCCACTGAGTAGAGGGAGAGGGGGAAATGCGATGAAAGCAGAAACGATCGCCATGATTGGCACGCGCGGGCACTACGGGACCGTGCTGCGCGAGATGGAAGTGATGCCATCGCTGCGTCTCGTCGCGTCGGCGGATGGCGGCGACAGCGTTGCGCCGATCGTCGGGTGGTGCCGCCAGCATGGGCACGCTCCGCAGATGTTCGACGATTACCGCACCATGCTCGATCGCGCCAAGCCGGACGTGCTCGTCGTCTGCGGCCCTTTCGAGGCGCACGCGGCGATGTGCATCGATGCCGTGGAGCGCGGCGTTCACGTCATCACGGAAAAGCCCGCTGCCCTCACGCTGGCGGAGCTCGAGAAGCTGTCGGCGGCATGCGAGCGACATCCGAACATGCACGTCGCGGGCATGATGTTCAGCCGCTATGACGCCGGCTTCTTCACCGCGAAAGGGCTGATCGATTCCGGCGCGGTTGGCGATGTGCGGCTCATCAACGCACGCAAGAGCTACCGCCTCGGAACGCGCGACCCGCACTACCACCGGCGCGAGATGTACGGCGGCACGATTCCCTGGGTCGGCAGCCACGCCATCGACTGGGCGATGTGGATGGGCAATCAGCCGTTTACGCGCGTCTATGCGACGCACTCCGCGCGCGATAACGGCGGCAATGGAACGATGGAGCGATCAGCGCTGTGTCACTTCACCTTGGCGGGCGAGCGGTTTGCATCGGTCAGCATCGACGTGTTCCGCCCCGACAAAGCCCCGACCCACGGCGACGACTGGATCCGCGTTGTCGGAACCGCCGGTGTGCTGGAGGCGCGGCCGGAGTCGGTCATGCTGATCAACGCGGACAATGATGGATCGAAGCCGGTGCCGGTTGGGTGCGACCGATCGTTCCTCCGCGATTTTGTGGATCACGTGGAGGGGCGGGGAAGGATGTGCATCGATACGCGGTCAACGCTGGAGCTGACCCGCGCCTGCCTGCTTGCCCGCGAGTCGGCGGATGAGGGGCGCATCGTGGAATTTGAAGAACCACCCTCCCTCTCGCCTGCCCTCTCCCCCGAACTGGGAAGAGGGAGGACCCTTTGAGGTAAACCCATGCGTTTGCACCGCCTTTCAGCCACTGTGGTCCTGATCGTCGCCGCCGCTGCGATTGCGTCACCGCTCCCTGCTTTCCCCGGCGCTGAAGGGTTTGGCGCCGGCGCCTCGGGCGGGCGCGGGAAGGCCGTCTATGCGGTAACGAACCTCGACGACGCCGGCCGCGGCTCGTTGCGCGACGCGCTGAGCCAAGGCGATCGTACCATCGTCTTCCGCGTTTCCGGCACGATCGAGCTGAAGTCGCAGCTCCGCCTGAACAAGCCGAATATCACCATCGCCGGTCAGACCGCGCCCGGCGACGGGATCTGCTTGCGCGGTCGTGAGCTGTTCATCGCCAATACCGAAAACATAGTTGTGCGATTCCTCCGCCTGCGCCCCGGCGACGAGCAGAAGACCGAACATGATGCCCTGAGCATCCGCAACTCTCGCAACGTGATCATCGACCACTGCTCGCTGAGCTGGTCAACCGACTCGCTCAATGACGTGACGCACACGAGCGGCAACGTCACCGTGCAGTGGTGCATCCTGTCCGAGCCGCTGAACAGGTCGGTCCATGAGAAAGGGGATCACGGCTACGCCACCGGCTGGGACGGCCGAATCATCATGGGTCCCGCCGGCGACAACACGGGCGGCGGGGGGTCCTACCATCACAACCTCATCGCCCACGCGTACAGCCGCGCCCCGCGCATCGGCTACTACAAGGAGGGCCGCGGCCTGATCGATTGCCGCAACAACGTCATCTACAACTCGGGCATCGCGTACGGCGGCGAAACAGACGATTTCAACTACGTCGGCAACTACTACCGGCTGGGCCCGTCAAAGCTCAACGAGGACGGCGTGATCTTCGAGATCTGGGCGGAGGACGCGCGGATGTACGTGGCGGGGAACGTGGTCGAGGGGTGCGCCGAGGTTTCGCGAAACAACGTGAAGGGAATCAAGTTCCGCAAAGGCGACGCGGCCACGGTAATCGTTCCGAGCCCCTTCGACGTGGCGCCGGTGAAGTTCGATAGCGCGGAGAAAGCGTTCACCCGCGTGCTGAAACAGGGCGGGGCGATCTTTCCGAAGCGCGACGCAGTGGACGCGCGAATCGTCGCGGATGTGGAGAATAACACGGGCGGGATCATCAACTCGCAGGCCGAGGTCGGCGGCTGGCCCGAACTGAAGCCCGCGGAGGCGCCGGCCGATTCGGATGGGGATGGCATGCCTGACGCCTGGGAGCGGAAGCACGGGCTAAACCCCGAGAATCCGGCAGACGGCGCGGCGGCGCGGGAGCCGGGCGGCTACACCAATCTTGAGATCTACCTGAATGACCTCACTCGGTGATTTCTCCGGTGGGTTTCTTGATAGCCGGTGGCGGAAGCCCGATCTCCTTGCACGTCCCGCGGCGCGAACAATTTCTACGAGGACGCATTGGGCGCCGGGCGTCCGGCGACGGCGGCACCGGCTTTGACGGCGTCATCCGCGACGGGCGTGGCCGCGACCGGCGCCGCGGGCGACGTGCTGATCGGCGGGGGCATGCCGGTCCTGACACGGCCATCGTCATGCACATCCCGCGTCATCGTGCGCAGCGCTTGGAAGAACGCGAAGATGTCCTTCACCCCGCCGATGCCGAACCAGATGAGCGTCGCCACCGCGATCAGGAACGGCACGCCCACCCCAGCCAGCAGCCAGTAGGTGGACCACCAGCTGATCGGCCAGTTAAAGAACAGCAGGTTCCACGCCGAGACCACGACATTCACAACGAGCAGGAACATGGCCCACCAGAAGATTCCGCCGGAGACCAGCTTGTCCGTGAAGGTGAAGTTGGCGTCGAACTGGAGAATGTTCTTGATCCGGAAGCGCTCGCGCAGCGGGAGCGGGGCGGCAACCGGCTCGCCGGGCGGGGCGTACTTCCCGCGGTGGAGCATCCGGTCCAGATCAAATGCTTCCTGCGGCGTGAGAAGCGAAACCGTAACATACACCGCCACCGCCAGCCCCGCGGCGAGCACCGCCACTTGCATTCCGTTGAGCCAGAATTCCGCAGGCAGCGTCAATCCCACCAAGGGCGCAACCTGCCCCGTCACCCACTGCCAGGCAATGCGGTTGGTCAGCAGGATTCCGATCAGTGAGACGCTCGAGCCGGTGATGGTTGCCGCCCAGGCGGCGCCGGTCGTGCCCTTGCGCCAGTACAACCCCCCGATGATCGCCGCCCCCGCGCCACCGGTGAACACGCCCGCCGTCACCGCCCACCACAGCGCGATGTACTGCGTCTGCTGGAACAGGAGGCTGAACAAGAAGGCGAACAGCGCAACGAACGTCACCGCCAGGCGCAACGCCCAGATGTGCTGCGTGGGCGAGAAAGGCTTTTTTCGCAGCGGCGCGATCACGTCCTGCACCAGGATGCTGCCCCACGAATGCATATGGCCCGAGTCCCCCGCGAGCAGCCCCATGATCATCATGGCGCAGAACAGCCCCTTGACCCCCACGGGCAGCATGTGACTGAGCGTGATGGGCACCGTCATCTGCTTCTGGATGTACGGGTCGGGGATCTGCCCGATCTCGGCAGTGATCGGCGCCGCCGAGGCGGCGAAGTCAGGGTGCTGGAGGAACGTGACGGCGCACACGCCCAGCATCAGGATCATCAGCAGCCGCGCGTAAGTCCGCCAATGCCCCAGCACGTGGCCCATGCGCGACTCGTGCGCCGTCCGCGCGGCGGAGTTGAACCCCTGCTTGTTCTGAAGCGCCATCGTCGTGTAGACGGTGATCAACAGCGCCATCAGCACGTACCAGATGTTAAAGTCCTCCACCTTCTCCGCGTCGAACGGATCGATGTGCGAGTAACCCGGCGGCATCTCACTCATGACGTGCACGATCTGCGACCAGCTCACGATGAAGAAGATGGCCACAACGATCGCGATGTAGATCAGGTGCGAAAGCAGCCCCTCGATGCAGTCCGTCACCATCAGCGTGACCTGCCCCCCCAGCGTGATCATGAAGACGGTGCACGTGAGGTACCCGGCCATGATCAGCGCAAAAGTCGGCATCGGCAGGCCGAGCACCTCGACGTAGTGCGGGAGATCGAGGAAATAGATGAAGAAGCGCGCGCTGACGGCGGGGAAGATGCCGTAGTTGAGGATGCCGGAGAGGAACGCCAGCCCGCCCATGAACAACCGGAAGCGGCGGCTGTAGCGCATCTCGAAGAACTGCGCCAGCGTCATGGCGCGCGTCTCGCGGAACCGGTAGATGACAAATCCTGTAATGCCGACGAGCAGCAGGGCGGGGACGGAAATCTTCTCCCAGAAGTTGAGCACGAAGCCGGAGACGAGGATCACCTCGAACTTCGACATGGTGTTGGCCAGCCCGCTGTCGGCCTCGCCGCGCGCATTGGCCAGGAGGTATCGCCCGGCGCAGCGGCCGGCGGAGAGGAAATCGGCGACGCTCTTGACGAACTGCCGCGTGTACACCGCCACGGCGAGCACGAAGGCGATCGGAATGATGACCAGGAGCCAGTCAATCCACTGCATGGGTTACTGCTCGCACGAGATGCGTTTCGTAAACCGCTCCCCCGCCCCGGAGCCCGCCGCCAGCATGGTTTACCCGGACATCGAGCGGATTCAAAGCCGCGTGCATTGCGTTCTTGGGTGAATATTTTTTGTGATTGAGGCGGGGGCGGAACCGATTGCCCCCATGCCGCGAAGAGGTGGAGGATCGGAGGTCAGGGGCTGTTACCTATAGTCCCCGGAGGCAACGGCACCGCAAGTCGTGCGCAGGAGGCCTTTTGATGATAGCCGTCGTCCAACGTGTGACCGGGGCGTCTGTGAAAGTCGGAACTGTGACAGTCGGCGAGATCGGCAATGGGCTGCTCGCGCTGGTCTCCATCGTGCGCGAGGACGATGCGCAGGATGTGGCATGGATGGCGTCAAAGCTGGCGTCGCTTCGCATTTTCCGCGGCGACGCGGGCAGCGGCGAGCGTGCTGGTGAACAAAAGCACTTCGACCGAAGCGTCAGCGACATCGGTGGCGCGATCCTGCTCGTCAGCAACTTTACCGTCGCCGCCGACACCAAAAGAGGACGCCGTCCGAGCTTCGATCGCGCCGCCGCGCCGGAGAGTGGACGGGTCCTTTTCGATCACCTGATCGCGTCGCTGCGCGCCACCGGCGTCCCCGTCGCCACCGGCGAGTTCGGCGGCGATATGCGCGTCTCCCTCGTCAACGACGGCCCCGCCACCTTCATCGTGAGCAGCCGCGGATGATTCAGGCCCCGAGAAGCTTGCGCATGTACGATGCGAACTGCGGGATGCTTTCCTCCGGCTCCGGCGCATCGGCATGCCAGCGCTTTTCCGTCTCGAGACAGATCCACTCGTCGTAGCCGATCGCGCGGAGCGCCTGCACGAATTCCACGAGCGGGAGATCCCCTTGCCCGAGCAGGCGCGGGGAGGTCTTCTTTTCCTTCGGCACCGAATCCTTGATGTGCACGTGCTTCACGTATCGCTTCAGCTTTTCGCCCGTCTCCCGCGCCGGTTCGCCACGGCGGTGGGGGTGCTCCATGTCCCAGAGGACACCGGCCTCGTCAGGGTGCAACTCGTGGACCAGCTCGAGCACCTCGGCGGACGTCGACCACGCATCGTGCGTTTCCAAGAGGATCTGGCAGCCATTGGGCCGGCAGATCTTCGCGAGCTGGCGAAGGTGTCGCTGCGCCATCGAGCGGGCCTCGTCGCGCGTCATCCCAACGGGAACTTCTCCGCCAAAGCAGCGGATGAAGCGCGTCCCCGTCCGGCTGGCGAGTTGGGCGTAGCGGTGGCATTCATCGAGCATGGCTTGCCAACGCTCCGGCGCTGGCGACACCAGCGTCACCGACGTGTTCAGACAGGGCATGGCGACGTTCCGGCTGCGCAGGAACGCGAGTGTCGCGTCAAGCTCGGCGTTGAACGCCGGCAGCTTCGTCACGTCGATCTCTTCGCCGACTCCGCGAAAGTCGACGCCCTCGATCCCGTTCGCCGCGGCGGTGTCGACGATCGTGCGCAAGTCCCACGTGGGGCAGGCGAGTGTGGAAATACTCATCTTCATGGCGCGACACGCTACCCATCGGCTACGGTTGCATCAATCGCGCGCGTATGATGGGTGCGATGCCGCTGCCCATTCTCAACTCGCCGGCGCAGGCGACGCCCGAGGCGCTTGTCCGCTACTTCCATCAGACCGAGCGCCGCATGGCCGAACACCTCGGCGAAATTGCGGCGCTGGACGTGGGGACGGCGATCGCCAATCCCGCGTTGCCGAACGTGCACGATGCCAACGTCCTGCTGGACGCGGGGATCCCCCAAGGCATGACCGCTGTCGAATCGTTCGAGGCGGCCCGCAATCACTTCGACGCGCAGGGCTCGCGGTGGTGGAAATGCGTGCTGAATCCATCGATTCCGCTGGAGCAGACGGCGCCGCTTGCCGAGCACCTCCTGGCCAGCGGTTATACGCGGGAGACGAGCGATATTCTGTACCTCGATCGCATGCCGAGCGCGACGGTCACCGAGGCGCCTGGCGTGAAGATGATCCCTGCCCGCGCCAGCTACCGGCACGCGCGCCAGCTCGCGGAAGAGATGGCCGCGGCAGCGGGCGAACCGCAGCTGGCCGAGGTGCTCATGCTCGATCTCGACGACCCGCACTGGGATGCGGTCCTCGCGCTGGTGGGCACCGAAGCCGCAGGCCACGTGGGCGTGCTGGCGGTGGGGGAGATCGGACGGATCGAGACGCTGCTGGTGTCGGAGAAGCATCGGCGTCGAGGAATCGGTCGCACCTTGATGAGCCGCGCGCTGGAGATCTGCGCGCGTTCGCTGTTCAAGCACATTTTCCTGTCGTGTCGCCCAGCGAATGCTCCGGCGCAGGCGCTGTACGCGCAGCTCGGATTCCGCAAGATCGGGGACTTCGTCGAGTATCGCGCGCTGCGATAGCTCTTCTCCCTTGCAACACATGCGAATCGTTCATGTCATCACGCGGCTGATCGTCGGCGGCGCGCAGGAGAACACGCTGCTCTCCTGTGAGGGCCAGCACGACCGCGGTCACGACGTGACGCTGATCACAGGTCCCCCGTTGGGTCCGGAAGGGTCGCTCATGGAGCGCGCCCAGCGCTACGGCTACCGCGTCGAGATCATCCCTGAGATGCGGCGGTCGATCCTCCCCGGGAAGGATGCGCGGGCATACCGTCAGCTCGTCAAGCGCTTTGGCCAGCTGCGGCCCGACGTCGTCCACACGCACAGCAGCAAGGCCGGGATCCTTGGCCGCTGGGCCGCCAAGGCGGCGAAGGTCCCAGCCATCGTGCACACGATTCACGGCCTGGCGTTCACCGCGTCGACCTCGCGCGTCGTCAACCATGTCTACAAGCTGCTCGAGCGCCGCGCAGCGCCGATCACGACAAAGATCGTCTGCGTCGCCGACGCAATGCGCGAGCAGTCGCTGGCCGCCAACATCGGCACGCGCGACCAGTACGTGACGGTGCATAGCGGAATGGAAACCGGGCCGTTTCTGAATCCCCCTGTCCCGCGAGACGCCATGCGGAAGCAGCTCGGTCTCGAGCCGCACCACGTCGCCGTCGGCACGATCGCCCGGCTCTTCCACCTGAAGGGCCACGATGATCTGCTCGACCTCGCGCCGGAGCTGTGCCGCCGCTTCCCCAACCTGCGGTTCCTGTGGGTGGGCGATGGTCTGCTCCGTCCGGCGTTGGAGCGGCGTATCGCCCAGATGAACCTGCAGCACCGGTTTATCCTCACCGGCCTCGTCTCGCCCAGCCGCGTCCCGGAGCTGACGAACGCGATGGACATCGTTGTCCATCCCTCGCGGCGCGAGGGGCTCGCCCGCGCGATCGTGCAGGGGCAGCTGGCGCGCTGTCCAGTGATAGCATACGACATCGACGGCAACCGCGAGGGGCTGGTAGAGGGGGAAACCGGCTTCGCAATCCCACCATTTGTTCAGAAGCAACTGGCCGAGAAGCTGGCGATGCTGGTGGAGGACCAGGTGAGGCGCCGCGCCATGGGGGAAGCGGGCCGCGCGTTTGCTCTGTCGCGATTTGACGCGAAGGTGATGGTCGATGCGCTTGAGAGAGTGTGCGCCGATGCGCTGGCGAAGCGCTTCTCAACGGCGCCCTCGCCGCGATGACGCAAGCGACTCCGCGACCGTTGGGCGGGAATCGAGGTCGCCTGCGCCATCGCGATCGTTTCGGAACCGTGCGATTCGAGCCTACACTTGCGTCATGGCATCCATCCTCGTTTTCGGTCCCCACCCCGACGATCAGGAACTTGGCATGGGCGGGGCCGTGCTGAAGCTGGCGTCGCAGGGGCATCGGGTTCACCTGGTCGACATGACCAACGGGGAGCCGACGCCGCATGGTTCGGTTGAGATCCGCGCGAAGGAATCCGCCGCGGCGGCGGAGGTGCTCGGCGTCGGGCGGACGCTGGTTGGTCTGCCCAATCGCCAGGTCCAGCACACCATCGAAGCGCGGCACAAGGTGGCGGCTGTCATCCGCGAGCACAAGGCCGACTGGTTGTTCATTCCCTACCCAGTCGATGCCCATCCAGATCACGTGGCCGTTACGCGCATCGTCGAGGACGCGCGCTTCGACGCGAAGCTGACCAAGACCGACATTCCCGGCGCTCCACACTACCCCCGGCGGATCATTTATTACTTCTGCACGCACCTGAACATGAATTTCCCCGCCAGCTTCTGCATCGACATCAGTGATGTGATCGAACGCAAGATCCAGGCGGTGCAGTGCTACAAGAGTCAGTTCGTCGGCGCATCGGGCCACGTGCCGGAAATGGTGCGGACGATCACCGCGTATTTCGGCAGCCGCATCGGCACGCGCTATGCCGAACCCTTCTTCAGCCACGAGATGCTCGGCTTCAGCGGTCTGGATCAACTGATCGGCGGCACGGGCGCGAGCGCGGAATTGGAGACGCCGCACATGAGCCAGCCGACATCGAGCCCCTGAGCGTCGCGCGGGACACATGCAGCGGCGAGCGTGCTTCGTCTCCCCGAATCCTTACGTGGCTGAGGAGAATCGGCCCCCTGGACCATTCGCGGATTTCCGAACAGGTTCTCCGACGGATCTCCACCGCGTGCGGTTATCGGACACCACTGAGTGCGGTTTTCCCTTTGCATCGGTGGCGGAATCGGTTTCAATCCGCGGGCTGCACGCTGACCGGCTCGCGTCGCATTGAGGAGCGCGGATGTATTGGATGTACGCCCTGGACCTGATCAGCCGCTATCTGCACATCGCGTGCACGACGGTGCTCGTAGGCGGAACCCTTTTTTACGAGATGGTCGTGCCGGCGGCGATCGATGAGCTGAAGGAGCACCAGCAGTTGGATGTCTTTGGCCGCGCGCGGTGGGTATTCCGCCGGATCGTCTGGATCAGCGCCACCCTGCTCGTAATCAGCGGCGCGATCTCCACCCGCAAGCACTGGCATAACTATCAGGCCGAGCCCACTCCGACACAGACCTCGGCGGCGCCTGCGTCCTTTCGTGAGGACGTCGTTCCGTCGCTCCTGCGGCGGCCGGGGTGGTGGTGGGCGGCGCACGTGAGCACCGGAGCGCTGGCGGTGCTGATCGCGGTATATCTGACGACGGTGGCGCGCCCGCCGGACCACCCGATCGGGTGGATGCGGCTGAACCTCGTCATTCTGCTGCTCGTGATCTTCCTGGCGAGCGCGACCCGGCACGTGCGGCTGTTCAACGCGGATACCGATCGTGGGCGCGTTGTCATCCCGTTCATTCACCCGCCCGAGTACGATTGATCGCGTTCCGGGCGGCGCTTTTGCCTTGACCATGTCCGGTTCACCCTCCAACCCTGTCCGCAAAGACGTCACGGGCAGCGCCGCGGGCATGGAGCTGGCCCCCGGCGTGACGATTTCCCGCGACGCGCTGCGGCTGCAATACGCCCGAAGCGGCGGTCCGGGCGGGCAAAACGTCAACAAACTGAACACGAAGGCAGAAATCTGGGTGCCGATCGGCGCCCTTCGCGGGCTGCGCGACGCCGCCCTTGAAAGACTCCGCACATCAGCTGGCAACCGGCTGACGAAGGGTGATGAGATTCACCTCGTGTCCGAGAGCGAGCGCAGCCATGAGGGCAATCGGCAGGACGTGATGGACCGGCTGCGCGAGCTGATCGTGGCGGCCAAGGTCGAGCCCAGGCGGCGGAAGAAGACCAGGCCCAGTGCGGGAGCGAAGCGAAGACGCCTGGAATCGAAGAAAAAGCGGGGGGAGATCAAAGCTCAGCGGCGAGGGGAGTGGTGATTCGAGTGGGAGGGGCAGGCGACGCTCGGCAATTGCTGAATCGAGCTGCGCTCGATGTGCGTGAGTACACGCACCACCGGGCGAGACGCCCGTGCCACTGCGCTCGTGCCACTACACGAATTTTCCGCCGACGTCCCACGTGCCGTCGCCGCGCATGCGCGAGGAGACGACCTCAAACTTTGAGGAGAGGTGCAGCGGTCCGGCGCCGATGCGGACCTGGAAGACGCCGCCTTCGCGAAACTCCACGGGCGAGCGGAATCCTACGCCATGCAGCGAGACGTTCATCACCATCACCTGGAGCTGGCGGGGGTCGGTTGCGCTGTCGTCGAGCGTGACGGTGCCGGTCGCGCCCAGCGGGTGGCGGATGCTGCGGCGGCGCTCGATTGCGCCGCGGTTGAGCGCATTCCCATTTGCAGGTCGCTGGGCCGACGTCGTGGAATGCCGATCGGTCATACGCATTTCATCGGCAGGCGAGTCAGCGCGACTTCTGCCGATCCGCCGGGGTCAGGATCAGCAGAACTCCGCTCCAACTTCAAATGAGCCGTCGTCGTACGGCCTCACCGCCACCACCCGCAGCCGCGACGACAGCCGAAGTGGACCCGCCATTACGAGGATCTGGTGGTAACACCCGATCTCCAGCGCTGCTGGGGAGCGGAAACCGATGCCCTGGAGGTTGAGGTCCAGCACCTCGACCATCTGCCCCTCCTCATCGAACCGGTCGATCGAGAGCAGCCCCTTGGCTGCGACAGCTTCGCGCGGCATGCGCCGGCGTTCATCCAGGGGGCTCATGTGTCGGCGGGGCAGCTCGCGCAGGGCGTTCATACCCGTTCAATCGGACGAAAAGGGGGGTCGCTTGTGGCGCCGCCCGTTTCACGTACGGTGGGCGCGGATATACTCGCGCGGGCCGCAATTATCGGACTCACCTTTTGCTCGGGAGCACAGGCAAGTGAGCCAACGCACTGTTCAGTCGTACAAGGTTCTCGTCGGGCTCGAGATCCACGTGCAGCTCGCCACGCGGACGAAGATGTTCACCGCCGCCCCCAACGGCGCGATGAACTTCGGCGCCGAGCCCAACAGTCTGGTCGACGAGCTTGTCCTCGGCCTCCCCGGCACGCTTCCCGTGATGAACAAGAAAGCCGTCGAGTACTCGATCATGGTCGGCCTGGCGCTGGGCTGCACGATCGCCAGCCACACGAAGTGGGACCGCAAGAGCTATTACTACCCCGATCTCCCGAAGAACTACCAGATCAGCCAATACGATCTGCCGCTGTGCTCCCTGGGCTCGTTCAGGCTCGAAACGGAGCAGGGGCCGAAGATGATCCGCATCCGCCGGGCGCACCTGGAGGAAGACGCCGGCAAGCTCCTCCACGAAGCCCCCGGCGGCCACCCCATCCAGCACAGCATCGTCGACTTAAACCGCGCCGGCACGCCGCTGCTCGAGATCGTCACCGAGCCCGATTTCTCCTCCCCGCGCGAGGTGGTCCTGTTCGCGCAGGAATTGCAGAAGGTCGTCCAGTTCCTCGGCGTCAGCGAGGGGCAGATGCAGATGGGCCACATGCGCTTCGAGCCGAACATCAATGTCCACATGACGGACGAGAGCGGAAAGGTGCACAAAACGGCCATCACCGAGATCAAGAACCTCAACAGTTTCTCGGTGCTGGAGCGGGCGACCGCGTTTGAGATCCAGCGCCAGCTGCGCGAGTGGGTCGATACGGGCTCGTTGGGGAAGAAGAGCACGTACGGCTGGGATGAGTCAACGGAATCGACGTTTCACCAGCGCGACAAGGAGGAGGCGCATGATTACCGCTATTTCCCCGACCCCGATCTGGCGCCGGTCGAGGTGGATGACGCGTGGCTGGCGCAGCTGAAATCGCAGGTGGGGGAGATGCCCGCCCTGCGCCGCCAGCGCTACGTCGAGGCGCTGGGACTAAGCCCCGCCGACGCCGGAACGCTGGCCGGCGACCGCGCCAGCGGCGACTACTACGAGCACGCCATCAAGGCCGGGGGCGATCCACGGCGCGTCTGCAACCTGATCCTGTCCCACGGCCGGCGTCTGTGTAACGAAAAAGGCTGCACGCTCAGCGAACTGGGCATCCTCCCCGAGCGGGTCGCCGAGATCGCGCGGCTGATCGACTCAAACCAGGTCGCCCCGAGCGCGGTCGGCGCGATTTTCGACAAGCTGATGGAAGAAGATGCCCCCGCCGAGGACATCGCCAAGGCATTGGGCCTCATCCAGCAGAGCGACACCGCCGCCATCGACGCCGCCATCGACGCGGTGATCGCCAGAAACCCCCCGCCGCTGGCCGACTTCAAGGCCGGCAAGCAGCAGGCGCTTGGCGCGCTGGTCGGAATGGTGATGAAGAGCGGGAAGGGGCTGAACCCCAAGATGGTGCAGGAGCGGTTGCGATCGAAGCTGTCATGACCGAACGCGCAAAGCCGACCCCGATTGCGTACGAACAGGCGCCACCGGGCTTGCAGCGTCCACCTCGCGCGCCGCCTTAGGGCTGGGGCTGAGCGTCGCCGCCCTCGTGGCTGCCGTGAGTCTGATCATCTTTACGTTGTTGGAGCGGGTCATGGGGCTGCCGACACAGGTGATCGTCATCACGATCGCGTGTTTCGTCCTCGTGCCCATTCTCGCGGGATGTGGATTGCTTTGGGGTAACGACGCGTTGCGGCAGCGCGGCGGTAGCCGGCGCTGGTTCGGCATCGCCAGCATGATCTGCAGCGTCCTGGCGCTCGTCTTGTACGCGGGATGGTTCCTCCTGATTCAGTTCCTCTGAGACTATCGAAGGCGATAGTGATCGGCCATCGACGCCGGGCCGCAGTGAGCGTGGGCGGACTGTTGAGGGTATGATGGAAGCATGTTGGATTGGAAGGATTGTCCGCAGGTTGAGCGCGTGCCGGGTAAGATGAGCGGTGCCTGGGTGTTCAAGGGAACCCGCGTCCCCGTCGCCGCGCTTTTCGAGAACCTTGAGTCCGGCGCGCGGGTGGATGAGTTTCTCGAGTGGTTTCCCGGCGTGACGCGACAGCATGTCGAGGCGGTGCTGTCGCATGCAGAGCAAAGCCTGATCGAGTCCTGAGCGGCAGGGACCGACATCGGTGCGCATCCTCTTCGACCAAGGCACGCCGGTCCCGCTGCGTCGCGAGCTCACCGGCCACACGATAAGTACGGTTCACGAGCTCGGCTGGTCGCAACTTGAAAATGGCGCGCTCATCGCTGCCGCCACCGCGTCTTTCGACCTGCTGCTGACGACCGACCAGAACATGCAGCGGCATCGGCCGGACGAGTCATATTATGGAGAGACGCGGCGGCGGAGCGTGTCCGCCGGCGGTCGCATGCGTGCCAGATCATATTGGACGGCGGTGACGGTGGCTCTGGTCGCGCTGATTGTGGTCGCCATGTGGATGATCTGATGCCCCCCGAAACCACCCCAACCCGCCTTGGCTTGAAGAAGGACGAGAGCCTAACGATCGACTGGCAGGACGGTCGCCGCGGGGTGTACAGCCTGACGATGCTGCGCTCGATGTGTCCGTGCGCCCAGTGCCGCACTGTGCGCGAGGGCTCCAACCCGCACGACATCTCGCCGGGTCCGAAGAAAAAGTCGCTGCTGACGATCCTGCCGGGGAATTATTCGGAAAAGCTGACCGTCGTGAACGCGGAGCTGGTCGGCAACTACGCCCTGAAGATCCACTGGTCCGACGGCCACGACAGCGGGATCTATTCGTTCCAATATCTGCGCGAGATCTGCCCGCCGGAAAAGCCAGGGGCTTGAACCTGATCCTCTGTCTCTTGCTCTCGGGGTCGCCGCTTCCGCTCGATCGTTAACCGCCGTCCCTCCCCAGGACGTACCGGGGCAGCCGGAGCCGCCGGCCCAGCGTGTGCTCGACGTGCTCTGCGAACATCCGGTTGAGCGGGTCGGTCTGGTGACGCGTGAGCCTGGGGAGGCGCTGGGCCGTTCCGTTGGTTCGCGGGAGCTTCATGATGCCCTGGACGAGGCGGACCAGACGCAGGTCGATGTGCATCCGGTCGTGCACCGCAGATTCGCAGTGGCGGCAGACGACTCCGCCGCCCCCGGGAGAAAAGAAGGTCGCTTCCGAGCCTGCGGCGTCGCGCCCGCAGGAGACGCAATGCACGAGCTCGGCGAGGTACCCCGCCTCTCGCAGCAGATCGAGCTCGAATGCCAGGAACGCTTCCTCCGCCCGGCCAGTCGCGAGTTCCTTGATCGTGTGCTCCAGCCTGTCGAACAGGTCCGGGTGCGGGTCATGCTCTTCGATCAGCATGGCGACCAGCTCGGCGGCGTACTGCGCCAGGTACATCCCGCGCAGGTTGCTGCGCAGCTCCAGATGCCCGTTTCGCAGGCACCACTCGGTGAGGGTCGACAGCTCGCGCTCGGGGTCGTGGGTGAAGACGGCGTCGGCCAGGTCGAGCAGATCGATCCCGCCGCCAAACTTGCTCGACCCCGCCTTGGTCGTGCGATGGGCCCCTTTGGCGATAACCCGCACGAGCCCGTGCTGACGGGCAAGCAGCAGCAGGATTTGAGAGGTTTCGCTGTACGCCACCTTGCGGAGGCAGATGCAGCGATCGGAGACCAGCGCCATCGACCAATTATAGCGCTGCGGCGTGTGGAGCACGACGGTGACGACGAAGCGCCAGCGGGGCGATGAGCATAGCCACAACGGCGAACGTGCCGGGCTCGGGAACGGCGTTGGCGGCCATGGTCTCGGTGATCCAGTCGTTGAATGCCCTTACGTCGGTGGCCCCAAAGAACTCGCCGTACTCGGCGTTGGGCACGTTGTCACCGGGGAAGGGGTCGCCGGGCCCGTACGCACCATTGAAGGAGTTAATCCCCACGAGCATCGGGATGCCGCCGACGTCGATAAAGACGCCGCCGCCGCTGTCTCCCGCGGCAATGGAATACTCCAGAGGAAGCGCGGTGGCGAGCCCCATCGAGCTGGCCGTGGGGTCGTCGGGGTTGTCGAAGTCGGCCAGCAGGATGTTCGGCGAGAAGCCAACGAAGGCCCCTGTGCCGCCGACCATTTCGATGGTGTTGTGGCCGGCGCGGCGGAGTTCGTCGCTGATGACCGTGCCGGTGTAGCCGTCGCCACGCTGCCCGTAGCCGGCGTAGGTGCCGACCTGCCCCAGGACGCTGGTGCCGGAGTATCGGGCGGCGGGGACAATGTTGCTGACGGGCTGCTCGAGGCGCATGAGGGCGATATCGAAGCCCGACATGAGTCCCGCCTCGGACGTTCCCGGCCAGCTGGGGTGCGAAATCATGAGGTTGATGTCGGTGAAGGCGGCGGTGGGGTTTTCCAGAAGCGGCGAGCCGGAGTGGGCGTCCTGGGCCGAGACGAACCCCACTCGGTCGATGATGTCGGCTTCTGCGTTGTACCCATCGACGACGTGCGCCGCCGTGAGGACCCAATGGGGGTCGATCAGCACCCCCGACGCCAGCGTCTGGCTCCCCTGGACGCCGAAGATATCGACCGTGATGTAGATCGACCCGACGCTGGTGTACTGGTTGCCGAGCTGGAGGTAGGGGACGTGGTCCAGATCGTGGCGTATGGTGCCGGCGTTGAGCGAGGAGCCGATTAAAGCGACTGAACCCCCAAGTACGATGCCTGCCAATAGCTTCTTCATCAACTTCTCCCGCCGCCTAAAATCACGAGGTGTGGCCCGCGCGGTGAAACGACACGCGCGGCGCGGAGCCCTCAGGCGGGAAGACTACCACGTGTGACGCGCGCCTGCGACCGGAAACCTACAAATTTCTGCCCGCGAACCGCCAGCACGCCTCCAGCACGGCTCGCCTGCGCGGGGTGCTGTTGAGGAGCGGAACGGCCGCCCCTATAGTTGCCACCGTACGCCCTGCCCGACCCCGCTGGGGCAAGACAGGACGCCGAGTCGGTAGCTCAGTTGGTAGAGCAGCGGCCTTTTAAGCCGCGGGTCGTGGGTTCGAGTCCCACCCGACTCATTCCCCGCCCCTCAAGCCGCCGGCTTCTTTTCAGCCGGCTTTTCCTCCGATTCGGCCTCCGCGGCCTCTTCGATCCTCAGCTGTTCGGGATTTGTTAGCTGAATCTGCGGATTGCCCCGGTATTCGCTGACCGTGCCGGTGACGGTGATCGTCTGGTCCTTCACCGCCGCTGCGACGTCTCCGTCGAAGCCGGCGTTGACGGCTTGCAGGCTCTCCTTCGGCACGACGACATTGAACGCCCGGCGGTCGATGCCATCGAAGTTGAAGATCCACACGCTCGCCGAGCGCGGGACGAACACCTCGACGACCTTCCCGCGGATCGTCACCTCCGTGCCAATCATCTCCTTGAGCCTGGCGAACTCCGTCACGTCGATGACGTCGCCGGCTGGCTTCGTTGACGGCTGCGAAGTCGCCGCGTCCTGCGCCCGGATTCTCTCAGGCGTGGCGATGAGGGCGACTGTACCGATGAACGCCAACAGCAGTGCGATGCGGTGCAAGTTGTCTCCTTGATTTGGACCATCACTGAGGTTGCGTCGCCGGCGCATGGGCGGGCGTGACGAAACATTTCGCCGCGTCCGGCGCGCTCTGCACGACCTTCAACTCCGCGAGCTGATTGCACAGCGTCTGCCAGCGATGGAGCGTCATCGAGCCGATGCCGTTTGCCCTGGTCTGGTCCGTCTCGATCAGCGGGCGCTGGGCTTCGGCGCTCTCGGCGAAGGTGGCGAGATCCATCGACGGGTTGAGTTGGTGCATCATTTCGTTTGTCTTCGAGGGGTCGGCGAGGTATGCCGCCCAGCCCTCGCGGACGGCGTCGATCACCTTCCGTACGACATCGGGATGCGCCGCAAAATAGTCGCCGTGCGTCACGAGCACGGTCGTGTACGGGTTGTAACCCGCTTCTGCGATGAGAAACGTCTTCGGCTCGATGCCCGCCTTCCTGGCCGCGAGCGGCTCGGACGTGACGAAGCACTGCATCGTGTATTTCTCGTTCGTGAGGAACATCGACAAGTCCCCGCCAGGCGAAGGGACGACGCGGACCTTCTCGAAGCCGAACTTGTTCTTGAGGAAACTTGCATAGGGCAGTCCCTGCTGCATCGCGACGGTGCCCTCGTTGTTAAAAATGTCGCCGATGCCGGTGAACCCGCGGCTGGCGCGCGTCATGAGCCCCTGCGGGTTCGTCTGGTAGACCGCGAACAGCGCCACCACGTCGCCGCCCTGTGCGCGATTGAGGACGATCTCGTCGGCGCTGACGACGCCAAACGGCACCTGCTGCGTCGCGACCATCTGCACGGTGGGCGTCCCCACGCCGCCCTCACGCACCTGGACGTCGAGCCCGTGCTTCTCGAACGGCGCCGCATAAAACCCGCCGAACTGCGGCTCGGGCTTCCAGTTCAATTGCAACGTAACCTTCGGCACACCGGCCGTCGCCGCTTCTTCGTCTTTGCAACCAACGATCAGGAGGATGAAACCGCAGATGAACGCGGATGAACGCAGAGAGTTCGAAAGCACGAGTGTTCGGGTTGATCTGCGTCCATCTGCGTTCATCTGCGGTTCCATTTCCTCAGTCGAGTTTCTCCGATGCGTGCCAGTGCCGAAGCGTCAACCAGCTGATCAGGTTCACGATGCCGAACAGCCCCATTCCTAAACCGGACGCCAGGATCAGCACCGCGAAGACCTTATCCACGCGCTGCTGCGTGCGCGAGGCGTCGATGATACTGCCAAGTCCGCCGCCGGTGATGAATTCGCCCACGATCGCGCCGATGACGGATAACCCCGCCGCGACGCGCAGGCCCGTCAGGATCGACGGCAGGGCGAAGGGCAGGCGCAGTTTGAGCAGCGACGTCGTGCGGCCCGCGCCGTACAGCCGGAACAGGTCGAGCAGGGCAGGATCTGTCGAGCGCAGCCCGCTCACCGTGCTGGCGATGACGGGGAACACCGACACGATGAAGGCCGACGTGATGACGGTCGGCATGCCGAAGCCGATCCAGATCACCAGCATCGGCGCGATGGCGATGATTGGCACGGTCTGGAACAGCACGGCGTACGGGTACAGCGCCCGCTCCACCCAACGCGAGGACGACAGCGCCACGGCGAAGAGGATGCCAACGACCGCGCTGAATGCGAATCCCGCGACCGACGCAATGGCGGTCTGCGCCGTCGCGGCCCACAGGTCCGACTCGCTGGCCAACGCGCGGGCAACGGATGACGGCGTGGGGACGACGGAGTACCGGTCGGTCGGCACGAGCAACTCCGCCAGAACGCCGGCCAATCCGAGCGGCACGAGCGGCGGCAGCATCCGGCTCAGCAGCGCGCTTCGCGTCCGCATCATGCCCGCTCCCCGCGCTGCAGGGCGTTGAAGAGCACGCCCATCTCGCGGGCGAACTGCGGGTCCGTCCGCAGGTTCGGCGTACGCTCATGCGGGAGGTCGAGCCGGTGGTCGATCACGACCCGCCCGGGCCTCCGGGTCAGCACCACGCCGCGACCGGCCAGGAAAGCGGCCTCGATGATCGAGTGGGTCACGAACACAACCGTCATCCCCCGCTCGGTCCACAGCGCGCGCAGCTGGTCGTCGAGGTGCTGGCGGGTGATCTCATCCAGCGCCGCGAACGGTTCATCGAGCAGGAGCAGCTCCGGCTCGGTGACCAGCGCCCGGGCCAGCGACGCGCGCATGCGCATCCCGCCGGAGAGCTGGGCGGGGTAGCGGCTCGTGGCATCGCCAAGGCCAACCTGCTCGATCGCCGCCATCGCGCGACGCTCCCGTTCCGACTTGGTCACGCCGCTCAGCTCCAGCGGCAGGGCGACATTGTGCAGGACGTTCCGCCAGGGGAGCAGGTGCGCGTCCTGGAACACGTACGCGAGGCGCGGGACCCGGCTGAGCGCGACGCGCCCGCTCGTTGGACGGTCCAGGCCCGCAATCATCCGCAGGAGCGTGGACTTCCCGCTGCCGGAGGGACCAAGAAGGGCGACGAACTCGCCGGGAATGATCGAGAGGTCGATGGATTCGACCGCGACGACGTCGCCGTCGAAGACGCGGCGGACGGCGCGCAGCTCGACGGCGACGGCGCGCGACGACTCTGTTGTGGGAACCGAGTGGGTTGTCGAAAGCGGCGTGCCCAATCGCTGACACTGTATCGCCTACCTGGGCATTGTCATGTGCGACGGTTGCGGTTGGTCAACGCGACGCGCTTCCGCTCGTGCACACCGGGAACCGACGCCCGACCGCCGCGGCGTATTGCAGTCGCTTGGCGGTTTCGCACGGCAATCTCGCAATCGAGTTTCCGACCATTCGCATTTTCGTGCTCCCCCTTATAATCGCGCAGTCGCCATGAGCACCGACCTGTCGATGAACAATGTCGATGTTGCGCCGGATACCGCAGCGCTGAAGGATCTGGATCCCCCGCGCGACATCAAGGCCAACCCCGCCGAGATTAGCGCCGAGCCGCCTGCTGCTCCGTCGCGGCCCAATATCGCCGCCCAGCGCGGCGCGGCCCGCGGCGATGACCCCAAGACGTTGTTCGACAAGGTCGAGGCGTTCATCAGCCGGCTCTCCGTCCGCGACAACTTCTGGCACTCGATCTGCTCGTTCCTCTGGCTCCCCCTGGCGTTCTTCAGCGGCATCCGCATGAAGGAGCTGGACCCGGCCACCTTCCAGGCGGTGCTCCCGTTCCGGCGCTTCAACCGCAACTGGTACCGCGCCATGGCCGGCGGAGCGCTGCTCGCCAACAGCGAAATTGCCGGTGGGATGTATGTTTTCGGCGTCTGCGGCGGGGACTACACCGTCGTCTGCAAAAACCTCAACTACACGTTCCTCCGCCCCTGCTTCGGCCCCGCTGTCTATCGCATGAACCCGCGCGAGGACATCAAGCAGCACCTCGCCCGAGGCGGTGAGTTCAACATCACGCTCGACCTGGACATCAGCCAGCAGGGCTTCCGGGGCGAGCGCGACCGCCGCGTCGGGCGCTGTGAGGTGACGTTCCACGTCACGCCCAAACAGCACCACAAGGACCGCAAGGCCCGGCGCAACAGGCCGTGACCATTCTCGATGCGGCTCTGAGCCTCAGACAAAGGTCTGCCGAACTTTCGCGCATAAGCATCAGTCGCGCTGTGGAGACGCCCGTTTCCGCGGCGCGGCAGTTTTTGCGCGTTCATTGAATTCCTAACTTGCACGTCCGAAAAAAATTCCGCCAGCCATTGGAATTCCGATTCCGATTGATAAATTTGGTGCACATCAGTGAGCGGACACTGCCAGGGCACGGCTTTTGTCTCATTACTGATTCAGTAGGTCCGATTCTGTGCCGATGGGGTGAATGGGACGTCGGCACAGACGTCAGGACCGGAGCGATCCGATCCGGGGCTGTCAGGGCTTTTGTATCGGGGTGCGAATGGGACGCATGTTGTTTGCGCGTCGCGGTCGCGGGCTGGCCGTTACGCTGTTTGTCGTCACGCTGTTTTCCGCGGCGGTTTCGTCGCCACAGTCGGCTATTGCTGCCGACCGGACGATCGATCTCGTTGGCCTCCAGGACCAGTTCTCGACCCTCGCGTCGAAGCTGGCCCCCTCCGTCGTTGCCATCTCCTCCGCGTGTGATCCCGTCCAGGCCGACAACGCACTGCGCAGCGAGGAACTGACCTTCGCCAAGGTCGACGACATCCTCGGACGCACCACCCGCATGGTCGGCACGGGCTTTTTCATCGACTCCGAGGGGTACATCCTCACCAACGAGCACGTGATCGGGGACAGCGAACAGCTATGGGTCACCACCGACGACCGCACGGTGTACCCGGCGATCGTCGTCGGCTCCGACCCGCGCACCGACCTGGCCGTCCTGAAGATCGCAAAAGCGAATACTCCGCCCGTCACGTTCGCCGCCACGGGCGAGCTGCGCCGCGGGCAGTGGACCATCGCGTTGGGCAATCCCTACGGCTACGCCGGCGAGGGTGAGATGGCCATGAGCGTCGGCGTCGTCAGCGCCACCGGCCGCTCGCTGCCCAAGCTCGCCAGCAAGGAAAACCGCCTCTACACCAACCTCATCCAGACGACGGCCGAGATCAATCCGGGCAACTCCGGGGGGCCGCTGTTCGGCATCGACGGGTCGGTGATCGGCGTGAACACGGCCGTCATCCTCCCCAACAAGCAGGCAAACGGCATCGGCTTCGCCATGCCCATCACGCCGCAACTGCTCGACACGGTCAAGGAACTGAAGCAGGGTCGCGAGATTGTCTACGGGTACCTCGGGATCCTCGTGAGCACGCCGACGACGCGCGAGCGCAAAATCGCGGGCGTCGACAAAGCAATTGGCGCCCGCGTCGATTCGGTGGAACCCGACACGCCGGCGTCGAATAGTGATCTTCAGGTGGCCGACGTGATCGTCAGCCTCAACGGGGAACAGGTCGACGACGCCGACGACTTCATCCGCGTGATCGGGCGCTGCTCGGTGGACAAGGCAGCGACGATGCAGGTCGCTCGCGCCGGAACGACCCTGACCGTCGAGGCCATCCCGCGCCGCCGGCCTATGCCGCACGTCGCCGTCACCCGCGAGCGCCAGCGGCTGCGCTGGCAGGGGCTGGTCCTCTCCAGCGTTCCCGCCAACTTCAAGGACGCCAAGGCCCACGGGGCCACCACCGGGCTGCTCGTCGTCGGCATGGATGAATCCAGTCCGCTGGCCAAGAGGGGGATCGCTTTGGGAACGGTGATCACCACCGTCGCCGGCAAGACGGTCGGGAGCATCCTCGAGCTTCAGAAGATCATCGAAGCCACCCCGCAGGACCAGTGGGAGATCGGCACCACCGCCGCCCCGGCCGCGCTGGCGTCGAACGAACTGACGCCCGCGCCGTAGACGCGGGAAGCTCCCCAGAAGCCAAGCTCCCAGAAGCCAAACTCCAGGTTCCAAACAAGAACCGAAGCGGAAAAGCAGAAAGCTCCAAACGGCGGGACAGCCCGGTTGGAGCTTTCTTCTTTGGTCGTTTGGGGTTTTGTTTGGAAGTTGGACCTTGGCTTCTTGGAACTTCCCGCGCAGCGGGCAATAATCCGGGACTTTTTACCGGTCCCGGCCGCATGACTTCAGCTCAGATCCGCCAGCAGTTCATCGACTTCTTTGTGCAGAAGCACGGCCACACGTTCGTGCCCAGCTCGCCCGTGGTGCCGCACGATGACCCGACGCTGCTGTTCACCAACGCCGGGATGAATCAGTTCAAGCCGATCTTCCTCGGCCTCGAGAAGCGCCCGTACACCCGCGCCGCCAACACGCAGAAGTGCATCCGCGCCGGCGGGAAGCACAACGACCTGGACGACGTCGGCCGGTCGAGGCGGCATCACACGTTCTTTGAGATGCTCGGAAACTGGAGCTTCGGCGACTACTTCAAGCGCGAGGCCATCGCCTGGTCGTGGGAACTGCTGACGGAGGTGTGGAAGATCGACCCCACGCGCCTCCACGTCACCGTTCACGAAGGCGACCCCTCCTCCGGCGTTCCGCGCGACGACGAGGCCGCCAATCTGTGGATGGAAATCGCCGGCCTTCCCAAAGAACGCATCCACTACGGCGGCAAGGACAACTTCTGGGAGATGGGCGAGACGGGTCCGTGCGGGCCGTGCACCGAAATATTCATCGACCGCACGCCCGACAAGACCGGCGGGCCGACCGTCCTCACAGGAGAAGACCCGCGGGTGATGGAGATCTGGAACAACGTCTTCATCCAGTACAACCGGAACCCCGACCGCTCCCTCACCCCGCTGCCGGCGCGGCACGTGGATACCGGGATGGGGTTCGAGCGGATCACGCAGGTGCTGCAGGAGGTTGAGGACAACTACGCGATCGACCTCTTCGCTCCGTTCTGGGAGAAGCTCTCAACCCTGAGCGGTCGGACGTACGGCGGCAAGTATCCTAAAACGAACGCCGCCGATCCCGTCGCGGAGGCCGCGGATGAGCAGCTTCGTACGGATATAGCGTTTCGCGTCATCGCGGATCACATCCGCTGCCTCACGTTCGCGCTGACCGACGGTGCGGCGCCGAGCAACGAGGGGCGCGGTTACGTGCTGCGGCGCATCCTCCGCCGCGCCGTTCGGTTCGGACGGCAGCAACTCGAGCTGCGCGATCCATTCCTGCACACGCTCGTGCCGGTCGTCATCGACGCAATGGGCGATGGTTTCCGGGAACTGAAGCGCGATCCAAACCGCGTCGTCGAAATCGTCAAGGACGAGGAGGTCAGCTTCGGGCGCACGCTCGACCGCGGCATCGCGCTGTTCGACGAGGCGGCCCAGCGGTCGCGTGAGACGAAGCGCATCAGCGGCGAGGACGCCTTCAAGCTGCACGACACCTACGGCTTCCCCGTTGATCTCACGCAGGTGATGGCACAGGAGCGGGGCATGAGCGTCGATATCGCCGACTATGAGCGGCTGATGGAAGACGCGCGTCAGCGCGCCCGCGCGGGCGGCAGAGAAGGTGCGTCGCGGCTGTTCGAGCTCCCGCCGGACGTGCTGGGGCGGCTGAATGAGTTGGGCCTGAAGCCCACCGACGATTCGGCGAAGTTCAACGCGCAGCCCACCGGCGCGACTGTCCGCGCCATCTGGGACGGCTCAAAACTCATCGACACGACCCACGGCGCCGAGGCGGCGGGGCAGGGCGTGGCGGTCATTCTCGATCGGACAAATTTCTACGCCGAAATGGGCGGCCAGGTCGGCGACACCGGTGAGCTGCGCTCCAAGAGCGGCGGCGTCATGGACGTCACCACCGCCCGCAGCGCAGGGGGGTATGTCTTGCACATCGGCAACGTGACGGCCGGCCACCTGAGCATCGGCGACCACGTCACGGCGACCCTCGCGGGCGTCCGCCCACGCACGGAGAAAAACCACACCGCCACCCACCTGGCCAACTGGGCGCTGCGCGAAGTGCTCGGCGAGGGCGTGCAGCAGAAAGGCTCGCTCGTTGATCCCGAAAAGCTTCGCTTCGACTTCTCGCATGGCAAGGCGCTGACGGAGGACGAGCTGGCGCGCATTGAGACGCTCGTGGGGGAGCGGATCGGCGAGAAACTTCCCGTCTACGCCGAGCAAGCCCCGCAAGAGGAGGCGATGAAGATCAACGGGCTGCGCGCGGTCTTCGGCGAGAAGTACCCGCCGATGGTCCGCGTCGTGTCGATCGGCGTGCCGGTGACGGATCTTTTGAAGGACCCGGCCAACGCGAAGTGGCGGCAGTATTCCGTCGAGTTCTGCGGCGGAACGCACCTGGAGAACGCGGGCGAGTGCGAATGTTTCGTCCTCACGGGCGAAGAGTCGATCAGCAAAGGCATCCGACGCATCACCGCCCTCACCGGGCCCGCCGCTTCAGCGGCTGACGCTGTGGCACGCGAATTGGATACTGCGATCGCGCGCGCGAAGTCGCTGAGCGATTCCGAACTAAAGGAAGGGATCGCGTCGATCCAGAAGCTACTCGCCACCGAGGACCTCCCGCTCCGGGCCAAGCGCCGCGGGCAAGCCGCCGTCGCCGAGCTCCAGGCGCGGCAGAAGTCGGCGGAAAAGGCGTCGAAGAAAGAATCAGGCGGTTCCAACGCTGACGCCCTCGCCCGCGCTGCCGAACTCCTCGCCAGCGCCGCGCAGCTCGGGGGCGCCAACCTGATCATCGGCGAGATTCCCAGCGCCGGTTCCGACCAGCTCTTTGCTGCCGTCGACTCGCTAAAGAAAAAGTCGCCCTGCCACGCGATCCTGCTTGGCGCTGCCGGCGAGGGAAAGGTCAACTTCATCGCCGCCGTCAGCGATGATCTGATCGCCAGGGGGCTCAGAGCCGGCGATTGGATTCGCGAGACCGCCAAAGTCGCCGGCGGCGGGGGCGGCGGCCGACCACAGATGGCGCAGGCGGGCGGGAAGGACCCCGCCAAAATTCCCGATGCGCTGGCCCGCGCGCGGGAGTTTGCGCAGAGTGTCATCAAGTGAAGCGGCGAGAAGGTCGAGCAGCGCCCGCCCTCCCTCCCCGAGCACCGTGGGAGGGGGAGGATGCCGTTCCGATCTCATGCCCTTCCCAGCGACTTGGCCGCCATGCTCGCTTCACCGTGGGAATCGTATGACTCCTGATCGTGTCATCCGCCGGCGCAGCGTCTTTGCCGACCGGCTGCTCGCGTTCGGCGAGTTCGTGTTCAGCGACGGCGCCGAGTTCGCCCGCCGCGGTGCGTGGCGCGACTTCTTCGGTCGCCGTATCGGCAGCGCGTACGACGGCCGCCTCATTTTCGAGATCGGCTGCAACGACGCGGTGCTGCTGGCTCGCGTTGCGGCGAAGCATCCGATGACCGCGTTCATCGGCGTCGACTGGAAATGCCGCGCGCTGCACACCGGAGCCGAGCAGATCGACGCCGCCGGTCTGCGAAACGTCGCCCTGCTTCACGGCTGCGGGCAGGACGTTCGCCGGATCTTCGCCGACGCAGAGCTTGACGAGGTGTGGATCTTCCACCCCGACCCGTGCGACAAGCCGCGGGAGCTGAAGAATCGGTTGATCGCCGAGCCATTCCTGCTCGACGTGTACCGCACGTTGCGCGACGGCGGGGGCCTGGTGATTAAGACGGATCACCCGGAGTACTACCAATCGGTGGTGGATCTGAGCCGGGCGGTCCCCGAGCAGCTCGTGGTGACTGCGTGCTCGGCTGACTTCTGGAATGACGCGCCGGTCCAATCCGCGGTAGCGGGAAGGTGCTTCGCGGGTGAATCGACGTGCTTCGAGCACCGCTACCGCAAGAAGCGGCGCTCCATCTACTACGTCGAGATGCGCCAGCGGTAGCGATCACGGCCGTTCCGCCGCTTGCGGCTTCGCGGACCAACGGGCGCGGGAGGAGAGCCGAGGAGAACCAACTCTGCGCCGGTCGATCCCCGAAGCCGCAAGCGGAAAGACGAGAGCAAACGGAAGGACAAAGCGCCCCATCTGGCGCGTCCCTGGCGCGTCGCGCAACAACCGCGTCTTCTTGACAGAACCTCCCGAACTTCCTACCGTACCGACCCTTGCTGCACGGCGGGTTTGAGCCCGCCGTTGCCTTTTAATGGGTTAGCCGCAGAAACTTTCACCGCCCCCGGATGGTCGTCCCACCGGTCGGGCGGATCGCCCGCAGGAGTCGTGCCATGCTTCCGGTCCAGAAACACAGCAAGTCGCGCAAGCGCAAGCGCCGCTCGCACTTAGCGCTCAAGCCGATCCACTACGTTCGCTGCCCCCAGTGCGGCAGCGCCAAGCTCCCTCACGCCGCCTGCGACAACTGCGGCTACGTGAATCCCAAGCTGGCGCTGCAGGTCGATTCGAACGAGGCGTAGTGGGAGGAGAAGCCAGTAGCCAGTAGCCACAAGCCAGTAGAAGAGCACGAAGCTGCCTTCCCTCTGGCTCCTGGCTCCTGGCTTCTGGCTCCTGGCTTCTTCCTCCGCAGGAGGACCATTCGTGCGAGTTGCGGTGGACGTGATGGGCGGCGATCGTGCGCCGGCCGCCATCCTCAAGGGGTGCTGGGAAGCTGCGCCTCTGCTGCAGGAAGGCGACGCCGTTCACCTTGTGGGCGATGAGAAGATCATCCGCGACGCCCTCGCGCGCAGCGAGCTCTCGCCGGAGCACAAGCGCTTCTACCACATCGTCCCCACGACACAGGTCATCGAGATGGACGACTCGCCCGTCGAGGCGATTCGCGCCAAGCCGAACAGCTCGATCGCGGTGATGTGCAAGATGGTCGCCAAGGGCGACGCCGACATCGTCATCTCCGCCGGCAACACCGGCGCGTGCGTCGCCGCGGCGCAGCTGCGCATGCGGACGCTGCCTGGTGTCAGCCGCCCGGGCATCGCCGTTATCATCCCGACCTTCCACGGCCCGGTCGTCATCTGCGACGTCGGCGCCAACGTCGCGCCCAAGCCCAAGCACATCCACCAGTACGGGATCATGGCCTCATGCTACGCGACGGCGATCTGCGGCATCGACAACCCGCGCGTGGGGCTGCTCTCGATCGGCGAGGAAGACGCCAAGGGCAACCAGCTCACCAAGGAAGCGCGCAAGCTCCTCCGCGACGAGCCGCAGGTCAACTTCGTCGGAAACGTCGAGGGCCGCGACCTGTTCAAGGGGGTCGTCGACGTCGTCGTCTGCGACGGGTTCGTCGGAAACATCGTGCTGAAATTCACCGAAGGCATGGCCGAGGGGCTGTTCCAGACAATCATGGCCGAGCTCCAGGAGTTCGCGCCGGACTTGCTCGAGCAGTTCAAGCCGGTCATGAAGAAAATCTACGCCAAGCACGACTGGCAGGAGTATGGCGGCGCTCCGCTGCTGGGAGTGGGCGGGTATTGCCTGATCTGCCACGGCAAGAGCGAGGCCCGCGCCATCAAGAACGCCATTCGCGTCGGGAAGCAGCTGAAGAACAGCGGCGTGAACGAAAAGATCGTGCAACGGATCGAGGCGAGCATTCCGGTAGGGGAAGAGGAATAGCTGAAGAGTTGCTAGTTGCTAGTGAAGGCAAAAGGCTCCAGAATCGTCCCCACTAGCAACTGACAACTAGCAACTAGCAACTGTTTTCACCATGCCAGACTACGGCGCCATCATCACGGGGACCGGCAGCTTCGTCCCGGAGAAGCGGCTGACGAACGACGAGCTGTCGCGGATGGTCGACACGAACGACGAGTGGATCACGCAGCGGACGGGGATCAGGGAGCGGCGGATTGCCGGCCCCGGGGAATCGACTGCGACGCTCGCCACCCATGCCGCCCGCCGCGCGCTCGATGCGGCGGGGCTCGAGCCGAAGGAGATCGACCTCGTGCTCTGCGGCACCATCACCCCGGAGATGGCGTTTCCGAGCACCGCCTGCTTCGTCGCCGCAGCCTTGGGCATGACGACGACGCCCGCCTTTGACGTCGCTGCAGCCTGCAGCGGATTTCTCTACACGCTGGACATCGGTGTCGCATACATCCAGTCGGGGCGGTACAAGAACATCCTCGTCATCGGTGCCGAAACGCTCAGTCGCATCACCGATTACACCGATCGAAGCAGCTGCATCCTCTTCGGCGACGGCGCCGGCGCGGTGGTGCTGCAGCGCAGCAACGACCCGAAGCAGGGCGTGATTTACTCCAGCCTGCACGCCGACGGCAGCGGCTGGGAGATGCTCTGCTGCAAGCCGGGCAGCCGTTTTCCGATCGAGGAATCGCTTGTCGCCGACGGCAGCCAGTACATCAAATTGAAGGGCCGCGAGGTCTACAAGTTCGCCGTGCAGCGCTTCGAGGAGCTGATCGAAGACGCGATGCGCAAGTGCGAGCTGACGAAAGACACGCTCAGCCTGATTGTCCCGCACCAGGTGAACCAGCGGATCATCGACAGCGCGATGGACAAGCTGGGGATGGGGCCGGAGAAGGCGTTCGTGAACATCGACAAGTACGGCAACACCTCGGCGGCGAGCATCCCGATCGCGTTGGACGAGGCGGTGCGCGGGGGGAAGATCAAGTCGGGCGACACGATCATCTTCGTCGCCTTCGGCGCGGGCCTCACGTGGGCGAACGCGGTGGTGAAGTTCTGATTGGATCCCTTCTGAGCGGTAGCACGGGCTTTTAACCCGTGCCACTTTCTAAAGAGCTCCTAACAAAACCTCGGTTCCGAATGATCCGATGCCGCCCGACAATCTCGCTTGGCCGCAGTCACGGAGGACGCCATGGCCAAGCCGCTCGTACCCGACGACCTGTGGGAATTGGTCGAGCCACTGTTGCC
>DASYWJ010000126.1:0-43547 GCA_035936155.1 Tepidisphaeraceae bacterium | reverse complement strand
GCCCGCACCGCCGAAGCGCTGGGCGAGGCGATCACCGCCGCGTTCGCGACCGTCACCGTCAACGACCTGCGAAACTGGTTTCAACACTGCGGATACGCTGCCGCTTGAGCATGCTACATTCAACAGTCAAACGCTCTAGTGCTAAGCCGGACCGTGTCGGTCCGGGCGCATCGCTAGCGGGGGTTGGAGGATTTCGGTGAGGATGAACTGGTGGCGCAAGGTCGCGGGCGTCATCCACTGCTTGATCCCGGTCGCGTCGACGGTGGGGGGCTTGGCGCGGGCGGCGGGCTGGGTGATGTTCACGTAGGGTGTAGTGGGCGCCACTTCTTCGAGCGCCGGCAGCGGCGGGAGCGCGGTCAGCACTGGGCGGCGCGGCTTTGGCTGCTTCATGGGTCGCCGCACCGATTGCTGCGGCTTGGGCGGAATCGGCCGGCGCTGTTGCGGTGGCGGCTGCTGCCGCATGGGCGGTGGCGCGGGCGGCAGCATCACCTCGGGGAAGCGCTGCGCGATCCCTTCGGAGATGCGCTGCGGCGCGGGCCGAGGCGGTGTCGGCGGAGGTTCGGGCGCAGGTGTGCGACCGTAGCGCGACGCCCGCTCCAGCTCCTCGCGCAGGCGCTGTCGCTTTGCCTCCTGCTGCCGCTTGTTGATCCATGAGACGAACGCGCTCAGCACCCAGATGACGAAGAAGATCAGCCCGAAGATGTACTTGGGCAGGTCGCTGCCTTCCTGGGCGAGGATGTTGGGCAGGTCGTTCATTGCCGCGCCCTATACCTTCGTCCCGTCCGACGGATTGCCAATCGCCTCGCGCATGGTCGTGTCCGCCTGCATGTTGCGCATCTTGTAATAATCCATGATCCCCAGGTTTCCGCTGCGGAATGCCTCGGCCATGGCGCGGGGGATTTCGGCCTCGGCGAGAACAACGATCGCGCGGTTCTCGGCAACCTTGGCGATATTTTCCTGCTCCTGCGCCCGAGCGGCGGCGGCGCGCTTTTCCGCCTCGGCCTGCGCGCGTCGCTTGTCCGCCTCGGCCTGCTCGCTCTGGAGCTTGGCGCCGACGTTGTCACCGACATCGACGTCGGCGATGTCGATCGAGAGGATCTCGAATGCCGTATTCGCGTCCAGTCCCTTGTGCAGCACCGCCCGTGAAATGTTGTCGGGGTTCTCCAGCACGTCGGCGTGGTCGTTGGCCGAGCCGATGGCGCTGACGATGCCCTGCCCGACGCGGGCGATGATGGTCTCCTCGGTCGCGCCCCCGACGAGCTGCTTGATGTTCGTTCGCACGGTCACGCGAGCCTTCACCTTAAGCTGAATCCCGTTCTTCGCGACGGCGTCGATCGTGGGGCGGCCGAGCGCGGCGTTGGGAACGTCGATCACTTTCGGGTTCACGCTGGTCTGTACGGCGTCGAGAATGTCGCGTCCGGCCAGGTCGATCGCCGTCGCCGTCTTCCACGGCAATTCGATGTTCGCCTTATTGGCGGCGATCATCGCGTTGATGACGCGCTGCACGTCGCCGCCGGCCAGCACGTGCGACTCCATTTCGGAGGTCGTGACATCGAGCCCCGCGCGCGTCGCCTGGATGCGCGAGTTGACGATGGCGGCGGCATTTACTTTCCGGAGCCGCATTCCGATCAGATCGAGCAGGCTCACGCTCGCGCCGCTGACCAGCGCGCGGATGTACAGCCCGAGGAACTGGAACAGCACGGCGAACAAGATCAGCAGGATCAGCAGGATGAACAGCGTCAGCCCGATGGCCACAGGCGACCAATCGGAATCCGGCTGAGCGAGAACGTGGATGAATGCCATCATATGTCGTTGCCTTTCCGGGGTCGGGTCGCGATTACATCGCGCGGACGATGGGACGGTTGTTGGTTAGCGCCACCACCGCCACCTCTCGGCCGGGCTCGATCATCCCGTATTCGGAGATCGCTTCAAGCCGGCTGTCACCAAATTCGCACGTGCCCATCGGACGCAGCTCACTGACGGCGACGCCGGTCTGCCCGATGCGGACGCGGGGCGGGGGCAGCGGATCGACAACGGGCGGGAGCACCACCCGCCGACCGATGGGCGTGCGCGGCCAGATGCGCACGGTGGCAGCACCGATAAACGGCGAGAGGATCGCCAACCCCAGCAGCACTCCCGTGCCGAGCCAAAAGCCGATGACGTAGCACACGATGATGCCGGCGGCGATCACCAGCCCGCCCAGCACGCCAATGATCCCGTGCGCCGGGAGCAGCAGCTCGGCCAGCAGCAGGGCAACGCCGATGCCGAACAGGAGAATGGCAAGTTCCGGGAGGGGCATTACGACACCGCCCGCACGACGATTCGGTTGCCGGCGACCTCACGCACCACCAGCCGCTCGCCGGCCTTGACGAACCCGCTGTCGCTCACGACCTGCACGACCGTGCCGTCGGGTTGCATCCGCGCCGCTCCGCCCGGTCGCAGGTCGGTCAAGGCCTCGCCCATTTCACCGACCGCCGGGCCAGTGGCTTCCGCGCCGCCCACAGTTGCGGGCGAGTCGGCGGAACTCCCGCCGGCGACGGTCGTCAGGATCAGCCGGTTGAAGTATGGCAGGCGCGGCAGGTAGCGGTTAAGCCAGAACCACAGCAGCAGGGAGCACACGAGACCGGCCGTCACCACGAACAGCCCCTGCGCAACATTCCCCCACGGAATGGCGAAGCCAAATGTCGCATCGGGCAGCGTCACCGTTGGCGCGAACGTCATTACCAGGCCGCCGAACACCAGGATCAGGCCCGTGATGCCGGGTAGCCCAAAGCCGGGCAGGACGAACAGTTCCACCGCGATGAGCACCAGCCCGAGCAGCACCGCCACCAGCTCGATCCAGGTCGCGTAGCCTGTGAGCATCGGAACGCCGAGAAGCACGCCCAGCGCGCACATTGCGATCACCTCGGGCATCCCCTGGCCGGGGGAGCTGAAGCTCATGTACAGGGAAAACAGCAGCACCGTCGTGAGCAGGCCGCGCACAGCGAAGCTGTTGAAGAACGCGACGACGTAGTCGCCAAATGCGGGCTCGAACCGGCCGACGATCTCGTAGTCGCGCGACGCGATGAAGCTCGGCAGGTTCTGGACAATCTCGCTCGCCAGCCCCACCGTTTTGGCGAGGTCCGCGCTCATCGTCAGCAGCGTGTCCGGCGCGTCCAGCGGGTTGCGCACGTCCGGGACCGGGCGCCAGGACCCATCCGCAGTCAGCTCCTTGTATTCCTCCGGCCGGACGAGCCGTCGCTCGCCGCTCTCGACGTTTTCGACGAAGTGCACCGTGCGCTCGTAAACCACCATCGTCTCAAGCAGGAGCGGGTCGTACCCATTGCGGCGGGCGGAGTCGTGGAACTCCTCGATCACCATGCTCTCGGCCTTGGCGCGGTTCGTGCCGCTGAGCTCCTGCCCGGTGCCGGTGATGACGCCGCTGTTGCCGATCTGCGCTGTCGGCTCCATCACGATTTCGTCTGCGGCGACGGCGATCATCGCGCCGGCGCTGATGGCCTTCACGGGGATGTATGCGATGACGTGCAGGTCGTCCTGCCGCTTGAGAAAGCGAGCGATGGATTGCCCGGCGTCGACGTAGCCGCCGTACGTGTCGATCTGCAGGATGATGACGCGCGCCCCGGCCTCGCGCGCGAGCTGGAAACGGCGCTCGATCACCTGGCGCATGTAATCGTTGACGTCCCCATCCAGCACCACGACCGCCGCGGGCGCGGTTGTGGGCGTGGCGGTAGCGGTCGTGCTATCCGCCGCCGTGGTGGGGATGGTGGCGGGGGCGGTCATTTCGACCTGGGCCCGCGCATCCATCGTCAGCGCGATGAAGCCGACAATGCAGACGAGCGAGATGGACGATGCCCTTCGCACGTAGTCATTTTACGCTGCGCGGGCGGGAAGGGAATCTCAGCGGCGTTATAAGCTCGACCGTCTTTTCGACCGCGCGAGCAGGCCCCCGTCACCAGGGCCTCGTCGCTCGGCCCCCCGATACTAAGCCCCCGTCAACTGCCCGTCGATGTGCGCGATCTGCTTCGCGATTTCGCGGTCGTCTTTGCAGTCGCCGTCGACGGTGCGCACCGCGTGCAGCACGGTGGTATGGTCGCGGCCGCCGAAGTAGCCGCCGATTTCTTCCAGGCTGTAGCGCGTGTGGCGACGCGCGAGGTACATGCACACCTGCCGTGGAAAGGCGATGCTCTTATGGCGTTTCTTCGATTGCAGGTCACTCAGGCGCACGTTGTAGTACTTGGTCACGGCGTCGAAGATTTGCTGGATGGTGATGCGCTTCTGTTCGGGGGTGGCGCTTTCGCCCAGCGCCGCCTTGGCCAGCTCCAGATCGATCATGCCGGCCTGCAGAAGGCTCATGCCCTGGATCTTGGTGATCGCGCCTTCCAGCTCACGGGTGTTGTTCTCCACCTTCCCCGCAATGTAGCAGACGACGTCCTCCGGCAGCGTCAGGCCGCGCATGCGGGCCTTCTTCTGCAAGATCGCCACGCGCGTCTCGTAGCACGGCTTTTCGATCCGCGCGACCAACCCCCAGTTGAAGCGAGACACCAGCCGCTCTTCGAGCTCGGGAATTTCGCTCGGCGGGCAGTCGGCAGACAGGATGATCTGCTTGTGGCCCTGGTAGAGCGTATTGAACGTGTGGAAGAACTCTTCCTGCGTGCGGTCGCGGCCGGCAAGGAAATGAATGTCGTCGATCACCAGCACGTCCACGTTCCGATAGCGGAAGCGGAACTGGTTCATGTCGCCGGTTTCAACCGAGGTGATGAACTGGTTGATGAAGCTGTCACATGAGAGGTACAGAATGCGCGCGTCCTGCTTGTTCTCCATGACCTTTTGGCAGACCGCTTGGAGCAGGTGCGACTTCCCGAGCCCGACGCCGCCGTGGATGAACAGCGGGTTGTACGCCTGCCCGGGCTGCTCGCTGACGGCCAGCGACGCCGCGTGCGGGAGGCGGTTGCACGGGCCGGTGACGAAGTTCTCAAAAACGTAGTCCGGGTTGAGCGGGAGGGGCTGATCACCTTCGTTGTAGACGCCGCCCCGGGGGAGGTTCTCGCAGTGGAAGCTGACGGCGACAAGCCGGCCGGTGATCTGTTGCGCGGCTGATGTAAACGGCTGCTGGCACTGCCCCTGGCAGAAGTGGAGCTGCGCCGGCGTGGCGACGGTGACCTGAATGACACCGTTGGTGAGCTGCCGCGGGACCATCTGGTCGAACCAGACGCGGTTGAGGCTCGGGTGATGGGTGCGGACCGCGCCGAGGATCTGCTGCCAGACGCTGGCGTCAAGCGGCGAAGGTTCATTGGCGCGACGGGGCGCGGCGGTTCCCGCAATGCGATTCGCGGGACCCGCCTCGCGCGGCGAGGGCGAGTGGGTCGTGAGCATAAAGACGCTTGGTTTTTCAGGCGACAGAAGGTCTTAGAAGACGCCACACCCGGCGGTTTGGCCGCCGACGAAATTGGTTATATGAAACGGAAACGCGCACCGTACCGATCGATCGGCGGCGGACAAAAATGTTTCCCCGTCGGCGACAGATTTTTTCAGACGACACAACTGAACTCACCGAAGACCACGTGCGCCAACAACAGACAGAACGACGTTGCTACGACTTCGTCACGGGTGAATCGGCAACTGCTCGCGGGCGGTGTGAGTGAAATCCATTTCGCTCTCACAGCGCGCGACGAAGCTTAGAAACTTTTTTCCTAACCGCCAGCGCCGCTGCGCTTCGGAATTGGCAAGCCGAGCTCGACGAGCACTTGTTTCAGGTCGCTCCATACCGCCGCTTTGGTTTCGTACGTCGGGTTACGCAAGATGTAGGCGGGATGGAAGGTCGGCATTAATTTTATTCCGCGCCACTCGCGCCAGCTTCCGCGCGAGCGGCCCATCGAGAGCTTCGGATCGTTCATCATGTACTTCAGCGCGGGCAACCCCAGGGTCACGATCACGTCGGGGCGAATGATCTCCAACTGTCGCTCGAGATACGGCGTGCACGTCGCCACTTCATCGGGCATGGGCACGCGGTTGTTCGGCGGGCGGCACTTCACGATGTTGGCGATGTACACCTGGTCGCGGCGCAAGCCCATGCCGGCGATCATCTTGTCGAGCAGCTCGCCGGCGCGGCCGACGAACGGGCGGCCGGTGAGGTCTTCGTTCTCGCCGGGGCCTTCGCCGATGAAGAAGATCCTGGCGTCCGGGTCGCCTTCGCCGAAGACCGTATTCGTGCGCGACTGGCAGAGCCGGCAGCGCGTGCAGCCGCGGACTTCGTTGTTGTCCAATGCGATGAGTCGGCTGCGTTTCTCGTCGGGCACGAGCAGCGGCGCGGTAAACGGCTCGACCGACGGCGGCGGCATCATCCCGCCGCGCGGGGCCATCTCGTTGGGCGCCGAGAGGCGGGCGTACAGCGCCGCCGACGGCTGGGATTCCCGCAGGGAATCCGCGGGCGAATCGGCGTCGCCGTCATCCGTGTTCACGATCGCATCCACCCGCGCCGCACCCATACCTGGCGGCGGGGGTGCGGCCAGGGAGGCGCTGAGCCCCAGCGCCCGTTCGCTTCGCAGCCACAACCGCAGCCGGTTCTTGACGCCGCCGTCCATGTGCCGCGCACTGTACTTCCGGATTCTCGCGCTGCAACAGGCGAGTTGTCGCAGGGGCCCGCTCCACGCGACGCACGTGCCAGCGCACGCGCGGTGAAAATTTTTCGCACGCCACTGAACTCGCGCTTGACTGCCGCGTATCACCCATCACAATCGTCTGACGTCCAAAGCCACCACGCCCCGCAATGGCGGGTGCCCTCCGTTCATCGGGGCGCGCACACCGTAGCGGGACGCGGTGGCTTTTTTCGTTAGTCCGCTGTGATCCGGTTCGTGTTACAGAAGCAACCAGTAAGAACGAGCGCCCTCTTACTTAAAGGAGGTACCCGTGGCGAACGAAGTTGACCTCAACGTCAAACCCCTCAAGGCAACCCACGCCCAGGACAAGGCAAAGTTTCTCAGGGGCGGCGTCGTGAAGCACATCGACGTGACGAAGAACCCGGGAATCGTGCCCATCGTCGAGGCCATGCAGCACATGGCGTTCAGCTCGCGCGACCTCCATCGCGCCGCGGATATTTATGATCGCATGCTGCGCGATACCCACTGCGGCGTCATCCTCACCCTCGCCGGCTCCCTCATCAGCGCGGGGCTGAAGAAGGTCTTCGTCGACATGATCCGCAGCAACATGGTGGATGCCATCGTCAGCACCGGCGCCAACATGGTCGATCAGGACTTCTTTGAAGCCCTCGGCTTCAAGCACTACATCGCCGGCGAGGAGCTCAAGAGCGGGTTGTACGACAACGAGCTGCGCGAGCACGCGCTGGACCGGATTTACGACACGCTGATCGACGAGGAAGAGCTGCGCCTCTGCGACGAGACGACGGGCAAGATCTTCGAGGAGCTCGAGCCGCGCCCCTACAGCAGCCGCGAGCTGTTCCGCGCGTTCGGCGAGGATCTCGACCGCAACGGGGGGCCGAAGTGCGAGGACAGCATCGTTTACGAAGCCTACAAGCGCGATGTGCCGATTTTTGCCCCCGCCTTCAACGACTGCTCGGCCGGCTTCGGCCTCGTCGCCATTGCCGCGGCCAAGGGTGATGCCCCGCACATGACCTGGGACGGCGGCAAGGACTTTTACGAGCTGACCCAGCTGAAGATGAAGACCAAGGACACCGGGCTGTTCATGATCGGCGGCGGCGTGCCGAAGAATTTTACCCAGGACATCGTGGTCGCCGCGGAAGTCCTCGGCGTCGATGCGCCGATGCACAAGTACGCCGTGCAGGTGACGGTCGCCGACGTTCGTGACGGCGCTCTCTCCAGCTCAACCCTGAAGGAAGCGAGCAGTTGGGGCAAAGTCGAGACGGTGTACGAGCAGATGGTCTACAGCGAAGCGACGCTGGCTGTCCCGCTCATCGTCGGGTACGCGTATCACAAGGGGTCCTGGAAGCAGCGCACGGGCAAAAAGTGGAACCAACTCCTCGAGCAACATCCGGCGGCGGCGGGGGTGTAGCTGCGGGATCCGATGAACCTCCAGCGACAGCGGGCGAGCTTCGGCTTGCCCGCTGTTCTTGATGACGATTCCGTTCGCCCTCGACTTCGGCCACACTATCCACATGAGCGTGCTGGTGCTGCCGTGGTCGAATGTTCGGAAGGTGGTCGTTGGGATGGTTCACCTGCTCGCGCTGCCCGGCTCGCCGCGGTTCGGCGGGGACATCAGCGCAATCAGAGACGCCGCCGTGCGCGATGCCGAAGCCCTGGCGGCGGGCGGGGTGCACGGGATCATGGTGGAGAACTTCGGTGATGTGCCGTTCTACCCCGGCCGGGTGCCCGTGGCCGTGGTGGCGCACATGACGGCCATCGTGGCGGAGATTCGCCGCCGGGTTGAGCTGCCGCTGGGCATCAACGTGCTCCGCAACGACGGGCAGAGCGCCTTGGCGGTCGCGCACGCGGCCGGAGCCAGTTTCATTCGCATCAACGTGCTCTGCGGAGCGCGCGTGACCGATCAGGGCATCGTGCAGGGGATTGCGCACGAGCTGCTGCGCGAGCGCGTTCATTTGGGCGCGGCGGACGTGAAGATCTTCGCCGACGTTGACGTGAAGCATTCGGCGCCGTTGGCGCCGCGCCCGCTGGCGGACGAGGTGACCGACACAATCGCGCGCGGCCTCGCCGACGCGGTGATTGTAAGCGGCGCCGGCACGGGCAAGCCGACCGATCCGCAGCATGTCCGCGCCGTCAAGGCCGCCGCGGGCCACGTGCCCGTGCTCGTCGGTAGCGGGATCAGCGGGTCCACCGTCCAGGAGTTCGACGCGGCCGACGGATTCATCGCTGGGACGTCGTTCAAGCGCGACGCCGATGTCGCGGCGCCGGTCGACGTCGCGCGGGTGAAGGAATTTCTCGCGCGCGTGCAGTAGCGTCGCGGGTTCCGCGGACGCATGTGCGCCATACGCGCAACAAAAGGCGCGATCCTCGCGGGCCGCGCCTCGGGTTGCTTTCGCTGCCGGATCGCGCATGTGCGCTTACTTGATCAGCCGCAATGTCCAGGGATAACGATAGCTGATGCCCTCGTTCGCCTTCATCGCCGCAATGACCGACAAGATCAGCGCCGCGATGCCCAGCGCGATCAACAGGATAATGCCTAGGCCGGCCAGGCATATTGTCGGTGTCAGGATGAGGGCTGCGATCCATACGGTGATGTGGAAGTTCAGCGCTTCCTTCCCCTGATCGTCTACGAACGGCATCTCGTTCTTCTTGATCAACCAGACGACGAGCGGCCCAACGATCGAGGGGAGGCCGAGCAGCTGCACGAGGGCCGACAGATGCGCGAGCATGCCCCACGTGCGCATGTCCTTGTTGGTCTCGATCTCACCGGGGCCGGCGTAGCTCACTGGTGCGGTCGCGGCGGGCATCGTGGGGACGCCCGGGTCTGCGGGCGGTGGCGGCGGGGGGACTTCGTTGCCTTCAGTCATGAACGTGCTCCTTGAATTTGCGGCAGTAGTTTAACGACCGCGGCGGGGGTCGCCAGTCCAACGCGGTCTAATCGACCGAGCTGTTTCTAATTCGCCGCCGCTGCGCGCGAGGAAGATGTACGTTCATCTAGCCAGCGCTGCCGCCACGCGGGCATATCCGATGCCTTCACGTCCTTCCACAGCCCCGTCCCTTTCTTCCGGGCCGCGTTCTCCGCCTGCTCGTACTGGGAGCGCATCGTGTGGTTGAACCCCCGGTGGGCGTACGCCTGCCCGTCGCGCACGAGAGCGAAATTCAGCGTCTCGCCATCGGACAGATGAACGTACGCGAGCAGCCGCTTGTACTTGTCGCGCGTGCGCGTGAGTTCGAGTCTCAGCACGATGGCCCGCTTGTTGCTGCGCGCGATGGCATAGCGCTTCGCCGCGTCCGCCCAGTGCTCAGGCGAGCCGTCGTCGCCGCGCAGCTCCGGCGCGTCCACGCCCAGCAGACGCACGCGCGTCGGCTTGGCCCCGGGATGGGCGGCCACGTCGATTGTGTCGCCGTCGATGACTTGCGTGACGATGAACTCCTGCCGGTCGTAAATCGCCCAGTCATCCCCCGACGGCCGGCCGACATAAATCGAGACGCCGAGCAGGGCGAGCAGCGCCAGGAGGATCCGCCGATACCGCAGCCGGCGGCGGAGGAGGGTGGGGATGGGGGAGGGGCGGCGCATATTTCTCTTATCCCTCTCCCCGTAGAAAGAGGCGACGCAGGCGTCGCAACTACAGGAATAGCCGGCAGGGTTGAAAGTCTACCGCGGCTTTTCCAGCTCGAACGCATCATGCACGATCTGCAGCGCTTTGGCCGCCTGCTCCTTGTCGATGATGCAGGAGATTTTGATCTCGCTCGTGGTGATGTTCTGGATGTTCACCTGCGCGTCGGCCAGCGCCTTGAACATGCGCTGCGCGACGCCCGTATGCACGCGCATGCCGACGCCGACGACACTGACCTTCGCCAGGTCCCCGTGAAAGGTGGCCACACTCTTGCCGCCCAATTCCTTGCACAGCCGCTCGACGGCCGGCTTGATGTCGTGCAGGTCGCCGTGCTCGACGGTGAAGCTGATGTTGGCGGTGTTGTCGTCCATCACGTTCTGGATGATGTCATCGACAACGATGTTGGCTTGGGCGATGTCGCTGAAGATTTTGGCCGCGACGCCCGGGCGGTCGGGGACGTTTTTGATCGTGACGCGGGTAAGGTCCTTCTTCAGCGCGGCGCCGGATACGACGATGTGTTCCATGTTCGGTGTCTCCGCCACGATCCAGGTGCCTTCGTGGTCGTTCTGGCTGTTGCGCACGTGGATGGGGACGTTGTACTTCTTGGCAAATTCCACCGCACGCGTCTGCAGCACGCTTGCGCCGAGCCCGGACAGCTCGAGCATTTCGTCGTAGCTGATGCGGTCGATCTTGCGCGCATTTTTGACGATGCGCGGATCGGCGGTAAAGATGCCGTCCACGTCGGTGTAGTTCTCGCACACATCCGCCTTGAGGACCGCGCCGACGGCGACAAGCGTGGCGTTGCTCCCGCCGCGGCCCAGCGTCGTGAAGTCCCCCTCGGGCGTGATGCCCTGGAAGCCGGCGATAATGACGATCTTCCCGTGCTCGAGCTGCTCGAAAATCCGCTGCTTGTTAATTGACTGGATCCGGGCCTTGGAGAAGACATTGTCGGTCACGAGGCCTATCTGTCCGCCCGTGAAAGAAATCGCCTCGCGGCCCTGCGCGTGGATCGCCATCGCCATCAGCGCGATGGTGACCTGCTCGCCGGTGGCGAGGAGCTGGTCCATTTCGCGCTTCGGGGGGGAGACGATCGGCACGCCCGTCGGATCTTTTGGCTTGCCGTAGTTGCACACCTCGACGGCAAGGTCGAGCAGCTCGTCGGTGGTATCGCCCATGGCGGAGACGACGACGACGACCTGATTCCCCTTCTGCTGGGCCGCGATCGCGCGACGTGCGGCGAGGTGAATCCGCTCGGCATTGGCGACACTCGTGCCGCCAAACTTCTGGACGATCAAACCCATACAAAAATTGCCCTGCGTGACCCGGAAATTTCGCGGGGATGGGGATTATAGGGGCGCGGGCGCGAAGCCGAAAGTGTTCGTGCCCGCGCCGTGGTTCGTCATCCAGAGGTGCTCCGAAGGCGCTTGAGCGTCCGAGACGATGGGATTCTTCGCGGAGTACCTCGGATGACAGAGGGTCGCGCTGCGAGTACGGTTCGCTCCGCATGCCGACAGATCGGCCCTTCGATGCGGTCCTTTTTGACCTGGACGGCACGCTGCTGGACACGCTGCGCGACATCGGCGAGGCGTGCAACCGCGTGCTCATCGAGCGCGGGTTCCCGCCGCACCCGATCGAGTCGTATCGCTATCTGGTGGGCGACGGGGCGCGCGTGCTCTTGTCCCGTGCGCTGCCGGAAGGATCCCGCGACGACGCGACGATCGACGCGTGTCTGGCGGATTACACCGCCGAGTACGCCCGCGGCTGGAACGTTCACACGCAGCCGTACGCCGGGATCGGTGATCTGCTCGATGCGCTCGTGGAGCGTGGCCTGAAGCTGGCCGTGCTGTCAAACAAGGCGCACCCGTTCACCGTGCAGTGCGTTGAGACGTTCCTCGCCCGGTGGCAGTTTCACGCCGTGCGCGGGCAGACGAACCAGTTCCCGCGCAAGCCTGACCCCGCCTCTGCGCTGGACGTGGCCAGGCAACTTTGCATCGCGCCACAGTGGATCTGCTACGTGGGCGACACCGGCACCGACATGCAGACCGCGACGGCGGCAGGAATGGTCGCGGTGGGCGTGCTTTGGGGTTTTCGCGATCGGAAAGAGCTCCTGGCGAATGGCGCGAAGCACATCATCGCGTATCCGCGCGAGCTGCTGCCGCTAATCAAATGATGGAGATGGCCTTGCCTGTCGCACCGCGCAGCGGCTTCGCCGCATGCGCGGACGGGACGCCCAAGCCACGATCAGCACACGATTTCCGTTCGTTTGACCCCTTCTCGCCGAATCCTTAGGATCACCCGACTTGCGCGGAGGTCGCATCCTTCGCGCTGTTTGGCTGCAATCCACACAACATGCTCGCCATCGTCAGTGACATCCACGGCAATCTTGAAGCGCTCACCGTCGTGCTCGCAGAGATCGATCGGCGCGGGATTGAGAACGTGCTGTGCCTCGGCGACGTCGTCGGCTATGGCCCAAATCCGATGGAATGCCTGGACCTGGTCCGCCAGCGGTGCAAGGTTTCGCTGATGGGCAACCACGACTTCGCGGTCTTTTACGAGCCGTTCAACTTCAACAGCGGCGCGGAGACGGCATCCTACTGGACGCGCACGCAGTTCGAGAACGACCCGGACCTGGAGCGCCGCGCCGATCGCTGGCGCTTCCTGGGCAGCCAGCCCGTGCGCGTTCGGACGAACGAATTCATCGCTGTCCACGCCTCGCCGCGCCGGCCGGTCAACGAGTACATCTTTCCCGACGACATCTACACGAACCCGACCAAGTTCGTCAGCATTTTTGAGCGCTTCGAGCGGCTGTGCTTCGTCGGCCACACGCACGTTCCCGGCGTTTTTCTAGAAGGGCCGGATTTTTATAGCCCCGACGAGCTTGACTACAAGTTTGAATTGACGGACGAAAAGGCGGTGATCAACGTCGGCAGCGTTGGGCAGCCGCGCGACCGCGACCCGCGGAGCAGCTTCGTGGTCGTCAACGAGCGGCAGGTGGAGTTCATCCGGCTGCCGTACGACGTGGACACGACCGTGCGCAAGGTCGAGGCGATCGAAGATCTGGACAACTTTCTCGGGACGCGATTGCTCGACGGACGCTGAACAAGTTGCTAGTTGCTGGTTGTCAGTTGCTAGTGAGAGACAACGGCGCGCCGACGAATGTTTTTTACTAGCAACTAGCAACCAACAACTGGCAACTATTCATGGATAACAAGCGACTGGTCATCGGCATGGTGCTGGCGATGGCCGTGGTCATGGGCTGGCAGATGTTTGTCGGCTACATGTACGAGAAGAATCCGCACTGGAGGCCGCAGGAGCAGAAGCAGACGGCGCAGGACACAGCGCCGGGGCCGGCCACCGACGTCGGCGGCACACCCGCAACGGGCGTGGGCGTCGAGCGCGTCACCCCCACGACCGGCGCCACGATCAGCACGCAGGCCGTCGCGACCAACGCGCCCGTCACCAACGCCGCGGCCGAGCCGACGCTGGTCGAGCTTGGCGCGGGCGATCCCAGGGGTGACACGTTTCCGTTGAAGCTCACCCTAACCAGCACGGGCGGCGGCATCGATCTGGCCACGCTCAAGCGCTACAAGGACCACGAGGCGAAGGACGTGTACACGTTCCAATCGCCGCCCACGAGCGATCCGCACACGCGTCCGCTGGCGACGCAGACCGTCGTCGTCAACGGCACGAGCTTCGACCTCGCCGGGCTGCACTGGAACCTCGAGCCCGGCGCGACCGACCGCACGGCCGCATTCTCGCTGGACCTCTCGTCAGGCGACGCGCCGCTCGTGCGCGTCCGCACGAGTTACGAGATTTTCGACGCCACGCACCCCAGCGCCGGCTATGACGTCGCCATCCGCCAGACGTTCCAGAACCTCACCGAGGCGCCGCTCAGGATCGCCGTGGCACTGAATGGCCCGGTGCTGCCGCCGCGCGAGCTGGAGCGCGGGCCCGATCGGCACGTCGTCGCCGGTTATCTGGATGGCACGAAGACGGTCGAGGCGAAGCAGGAGTTCATCGAGAGTTTCGACGACGCGACACCGCACAACTACCTGTTGGACGACAAGGGCCGCCCGCTGCTGTGGGGCGGCGGCGCGAGCGTCTATTTCAACGCGCTGCTGCGTCCGGAGCCGCGCGAGCCGGGGAGCGCGGTGCCGAAGTACCTGGCGAAGGTTGAGGCAAGGGCGCTTGATCCTCAAGCACCGCCGCCGCAGCGGCAGGTCACGATGCAATTCGCCACGGGCGACCTCGATGTCGCGCCCAAAGCCACGCTCGACCTGCCGATGTCGCTGTACCTCGGGCCCAAGCACCGCGAGATCCTCAACCGGAAGTATTACGCCGCTTTCCCGCGCAGCTATGACGCAACGTTGGTGATCAAGAACGAGTGGTGCGGCATCTGCACGTTCCAGTGGCTCGTCAGCTCACTGGTGGCCATGCTCGGCTGGTTTTACACGATCTTCCGCGACTGGGGGCTGGCAATCATCACGCTCGTGGTGATCGTGCGCGTGCTCCTGCACCCGATTACGAAGCGGTCGCAGATCTCCATGATGAAGATGGGGAAAATGGGACCGGAGATCGAGCGGCTGAAGAAGAAGTACGGCGACAACAAGGACGAGCTGAACAAGGCGATGATGCAGGTCTACAAGGAGCAGGGATTCACGCCGATCCTCGGCTGTCTCCCGATGTTCCTGCAGATGCCGATCTGGATCGCGCTGTACGCGGCCTTGAACAGCACGTTTGAGCTGCGCCAGGCGCCGTTCCTGTGGGGCTGGACGTGGATCGAGGACCTGGCGCGCCCTGATCGACTCATCGAGTGGCAGCCGATCCACTTGTTCTGGGGCATCGAGATCGGCGCATTCAACCTCCTGCCGATCCTGCTGGCGGTGGTCTTCTATCTTCAGCAGGAGTTCACGCCCAAGCCGCCGGCGACGACGCCCGAGCAGGTGCAGCAGCAGAAGATGATGAAGTGGATGTCGCTGATCTTCCCGGTGTTTCTCTACAACGGCCCCAGCGGATTGAACCTGTACATCCTGACGAGCACGACGATCGGCATCATCGAGTCCAAACGCATCCGCGACCACATCCGCGAGCGCGAGGAGGCGGAGAAGGCGGGAAAGGTGATCGTTGACGCCAAGCCCACGCGTCACAGCAAGAAGAAGGACGCCAAGGACAAGGACGAGCCGAAGAAGCGCACCGGCCTCGGCGGATGGCTCGCCGATCTCCAGGCGAAGGCGGAAGAGATTCGGCGGCAAGCGGACAAGAAGCGCGGGTGACTGACGCCCTCTATCGGTCCTCCGGCGTCAGGAGCCGCTGGAAACTTGAAGTTACCCTCATCCCCACCTTCTCCCGGCGTACCGGGGAGAAGGGACCAGAGAAATGGACGCCGCGGACACGATTGCCGCCATCAGCTCCGCCGTCGGACCGGCGGCACGGATGATCGTTCGCGTCAGCGGCGAGCGCGCGAAGGAGATCGCCCAATCAGTGGCTTCGGCGGCGCGTCTTGAGCATGCTTCGGCGGTGCGCGAGACGATCTCCGTCGCAGGCCTTTCTTTGCCCGTCTGCATCTACGCCTTTCACGCCCCCCGCAGCTACACCGGGGAAGACCTGCTCGAATTCCATCTCCCCGGTAACCCGCTGCTGGCGCGGATGGTGCTGGTTGAATGCTTGCGCCGCGGGGCGCGCCTGGCCGAACCCGGCGAATTCACCGCCCGGGCGTACTTCAACGGACGGCTCGACCTTGCCGCCGCCGAGGGCGTGGCGGCAACGGTCGCAGCGCAGAACGAAGCGGAATTGCAGGCCGCGCGGCAGCTCCTCGCGGGGGAACTCGCCCGCCGCCTCCGGCCGGTGATGCACCGCCTCACCCACACGCTCGCCCTGGTCGAAACCGGCATCGACTTTTCCGACGAGGACGTGACCTTCATTGCAACAGGCGATCTAGAGTCTCGGATCCGGAACGTGGACGCGGAACTCGCGGAACTCCTCGGCAACACGGCTCGCTTTGAGCGGCTCGCCCACGAACCGCAGATCGTCCTGATTGGCCGTCCGAATGCGGGCAAGAGCACGCTGCTGAACGCCCTCGCCGGCCGCGACCGGGCGGTCGTATCCCCTGTCGCCGGCACCACGCGGGACGTCATTTCGGCCGACGTGCGGCTGGCGCGGGGTATCGTGAAGCTGCTCGACGTCGCCGGGCTGGAAAACTACGCGCGAGACGAAGTGCAGTCGGATCCTGAGGCTCACATCGCCCGTCAGATGCGCGAGCGGGCGCTGCAGACGGTCGAAACTGCCGACCTGATCGTCCACGTGCGCGACCCGCACGATCCGATCGAACTGCCCGACCTCCCGCGCCCACCGGATCTGATTGTTCGAACAAAGCTCGACCTGGCTGACTCCGCCGGCGTGTCCAGCTCGATCGATGACGTTTCGGTCAGCGCCCACACGGGCGCAAACCTGGATGTCCTTCGCGAGCGCCTCGACGTGCTCGCCTTTGGCGCCGAGGCGCAGCGTCCATCGCTCGCGTTGAACGCGCGTCATCTTGCAGCCATTGCCGATGCGCGCCACGCCCTTGGCCGTGCCCGTGCCAATGCGACATCGGGCGCGGAGATTATTGCCCTGGATTTGCGGGAAGCTCTGGACGCGCTGGGCGCGATCCTCGGTCAGGTCTCTCCCGACGATGTGCTCGGACAGGTCTTCGCCACGTTCTGCATCGGGAAGTAACGCCTTACTCCCTCTCCTGGGGGTGCAGGGGGGGGTGCAGGGAGAGCGGAAAGACAATCAGCCCGAAGCTGTTGCATGGGAACGTGGGCGCGGATAACACTGCTGCGACCGTTGCGCTGATTTCATTTATTTATAGCCGCCGCACTTGCGCGGCGCTGTCTTCGCGGGAACGAATGGCGCGCAAGCGCTGCGGCTAAGTGGGGATCTACTGCGAGAACTCATGCCAGACTCCACCACCCAACCGACGTCCCAACCGCTCTACCCCCATGGCGCGCCCGGCGCGATCGGGCGCGAGCCCAAAGACGTGCCGACGCTCACGCCGTACGCGGCGAGAAACCCCGACGGCTCGGCAATGCTGATCTTCCCCGGCGGGGGGTACGGGAACCTTGCCCACCACGAGGGCGAGCCGGTGGCGCGGTGGCTGGCGTCGCTGGGCATCACGTCGTTCGTCGTGCATTACCGTCTCGGGCCGCGCTACCGTCACCCCGCGATGCTGCACGATGCGGCTCACGCGGTGCGGACGGTCCGGGCGCTGGCACGAGAGTGGAGGGTCGACAACAAGCGAATCGGCGTCCTCGGCTTCTCCGCCGGCGGGCATCTGGCGGCGACGATCTCGACGCAATTCGACGCCGGCGACCCATCCTCCCCCGATCCCATCGCGAAAGTCAGCAGCCGGCCGGACCTGTCGGTCCTGTGCTACCCGGTCATCACGATGAGCGGCGTCTCGGCGCACACCGGCTCGCGCCAACGGCTGCTTGGCGACAATCCGCCGCAGGAGCTGATCGACCAGATGTCAGCCGAGAAACAGGTGACCGAGCGGACGCCGCCGGCCTTCATCTTCCACACCGCCGACGACCCCGGCGTGCCTGTCGAGAACGCGTTGCTCTATGCCAGCGCCTTACGGTCACACAAGGTCCCCTTCGAGCTGCACATCTACGAGCACGGAAGGCACGGCGTGGGGCTGGCATCTGATGACCCGATCCTGCGCACCTGGACGGAGCGCTGCGCCGCCTGGTTAGCCACGAAGAACTTCGGCAGCGGATAACGGGCGCCTTCCGCGGCGGACCTGCTCTGCCCCGAAGGAGAAGGCCGATGCTCCGCAAAGTCTCGCCTCGGATGCTCCCGAGCGGTTGCCCTCGTCGCTCTGTGCCCTGGTCGCCGCAATTTTGCCTTACACCTGCACCGGCGACCACGGAGAATGCGAGACATCGACCTCCCCCTGCGGCGGGGGCTCGACAATCCTGACGTGCTCGGACCAGAAGCTGTCGTAGGTCTTTTCCAGCGAAAAGCGGGCAATGCGCTGCGGCGCGGTGCGGGCCATGCGGAGGCGGCGCGGCTCATCGCTGAGCAGTTCCTCCATAGCGACGCACCAGCCGTGCGCATCGCGGCCGGGGACGATCAAGCCGGTCAGCCCGTCGTCCATTGTCTCCTTCGGTCCACCCTCATCGCTGACGAGGACGGGGAGCCCCGACGCCTGCGCTTCCATGACGACCTGGCCGAGCGTGTCGGTGCGGGACGGGAAGACGAACAGATCGCTGCTGGCGTAGAGCGCGGCCAGGTCGGCGTCACCCTGAAACCCGAGGAAGTGGGCGGGGCAGCCGCGAAGCGCGGCCTTCATTTCGGAAACGTAAGGGCCGTCGCCGGCGACGATCAGCGCGGTGTCGCGCCGAGCCGCGGATAGCTTCCGGAAGGCATCTACGAGCAGCGGGAGGTTCTTCTCAACGCTGACCCGCCCGGCGTACAGCACGCGGCGGGGCTCGTTGATGCCGAGCCGTGCGAAGATCTCGTCGTCGCGGTGGGCCGGGTTGAACTTATCGGTGTTGATGCCGGGCAGGATCGAGAGCATCCGCTCATCCGCCACCCCCAGGTCGCGCAGGTTGAACCGGTACGTCCGGCTGCGCGTGAAGACCGCATTCATCTGCCCGTAAAGGATCTTGAAATACTCGACGGCGCCGTTAACGATCCGATGATCGCCCGTGAGGCTGTCGATGTAAGCGGGGAAGTCCGTGTGGTACGTCCCCACGAGCGGCACGCGGAGCATCTTGCTCGCCAGCCAGCCGCAGAGGCCCATGGGCCCCGGCGTGGAGACGTGGATGGCGTCGAACTGCTGGCGGTCAGCCCATTCGAGGATCTCCAGCACCGGCGGGAGATGCAGCTTCAGGTCTCCGTAGTACGGCAGCGGCCGGGAGAGCAACGGGATGAAGTTCTTGCGGTTGGGCAGGTCGAAGCGCTGCGCATCGGTGCTCGTGTGCATGATGAAGTGATGGCCTTTGCGCTGCGCCTGCTCGGCCATGTCGCGGAGGAACCGCCCGACACCATTGACGTCGTCGAGCGTGTCGGTGAAGAGACCGACGCGCAGCGTCTGCGGGTTCTTCTTGGTGTGCTGCCGCGTGATCTCACGCAGGAGGTGCCGTTCCTTGTTCTGATGGAAGACCGCAAAGTAATAGGGCATCAGCACGAACTGCTGAGCGATGACCGCGCCGATGGAGTCGAACAGGCCGGTGAAGCTGGCGTGATCGATGGACCGGTTGATCGCGTCGGCGATGCCCTGGGTGACGTCGCGGTTGATCGACGAGACGAAGCGGAACATCTCCTCGTGCTCGCCCAGCGCGGGAAGGTCTGTCTTGAGCACGTCGCGCAGCGCCGGGTGCTCGCTCATGCGGCTCTTGGCGGAGTTGAGGAACAGCCGCTTGAGGCGCTCAGTGCCGTACTTCGGCTCCTGCTGGCGACGAAACGGCGACGCAATGCGGCGAGCGACCTTCTTCAGCTTGTGTCGCGCGCCCAGGGTGACCCACTGCCAGCGCGTCGGCGCGGGGCGCTCCCCGACGATCGTCTGGAGGATCGTAGTCACCAGGTTGGGCGAGCGGTCGGCGAGGATGTGCCGCGTGTAATAGCGCACGGCAATGCCGTAGAACGCGTGGGCGAGTTTGGCGCTCGACCCCGTCTCGCCGCTCGGCCGGCAGCGGCCGTCGCGCAGGCACGCGAGCACGTCCTCGACCGTCTGCACCTCGTCCGGAAACACGGTGTACGTCCGCCCGATGTTGAGCAGCCCGTGATCGTCGCTCCCGCTGGTGCGCGACTTGATCCAGGGCTCGGGCCAGCGGGAGCTGAGATTGTGTATCTCGCTCAGCCGCTGGATTTCCTGGCGCGTGAGCTTTTCCAGCACCGGCTCGAACGCGTCGCGATGGAGGCCGCTGTGAGCGCCGTTGAGACACTCAAATCCTTTGAACAGGAGCAGCAGCCGCTCCAGGTGCCAGCGCTCGAGCTTGTCGTTCTGGCGGTAGATCGGATGCGCCACGGCGTGGGCGATGCGGTTGCGCTCGATGTATTCCGCGACGTGATAGACGTTGGCCGCGCGAGTCTGGAGTGCATCGTGCTGCTCGCGTGTGATGCCCCAGACGAGCACGTGCAGCTTGCAGCGATCTTCGGGAAACCAGCAGGTAAGCTCTTCACCGACGAGCACGTTGCCGCGGTCGGTGATGCGGAGAACGCCGTCGATACAGTCGTGGTCGGTGATGGTGACGAAATCCATTCCCCGGCGCAGCGCCTGCGCGTACACCTCCGCTGGGGCGCTGTAGCACTCGGGGCAGGAGATCGCGTTGAGGACGACCTCGGCGGCCCGGTTGCTCGCGTCGCTGTGGCAGTGCAAATCGATTCGCTTGCCGCGCATATGCAGCGGCGGGGAGTCAGCGATCATCGCGCCTTTCGTCAAGGCAAGCGGTGCGGGAGGACCACGGCATGGGGGCATTTTGACGGTCGGCGGGAGTTTGGGAAAGGGGAAATTCAACCAGGCGCAACGGGGGCTGCATTAAGTGGTGGTTGGCGATACTGTTACGGCAATGGATGCGGCCAAAGGTCGAATTCGACGGCGCCAGCTGGGGCGAGTTATCGGAATCGCGGTCGGCGTGGTCCTGGGCTGGTGGGCGGGAGCGAAGCTAACCGGCGGGACGGTGGGGGACGTGCCGTCCACCGTCCCCACCACACGCGCGTCGGAGTAAGGGCTGTCATCCCGAGCATCCCGAGGTACTCAGAGGGATCACGGGGTGCAGGTGCGTTGCAACTCCAAGATCCCGCGGGGTGGTTCGGGATGACACGCGCTCAATAGCTCAGGCGCTGCCTTGCGAGCAGGTGACGAGTTTCTCCAACGTCCCCCGCGCCCGCCCCGTATCCAGCGCCTCGCGCGCCAGCGTTAACCCTTCCGCGATCGTCCCGACACCACCCGCCACCACCAGCGCCGCCGCCGCATTCAGTGCGGCGATATCGTACAGCGGCCCCTTCTCCGCCGCTAAGACGCGGCGCATCGCGTCCGCCGCTTCGTCAACGCTGCTGACCTGAAGATCGCTCAGACGCGCGTAACGGATTCCAACGGTGCTCGGATCAAACGTCCATGTGTGGACCTCGCCGTCGCGAAGCTCGCTGACGCGCGTGGGGCCGAGTGTCGAGAGCTCGTCCAACCCATCATGCGCGTGCACGACCCACGCGCGGGCGCTGCCCAGGCCTCGCAGGACCGTCGCGAGCTTGTCGGTCAGCTCGGGTGCGAACACGCCGAGCAGCTGGTGCCGCGCGCGGGCGGGGTTGGTGAGCGGGCCGAGGAGGTTGAAGATGGTGGGGATCGCCAGCGCCGTGCGCACGGGGGCGACGTATTTCATCGCGGGGTGGTGACTGCGCGCGAAGGCGAAGCAGATGCCGGCGGCATTGATGCAGCCTTTCAGTTCCTCGGGCGCCAGCTCCAGCTTCAGGCCGAGCTTCTCCAGCACGTCGGCCGAACCGGACTTGCTCGACGCCGAGCGGTTGCCGTGCTTGACGACTTTCACCCCGCACGCCGCCGCGATGATGGCCGCGGCCGTGGAGATGTTGAACGTCCCGCGGACGTCGCCGCCCGTGCCGCAGGTGTCCAGGATGACCTCGGCCGACGCGTCGCAGCCGATGGCGACCGCCTTCTCGCGCATGACCGCGGCCGCGCCGATCAGCTCCTCTGCCGTCGTCCCCTTCGCCGCGAGCCCGACGAGCAGCCCGGCGATCTGCGCCTCTCCCGCCTCGCCGGACATGACGTGCAGAAACGCCTCGCGCGCCTCGTCGCGCGTCAGGTCCTCACGGCGGCAGAGTTTGAGCAGGATGTCGCGGAAGGGGGTGAAGGTGTTCATGAAGCGCCCGGTCGCAGAAGTGCACGGAATCCCGCTTGTGAAAAGTGATTGTCCGTCGTTAGCGCCTCGGTCAGCCCGAGTTCCTTCCTAACGAGGAAAGAGGCGCAGTCGGTCAGCGACCAACTCTGATCCGGCCGCTTTCGGTAGGGTTCGACAGCCTCGTCGAACATTTTCCGTTCGACATAGACTAGGCGGACATCGGGATCGCCGATGACTCGATCAAGCATTTGTCCGAACAACCGTCGGTTCGATGGGTGAGAAAGGTGATTGCCGATCTCGTTGAGCACGGATGTGGTCGTTACGATTCTGCCCGTGAAGTCCCTGGTGTGCGCGTTCGTAGGTTCGTGTGCGTCGTCAGCCTGATTGATTAGGGCGAGGTAATAAGCCGTATCGGCAAACCACGTGGTCATTTCTTAGGGGTGCCATAAAGGTAATGATCGTGATTCAGCGCCGCGTCACTGGGAAGTCCCCGCTTTGCCGGACAGCTCCATCAAACGCTGCCCCAGCGTACTCGCCCTGTTCTGAGGCGGTTGTGCGACTTCCACCTTCACTTCAGCCCCTTCGGGCAATGAGCCAGGATCCTCAAGCACGACAACGCCGCCTTGCACGCGTCCGCGGTAAGTCATAAATCACCCTTGGCCATTGTACGACCTTTCCGTTGGGCGGGCGATAGCGACTTGCCGCCACGGTTAACCCGCAACCGGCAGCGCCACATCGCGCCGTGTACGGGACGGCACGGATACCGAAACGAGCACCGGCGCGTGGCACGCATCACCCCCTTGGGCGCCGCGCATGGGGATCGAACTGGCCGGCGGTTGCGCGTGGCGCTCGACCTTCTGGAACATCAGCCGCAGCGCCCAGCCGGACGTGCGGCGGATCGTCTGGATAAGCCCCATCATCCCGATGATCTGCATCCACGCCGGCTTCCCGCCGACCTTCGTCTTGTGGCGGACGGCATTCACGGCGAGCCACAGCGGGTTGTAGAAGTAGAGGTACCCCAGCAGCATGTTCAGCTGCTTCCGCCACGGGCGGGGGTGCTTGGAGGCGATGACGTAGTTGCCGTCGTACATGTACGGCCGAACTTCGCGGCCGCCGACGCGCTTGAGCACGAGGCCGTCGGTGAACGTGCCCTCGTACAGTTTCGTGCCGGCCGAGGGGGTCATCATCAGCACCTGGAGCGACACGGCGCCGGCCTTGCGGAGCAGCTTGATCTGGTTGAGCAGCCCGTAGTTCGTGCCGGGTGAATACAGCGGCTGCGTGTCGTGGTGCATCATCATCGGCATGGGGCAGATGCCGGCGTCGCGCATCAAGCGGAACGACTCGCTCGTTTTGTCGACGCTCTGGCCCTTGTTGACGAGCGTGGCGGTCATGTCTTCCACGCCCAGCCACAGCGCCCGGCAGCCGGCCTTGCGGATCAGCGGCAGGTGCTCTTTCATCATGAGCGTGTCGTGCACCGTTACTTCGGTGTACCAGCGCGCCTTGTTGCGCAGCGGCTTGCCCTCAAATTCTGCCGAGGCGAGGGCCTCGACGATCTCGAGCGTCCGGGCCTTGTTGTTGAAGAAGTTGTCGTCAACGCCGAAGAAGTAGCGCAGGCCGTACTCCTTGTTCAGCCGCCACATCTCCTCGGCGATGCGCTGGCCGCTCTTGAGGCGGTGCTGCCGCTGGTTGTAGGCGGGGATGGGGCAGTAGGGGCAGGCGAACTTGCAGCCGAAGGTCATCACGAGGGAGCTGAGCGGGGAGTATCGCCGCACGCGGTTGGGAGCCAGCGCGTGCGATGCCAATTCTTCTGACCGCCTCGGCGGCTCGAGCAGCGCGTAGCCGAGGGCGGGGTGCGGCAGCTCGTCGAGATCACCGAGCAGGCGCTGGATGCCGGTGTCGACGAGCTCCTCGGCGACGCCGTCTTCCGCGCCGGTCGGGTAGACGAGCCCCGGAATCTCGTCCAGCGCGCCCGCGTGCTTGGCGCGGAGGAAGGCCGAGCGCATCGATTCCGCCGGCGCGCGGAAGGTAAGCACCACTTCCAGGAGGCTGAGGAGGACGAACTCCTCGCCGGTGACCGCCACGTCCGCGCCGCTCGGGGCAGCGGGGTCCCCGCTGAACAGGTTGTGCGGCTCGTACACCGCATGAGACCCGCCGGCGATGATCAGCGGCCGCTGGTTGTCGTCGATCCGCCGCGCGTCATCGATCAACTTCATCGCGACATCCGAATGCATGCCCATGGTCGAGACCATGAACACATCCGGCACGCGCCCGTCCAGCCGCATGCGCGACGGCCGGAAGCGCTTGTTCCACTGCTGAAGCACGATCCGCGTTTTCGGGAATCCCGCATCCACGAGTGCGGAGCCGATGGCGCGCACGCCGGCGGGGGCCATGCGCGTGTCGGCGTAGATGAACGGGAGCATCCGCGTACGGTGGTCAAAGGCGCAGGCGATCACGGTCACGAGGTCGTGCTTCGCCGCCATAGTTCGGATGCGCTGCCGCAAGGCGATCAGCTCACCGGGCTTCAACAGTTCATCACCGCGGGTTCGTCGGGCAAGTTCCATGGGTTCGCTCAGGAAGAAGTCGGAGGCCCAAGGCGCGCGGATCCGTCCACACGCGTCGGTCATCCATCGGCCGCAGCTCACTAGGATGCGCAGACGGGGTCGCAGGTCAATGCGGCAAACATGCTTTTGCTCAAAATCGCTCTTTGCGGGGTCGGTCCGGAAGGACCGACGACGTGGCGCAACCACTCGCGCCCTGGTTGCCGTGTGGTACAATCGGATTGCCATGAAGACGATGCGATTGCCCCACGCCAAGCCGCGCGCCCGCCGGTGGACGCGCGACGAGTACTACCAGATGGCCGATCTCGGGTGGTTCGAGGGTCAGCGCGTGGAGTTGATCGAAGGGAGGATCGTCGAGATGCCGCCACAGACAGAAGACCATTATGCCACGATCCATCGCACCAGCACGGTGTTGAGTGACGTATTTGGCGAGGGCCATGTGGTCAGGTCGCAGGCGCCCATGAGCGTTGGTGTTGCATCGGACCCGGAGCCGGACGTTGCGGTTGTCCGTGGAGCGCTGGAAGACTTCACCGAACATCCGACTAGCGCGCTGCTGGTGGTCGAGGTGAGCCTGACGACGCTGCTGTTCGACCGGCGGAAGGCGGGTTTGTACGCGAAGGCCGGCGTGCCGGATTACTGGATTCTCAACCTGCCGGACCGGCAGGTCGAAGTTCGCCGCGAGCCGATCGTGGACGACACCAAGCCGTTCGGCTTCACGTACCGCACGACGACGATCTACCAACCCGGAGAGACGGTGACGCCGCTGAGTGCTCCGTCGTCGCCGATCGCGGTAAACCACCTGCTGCCGAAGGTGTAAAGCGTCCATTGGACGGCGCTCAATGTATCTCGCTTGCTCCTGCCGTCGCGGTGGTTGCGAAGGCATTGGGGGTGATACCGTATTTGCCCTGATAGCTCTTGGTCACGTGCTCCGTCAGTGGCTCGACACTGCGCGGCTGGGCCAGCGCGACGATGCACCCGCCGAAGCCGCCGCCGGTCATGCGGGCGCCGTAAACGCCCTTGACCTTCATCGCCTCTTCGCTGAGGAAGTCCAACTGGGGAATGCTGACTTCGTAGTCGTCGCGCAGCGAGGCGTGGCTCTGACGCATCAGCTCCCCGGCCTCCTCGTACTTCTTCTGCTCGAGCTTCACAGCGGCGGCGGTGGTGCGACCGTTCTCGCTGACCACGTGGCGGCAGCGCCGCCATACGACCTCGTCCAGCTTCCCCTTCGCCGCCTCGATCTGCGGCATCGTCACGTCGCGCAGCGCTTTGATCGACGGGTCCTCGCGCTGAAAGAACTGCACGCCTTGCTCGCACTGCCGACGCCGCTGGGCATATTCGCCGCCGCTCAGCTCGTGCTTCACCATGCTGTTGACGATCACCACGCGCAGCTCGCGCTCTTCAATGGGCACGAACTGCTTCGACAGGTCGCGGCAGTCGAGCAGCATCGCGTGGCCGGGCTTGCCGGAGGCGACGGCCGTTTGATCCATGATTCCCACGGGAACGCCGGCGTATTCGTGCTCAGCCTTCTGGCACAGCAGCGCGATGCGACCGGGGTCCATTGTTTCCCCGGTGAGGGTGAGCAACGCCCGGGCGGTTCCAACCTCGATCGCAGCGCTGCTGGACAGGCCGCCTCCCACGGGAAGCGTGTTGACGATCAGCGCGTCCATCCCGGTCAGCGGAATGCCGGCGGCGAGCATCTCGGCGACCACACCCCGGCTGTAGTTCGCCCATTTGGGATCGCCGGGCGTGATCTTTTCCGACGTCGAGAACTCGACGATCTCCTGGGGGAACGCAGCGGAAGCGAGGCGCACGTTTCCATCGTCGCGCGAGCGGCAGACGATGCGCACCTCGGGCTCGATCGCCATGGGGCAGACGAACCCCTCGTTGTAGTCGGTGTGCTCGCCGATCAGGTTGACGCGGCCGGGGGCGCGGATGACGCGAATCTTCCCGCCGGTGCCGAAAATCTGTGCAAACTGTTGCTTGATCTGCTCGATTTCGGCGGCGCTGGCGTGCATGGCGGCGAGGATAGAAGTGGGATTTCGGCCGGTCAAGCCGCGAAAGCGGACGACTTGATTCCCGCCGGGTTGGACCTAATCTGGCCGATTCGCAAGACGAAGGGGAAAAAAGATGCAGACCATGCGCCGTTTAATTCCGTTCGCTTCCGTCGTGTTGCTGGTCGCGCTGGCCGTCTGGGCCGACGACAAGCAGTCCGCCGCGCCCGATGAAGAGGAGTTCGTGATGCTCTTCAACGGCAAGGACCTCAGCGGCTGGATCTACGGCACGATGAAGGGCAAGGAGCACAAGCAGGGGGCGGGCTATCAGGTCGACCCTGAGCGCGGGGTGCTCTATACAACGGAGACGGACGGCGGCAATCTGTACACGGAGAAGCAGTACGCGAACTTCGTCTTCCGCTTCGAGTTCAAGCTCACGCCGGGCGCCAACAACGGCGTCGCCCTGCGCGGCCCGCGCGAGGGCAACGCCGCTTATCTGGGCATGGAGTCGCAGATCCTTGACGACACCGCCGAAAAGTACGCCAAGCTCCGCCCCGCGCAGTACCACGGGTCGATCTACGACCTCTTTCCGTCCAAACGCGGCCACCTGAAACCGGTCGGTGACTGGAACGAGGAGGAGATCACCGTCAACGGGCGACACGTCACGGTGAAGCTGAACGGGGCGACGATCGTCGAAGCGAATCTGGATGATGTGAAGGACGAAGCGGTTCTGAAAAGGCACCCGGGCCTGAAGCGAACCGGCGGCCACCTCGGCTTCCTCGGGCACGGCGCGGCGGTGGAGTTCCGCAACCTGCGGATCAAGGAATTGCCGTCGACGAAGTAGCGCTCGCGTGATTCGAATGAGTGACCTCCGCGGCAAGTTCATCGTCTTCGACGGCGGCGAAGGGTGCGGCAAGAGCACCCAGGCACGTCTGCTGCGCGACCGGCTGGAGGCCGCGCATGTGCCCGTGCAGCTCGTGCACGATCCCGGCTACACCGACATTGGCGAGAAGATCCGCGCGATCCTGCTGAACCCCGAGCACACGGATATGGCGATGCGCTGCGAGATGCTGCTCTACATGGCCGCACGGGCGCAGATGATGGCGGAGGTCGTGATTCCGGCGCTGGAGCAGGGGAAAGTCGTGCTGTCGGACCGTTTCGTCTCGAGCACGCTCGCGTACCAGCTGGGCGGCGACGGGCTGACGACCGAGGAGATCAAGCGCGTCGCCGACCTTGCGATCAAGGGGCGCTGGCCCGACCTGACGATCCTGCTCGACCTGCCCACCGAGGCGAGCATGGCTCGGGTCAAGCCGAAGTTCAGCCTGTTCCCCGACGACCCGCTGGCGGGCAAGAGAATGGATCGCATCGAGCGCCGCCCGCCGGAATATCACCAGCGCGTGCGCGAAAATTACCTCGCGCAGGCGCAGGCCGATCCGCAGCGCTATCGCATCATTCGCGCCGACCGCTCGTCCGACGAGGTCCACGAGGACGTGTGGCGAAACGTGACGGCACTGACATGAACGAACACCAGCCGCCCCGCGCACCGCAGCCGCTGGACTATCCGTCGCCGCCGCTGAGCCCGTACGATCGCCCGATCGAGCCGTTCGTTACCTTCGCGAGGCGATTCAAGTTCGCGATCCGCTTGTGTTACCTGTTGTTCGCGCTGATCGTGATCGGCGCAGCGGCGTGGGGCGCGCTGCGGCTTACACGTGTGTTCGATCAGTTTTCTGAATGACCCGCTTCTCCGACATCTTCGGCCAGGACGCTGCGATCACGTGGTTGCGCCACGCGCTCGAAACCGACCGGCTGCCGCATGGGTTGATCTTCGCCGGACCGGCCGGCGTCGGCAAAGCGACCACCGCCCGCGCGCTCGGCGCCGCATTTCTCTGCCAGCAGCCCGCCGGCCCTGAACCGTGCGGCACATGCGCGAGCTGCCGCGTGTTTGATGCCGGCAACCACCCCGACTTCCACGAAATCGTGAAGGAGCACATCCGCTACCACGATCGCACGGGCAAGAGCAAAGGCATCACGCTTTCGATCAACGTCATTCGCCCGGAGCTTATCGAGCCTGCCAGCCGCAAGGCCGTCATGGGCCGCGGCAAGGTGTTCGTCATCGAGCAGGCGGACCTGATGAATGATGACGCGCAGAACGCGATGCTCAAGACGCTGGAAGAGCCGGCCGGGCGCACGCTGATTATCCTGCTGACGGATCAGCCCGGAGGTTTGCTGCCGACGATCCGCAGCCGCTGCCAGCTCGTGCGCTTCGCGCCGCTGGAAGAGTCGCTGGTGCGGCGGGAGCTAGAGCGGCGCAAGATTGACATCAAGACCGCCGCCGATGCCGCGGCCATTGCAGACGGTTCGCTGGGGTTGGCGCTGAAGTGGATCGAGGACGGCGTGGTCGAGCACGCGCGCGATCTGACATCACAGATCGAGGACCTGCTCCGCGGCCAGCCGCCGGAGAACCTCCCGCTGTGGCTCGACAATGCCGCCAAGGGATACGCCGAGAAGCAGCTCGAGCGGGACGATCTGGCGAGCAAGGACCAGGCGACGCGCGAGGGGATGACGCTGTACCTGCACGTCGCCGCAACGCGTTTCCGCAAGCGGCTGGGCGAGACTACCGATCCTGACGACCTCGAGCGCGCGTGCACCGCCATCGACGCCACCGTGCGCGCCGAACAGTACCTGCACGCAAATGTGAACGTCGCCCTGACGCTGCAGCAACTGGCCATAACGCTCGAACGAACGCTTGCGGGGGATCCACAAGCGCGCTCAGCCTGAAACCCGGACCGTCAGTCTCGACCACCTCGAGCAGCATCGTCGGTGCCCTGTTCTCATTCCGAATGCGGCTTCGCGGCGCCTGTCAGGCCCGGTGCTGTGTGTTGCACATTTCAAAGTTGACCCATGCATCCGGGCGCGGCTACGTTCTTGCACCTCCAGGATGTTCTGCCGGAGTCTTCCCGATGCCCACATTGCCCCGAGAGCTTGCTCGCGACCTGCCCATCTTCAAGGTGTGGGGCGATGACGGGAATCACCCACCGGTGGCGCTGGATCGCCCGGTCTGCGTGATCGGCCGGCGCGAGGGTGGCGTCAATCTTCCGCTCCAGGCGCCGCAGGTAAGCAAGCTGCACGCGCTGCTCGTGCGCACGCAGCAGCGGGTGTACGTGCGCGATTTGGCCAGCCGAAACGGGGTGCAGCGGAATGGCGCGCCTGTGCAGGAGGTGGGGCTTTCGAATGAGGATGTGCTGCGCGTCGGGTCGTACACGCTTCGCTGCGCGTCGGGATTCGGTGACCGCGACGCACCCGCCGACGTGGACACTGGCGCGCCGGCAGCCACGGCCGATGCGCCGCTCCCACCCGCGGAGTTGGTCGGCCCTGCCGGCGCGAGGTACCCGTTTCCTGCCCGCCAGCACACACTCCTGATCGGCCAGCGCGAAGGGTGCGACGTGCGGCTCGAGGGGGACGATGACGTTGCTCCGGTCCACGCGATCCTGTTCGAGATGGACACCAAGCGCTTTGTCCGCGATCTGGGTGCGCCATCGGGCACATTCCTGAACGACCAAGCCATCCACCAGTCGGAGCTCAAGCCCGGCGACGCACTCCGCGTCGGCAACCTCGTCCTGACCTACGCCCTGGTCAACGCCGCAACCGATGAGCGCAAGGGCAAGGACAAGGAGGACGCCGAGGACACCGCGGCCAAGCTCGATCCGCTCAGCGTCGACGACTCCGCACCGGGCATCGATCTCGTCGCCTCCGTCGCCAACAGCACGAACATCGCCACCGCCGATTCTATGATCGTGCCGGAAATCACCATGGAGGACTCACGCACGCCGGGATCGCCGCCGCGGCAGGAGAGCCCGATCAGCGAGTACGACATGGACGTCACCGATGAGGATCCGCGGCGCGAGTCGACTTTCGCCGGCGAGGTGATCGCCACGGTGGATGGGACGAGTACCACCACGACAGATCAAGCCAAGCCCGCACGGCCGGAGTTCCCGCTCAACAAGCCGGGATCGTTGCAGCGCGGTCTGGACGATTCGGCCATCCCGATCGCCGGCTTATTCCAGGACAACATCCTCGATGAGCACCCCGACGCGCAACAGGGCTTCCCGTCACAGGAGCCGCACTGGGACTCCAAATCGTAAATTCTCGGTTAGAAACCGGAAAAAGATGCTTGACCTCTCGCGGGAGGAGTTCTATGGTACGCGGCGATTGAACCGCCTAAGCGTCCCGAGCCACTTGGGACCGCGGGGAACCCAACGTGAGCCTGATGGCTCGCGTCGTCACACTCGGTAGCCAGCCCGGTGCGTGACAGGGGCACATCGGCCAGTATTGGCCGAGGGAGACTTTCAACTCCCAGCCCGTCAGCTAACCCCGTCGGCATATGAAAGGGATCAACACGCCACCCCCTCATCCATAGGGCCGGCGCAGAGATCCTTCTGTCCATTTTGTCGTCGTCTCCTTCCGGTTCGACCGTGCGCGGGATCTTCAGCGCGGGGACGGGAACGTGAGCGGCCATTGGCGCCCTTGAGGGTGCAGGGAGATTCTGCGATGGCTTCTGAACAAGCCGAATCGTTACGCAAGGCAATCGAGAGCCTGATCAACGCCAAGCTCCGCGACTTGGTCCGCCCCGGCGGCGTCGACCGCCTCGTCGCCAACCGCATGACCGGCGTCGCCGCCTATGAAATTCGCGATGCCGCCAAGAAGCTGGAGAAAGTCATCGCCGAGGCGTTCGAAAGCCAAACCCAGGTTACGGCGGGCGGCAATGACGGCGATTACGGCTTTCACAACTGAAGTCCGCGACTAAAGCCTACCACCCATATGCCCGAAGTAACTCGGGCTGACACGAGGCCAAAACATCACCCCGCCAAAGGGAAACACGTTGCATCCTTTGGCGGGTGATGTTTTTTGTGCCCTCGATCCGGGCAGTGACCCGATAGACGAAAGACAGCCCGGGCTCCTGCATTGTTCCTCGCAGGACAATCGAAGCCGGGTACAAGCGCATATAAGACCGCGGTGGAATTCTGTTCCCGCAACGCGAGTTCATCGCTGAACTTCCGTTGGGGCTGAATTTACTCGCTAGGCACGGGAGCGGGCAACTCCCGTCAGTCGAAGCTTTCGATTGAAGACGTTGTAGTCGTTCTTCAGACGTCGCTGATCACACCAGGGCTTTTGCACCGGGAGAATCGAATGGGTTTCACCACGCACACTCCGCGCATTTCCGTCGCCACGTTCAACATTGAGCCGCTCGAAGGACGAAACCTCTTTGCCGTCTCCATGGGCGGCGACGGCTGGACGGAAATCACACCCAGCGCCGACACGCGCATTGTTTATGTCTCCAGCTCTGCCGGGAGCGACTCCAACGGCGGTCTCTCGTCCAGGGCGCCAGTGAAGACGATCGCCAAGGCGCGCACGCTGCTCCGCAACGGCTCGCCCGACCAGATGCTCCTCCGGCGCGGCGATGCGTGGACCGAGAACCTGGCCAACTGGAAGCTCTCCGGCCGCAACTCTGACGAGCCCATGGTGATCGGCGCGTACGGCAGTGGCGCGCGGCCGAAGCTCAACACCGGCACGACCGTCGGCTTCACCAACTCCGCCGCCGTCGCGCATCTGGCGATCATGGGCGTTCACTTCCACGCCCACACCCGCGACACCGCCGACACCAACTACAACGGCACGACCGCCGGCGACTACGGCTTCCGCAGCCACGGTCCGCTGGACAACGTGCTGATCGAGGACGCTGTCTTCGACGACTACGAGTACAACCTGAGCATCACCGGCTATAACGCGACCATTACCAATTTCACGCTCCGCCGCTCGATCGTGACCGACGCGTGGTCGATCGACGGTAAGGCGCAGGGCATGTACGTCTCGAAGACCAACAGGGTGCTGCTCGAGGAGAACCTTTTCGACCATAACGGCTGGAACGAGGACGTGTCGGCGGCGAAGGCCAACATGTACAGCCACGGCATCTACATGTCCAGGTCCAACGAGAACGTGGTGGTGCGCGGTAATATCATCTCGAACTCCTCGAGTCACGGAATCCAGGCGCGCAGTGGGGGGACGATCGAGAACAACCTGTTCCTGCGCAACCCAATCAACCTGCTGTTCGGCGGGGGCTCGGAAGTGAAGGCGGGCGGGGTGAGCGGGCGCGTTGCGGGCAACGTCATCCTCGACAGTCGCGACATCAGCGGCTCCGGCCGCGGCACGGCAATGGATTTCAGCAACATCAAGAGCGCCACTGTTGTGAACAACATCATGACCGCCGACACGCACCGCCGCATGGCGGCAATCTCGTTCGGCACGGCGGCGGACGCGAGCAACGTCTCGCAGGCCGTGGGCATCAACAACCTGGCGATGAAGGGCAACATCGTCTACGACTGGCACAGCGCCTACAACATGAGCAGTTCGTTCCAGCCCGGCGGCAGCGGCTACCTTGGCGTGAACAACCTCACGGTTCAGGACAACGATTTTCAGCTCGGCGCAATTGCGCGGCTGGTTCGCCAGGGCCCGGGCACGAACAACACCAAGATGAAATGGTCGGGCAACCGCTATACGAACCGGTCATGGTTCTCCCCCTCCGGCTGGTTCCAGATCGGCAACACGACGACCTCCTACAACATGTGGAAGTCAAAGGTCGAATCCAGCGCACAGAGCGCCGCCGCCACCTACGCAGACCCAGTACGATCGATCGCCACCTACCAGTCGTCGATCGGCCAATCTGCAAACCTCGGGGCGTTCCTTCGCGAGGCGCGTGATCAGGCGAACGGCGACTTCGATTCCCGTTTCACCGCCGCCGCCGTGATCAACCACGTCCGCAGGGGGTTTGCCGAAAATGGCGTCGTCCCCGGCGGGCTCCTTGAATTACGGAGCGCTATCGGCACCGCCACCCCCGGCTATGAGACGCCCGGCGGAGTGAAGGACACCACCGCCCCGACCGCGCCGACTGTCCTTCGCGCCACGGGTTCGAGCTCCACGACCAATGGCCTCACCTGGGTGGCGTCCTCTGACAACGTCGGTGTCGCCGGCTACAACATCTTCCGCGATGGCGTAAGGATCTCGACGACCAGGGGCACAACCTTTACCGACACCGGGTTGAAATCCGGGACCACGTACGTCTATCGAGTCCGCGCCTTCGACGCCGCCGGAAACCTGTCCCCCTTCAGCAACGACGATCGGGGGACGACCTATTAGACTAAGCACAGGGCGCGGGCAACTACCATCAGTCGAAGCTTTCGATTGAAGACGTCGTAGTCGTTCTTCAGACGTCGCTCATCACACCAGGGCTTTTGCACCGGGAGAATCCAATGGCTTTCACCACGGCACACTCCGCGCATTTCCGTCGCCACCTTCAACATCGAGCCGCTCGAGGGACACAAACTCTCTTCCACCCCCACCGGCCGCGACCCGCCGCCACCACCTACAACGGCGCGACCGCCAACGCGGATGCCTGTGCGAAGCGGACTCATCCGTGATCGGGTGCCGCAAAAAAGCGAAAATTATTGGACGCCATCAAGATTGTTGTTATAGATGCTCGCGCGACACGTTTTGCTCGTGGTTTTGGGCAACCGCGGGCAAGCACGTCCGGGCAACTTGGATGACGACAACGCTCCCACATCGTTGATCACGTTCGCCGTCTTGTGTGACGGCCTCGGTGTGCTTCCCTCGCGCTGCCGTCGTTCATCGCATGTCTCGTCCGGCACGTCTGCGCCATCGCGCCGCGGTCGCCTTTTTGTGCGGGAGGACGCTATGCCGACCGGCAACGTCAAGTGGTTTGATTCGAAGAAGGGTTTTGGATTCATCATCAGCCCCGAAGGCAAGGACGTGTTCGTCCACTTCAGCAGCATCGAAGGCGACGGCTTTCGCTCGCTCAAGGACGGCGAGAAGGTGGATTACGAGCAGATCCAGGGCGAGAAGGGGCTGCTGGCACAGCACGTGAAGCGGCTCGCCGCCGCGAACGCCGCCGCCGCGGCCGCCAAGAGCGGCAGCAGCATCGCGCCGATGGCGTAGCAAGGGTCGCTTCACCGCCCTTTTCGCCTGGATTGATCTCGCGTCTTCGTCGCGATAGGACCGGCAGGTTCCGCTCCGTCCTCTGCGCGAGCGCCGCACGTGCGGGCATCCTGCATGATCCCCGTATGCGTTGCAGTTTGTCGGTGAACGCTTACCTTCTCCGCCCATGTCCTTCGCATGGGGCGTGCTTGCCGGCGCGGGTGTGATGTTCGCACTCGCCGCCCTGGGAGCCGTCTACGCCTACGAACGGGTCGTTCTCCTCGAGCGGCGCACGCGCCAGGCTGAGCGACTGGCCGAGCTCGGCTCGCTCACGGGCGGCCTGGCCCACGAGATCAAGAACCCGCTCTCGACTGTGCAGCTGAACCTTCAGCTCCTCCAGGAAGACCTCGACCCGAATCATCCTTCCTACCCCCGTCTGTCCAACCGCTTGAACACGGTTTATCGCGAGACCGGCCGCCTTCGCGAGATCCTTGATGATTTCTTACGCTACGCCGGCCGGATTGAGCTTGACCGCAAGCCCGTGGACCTCAACCACATGCTGGAGCACCTGGTCGACTTCTTCGCTCCGCAGGCCAACGCGCACAAGGTGCAGATGCGGCTGCGCAAGCACCCGTCGCCGGTCGTCGCGGAGGTTGACGAGCGCATGCTGAAGCAGGCGGTGCTGAACCTGATGCTGAACGGTGTGCAGGCGATGACCGGCGGGGGGGAGCTGATTCTCTCCGTGACCCCCCGCGGGCGCGAGGCCGTCATCGACGTGATCGACACCGGCCCCGGCATCCCCCCCGACGCGCTGGGCGAGATTTTTCGAGCCTACTATACGACCAAGCGAGGCGGCACAGGCATCGGCCTGGCCATGGCCAAACGCATCGCCGAAGAGCACGGCGGGACCATTGACCTGCGGAGCGAACTGGGGAAGGGGTCCAATTTCGCTATCGCGTTGCCGATGCGCTAGCGTGCGAAAGGTGGACCGTGTGCGACGGGTGCATCCAAAGCTCATGATCCTGCTTGGCGTGCTCGTGCTCGGGACGACGCTCTTCTTCGCCGTCGGCATTCCGCTGTGGAACGCGATCGAAACGGGTCGTGCCGCACAGACGGACACGCCCCCGATCCTCATCTCCGATGCCGATCTTGAGTTCGTCGCCTACCCCGACGCGGTGCACATCGTGCTCCGCGACGGTCGCGTATTTCGCCTGGCACACGTGCTTGCGCCGGACCCGGGGACGCCCGAACACGAGCGCGCGCGGCAGCGGTTGCAACAGGCGATGCAGTGGGGGGCCAACCGTCAGCGCGGGTTGAAGCCGGTCGGTACGTCAGGCGGCGAAGTTCTCGTGGAGCTGTGGAGCTTTAGTACACCGATGGGTGGCTGCGGGAACATGACGTGGTCGGAGCGGCGCCGCGCGAAAATTCCGCACTGGAAGCCAATGACCTGGCAGCTCGTCAGTGCCGGCGACTTTGCGCTCGCACCCGGCGTGATGGACGCCGAGGCCGTCGGCTTCGACCGCTATGCCCGCGAGAACGGGGAGGGGTTGTGGTCCGATCCGCGGTACCTCCGGACATTCGCGGACCTGGCGCATTACGAATCTGTGCTGACGACCGCGAAGGAGAAGCACACGATTTGGCAGCACCGCACAGCGGCGAGGATCCTGCTCCGGACGGACCCCGAGAAGTATGCTTCAAAGCTCCTTGCCCTGGTTAAAGATAGGTCAAAAGACGTGCACTTCCGCAACTTCCTCGCACTGGCGCTTGACGAGGAAGGGCTCACCGAGGCGACCGATTACCTGATGGACGTGCTGCGGGGACGCGTCGACGCGGGCCTCGATGAGCACGCCCTGAACAGCGTGGTGGGCAACTACATCACCTACTGGGAGCTGGCGGGGCAGGTGGATGACGGCGACGAGGCGGGCATGGTCGCGTACTACGACGCGACGGTGCGCCCGAAGCGGCGCTGACCGCATGCGAGTATCCTCCCGCCATCCGCATCCGTAGAATCACTGCGAAAAATGGCACCCGACAACGACAACCACAGGGCGACGATCCTCGTCGTCGATGACGAGCAGGAGCATGCGCAGGTGATGTGCGAGGCGCTGAGCCGCCTCGGGCACAAGTGCGACGTCACGTACAACCTGGCCGAGGCGCGGGCGAAGCTCGATCGGCGCAACTACGACGTGATCGTCACCGACCTCATGATGGAGGGCCGCAAGGAGGGGCTCGACGTGCTGGAGGCGGCTAAGCAGAAGAACCCCATGCCGCCGGTCGTGCTGGTCACCGCCCACGCGGACATCCCGACCTGCAAGAAGGCGTTGGCCGAAGGGGCTTACGATTTCATCGAGAAGCCGCTCGACCTGGACTACTTCCGTGCCCAAGTGAACCGCGCCGCCGAGCGGGCGGCGCTGCAGAAGCAAAATGAGGTTCTCCAGGCCCAGCTTTTGGACACCGCGGGGTTCGAGGGCATCATCGGCAAGAGCCAGCCGATGCAGCGCGTGGTGCAGACCGCCAGGCAGGTTGCTGCCAGCGACATTCCCGTCCTGATCATGGGCGAGAGCGGCACGGGGAAGGAGCTGATCGCCCGCGCGATCCACAACAACAGCCGCCGGCGCAAGAAGCGGCTGGTGGCGCTGAACTGCGCGGGGCTGACCGAATCGATCCTCGAGGATGAGCTTTTTGGACACGTCCGCGGCGCCTTCACCGGCGCGCAGAGCGACCGCGAAGGCCGGTTCGAGCACGCCGATGAGGGCACGCTGTTCATGGACGAGATCGGCGACATGCCCGCTGCCATGCAGGCCAAGCTCCTGCGCGTGCTGGAGAACGGCGAAGTGGTGCGGGTGGGCAGCAACGAGCCCATTCAGGTCGACGTGCGGCTTATCAGCGCCACCAATCGCAATCTCGATCAGATGGTGGCCGAGAAAGAGTTCCGAGAGGACCTGTATTTCCGCATCAAGGGCGTGACGATTTCCCTGCCCCCGCTGCGCGAACGCCGCGAGGACATCCCGCTGCTGATCCACTTTTTCCTGCAGAGCGCCGCCGAGCGCTACCACAAGCCCATCGACGGGATCGCCCCCGAAGCCCGACAGGTCCTGATGAGCTACGGCTGGCCGGGAAACGTGCGGCAGTTAAAGAACGTGATCGAGAACATGGTCGTGCTTTCGACGGGTCCGACACTGGGCCCCGAGAGCCTCCCCCAGGAAATCCGCCCCGCCGGCGGCGAGATCACCGGCGGCATGAACAACCTCGTCGGCATCAGCATCACGCAGGCGGAGAAGGAACTGATCCGCAACACACTGAAGATGGTCAACGGCAACCGTGAACAGGCCGCCAAAATCCTGGGCATCGGCGAGCGGACGCTTTATCGGAAGATCAAGGAATATGATCTCAATTAGGGAGAAGATGGAACCACCAAGACACGAAGAGCACCAAGCGGTCCCTATCGTTCCGATACCGGCTGAGTTGGATCGGGTTGCGACTCGCCAACTTCAATAAGAAACTGATCAAAGACGGGATCCAGCGCGTCGCGCTTTAGCCGGCAGGAACCGCTTGGTGCTCTTCGTGTCTTGGTGGATCTAATCTCTTGGTGTTCCCATGAGTTTCCGCATCGGCCACGGCTATGATCTTCACCGGTTGCAACCGGGCGGGCAGCTCGTTCTTGGCGGGGTCGTCGTCTCGACGGAAATCTCCCCCATTGCCCACAGCGACGGCGATGTGGTGATCCACGCGATCGTCGACGCCCTCTGCGGGGCGTTGGGCGCCGGCGACATTGGCGATCATTTCCCCGACTCCAACCCCGCCTACCGAGGCGCCAAGAGCACGATGTTTCTTGAGAAGGTCAAGGGCGATCTGGACGCTGCGGGCTATCACGTGGCCAACCTCGACGTGACCATCCTCGTCGAGCGCCCCCGGCTCAAGCCCTTCAAGGCGCAGATCGCCGACAACCTCGGGCGCATCTTCGGCACGTCCGTGAACATCAAGGCCGGGACGAACGAGGGGGTTGACGCCATCGGCCGTGGCGAGGCCATCGCCGCCCACGCGCTCGTGCTGCTGGCGAAGAACGCGGTGGAACCGTAAAAACGATAGCTAAGCGTCACGTTTCGCGTCTTCACGTCCGGACAATCCCATGAGTCTTCGCGTTTACAACACGCTGACCAAGCAGAAGGACCTCTTCGAGCCGGTCCGCCCTGGAAAGGTCGGCATCTATCTCTGCGGCGTCACCGTCTACAAGTCCCCGCACATCGGCCATATGGTCGGCCCCGTCATCTTCGACGCGATCAAGCGCTACCTCACCTTCAAGGGATTCGAGGTGACGCTCGTCGTCAACATCACAGACGTGGATGACAAGATCATCGACCGCGCGAATGCAGCCAACACCACGGTGCAGGCCGTCGCGGAGCAATACACGAAGGAATACCTGGAGGCGCTGGCGGGGTTCGGTGTCGACACGATCGACAAGTTCCCCAAGGCGTCGGAGCACATCCCCGACATCATCGAGCTGATTGAGCGGCTGATCGAGAACGGGCACGCCTACGCCGCCGAGGGCAGCGTCTATTTCGATGTCACGAGTGACCCGGACTACGGCAAGCTATCGAATCGCAGGGTCGAGGAGCAGGAGGCGGGTACGCGCGCCATTGAAGGCGCGGGGAAGAAAAATCCCGCCGACTTCGCGCTGTGGAAGGCCGTCAAGCCTGGGGAGCCGGCGTGGGATGCTCCCTGGGGCAAGGGCCGGCCCGGCTGGCACATCGAGTGCTCGGCCATGAGCATGAAATATCTCGGCCCGACGTTCGACATGCACGGTGGGGGGATGGACCTGATGTTCCCGCATCACGAGAACGAGCTGGCGCAGTCGGAGAGCGCGACCGGCCAATCGTTCGCGCGGTTCTGGATGCACAACGGGCTGACGCGCATGAAGACCAAGGCGGCGGGCGGGGAACTGAAGGTGGACAAGATCGCCGGCAGCGAGATCACCGCGGGCCGCCAGGAAGGCGCCGCCGTGGACGCCCGGGCGCTGCTGGAGAAGCACGGCGCGGAGCTGCTGCGCTACATGCTGCTCAGCACGCATTACCGCCGGCCCATCGAGTTCACTGAGGAGGTGATGGTCGCGGCGAAGAAGGGGTTGAGCGTGTTTCACCGCCTCATCGAGCGGATTGAGCGGCTGAATGGAGCGCCGCTCGGCGACGACACTCCGGACATGGACCGCGCCGCCGGGGCGTTGCTCGAAAGCGAGAACGGACATTTCGCCCGCGCCATCCTGGGCTTCAAGATGAAGTTTCTGGAGATGATGGATGACGACTTCAACACCGCCGGCGCCATCGGGGTGCTTCACGAGATGGCGGGGGAGACAAACGCGTTCATCGAGCGGCACAACATCGAGGTGAACAAGCAGCCCGACCTGATGCAGGCCGTCACCGCCGCCGCCCAGAGCCTGCGCAAACTGGGGCTGGTCCTGGGGCTGTTCCGCGGCGCGTTGGGCAAGGACCAGGGCCCGGACAAGGGGCTCGTGGATGGGTTGATGGCCCTGCTGATCAAGCTCCGCGCCGACGCCCGGGCGAGCAAGAATTTCGCAATCGCCGACGGCGTGCGGGACGGGTTAGCGCAGCTGGGGGTGACGCTGGAGGATCGGGCGGATGGAACGGTGTGGAGGAAGAGCTAAAGAAAGCTTCAAACGGCAAATTCCAAACAGCAAGCAAAGGGAAAGATGGCAAAAGAGGGAAATGGGAAACCCGATGATTTTGAAAAGCGAACGTTCGCGAAGCGCGTGCGGGCGTTCTTGAAGCGGGTGCCGCGCAGCGATGACAATGTGATCGACGGGCGGCAACTGCTTCGCTGCTCTGGATCCATTGGCGCCAATTACATCGAGGCGAACGAAGGGCTGAGCAAGAAAGACAGCCGCTTCCGCTTGCGCATCAGCCGCAAGGAAGCGAAGGAGTCTCGCTTCTTCCTGCGTCTGCTGGAGCCACGCGATTCGCCGAGGCGGAACGGCAAGCGCTGATTACAGAAGCAGTCGAACTGCGCAACATCTTGAGCACGATGATCCGCAACTCCGAATGAATTTTGTTTCCCCTTTTTGTTTACTCGTCTTGCCTTTGTTTGGAATTTGAAATTTGCCGTTTGGAGCCTTCCCCGTGCGTATTCTCGGCATCGATCCCGGCCTCCGTCTCACCGGTTACGGGGTGCTCGACTACCACGTGACGCGCCCTCGCCTGGTCGACGCCGGCGTCATTCGTTTGAACACTACGGCCCCTTTGCCCGAACGGCTCGTGGAACTGGAGACGGAGCTCGACGCGATCATCACCGAGCACGAGCCCGACACCTGTGCCGTCGAGCAGCTTTACTCGAACTACGCCCACCCGCGCACGGCGATTCTCATGGGCCACGCGCGAGGCGTGATCCTGCTCGTGGCGCGGCGGCGCGGGTTGTGCGTGGAGCAATTCGCGGCGAACCGGATCAAGCAATCGCTCACCGGTCACGGCCACGCCGCCAAGGGGCAGATGCAGCGGGCGATCCAGTCGGTGTTCCATCTCAATCAGCCTCCGGAACCGGCAGACGTCGCCGACGCGTTGGCGGTCGCGCTGTGCTGTGGCCGGCAGAGCTCGGGCGCGCGCTCAACCCGTGCGCTGGAAAAACGGCGGGCGTTTTCCTAACATTGTCCGAACCGATGATCGCTTCACTCACCGGGGAGCTTCGAGAAGTCCAGGAGGAGCGGGTCCACCTCCAGGTGGGCCCGATTCTTTACGAATTGCTTGTTCCCGCCGCCGACGGCGCGGCGCTGCTGGCCAGCGTGGGCGAGACGCTGACGCTGCACACCATTCTCTACCTCGAAGGCGACCCCAATCGGGGCAATCTTGAACCGCGGCTCATTGGTTTCATGCGCGCGTCCGACAAGCGGTTCTTCGAGCGCTTCACGACCGTTAAAGGGATTGGCGTGAAGACGGCGCTGCGGGCGCTGACCGTTCCGGTGGGGGAGATTGCCAAGGCGATCGAGTCGCGCGATGCGCGCTTTCTCGTCGGCCTCGACGGAATCGGCAGGCGCACGGCCGAGCTGATCGTGGCGGAGCTGTCGGGAAAGGTGACCGATTTCGCGACCGGCTACGGCGACATCACCGTCGCGCCGCTGCGCCAGCGCTGGTCGCCGGAAGAGGAAGCCGCCATCGCCTTGGCGACAGGCCCGCAGATGGGGCTTCGGCGCGCCGATGCCGAGCGGTTGCTGCAGCGCGTGAAGTCGGCCAACCCCGCCATGCAGGCCGCCGAGCAGCTTCTGCCGGAGATGTTGCGGCTTTACACTTCGCGAGGCTGATGCTGAACCATGGCGCGTGAACGAATCATCTCGGGAGAAGCACAAGGCGAAGAGGAAGCGCCAGTGAACTACGCGCTTCGCCCCGAGCGCTTCGCGCAGTACATCGGCCAGCCGGCGCTGCTGCACAAGCTGAGCATCGCGGTGAAAGCCGCCAAGGGGCGCAATGAGCCGGTCGAGCACATCCTGCTGCACGGCCCGCCGGGACTCGGCAAGACGACGCTGGCGCACGTGATTGCCAACGAGGTGGGGGCCAAAGTGCAGGTTGTCGCGGGGCCGGCGCTGACGAAGGGCGCGGACCTCAGCGGCATCCTCACGCGCCTGGATCCGGGCGACGTGCTCTTTATCGACGAGATTCATCGACTGCCCGCCGTCGTCGAGGAATGCCTTTACTCGGCGATGGAGGACTACAAGATTGACCTCACCACCGATGCGGGCATGCATGCGCGAACGATCACCCTGCCGATCAATCGCTTTACGCTGATCGGCGCCACCACGCGGATCGGGCTCCTGACCGGACCGATGCGCAGCCGGTTCGGGATCGTCGAGCACATCGAGTTTTACTCCCCCGAGGCGCTGCACGAGATCCTGCGGCAGAACGCGAAGCTGCTGAAGCTGGAGCACGAGGACGCAGCGCTGGCGGAGCTGTCCCGGCGCAGCCGCGGGACCCCGCGCATTGCCAATCGGCTGCTGCGGCGCGTGCGCGATTACGCCGCCGTCGAGGCCAAGGGCAAGCTCACGCTCGCCGTCACCCGCGATGCGCTCAAGCTCGAGGCGATTGACGCGCTGGGGCTCGACGCGCAGGACCGCGCATTTCTGTCGACGATCATCGACGTGTACGACGGCGGCCCGGTCGGCATCGACGCGATCGCCGCCACGATGGGTGAGGAGCGCGACACGCTCGAGGACGTCGTCGAGCCATACCTGCTCCAGATGAAGCCGGCCATGCTGACGCGCACGCGCCAAGGCCGCCGCGCAACGGAGCAGGCGGCGAATCACCTGGGCCGCAAGTGGCGGCCGCCGAAGGACGTGCACGGAGATGGGCCGACATTCTTCGACACTGATGCGCCGGACGGGAACTGATGCGCAAGCGGAGGAACGGCCCGGGCATGCCAGTCTTGCCGATCACCATCCGCACCGCCCGCGCATCCGATGCTGACACACTCGTTGCGTTCAATGCCGCAATGGCGCTGGAGACGGAGAACCTGACACTGGACCGCGCCGTCCTCGCCAGTGGCGTGCGCGCCGCGCTGGCCGACGAGACGAAGGCGACCTACTACGTCGCCGTGGTGGATGGTGATGTCGTGGGGCAGTTGATGATCACGCACGAGTGGAGCGACTGGCGCGACGGCGACATCAGGTGGATCGAGTCGGTCTACGTCCACCCCGGCCACCGCGGCCGCGGCGTGTTCAGTTCACTATATCGCCACGTCGAGCATCTCGCCCGCGACAGGCGCGCCGCGGGAATCCGGCTGTACGTGGAGACCCAAAACGCATCGGCCCGGGCGACGTACGGGAAGCTCGGGATGCAGCTCACCCCCTACGCGATCATGGAATGCATCTTTAAGTCGGCGGGGGAGGCGGAGGGAGCGTGAGGCAAGGCGCGCTTTCGTGTAGACGGCGAGCTTGCTCGCCGTCTCGCAC
>DASYWJ010000125.1:0-4758 GCA_035936155.1 Tepidisphaeraceae bacterium | reverse complement strand
TACGCCATCATCGACCCGGCCGAGATCGAGAAGCTCAAGACGCCGGGGGAGAAGGCGATCAGCATCGAGCACTTTGTCGGCTGCGACACGATCGACCCCCGGTACTTCTCCGGCTCGAACTACTACCTGCTCCCCGACGGCATGGTGGGCCAGCGGCCATACAACCTGCTCGCCCGGGCCATGCGCGAGAGCAAACGCTATGGCTTCGCCACCGTCTTCTTCTCCGGCCACGACCAGCTCGTGCTCGTCCGACCCGTGGAGAAGGTCCTGGTCATGTCGCTGCTGAACTACGAGCAGGAGATGAAGCCGCACCAGGAGTTCGAGCGGGACGTGGCCGACGTGGAGTTGCCGGCGAATGAGATGAAGCTGGCGCGTACGCTGATCGACGCGATGAGCGTCAGTGACAAGGAGTTCGACTACGCCAGCTACCGCGACACCTATCAGGACAACCTGCGGACGCTGGTGGAGGCGAAGATCGAAGGCAGAGAGATCGCGGCGGTGGCCGAGATCGAGCAGGCGCCGCGGGTGATCAATCTCATGGAAGCGCTGGAGAAGAGCCTGGCGGCGGCATCGAAGAAGCCCAAGCCGCCGAAGCTGGTCGCACCGAGCCCGGCCGCGGCTGCGGCGAAGGGGCGGAAGCGGAAAACCTCTTGAGCCGGTGCACAACCTGTGCAAAAGTGGTCTCGCCACGGTGGACGCCGCGGCCACTGCCGTAGACTCATCGGCGCGTGCAAGGAGCGGACGCGCAATGTCAACCAAATCATATACCCAGCCACGGGCTAGCACGAACGACGACCTCTGCGCCGGCCTGTTCACCACCGACGCCGTCGCCGGACTCCTGCACGTTTCCCCACAGCGGGTGCGGGCGTGGCGGACATCGGGACTGATCGAGCCGACACTGATCCGCTACGGCGTGGAGTATTATGACTTCGCCCAGCTCTCCGCCGCGCGCAGCCTGTGCGATCTCGTCCGCTCGGGCCTGAAGCCGGCACGCTTGAAGCAGGTGCTGGCGACGCTGCGTGCTCGCGTTGCCGACGGGCTGCCGCTTCCAAGCCTCGTCGCTCAGGACGGGCGGGTGATGGTGCGGACAGACGATGCGGAACTGGCGGAGGCGGATGGGCAGCTTCAGATCACGTTCGACGAGGATGAGCCGGTGGAACCCGTGAAGCTGCACGATGCGGAAGAGCGGTCGGCGTCGGAATGGTTCGACCGCGGCGCCACACTCGAGGCCGAGGATGATGTGGCCGGCGCCGCCGAAGCGTACCGCCGTGCGCTGCAACAGGGTGGGCCCGACGCGGAGATCTGCTTCGCGCTGGCCTTCGTGCTGGCGCAGGTCGGGGACGCGGCAGCGGCGATCGAACGGTACCGCGAGGCGGTTGAGATCAACCCCGACTACGGCGATGCATGGAACAACCTGGGGGCGCTGCTCTCCGACACCGGCGACCGCGGCGGCGCCTGTAATGCATTCCGCCAGGCACTCCGGGTGAACCCCGGCGACACCCGGGCCCATTACAACCTTGCCGACACGCTGGACGAGTTGGGGCGCAACTGGGAGGCCACACCACACTGGCAGCGGTACCTCCGGCACGACGGGCACAGCGAGTGGGCCACCTACGCTCGAAGCCGGGTGGGGTGATGCCGTCAGCGTGGGCCGGCGATGATCCTAGGGTTGTTCTGGGTCTTGTTGCTGGCCGCAGCCGTCTCCGGCGTGCTGGGATTATTCATCCTGACCAGCCGGCGAAAGGGCCTGGCCAAGGCGATGTTCTATCTGTTCCTATGCGGCGCGGCAGCGACGGGCTTCGTTTGGGAGGTAAACCAGCCCCGACACACCGTGCTTTGAGTGCCGGGTTGGTGAGGCTTGGGTGGCGACCATGTGGGGCGTTGCGTCGCCCATCGGGCGGCGGGTTTGGCGCGCCCGGGACGGGCAGGACGAGCACCGGCCAGCGCTTGTGCGGCGGGACGTTCAATCCCAAGCCGATGACCCGAACGCGTCGCTCTTAGCGGAAGGCCCAGCCGTTGTGGTCGTTCTCGTAGATAACCCGAGCTTGGCCAACTGTGCGGCTTGCGCTAATTCCACGGGGAACGCTCGTTTGCGCCGACACATCAAGTCCCTTCCGCTCGGAATCTGGACAGGTCAGGGAAGCGTACGGCCAGCGCGCGGCGGGCGCCGGTGGCGCGCTGGACGCGCAGGAAAAGGGCCGGGCATCGACGCGCTCCGCGCCGTGATGGAGCCCCAGGGCGAGAACAGCCGACAGCGCGGCTCCTTCGGCGCCCTTCTGCTACTCCCGCGATGCCAGCTCCACATCATCCCGCCTTTCGGAGGGCGGAGAGGTACTCAGACACCGCCTTCAGCTCCTCATCGGAAATGTGCTGCTCGTCGAATCCAGGCATGGCGCCCAGCCCGGCGCGGACCTGGGCTCGAATAAGCGCCTGGGGCAGCGGCTTATCATTGATGGCGGGACCTACGCCGGCGGCACCATTCGGATGGCATTGGTAGCAGTGTTGGGAAAAAACCTGCTGGCCCAACTGCTGTGCCTCGGTGAGATGGATCGGTCCCACGCGCGGCTCGGCCCGTCGAGCAGAGCCGCACCCGGTCGCAAGCAGATGCGTCAGCGAAATAGCCGCGATCACCGCTGCGGACAGGGCGAGGCGGCCGAATGGTAATCGCATCATTGCCGCGCCTCCTTCGCCCGCACGATCCGCCACAGCACCCCCGTATTTGGCCGCGGCTCAGGACCGGCCTTTCCCATGGTCATGATCCCGAAGTCGACCACGTACAGCGCATCGCCCGCAGGATCGAACCGGCAGGCGATCGGGCGCTCCAGCCCCCCGCTTTTTAGCTTCGATGCCGGGCCATTTTCCTTGCCGCGATTGACGGCAAACGGTTCGATGACACCGGTGGCGAGGTTGACGCGGGCGACCTGATAGCCGACCGGCTCCAACACCTTCCCCACGCTCGGCGCCATGTCGCCGAAGAGGGCGATGAACGCTTCGCCTCTGTGCCCGAAGGAGTCGGAGCGAGAGACGTCCAGGCCGCACGCCGAACTGTGCACGCCCAGACGGGCGCGCGGCTTGGGCGGCTCGTTGGGGTGCTCGGCGAGAAGAAACTTAGGCGCGCTCTTCCCAGGGGGCTGGTAGTGGTCGTCCCAGGTGAGGGGATGGCCGCCGTGGTAATCGGGCCACCCGTACCAGATCGGCGGCTGACGCGGGTCGATCACCCAGAGCAAGTCGCCGCTGCCCCATACTGGACGGCTGCCGCGAACATCGTATTGGTTCTCCGTCACGAGCAGCCGCCCATCCGGCGCAAAGCACAGCCCAAAGGGATTGCGCAGACCCCAAGCCACCAGTTGAAGATCTCCGCCGTTGGGCGCTAGGCGCATGATCGCACCAGTGCACGGCAGCGCACCTTTGATGACTTGCCCGGACTCGGTCGCGGTGCCGAACGGGACATACGCGCCAGTGATCGCGTCGTCAGACTTGTCGGGCGTGAGCGGGTTTTCAGTGGTGAAGTTCTGGCCGGTGAGGCGGATGTCCCGGGCGGGCACATCGTGGAAGTCAGGAAAGCGCTTGAGCCAGCCGAACGTATAGTTGTCGGTCCCAACCACGCCGCTGTTGGTGGCGACGCCGATGCCGAAATAGACGCTCCCGTCCGACCCAAGCGCCGGCCCATTGGTGTGGTGGTCGCCGCGTGAGGGCAGGTCCTGGATGAGCGGCGTGATGTTGCCGTCGGCGTCGATGCGGGAGATACGTCCCCCACCGAGCTGTCCGCCCTCGGCAACATAAAACGCACCGTCATGATATTGCACGCCGGTCCACGGTGCGAACTTTTGATCGCCGCGGGCGATGACTGCCGTCCGTCCGTCCGAATCGACGCGGACGAGGCGCGGCGTGGCGAACAGTTCGCCGTAGGAGTAGCCCGCCTCCACGATCACCGGTCGATTTTGATCGTCGAACGTGATGCCGCTGGGCATGTTTAAGCGGGTTGCGACGACCTCGATACGGTATCCCTGCGGCAGCGCAATGTCCGCCGCCTTCATCCGCCTCGGCCGCTCTGCCGCCGTCTGGCCGCCGCCCTCGGACGGCGCAAGCGCTGCACAACCGGCGCCCAACATGAAGACAAGCACAATTATGGAAACCCGTCGCATGCTCGGAATCCTGACACGCGTGCCGCGCAGCGTGAACAGAAAAAATTGCCGAGTAGTCGTACGGCAATGATCGCACTTTCACCCGCCCCGGCCGGCGTATACTTGGGATCTGCTCGACGCTGTGCCGCCGGCACATCGGATATTCGCAGACGACGACGGCCATCACCTGTCCATCCTGAAAATGAAGGCATCCTTAGCGAGCGGGAGGGAAAGTGCATCTGGTACGAGTCGCCCCCGGCTGCGTCCGCGGCACCGGCCCATAGGATCGGTCCGAACGAATCCCGCTGCGGGTCTCCCTCCACCGCCGCCCGAGTACGGGCCCCGGCCGGGTCGAGCAGAGGAGCGATCCGCCGCCGGCCGGCCCTATTCGGGCTGTCGGTCCCCTCGCGTTGGCCGCCGGCAACAGTGGGACCATCAGATGCTGCGGTGGGCAACTATCATTCCGCTGCTACAGCCCGTTCGACGCCAGCCGTCGCGGCCAGATCGTCCTCGAGATCAGTCGCTGTCCCTATCTTCGTTGTTGAGAAAAGAGTGGACGAGTCGGATTGAATGCGAGTCGGCCCCGCGGCCGACGTTTTGGTCGAAGCAATGTTGCTGTAGGCCGAGTCGCCGG
>DASYWJ010000124.1:0-3583 GCA_035936155.1 Tepidisphaeraceae bacterium | reverse complement strand
GGCCGAAGTTCTCAAGAACTTCGGCCGCCGTCTTGCTTTCGTTGCGCGGGCTCGATGCCCGACCCCAGGCAGGGCAGCCGCCGTGGTCTCAGAAGCAGCGACGATGGGCTTTCGCGGGCAATCGCGAACACTCGGCTGAAGACTGGGGAAACACGCACTTTCCTACGACTTGCCCAAGGTGCGGACCTTCATAGAAGGGTGACAAAGCGGTTCATTACTCCGACATCCGCTCCACGCACGCATCAAGGACGCCGGCGCGCTCGGCGAGGTCCAGCACGGTGTACCGCCGGCGGATGTGGTAGGCCTGTCGGTAGCTGGCGGCGAGTCGGGCGGGGGTGATTCCGATTTGACGGCTCTCGGTCGGTGCGCCCGCCTCCTGAAGCATCTGCGCGATTTCCGCCGACGGAATCAGGTGCTCCGCCAGGCGCTTCTTCAGCTTCGGCCACGTGTCCTTGATGCGCGTGAGGTGGTGACGGCGCGAGCTCCACGGCGGCTTCTTCGCGGTCGTCTCCTTTGCCGCGAGCCGCGCCAGCCGGGGCGAGTCGAACACCGCCAGCACCTGCTGCACGATGATCGGCTCATCCGGCCATTGACTCGCCAGCGCCTCGACGTCGATGTGCTCCACGGAAATGTCGAATAACTGCTCGTACAGCCGCGCCACCGCGAGCAGGCCGATGCCGACCTGAAATCCGTGCGACGGCGTATTGGGCGGGTGGCCAAATCGCTGCATGTCCCACAGGTGACTGAACTGGTGCTCCGCCCCCGACGCACAGCGTGAGGACTTCGTCCGCTGCATCGCCAGCCCGCTGAGCATGAGCCCCTCGACCAGCTCACCGACCGCGGTGAGATCGCCGTTGCGCACGCCGTTGGGATCGGCGACAATTTCCTTCAGACGCCCCTGCACGAGCTCCCACGCCGTCGGGTCGATTGGCTCGACGCCGAGCGAATCGGCAACTATCCAGTCGGCGCCGGCGGTGTTTTTTGCGAGGAGGTCCGCGTAGCCCGAGGCGTTCAGCTCCGGCGGGGCGGCGGCGATCACGTCCAGGTCGGCGACGACGGCGACGGGCCCGGGACAGTCGAACGTCTGCTTCACCCCGTCCTTCGTAATCGACGCGCCAAACGCCGTATACCCGTCCATCGACGCCGCCGTCGCCACGGCCAGGTACGGCCGGCCTGCATGATGCGCCGCGAGCTTCACGAGGTCATTAATTGTCCCCGACCCCACCGCGATCGGCACCGCCTCATGTCCCTTCAGCCACGCGTCGAGGTCGTTTATGAAATCGTACTGCGCGTACAGGTCCGAATCGGTGAAAACGAAGGGTGGCTGCGCTGTCATACCCGCCGCGCGAAGCACATCCTGCACGGTGCGCCCCGCGGCGTTAAAGGTCGCCGCATCGGAGACGATGGCCGGCTCGCGATCGCCGAACTGCGCTCGAAATACGTCCGCCACGCGCCCCAGCACGCCACGCCCAATTTCGATGGCGCGCGTCTCGCGCGCCGTCGCCAGCGCGGCGTCAAGCCGTGAACGACGGGCGTCATCTGCTTGAGGATGTGCCATAAAGGCTGCTCCCTCCACGGCCCCATCTTCCAGCTTCGGAAGCTTTACCAGAAGCGAATTCCGGGCTCTCCGCGCTTTCAGCTTCAGAGCCGCGGCTGCATCAGGGCGGTCATTGCGGATTCCAGGCGCGCGGTGAGCTCCCCGGCTGCCGCGCGGGCTTTGGCGCCGGCGGCGGTGAAGGCCTTTACGTCAATGGGCTCGCCCAGCGTGACCGTCGCGCGTCGCTTACCTTTAGGCTTGGCGTAATCGTCGTACACGTCCTCCTCGAATTTCTCGATGGTCTCGGCCATTCGCTCGACGGACGGCTTCGACGTGATGTAGTCGCCCGGATAGCTGTACAGCTGCACGACGGTGTGCACGTCGTCCAGCGCGTCATGCGCCTCGGCCACCTTCTCGGGTGTTGTGCCGGTCTCGCAGATTTCGCCGAGCAGATGCCGGCGGAGCTGCTTGACGCGCAGGGGCACCGTTTCTTCGCTGCGCGGCTTGCCGAAATGCGCGACCTCCAGCCTTTCGAGAATGCCATTGGCCAGCCGCGCGATCCGGCCCGGCAGCGTCTGGCCCTCGTCGTCAAACGAGCGGCCGAGCTTCTCTTTTTCCTTGATCGTCAGCGCCATCTCCCCGTAGCGGACGATGCGCTCGTGCAGCGGCATCGATGGCTTAGGCTTGAGCAGCAGCCGCCGCTCCATCTCCGCCAGCGCCGCGTCGAGCGCGGGCGTGACATCGCCGCAGAACTGGTAGCGAATGAACGCGGGGACGATCCAGACGCGCCGGCTGGCTGTGTCTTGCGCTCCCCGCTTATCCAGCTCGCGCTGCGCCGTGAGGGCGATGAACCCGACGCCCTCGCGCAGCGGCGTGAGCCGCTCGTTGGTGTGATAAATTTCGCCCTCGGGAAAGATGACCAGCGCCTTGCCAGTGGTAAGCAGGTCGTTCGCCTGGCACATGGCGGCGCGGTCGCAGCCTTCGCGGTCGACGCTGAACCCGCCGAGCCGCTGGAGGAGAAACCCGTCCACCCCCCCATGCCCGGCAAACGTGTGCCGGGCCGCCATGAAGTAAAACGGCCGCGACGCGCGCCGCCCCACCTCCGCCATGACGCTGCCGTCGCCGGTGTAGCTGTGGTTTGGGCAGATGAGGATGCCGTCATTCGGGTCGATAGCCGCGAGGCGATCCATCCCCGTCACCGTCACGTCCACGATCTCATGCATCCGCCGCATGACCCACTGGTGCACCGGCCACAGCGCAGCCGCCCACAACCGGCTGGGTTTGGGCGGCCGGAAGTCGTCGCGCTCATTGTGAGGGTCGATTCGATTGCGCATGTGTCAGTCCTATCGGGTGGATATGCCGCACAAGCTCCCAAAGCCGTCCGATGGCTCAGCTGCGCGCCGTGACTCGCTCGCCGTCATGCGCCAGCCGCATGTTCGGCGGGAGCAGCTTGTTGGTTTCCTCGTGAGCCAGGGCATGGGCGATATGCGTGAACAGCGTCTGCTTTGCGCCGATCCGCTTTGAAATCTCGATTGCTTCCTCAACGGAGAAGTGCGTGGCGTGCTTCTTCCACTGAAGGGCATCCAGCACGAGCACGTCCAGCCCCTGGAGCAGCGCGAACGACTGGTCGGGAATGCGGCTGACGTCCGTGCAATAGGCGATCTTACCAACCCGGAAGCCCAGAACCGGCATGTCGCCGTGGAACAGCGGGATAGGCGTCCATGTGACACCGTTGATCTCGAACGGCCCAGCAATATCGCGGTGGACGAGGTGCGGCCGGAAGAGGGTCGTCTCCGGCGACGGCGCGATGAATGCGTAGCCAAAGCAACGGGCCAGAATCCGCATCGTCTGCGCGTCCGCCCATACGTCCAGCGGAGCGCGCTGGATGGCATTGAACCGGCGGACGTCGTCAAGGCCCATGATGTGGTCGGCGTGTGCGTGTGTATAGACGAGAGCGTCAATGCGGTCGACGCCATTCGCCACGCACTGCAGGCGCAGCTCGGGGGTGGTGTCGATGAGGACGCGGGTTGCGGCATACGAGATGAC
>DASYWJ010000123.1:0-6916 GCA_035936155.1 Tepidisphaeraceae bacterium | reverse complement strand
TTGCAACTCTGCTTGTAACGCGCGCCGTGGCGCGGTTTTACATACTGCAAGCCTCGCGCACCCAAGTTGCATGGACTGTTCTGACGCAAGGCGCGCCGGGCGCGCGACTTAAGTATGTTTTCGCGGTGCTTCGCGCGCAATCCTGTGCATTGGCGGGTTATGCGGCGGCCGGACCACCGCTGACCGCTAAACCACAGTAAAACTAATCAGCGCGCCGTCGCGAAAATGCGCCAGCCGCACATGCTCGTCATCCCACTCGACTTGGAGGTCGACCTCGAACTCCGATTCGGTGCTCGGCGTCGCGTACCGCGCCGCCACCTGCTCCAGCGTCTCGCCCGGGTAGAACTCCTCCCGCATCACGGCCAATTCACGCGCGGTCGGCACCTTCAATTTCCCCACCAGCACCTCCCGCACGCTGACGCGCTTCCACATGTCGCTGACGAGTCCAGGTTCGTCTGGTTCAAGTTCGCGCAAGGCGTTCTCGAACGCCTCCTTCAACGCCTGTTGCGACGAGACGTAGCGTCGGATGGACGCGAACTGGAACGACGCGAAGAAATTGTCGCCCAAGTGCTGAGCGTCCAAGTCATGCACGACGAACTTCGCCGATCGTTTAGGATGCAGGTCAGCGTCGAGAAGCGGTGAGGCCACCTCCAGGAAGAACTGGGGGGAGGTCTGTGCGGGCAGCTGGAAGGTCATTGGCACGGCTTCAGCCATATGTCTACCGCATAACGTGAGGCCGTTCACTGGCCGCGGCCGCGCCGACGACCACTCGAATCACAGTAAACGCTCCGCGGCCGCAGTCCAGTGCAACGTCGGGTTATCCACCGCCGCCTAGCGGCTGTTCGCGCCGTGGACGAACGGATCATTCCACGGCTTGGCGGGATCGGCATACAGGACCTTGATCGATGGATGTTCCACCTTGCGCAGATCAAGCATGATGCCTGCCTCGTCCTTCACCTTCACCAGGATGCCGTAGTCGTAGAGCTTGTTGTGTTCGCGAAACGCCCGCAGGGCGTCGTCACGCATCAGCACTTTGCGCCCGTTGACTTCGATCAGCGTATGCCGGGTGATTGACGCGAGAAGCAGCGGCTTACCGTCGTGCATGTACCCGTATGCTTCGGGTAGATACACGACTCGGCCTTCGATCAAGCAACTGCCTCGCCGCTCATCTTGCTTGATGTCATCTGCGGACGAGACGTCACTGTACGAACGCAGCCGATAGCCGATCTCGTCCCCCAGCTTCCTTATCGAGGACGAGCACCGTTCCAGCAAAGCCGCCGATCTCGCTCGTGGATGCGTAGACGCCGATCCAGTCGCGTTCGGAAGGCTCAGCCGTGACAGCAGGTTGCGTTGCCGCCGGTTGGGTCGCAGCCGTGCTTGCCGTATCGCCGCGCGGTCCAGCGCACGAGACGCTCAAAACTGCAAGAGCCGTTGTGATGAGTTAACGCGTCATGCGGTGGATAACGTAAGGCCGATCAGCGGCTGGCGGACATCGGCCCGCGAACTACATGATACCGCTCCCGCCGGTCCGCTGCATCGGGCGGGTTATGCGGCACTCAGTCCCGCCACACTACCACCCATGCAAGTGGACCACAGACTCCAAAGTCGTACGCCTTGTCCTGGAGTGCCGCGAAGCCGCCGCGGTCAAACAGGTGATGATCTTGCGGACGCCCGAGCAACAGGCCGAGCAGAGCTTGGCGATCTCGCTGGGCCAAAGCCCCTGCCGCGACATGAGGATCATCTGACAGCGGCGGGCAACTGCAACGCTTTGCCCTGACGGACGGCGTCGGTGAACTTGCTGGCACTCCTTGCCGTTCAACCTCCCCGCAAAAATGACGGGGGGAGCACATGACGACTCCTTTCGTTCCAAGACCAATCGACTAATGCATCACCGTTGTCAGCAAACGGCGAACGCGCTACAGAATTCGGTAAGGTGGCTTAGGCATCGGCCCGCCGCGCCGCCGTCTCCTCGGCGTAGGCGGTCTCGAACCGGGCGGCAAACGCGTGGGGCGTGAGCTTCGCCACCTCCGCCGGGGGTGCCTCGGCGTCGAAGGCGGCGACTAGGGCAGCCGCGTCGGCGCTCTTGAGCCGGACCTTGCGGAACGCCGACAGGTCGGCCTCGGCTGCGGGAATCGTCGGCGCGTTCGTGACCGTCAGCATCGACCCGTCGCCGTGCCAGCGGACGAGGTCGGCCCAGTGTCGACCCGCGTGCTCGTAGACGGCCGCGTAGGCGTTCCGCCGGCGGTCGAGCAAAGCCAGCACCAGCACCTCCCCGGCCGCCATCGAGAGCCGGAACACGCCGACGCGCGTCTTGAACCCGGCCGCCCGCAACGGCCCGGCCAGCGCATCCCGCGCCGCGTCGTCGGCCCAACGGGCCCGCGCGGCGGGCTCCAACTTCACCGTCGTGTCAATGGCCTCGACCGCCTCGGCGGTGAACGCCCGCTTGAGCCCGTCAAATGCGGCGGCAAGTTGCGAACGAAGCGCGGCGCTTTTCGCTTCCGCCGCCTCGGCCGCAGGCCGCCAGTCGCCCGGCGGCGCGCCTCGCTCGGCCTCCTCGAGCAACCGCACGGCTTCGGCCTGGCCCTGCACCATCTGGTCGAGATCCTCGTCGTCGAGCATGCCCGACTCCCGCGCGTTGACGACAGTAGCCTGAAGCGCCTGCCTTGGCGTCTGACCCTGACCGTCGGCGACGGTCGGGTCGGCACCCCGCCCCAACAGGAAGCGGAGCATCGCCGTGTTGTCGCCGAAGGCCGCGACGTGCAAGGCGGTGCTCGGCCGCTTGTACAGCGGATGCGGGGCGAGGTGGTTTACGTCGGCGCCGGCGTCGAGCAGCAGACGTGCGACCTCGATCGGCCCGGTCGGTGTGAAGCTCGACCCGTCGGCAGCCGCCATCAGCGGCGATCCCGCGGCGTTGCCGTTCGGATCTGCACCGGCGGCGAGGAGGGAGCGGATGACACTGATCGCTTTCTCCCGCTTTTCGTCGCGCGACATGGATGACAGCCTGACCGCCCAGGCCAGCGGATTCGTCCGCCCGCCGGGCAGCAGGTTGGGGTCTGCCCCGGCCGCTACGGCCGCCGTCACTGCTGTCGGGTCGAGCTGTCTGATCGCCTCCTCCAGCGCCTTGGCGGCGGCGGCCGACCCCTTCTTTGTCGCTTTGCGGCCCTGCGGATGCACCAGCGCCGCCCACTCGACGTTCGCCGGTTCTAGCGTATCGTCCGGGAAGGCCTGTGGCTTGAGCTTGCCGCCCTCCTCGGCTGCGTAGAGGAGCGGGACGTAGGCGTGGAGATCGCGGAGCAGCGCCTGGACGGCGGCGTTCTCGTCGTCGTGTCCGTTCCACCAGTCGACGGGGTGGCGGTCGCTGCGGAAGCGCGTGGGGGACTCGACGTCCTCCATGTCCTCGTCGTCCTCCGCGTGGTACTCCTCGCCGCACGACTCGAAGTAGACCTTCTCCTCGGCGGCGTCGTGGAGCGAGAGGAAGGTGGCCGACGCGGTGTCGTTGTGGCCCACCTGCACGACCGGCCGGCCCGTCTGCTTCGACAGCCACTTGCCGAAGTCGTACCCGCCGATGCCCTCGCTCCAGCTCGGCGCGGCGAGCGTCCAGCGGTGACCTTCAAGTTTGACGAGCAGCACGAACCGGGCGGCCGGGTAATCGAGCTTGCCGGCGAGCAGGTCGGCGACGTCGACCCGCTCGGCCCCCGCCGGCCGCGCGTCGCCCAGATCGACGGCGGCGGCGGTCCAGTCATTGTAATCCCACACCTTCACCGTCCCGCGGCGCTGGGCGAAGGGTGCGTCCTCAAGCGGGTCGCGGCCGGCCGCCTCGTCGTCCTCCTCCGGCTCGCCGGGCTCGCCGCCCAGCTCACGCAGGAGCCCGGCTGCTGCGTTGTTGTTGAGGTTGGTCGCGTAGTCGAGGGCCGTCCGCCCGTCCTCGTCGCGCCGGTTCAGGTCCGCCCCGAGCTCAACGAGCAGGCGGAAGAGCGCGGCAGTTTCCTCGTCGAGCCGATCACCGCGGGTGACGTCGGCAAGCCACATAAGGCTCGTCTTCCCCTGGTCGTTGAGCGGGTGATTCGCGCTTGCCCCGAGGCTGACGAGCCGGCGGAGCAGGTCGGGCTTGCGCTTGGCGACGGCGGCCCAGGCGATTGACTCTCGCCCCGCCTCGGCCTTGGCGACGTCGGCGCCGGCGTTGAGCAGGGTATCGAGGCAGCTCGGGTCGTCGGCTTCGGCAGCGCGGAAGACGGCGTCGTGCAGGTGCGTGTCGCCGACGCCCCCCCGGGCGTGCGGCTCGAGGCCCGCCGCGAGCATGGCCCGCACCACGTCGGCCCTGCCTTTGCGAATCGTCTCCCACACCGCCTCGCGCGGTGCGGGCTTGGCCCCGTGCTCCAGCAGCAGGACGGCTGCCTCCCAACGCCCGGCCGCGCAGGCGATGCCCAGCGGCTTGTCGTGCTTCGACTTACCGGCGTTGGGATCCGCCCCTCCATCGAGCAGGCGGCGCAGCGCAACAATATCCCCGGTGCGGGCGGCGTCGTGAATGGTCATGGTGGCCCGATACTCCCCCGGCGCCGCCAGACAATCAACCGGTGTCTCTAGTCGTAGGCGTTGCCGGCGGGGCCTTCGATGACCTGCTCGTGGGTGCCAGGCTCGGAGGCGGGGGGCGGGGGGCTTGCGGGGGCGCGGCGGCGCTGTTTCACGTCCTTCTCGAGCTGGCTCTTGTGGCGGAGGATGTTGGTGGTAGTGGCGAAGCGATGCCACTCGTCGCGCACGTACTGCAGCAGCTTCAGGCCCCGGGCAAGGACGTAATGGTTCCCACGCGATCCAATCACGCGATGCGTCTTTCCGGCGGCGTTGATCTCAAAAAGGGCCGGCATGCGAATTCGGCGTCAGTGCCACGTGAGGCCGTTGAGCGGCCGCTCACTTTGACCTCTCTTCGTAGTGCCGCTTCAGCGCGTCTCGATAGGCTTCAAACGACTCGTACTCCGCGACGAACAGCACCTTGTCCAGCGGAATGTAAGTGACTCGTCCGGCCATCCAGTGCGAGGTCGAAGTATTCGGACGGTAAGTCCCTTTGATGCACGGCACGCCCATGAACTCTTCGCGGGTCGCGTCAGCGAGCAAATATGATTCTCCTTCAGTCTGGCCGTGGACGTACACGAGATAGGCTTTGCTGCTCATCGCGGTTCCTTTTCGTCGGTGCCCCTCGGTTGGATAACGTAAGGCCGATCAGCGGCCGGCCCACGGCCGGCTCACAAACATCAGAATACCGCCCCGGCCGGTCCGCTGCATCGGCGGGTTATCCGCCCCGCGAGCGATTGTGACGATCCTGCCATCGGTTGGCCCAACCAATGATGGGAGCAGTCGCTACTGCGGCTATCCACGGCACAACCGCCACCACAAGGAAGGGGATCGCCAAGCCCCACCAAATCTGCTGCACGTCCCGAAATTGCGGTGCCAACCCCCGCCTTTGGAGAATGGTCATCGTCGAAGCAGCGATCACATAGCTGACGAGCAGTCCGCCGTAGACGAGCCACCATAAGCGTGATGAGCGGCGATGAGCCATAGGCGGATAACGTATTGCCGTTCACTGGCCGCGGCCGCGCCGACGGCCGTTGAACTACGGTAAACGTTCCGCGGCCGCGGTCCAGTGCATTGGCGGGTTAGGCGGCGCCCTCGCCCTGATCTACAACGGGCCACCTCGTAGGGTCCGATTCGTGCTCCACTTCGGCCGCGGCCCGTGCGCGCCAAGCGAAACGGCGGGCAATTAACTCTACGTAGCCGTCTCGCCCGTCCACGATGAAATGTCTGAAGTCGCGCCGGAAGAAGTCGGGCAGTACGTCCATCCACGCGGATCGTTTGGCGACCCAGAAGCCCGATCGCGGACAGATGCCCACCTCACGCCATCGTCTCGCCAGCCAATCGAGATAGTCGCCGCCGCCGGGTGCCGGCGGGTCCACCGTGTACCTCAAGACCTCGACACCTTCGCTGTCGTCGTGAGGGCCGAGCCGGGCGTGGTAGCACGCGTCGAATACGATCTCCACGTGCGCCGAGGGCCCGACTCGCTTGTCGTTCCACCGGAGGCGACCGGCGAAGCACGTGACTTTACATTCGGGCTCCGTGTCACTCTCGCTGTGTGACAGCGTGACCCCGCTGCCCGATGGCGAGATCATCCACGGGACCCGACAAGGCGTGATGATGTGGCCATGACATTCCCGCGTGTCGACGACGCTCCCGCGCCGCCTAACGGACCGACGTTCAGCGGCCGGGCGGGCGCCGGCACGTTCTCGAATGACAAGGACCGTGATGCCCGCCCGGTCCGCTGCAGCGTTTGGTTAGCACTCCGCCGTCAGCCGTAGTCGTGCACGAAAAAGCGGTCGAACCAGGTAGCGTACGGGGCGCGGGGATGTCCCTCGCGCAGCAGCCGAGGCGGCATGTATACGTAACCGCAGCGCTCGAACACCGCCTTCAGTTCCTGCTCGCGCTTGCCATCTACCGCACCGTCGGGATCGACGTATGTGACGAGACTGCCGGTTTCGCTGGGCCGGACGGTCACCTTCCAGATGCCGTGGGCGTTGGACAACAGCAGTTCGATGTCCCCGACATAGGCGGCATCCTGCACCGGAAAACCGCATTCGATGCGGGACACGCAAGGATAGTCCCACTCGTTCAGGGCGACCGCCAGGCGGAGAAGCTTCGTCACCGACCGCGCGTCCTCCGACTCTTCGGCACCGTCCAGCTTCGAGAGGAGTTGGCGCAGGTCGTTGTCGTTCATCGCCGCAAGGAGTGCTAACGTGAGGCCGATCAGCGGCCGGCCCACAGCCGGCTCACGAGCCTGAGGATACCGCCCCGGCCGGTCCGCTGCATCGGCGGGTTAGGTGCTGGGCCACAGGCCGAGGGATCGCCTGCCCATCCGCCGCACGCAGGACAG
>DASYWJ010000122.1:0-75903 GCA_035936155.1 Tepidisphaeraceae bacterium | reverse complement strand
GGCTCGCGGCGGAGCCGCGCCAAAGCCGAAATGACAGCCATCCGTGGCCTCCTGTTGGTTGGTGACTAAACCACCACCATTCTGACAGGAGGCCGCTTATCGCGCTAGTATAGTAAATGCAGCTGCGGCGCGGAGTTGCGGTTATCCGAATGGCATTCGACTCTTGCACCGATTCAGAAGCACGTGTTCGAATCGTCGTTGATATTGAGCGGGGGGCGCAGCCCTCTCTCGTTCAGCTCGAAGCGTACTGTTCCGCAAACGGCGAACATGCGGGCGAAGTGATGGAGCACAGACAGGTCTCACCGACGCAAGTTGAGTTCGTGATGCTCATTTACAGCCCTCGGCTGTGGTGGCCTAAAGGACATGGCGAGCCGTTTCTTTATGACGTTTCAGTAGATGCCACTGTTCCACTACCGCCCAAAGGCGTCCTTGCCGTCACGCACAGTGAGTGGGAAACACGCATCGGCCTCCGCACTGTCGAACTCGACACCGCGCCCGACGAGATCGGCGCGAAGTTCGTTCTGAAGGTCAACGGTAAGCCGATCTTCTGCAAAGGGTTCAACTGGATTCCTGACGACTGCTTCCTCGATCGCGCATGTGAACCTTCGCGCGTCCGTCAGCGCATTCAACAGGCTGTCGACGCCGGGGCGAACATGCTCCGTGTCTGGGGCGGGGGAATCTACGAGACGGATGAGTTTAACGAGATTTGCGACGAAATGGGGTTGCTCGTCTGGCAGGATTTCCTCTTCGCCTGCGCGATGTACCCGGAGGGGGAGCCGTTCAAGTCGGAGGTCGAGGCCGAAGCACGCTACAACGTCGCGCGGCTTTCCGCTCACCCGAGCCTGGCAATCTGGAACGGCTGCAACGAGAACATCTGGGCGTACCGCGACTGGGGCTGGAAGGACAGCGAGGAAGTCAAGGGTCGCACGTGGGGCCTCGGCTATTACCTCGACCTGCTGCCGCGGATTGTGAAGGAGCTCGACCCCTCCCGGCCGTACTGGGCGGCGAGCCCGTGGTCGGGCGATCCGGACCCGGACAACGGCATTCACCCCAACGCCGACACGCACGGCAACATGCACGTCTGGCGGCCGTGGTTTCACGACGATTACGCGTCGTACCGGAAGTTCAACCCGCGGTTCTGCTCCGAGTTCGGCTTCCAAGGGCCGGCGACGTACGCGTCGATCGCGTCGGGTGTGCCGGAGGAATCGCGCGACTTCGGCTCGATTGAGATGCGCCAACGTCAGAAGTCCGGCGACCGCGTGCGCGACGACGGCGACCGTCGCAACCTGCGTCACCTCATCCGCTACTTCAACCTGCCCGGCGCGCAGGAGCTGCTCGACGCCCTCGACTCACCCGACCCAAAGGCGAAGGTCCCGTACTGCGGGGCTGAGCCCCTGCACCCGGCGAAGACGCTGCCCAGCAAGGTGAACTTCGATGATCTGCACTACCTCCTGCAGGTGAACCAGGCCCGCGCGCTGACGCTCGGTGTGGAGTGGTTCCGCAGCCGCCAGCCGCGGTGCATGGGGACGCTCTACTGGCAGCTGAACGACTGCTGGCCGGGCGCAACGAGCTGGAGCTGCATCGACGGCGACGGGCGAAAGAAACCGCTGTGGTACGCGACGCGGCGGTTCTTCGCCGATCGGCTGCTGACGATCCAACCCGATGTCGACCAATCGCTCGCGCTGTACGCCGTCAACGATACAGACTCTCCGATGAAGGTCGATGAATATGCTGTTCTATGCAGCTTTGACGTGCACGACGGCCCTTTCGCATCTCAACGCATCCCCTTCACCGTTGCGCCACGTTCGGTGCACCGCGTCCCACTTGACATGCAGGTAACGGTCCCGCGCGATCCGTCTCGGGAGTTCATCTATTGCGGCGAAGACGGTCAACACACGTCATGGTTCTTCCTCCCGGATGCAGAGCTGAAGTATCCCACGCCGCGATTCTGGTCGGATCTGATCTGCATCGAGGACCGGGGCGAATACCTCCTGCGCATCGTCGCGGAGACGCTCATGCGCGACGTCTGCGTCTTCGCCGACCGTCTTGATCCCGATGCGAGCGTTAACGACCAACTTTTGACGCTGGATCCGGGAAAGGAGGTGACCTTCCTGATCAAGTCGAGGAAGCAGTTGACGCTGGAGCAGCTCACGTCGCCGCCCGTCTTCCGCTGCGTCAACCCCTTTGGAGCATCGCTGGGTTAGCAGTGGGGGAGGTGCGCGTGGGCGTGATACCCGGAGGATTCCAGGTACTGCCCAACGGCATCGCGCAGCTGCTGCTGGATCGCCCCCGGCTCCTGACGCGCGTCGAGCGTCACGAACTGGTGCTCCTGGGCCATGATGTTGAACTGCTGGATCAGCTCACCCTGGTAGGCGACGAAGCTGTCATATAAATCGTCGCCGTAGTTCATGTCCATGCCGGCTTCCCAATAGTTCATCTTGCCGGCCTCGAGCACCCGCGGGACGAGGTCGTTGACGGCGACCTGCAGGTACAGGACCAGGTCGGGCGCAACGGCGAAGCCGAACAAGTCGTGCAGCCAAGGCTTCTCCGCGCCGCGGGCGATCCCGCGGGCGATGGCGGTGAAGATGTACCGGTCGGCCAGCACGATGAAGCCGCTCTTGAGGGCAGGGAGAATCTGGTATTCCATCCGGTCGGCCAGGTCCGTGGCGTACATCAGGCAGTACGTCAGCCGGTGCAGCGAGTGGCCTTGCTTGGCGTCGGTGATGGCCTGGCCGACGAGCTTGGAGCGCGTCCAGCCGGTGTCGAGGACGGCGTAGCCCTGCACCTCGAGCCACTGCTTGAGCATGCGCGTCTGAGTGCTTCGGCCGACGCCGTCGGTGCCTTCGAGGACGATCAGCTTGCCCGTGCAACCCTCCTTCGGCAGGTAGGGCATCGCGTGGGACATGTAGCGGAAGGGAGCGCTCATGCCGCGTCCTCCTGATCGGCCTCGGGCTGGTCGGCCTGATCCGTCGGTGCGTCCGCCGCCGCCATCGCCACCTGCTCGCGCGACGGCCGCTCCTGCGGCGGGTGGTAATCCGAAAGCGTCTCGTCCAGATATTCGCGCACCAGCCGCTGCTGCTCCCCGATGCTCTGCGTCGCGTCAATCTCCGTCAGCCCGTACTCGGCGGCGATCAGCTTGTACTCCTCGAGGATGCGTCCCTGAAAGATCTTGAAGCTGCTTACGTGATCGGACGCGAGGCCCAGGTCCATCCCGGCTTCGTAGTCCTTGATCTTGGCGCGGCCGGAAAGCAGCCGGGCGATGCTGACGTCGATGGGGACACTAAAGTAAAACGCGCGATCGGGGCGGGGCGCGAACTGGTACACCTGACGCACCCACTGCCGATCGCACCCGCGCGTCACGTCGCGCGCGAACGCGGTGTACACGTAGCGATCAGCGAGCACGATCATCCCCGCCTTCAGCGGCGGAAAGATGTTGTGCACGAGCCGGTAGGACAGGTCGGTTGCGTGCAGCAGCGAGAAGGTCATCGGCGTGAGCGACATCTTCTTCTTGCCCTTTTTCGTGATCGCCTTCACGACGTCAGCGCTGTTCCACTCGGTGAAGAAGGGCTTGAAACCCCTGGCTTCGAGATAGCGCCTGGCAAGCTGAAGCTGCGTGCTCTTTCCCGACCCGTCGATGCCTTCGACGATGATCAGCTTTCCCGGAAAGTTGTGCGGGCGCGTGAGCGAGTCCATGAAAGCCGGCCTTACTTCTTCTCGAGCTCGAAGGTGATGTCGCGATCAAACATCTTCACGAACCACTCGCGCTTTCGCCGGGCGCCCCAGACTTCCAGCTCCGCATCGGACCTGGCGCTAAGCGTGCACTTCACCTTGTCTTGATCGACCCGGCAACGCAACCCCTGAATCACCTGGGAGTGGCTCCGATCGAGCCCATCGGCAAGCCGCAGCAGGCTCGCGCCGACGTCGACGATCCGCCGGGCGCGCGGCGCGAGCGCTGCGTAGCTCTCGTGCGTTCGCTTCGGCGGCGACTTGCGGTGATAGCGGGCGATCTGCGCCATGATCTGCACTTGCTCGTCAGAAAACGGCTTCAGGTCCCCGTGCAGGATGAGGTACATGCTGTGCTTGTGGTGTCGCTTGCGGCCGATATGCCAGCCGATATCGTGCAGGAGCGCCGCGTATTCGATCAGTTCGCGCTCCAGCGCGCCCAGCCCGTGCAGCGGACGCAGCTGATCGAACAGCCGCATCGTCAGCGACGCCACCTGCTCGCTGTGCGCCTTGTGCCAGTCGCACCGCCGGGCCAGGTCAATCACGCTGCGGCGGCGGGGGTCGGGCACTTCCGATCGGATCGCGAGGTCCGGCGTGTGCCGCGCGAGGTAGTCCAACAGAATACCCTCACGCAAAGCCGAGCCGCACAGGTGGATGCGCTTGATCTTCAGCCGCTCGAACAGCTCGCGCACGAGCAGGACGCCGGCGATGATCTGGTCCTTCCGCTGGTCGTCCAGGCCGCGCATCTTCGCCCGGTCCTTCGCGCGCGACTTGAGCAAGCCGTCAAACAGCTTCTCCAGCGGCCCCCGCTCGATCAACCCGCCGGGGCCGTCGCCATTGTTCGACTCGTGCGGCGTGCCGCACATCGCGGCGATGTTCTCCAGCGTCCCGCTCGTGCCGATCACCTTCACCGGCTTGTGCTGATTGATCGCCTCGACCAGCGGTGCAAGCTCCCTGTCGTAGTGGCGGAGCAGCGCCTTTTTGTCGTCTTCGCTGATTGGATCGGAGTGGACGAATTTCGCCGACATGCGAGCCGCTCCGAGCTTACGGCTTTCGAGCATCGCTGCGCGGCGCGCGTCGCCGACGATGAATTCGACGCTGCCGCCGCCTATGTCCACGATCAGGTGCGGCTTTTCTGTCAGGTTAAGCGCGTGGCGGACAGCGAGATAGATCAGCCGGGCCTCGTCGCGGGCGCTGACGACACGGACGTAGATCCCCAACTCGCGTTTGGCGCGCTCGATGAAATCGCCGCCGTTCTCCGCTTCGCGGATCGCGCTGGTCGCCACGGCGAGGATCTTCTCGGCCTGCCGCTGCTGAGCGGTCTGCTTCAAGCGACCCAGCGCCACCAGCGCGCGGTCCATCGCATCCTTCGTCAGCCGCCGGGACGGGAAGCTGATGCGCCCAAGGCCAACCATCTCCTTCATCCGCCACAGCGTTGTCACCCCTCCGTCGGTATCCACCTGCGCGACGATCATGTGCACGCTGTTCGACCCGACGTCGATGGCCGCGACGCGCAGCCCCTCGCGCGCCGGCTGGGCAGAAGTCTTGCGGGGGGTGCCAGTCGTCATGGCGGTCATGCGCGCACATCCAATTGCGAGGCGCAAAGGTTAAGGCAGCTAAGCGCCGGGCTCAACGTCGAGCCGCAAATGTGGCTTGGCCGGGCCATTTCCGAGGATGACGCGCTCGATCTCGTCGATGACGGGCCACTCGTTCGCCCAGATGAACGCGTGCTTCGCGTCGCGCAGCGGCACCCAGCGGACCGCGTCGTGCTCGTCGTTGAGCACAACTTTGTCGCTGCGCGAGACGAGGGCGCAAAACGGGACGGCGTGCCAGAGTGTGTCGTCCTGCGCGATGTAGAACGTTTCGATCGTCCCGAGCCGGTAGAACTCCGCCGGACGCAGTCCCGCCTCCTCGCGCAACTCGCGTAGCGCCGCCTGCCACGCGGTTTCGCCCGCGTCGATGCCGCCGCGGACGTTCTGGAACGAGCCGGCGCCGAGCCGTGCCGTCGCGACGCGGCGCAGTTGGAGGAACTCATGCGATGGGCCGCTGGCCTCTGGCCGCACGACGTAAACCGAAACGGAGTCGGTGCGGACTCTCACCGCGTCTTCCCCGCCGCCGCGCGGACGAAGGTCTGCCCGTCGACGCGCTTGACGATGCCTTTGAGGCTGAGCAGCGTCAGGTCCTGGAGGATTTCATTCGCCCCCAGGCTCGTGCGCTCGATCAGGGTGTCGATATGAACCGGCTGCCCGTCGAGTTGTGCGAGGACGACGCGCTGCCGGTCCGTCAGGATCGGATCGATGGTTTGTGCCACCCTCTCCGGCTCCGCCGCTTGCGGCTTCGCGGATGCAGACGCACCAAACAGCGATTCCTCGTGGGCCTCCTGCGGCAGCGGTCCAAGCCCCTCGAGAATGTCTTCCAGGCAAGTGACGAGCGTCGCCCCATCCCGGATCAGTCTGTGCGGACCGGCGGACGTCGGACTGTCGACGCGTCCCGGCAGCGCGAAGACGGTGCGTCCATGATCATCGCACGCCTGTCGCGCCGTGATGAGCGCACCGCTGCGCTCGTCCGCCTCGATGACCAGCACCCCGCGCGATATGCCGCTGACGATGCGGTTTCGGCGGGGAAAGTTCTCCTTCACCGGTGCGCTGCCCAGTGGGTATTCGCTGACGAGCGCACCCTTCGCCGCGATCTGCTCGAACAATCCCGCGTTCTCCGGCGGATAGGGCACATCGATCCCGCTTCCCAGCACTGCGACCGTCCGTCCCTGCGGATGCGACAACGCCCCGCGATGGGCGGACGAATCCACCCCCCGCGCGCCGCCCGAGAGCACCGTCACGCCCGCACCGGCCAGCAGGGCGCCGAATCGCTCGGCCTGCTCGCGCCCGTAGTACGAACACTTGCGGCTGCCGACGATCGCGACCGCGTTCAGGTCGCGCGGCTCGAAAGAACCCTTCACGTACAGGACAGCCGGAGGATCGGGAATGCTGCGGAGCAGGAGCGGGAAGGTTTCGTCCTCCTGCACGATGATCGTCACCCCCAGCGCCGCCGCCGCCGACAGTTCCTTGTCCACGCCATCGGCCGACTCGCGCATGGCCTGCCTGATCTTCGCCGCCTTCGCGGCCCCAATGCCTTCGATCTCGCGCAGCAGGGCGACCGAGGCGTTGCACGCCGCCTCCGCGCCGCCCGCGGCGTCCACGAGGCGCCGAATAAGAATCGGGCCAATGCCGCTGGTCATCGCGAGTTGCAGCCAATGACGGATCATGTGGCTCGATTGTATCGTGAACGCTGTCCCGGCGAAGCAGCAGCCGCCATTCCCAATGCATCGTGGCGGGTCTGGGGCCCCCGCGATCCCCCGTCACTCCGGCGAGCGCTATCAAGTTGTCAGCCGTTGCAGCGATGTTTCATGCCGGGTTCCCCTGCGGTCCGATAACTTCAGGAGATGCTCGATCGGGTCATCCAGGCTTTGGTCGCGTCGAAAAACGACGCGGCGGACGAGGTGCTTGTCGAGGCGCTGCGCCTGGGCAACCCGCGCGAGCAGGCGATTGCGCTGGAGGCCCTGCTGCGGCGCAGGACGGAACATGGGCTCGCCGGCGTGATCGGGCTGTTCGATGCGCTGCCGGAGGATTTGCAGAAGCACGTTGTGCGGAACGTAAAACTTTTTTATACGGCTATCCGCGCATGCGGCCGCAGCGCCGACACCAATCGGCGGCTGTCGGCAATGAAACTCATCGTCCTGGGGCGGCAGGGGAAGCTGGCGTACGTCCTGTCGGAAAACCTCCACGACGTGAACGAACAGTTCTCCCGCGCCGCCGCAGATGCCCTGGTGGGCCTGGCGCGATGGGCGGCGACGGCGACGAGGGAATTGCAGCGGGAGGTGTCGGAGTATGGGGGTAACGGGATATCGGCGTCCGGCGACTCCGACAGCCCGACACTCCCACACTCCGACACCTACGCCCTGCTCTGCGAACAGCGCCCCGAGATTGAAGAGGCGATCGCCCGCGCGATGGACGTGCACCGGGGACGACACAACCAGGACCTGCTCAAGGCGGGGCTGCTGCTGTGCGACTGGGCGGGCAGCAAGACCCTTGGGATACTCAGTCGCACGAAGCACGGCGGGCAGAGCCCGATGGTGCGCAAGCTCCAGCAGGCGCCGACGCTGGAAACGGTGGAAGCCTTCCTGCTGGGTGCGAGCCATGGAGGGCTGCGGTCGCACTTTGGCGTCGTGTTCTCGCACATCGCCGAAGCGCCGGTGCTCGATGCACTACTGCGCAAAACGCACTGGCTGAAGGACAATCAGCTCCAGCTGTGCATGCACCACGTGAGCCGGGGAACGTGGTGGGGCGAGATGGACCTGCTGCACGACATCGAGCGGCGCGAGCCCGACGACGCGGCACGGATCGGCGAGTGGCTCGCCTGCTCCGGCGCTCACGACGTGGTGCAGGACGAGCGCATGAAGACGCTGCTCGCGCGCACGAGTGACAGTTTTTTCGCCCGACTACGGCTGCTGCGCATCGCGTCGCGGCGCAAACGCGGCGCATCGGTTGAGCTGATCCGCGCGCTGCTCGCGGATTCCGACGAGCGCATCGTCCGGATGGCCACTCGCGAAATCGTCCGCCGCCGGCCGACAGACTTCGAGAACATCCTGCTGCAGCTGATGACGACGGCGCCCGATTCGGTGCGGCGGGTGATCAGCCGCTCGATCGGGCAGGTCGGCTTCGATCACTTCTGGATGCGCTTCGATCGCCTCGACCCTGTCACGCGCAAGAGCGCCGGGCGAGCGATGATCAAGCTCCTTCCCGACGCGGTGCAGCGGCTCGGGCGGCGGCTGGCGAGCGGCCCGATCGAGCAGCGGCTCAAGGCCATGCAGGTGGCGCAGGACCTGGACCTCGGCGAGGCGCTCAAGGCCCACCTGATCCCGCTCTGCCAGCACCCGCACCCGAAGGTGCGCAGCAAGGCCGTCGCGATCCTCACCGAGCTGCCCAGCATCCCGCCGGGCACGCTGCTCGACAAGGCTCTGAACGATGCCGACCCGCGCGTGCGCGCTAATGCCATCGAGGTGCTCGAGGCCAGGCGCTCGCACGAGTACGTCCCGCTGCTGGTCGAGCGCGCCCGCTCCACGAACAGCCGCGAGCGCGCCAACGCCATTAAGGCTATGAGCCGTATGAAAGTCGGCACTGCCGCCGCACAGCTGCTGGCGATGCTTCGCGACGAGCGACCGGAGCACAAGATCAGCGCGCTATGGACGCTGCGGCAGATTGGAATCTGGCAGCTGCTCAGCGAGGTGGGGCGGCTGGCGAAGTCGGATCAGAACCTGCGCGTCCGCCGCTACGCGCTGGGCGTGCTCCGGCAGGTGGCGGCGGCGGTGCAGTCCGAAAAGCTCCAGCAGAAGGCGGGATGATCCGGGTGACGGCGCTCAATACCACGCTCATTTCGGCGACGCCAACAAAGGCGGCCGCGCCGATTCGGGGCCGAAACCGCTGGGCCGAGCGAATCGCGCACGCGCTGCCCTACGTGCTGTTCGCGGCGGCGATGCTGCTGCTCGACTCGATCGGACGCGCCGCGACGCAGGAGGAATTCCTCAAGAGCCTCCACCAGAGCGTGAACCAGGGCCCAATCGGGGAAGGTGGAATCACGGCGCGCGGCTTTACCCTGTTCCTCGGGATCGTTGGCCTCCCCATCGCGATCCTGGTCCTCGGCAACCGGATCCAGCGCCGCCGCGCCGCCGGCGGGGGAAAGCTTGGCTCCCGCGGGGCAACCAGCCGCGGGTCGCCGCCCCTGTCCAGCCCGACCAGCATCAACCAACCGCGCAAGCTCATCCGCGAGATCGCAAAAGCCGCCGGGCTCTCCCGCGATGAGCTGCGTCGACTTAAAACCGTCGCCGACAAGCACGGCCACGTGAGTCCGCTCACCCTGCTGATCTGCCCCTCGCTCCTGATCGACGCGGCGCGGAAAGACGATACCAGCGCCGACAAGGCCGTCCTCGCCCGCGTGGCGCGGCGATTGATTGAAAACTGAAGCACGTCGTTCTCCCTCTCCCGGAGAACCCGTAAGGCGGAGCCGCAAAAGAAGAAGGTGGACGCACTGTCGCGCGTCCACCTTCTTTCTGCGCTTTGATCGCGACGACTCGGGTTTACCGCGTCGCCTGATTGTAATAACCGACCAGGTACAGGAACCGGTTCTGGTTCAGCACCGGGATGCGCAGCTCTGTTGCCTGCCGCTGGATGTCGAGGTACTCATCCAGCGCGGCCTGCGCTTCGGTCAGGCGCTTCTGCTGGAACGGGTCGTTGCGCTCTTCCGGCGGGATGATCGGGATCTCCGGCTCCTTTCCGAGCACGAGAAAATCCGTGTCCACGCCGACCCGGTCGATCAGCTTTCCGCCAAAGCTCGTCACGAGACGCTTGATCGTCTCGGTGTCCTGGAGCGACGGCTGCCCGTTCTGGTCGAGGTCGAATGCGCCGTAGACCATGAAGTTGAACTTCACGTTCTTGTCGAACACCAGGTTCACGATCGGATCGCCCAGAGAGATGACCGCGCCGTGAGAGACGCGGGTGACGCGGCACTGGCTGCTGGTCGGCAGGACCTGGATCACCTCGATCGAGGCCTTGCCGATGGGCAGGGGGGCGTCGTCCATGGCCTGCGGATCGGTTGGATGGACCGGGATGCCCTCGTTCTTGTCGTAGACTTCGAAGGTCATGCCCGGCGGGACGCCTTCGGCCTGACCGATGTCGATCCAGACCGTGCCCCCGCCCGGCGTGCGGACGATGGTTCCGTCGGCCTGGCGGATCGTCGGGTTCTGCGGGTCGACGCGTTGCCCGAAGAATCGGGCCTTGAGCGCATCGAAGTCGCGGGTCAGCTGGGCGAGGCGCTCGTCACGCTCGCGCAGCTGTACGTCGCGTTGGGCGATGGCTTCCTGTGCGGCCCGCTGGGACTCGGTGGCGCTGGCGGTGATGGCGGCAATGTCCGCGTCCTTTTCGCCGCGGTACGTCGTGACCCCTTCAATGGCTGCGTTGGCTTCAGCCCGCACCTTGGCGATCGTCTCTTCCATCTGCTTCTGCGCTGCCTGCAGCGCCTGCTGGTCGGCGATCTGCTGCTGCTTGGTCTCGGCCAGCTGCTTGTTCAGCGCCGCGATCTCGTCGAGCCGGGCCTCGAGCCCGCCGGCGAGCGTCGTCAGCGCGAGCAGGATGTTTCCGTCGGGCGGGATCGTCAGGTTCGCCGCCTTCGCCTGCTTGGCGATGGTCGCCAATGTCTCGCGCGCCTGGGCGATGATGTTCTCCGGCCTGGCCGAAGGGCCACCGATCAAAGTCGCCAGCGCGTTGCGCTGGGCGACGGCGACGTCCAACGCAGGCATCGAGGGGTTCAGCGTGGGCGCCTGCTCGGGCACGGTCCGCACGCGCTGAAGCTCGGTGACGACCGGGCCGGTGAGCGCTGCGGGGGTGACCACGTCGGCGTACTTCTTCTCCTGCTCACTGAGCTTGGTGGTGGCGTCGTTGGCGACCACGTAAAAATAAATGGCGAAGATGGTTGCGGTGACGAAGAGGATGGAGCAGATCACCGACCAGGTGATCAGTGCTCCCCGCGAGCCTTGCTGGTTGATGGGGGGCATAAAAGAGACCTCCGAACTTGCTGCGGTGGCCTATAGACGAGCCTGCACATTTGCGCCGGCGGCTCGTAGGCCCAGGGTGTGTTTCTCAAGCGAGACGGGTTCGCTCACGCCGCGATCCCCGCCCGGGTCGGAAGGTAGGGATCGTCCTGCGCGTCCGCCTGCCGCTCGGTGCCGACCGAACAATCTACCGGCCCGCGCTACGTACGGTCAAGAAAATGCACGGCTTGCGCCGCGCGCGGACCGCTTATAGGACACGCGCGATCGGCGGGAACAGAGCGTCCTCTGCCGTGTTCGTCCCCGGAGCCTCACCTTCGCGAGGAGCGAAGCTTCGACAGCTCCGCGGACATGCTCGCCAGCTGCGGGCTCATATCGTTCCGCGGGAGCCGCACGTCGATCACACGCACGCTGTTGCTCCCCATCGCGCTGCGGATGGCGCCGTCCAGCTCGCCTTTGGTCGAGGCGACTGTCGCTTCGCCGCCGCCCACCAGCTCGCAGATCTTGCCGTAGTTCCACTGGCTGATGACATTGAAGCTGCCGTCGCGGATCTTGCGCATGGTGCCGTAGCCCTCGTTGTTGAGGATCAGGACGATCGGCTTCAACCCCAGGCGCACGGCGGTGGAGAGCTCGGTGCCGGTCATCTGGAACGCGCCGTCGCCGACCAGGACGACGGGGCGGAGCGACGGGTTGGCCTTGGCCACGCCGATGCTCGCGGGAACGGCAAAGCCCATCGACAGGTAGTAAGCGGGGGCGATGAACTCCGCCCGGCGGGCCGTGCGGATGCCGACGGCCCCGAAGATCGCATCGCCGACGTCCGAGACGACGCAGCAGTTCTCGTCGAGGTGCAGTCCGACGATTCGCATCACCTCGGCCATGTTCAGCGGGTCGGTGAGCTCGGATTTCTTGAGCGGCGTGGGGTCGGCGTGGGGGTTGGGATGACGAAATTTCTTCGGCGTCATCGCCGCTGGCGGCTTGGCGGATCCAGAGCCGTGCGTCCGCGACGCCGCAAGCGGAAGGCGCGCCAGTCCCTTCAGGTAATCCTCGAAGCGCACGTCCTCGTACGTGTGGTGCCGCACCTTGATCGACTCCGTCGTCGCCAGCACCGTCTTGCTGCGCTCGAGTTTGGCGGTGTAGATGCCCATGTTCATGTCGGTGATGAACGTGCCGAGCATCAGCACGAAATCGGCGCTCTCGACGTAGGCGCGCACGTGCCCGTCGCTGCTCATCGCGCCGCCGTAGACGCCGAGGTACAGCGGGTGGTTCTCGGCAACCGCCGACTTGCTCAGGAGATCGGCGGCGATCGGGATGTTGAGCGATTCGGCGAGCTTGATCGCCAGGTCCGTCAGCCCGAAGCGGTGCAGCTCGACACCGGCAAGGAGGACCGGCTTTTTCGCGGCCCGCAGCAAGTGAATCGTCTCGTCCAGCGCCGCGCGGAGGGTTTCGGGATCAGACGGCGCGACTGGCGGGGTGGAAAGATTCGGGACCCGGATCTCGCGGTCGACCATGTCGTGCGGGACCTCGATGTACACCGGCCGCTTGTGACGCAGGCACGCCTCGACGCAGCGGACGATTTCGCACGCCGCCCGTTCCTCGTCAAGCAGGGTGGCGCTGGCGACGGTGACTTCATCGTAGACGCGGCGCTGCGTCTCAAACGTCTTGACCTTGTGGTGCAGCAGCGGATCCTTCTCGCGATCGGTCCGCCCCGGCGCGCCGGAGACCACGACCACCGGCGATTTCTCGGCGTACGCGCCGGCGATGGCGTTGAGCGCGTTCAAGCCTCCGACGCAGTAGGTCACGCACACGAGACCGATGCCGTTGAGCCGCGAATAGGCGTCGGCAGCGAAGCCGGCGCCGGGCTCGTGGGTCATCGTGATCGATTCGATATTTGATTTTTCCAGCCACGCGAAGGTAGGCAGGGCGAAGTCTCCCGGCACGCCAAAGCTGTGCCGCACCCCGCGGCGGTGGAGGTATTCAAAGAGGAACTCTCCCATCGGCATAGGAGTCGGAAGCGCCTCGCGGGACGATGGGGCGGTGCGATGCGCCTGCCCGTTGCGCCTCGCGCGCACAGTGGGTGCGTCGGCGGGGGATCGATCGTTCATGCGGTCGCGGGTTTTCATGCCACCACCTCCCGAAAGTCGCTCTGTCCGTACTACGTCTATGATAAACCATCGGATCGGGCGAGTGCGGTTGCATGAAAAGCAGTGAAGCCAAGAAGACGCGAAGACTACCAGGCGTTGCACGCCAGCTAAAACAGCTGCACGCGGAGGTGATGAACTGCACGCGCTGCCAGCGGCTGCGGACATACTGCGCGGACGTCGCGGCGACGAAGCGGCGGAGCTATGCGGAGCAGGAATATTGGGGAAAGCCGGTCCCAGCGTGGGGCGACCCGCTGGCGCGGCTGTGGATTATCGGCCTGGCGCCCGCGGCGCACGGCGGAAACCGCACGGGCAGGATCTTTACGGGCGATCGCAGCGGAGATTTTCTGTTCGCCGGGCTGCACCGCGCCGGCTACGCAAACCAGCCCACAAGCGTGCACCGTGAGGACGGGCTTCAGCTGCGCGACTGCTACATCAGCGCCACGGCAAGATGCGCGCCGCCCGGGAACAAGCCGTTGCCGATTGAGGTGTCCAACTGCGCCAGCTATCTCGATCGGGAATGGTCGCTGCTGCGGAACAAGCGCGTGATCCTCGCCCTCGGCGGGATCGCGTGGGACGCTGCCCTGGCACTGGCGGCGCGCAATGCCTGCGAGCTGTCTCAGCCGAAGCCAAAGTTCGCGCATGGCTCAGTCGTGAAGCTCTGGGAAGGGTTGCACCTCGTCGGCTCATATCACGTCAGTCAGCAGAACACGTTTACCGGGCGACTGACCGATGCGATGTTTGACGCGGTGCTCAACCGATGCAGGGGGCTTTCCTAGTTCGATGGATCGAACACTTCCGGCTCGCGCTCAGGGACATCCGGCATCTCGCCGCTGAGCTGCATCTCGACAATGTCGACGAGCTGGGCGGGATCGATCGGCTTGATGAACAGCGGCGGCAGCTCATGTTTGCGCAGTTCGCCCATCTTATGCTGGATCTGATCGGGCGGCATGCCCGAGAGCAGGATGACGGGCAGCGCCTGGCGGTGTTCCTGGATGTAGTTAAGCACGTCAAAGCCGTCGACGTCCGGCATCTGCAAGTCGAGCAGCACGAGATCGACCTTGCGGTGTTTGAGGTGTTGAAGCGCCGACTCGCCGTCACCGGCTTCGTCGACATTGAAACCTGCGCCTCGAAGGTAATGAGCCAGCGCAAGTCGTTCGACCGGGGAGTCGTCACAGAGCAGAAGTCGAGGGCCAAGCAGGTCAGTCGAAGAGGCAGCTGACTGCATGGGGTGATTATTGCAGACGGAGCGCGCAACTGGCAATGCCCGATTGGCATTTATTTGTTCTAACCGCCATACTTTTCAACTGTTGCGCGGGTTACAGTTCAGCGGCCGCGCAGGTTCTGCTTGACTCTGGCGATACCATTTTTAGAATCGCCGGCCGACAATTGAATATTCCTCTTATCAAGAGTGGCTGAGGGTTGGGCCCTGCGACGCCACAGCAACCGTCCGGCAAAGCGGATAGGTGCTAACTCCTTCCCGCACGATGCGGGGCAGATAAGAAGATTCCTTAGCGTAACCTGCGAAAAGGCCTCTTCTTACGGGAAGGGGCCTTTTTTCGTTGGGTGAGGGTAGACCAGCAGTTCGCCTTTGCACCTGGCGGTGGGTGAACAGCAGATTTGCCGCTACAGGAGTGACCATGAGCTACGTCGTCGGACTGAAATGCAAGGAATGCGGGCACCGCGCTGCCGTCTCGCCCGTTCACGTCTGCGAGCAGTGCTTCGGGCCATACGAGGTCGAGTACGATTACGCGAAAATGAAGGGCAGCGTCACGCGTGAGTCGATTGCCGCCGGCCCGAAAAGTCTGTGGCGCTACCGTGATCTGCTCCCCGTCGATGTCCCGCGGACCGGCTTCCACTCCGGCTTCACCCCTCTGAAACGCGCCGATCGCCTGGCGAAGGAGCTTGGCTGCTCCGAATTGTGGATCAAGGACGACAGCTGTAATTACCCGACCTACTCATACAAGGAGCGCGTTGTCTCGGTGGCGATCAGCAAGGCCATCGAGTTCGGCTTCACCACCGTCGGCTGCGCCAGCACGGGTAACCTGGCCAACTCCACCGCCGCCCACGCAGCCCAGGCAGGCATCCGCTGCTTCGTTATGATCCCCCACGACCTGGAGCAGGGCAAAGTGCTCGGATCGCTGATCTTCGGCCCGACCATGGTCCGCATCCGCGGGAACTACGACGATGTCAACCGCCTCTGCACCGAGATCGCCGACAAGTACGGCTGGGCGATTGTGAATGTGAACCTGCGCCCGTACTACACCGAAGGGGCCAAGACGTACGGCTTTGAGATCGCCGAGCAGCTCGGCTGGCGCTTGCCGCAGCACACGGTCGTACCGACCGCGGGCGGCACGATCCTGCCGAAGATCCACAAGGCTTACCAGGAATTGATCGAGCTGGGGCTCGTCGAGGACACGGGCGCGAAGATCTATTCCGCCCAGGCCGCGGGATGTAATCCCGTCGTGACGGCCATCCACAAAGGCGTCGACATCATCGAGCCGCAGAAGCCGAACACCATCGCCAAGAGCATCGCCATCGGCAACCCCGCCGACGGGTACTACGCCTATAAGGTCGTGCAGGAATCCAAGGGCTGGGGCGAGAGCGCGACCGATCGCGAAATCGTTGATGCCATCAAGCTGCTCGCGAAGACCGAGGGCATCTGGACCGAACCGGCCGGCGGGACGACGCTGGCGGCGACAATCAAGCTGATTCAGTCGGGCCGGATTCCGAAAAACGAGTCGATCGTGGTGAGCATCACGGGCAATGGGCTCAAGACGCTGGAAGTGGTGGCCGACGAGCTGCCGTACCCGGTGGTGATCGATCCGAAGTTGTCGGAGTTTGATCAGCTGCTGGAGCGGAATGCGGCGTCAGAGGGGGAAAAGTCTGCCCCGTCCGCCGAGCGTGAACTGGCGGGGGCGGCGACGTAACATTGCCGCTCTTTACCGCTCTTTTTGTTGACGGTGGCGGATGCGCGCGGTAGTGTGCCGGCAGTAAATCACCATTCGTTCGGCCCGAAAGGGCGAATTCCGTATCCGGCGAGCCAGAGAACCAGAGAACGGCTCCGCGGTTATTCCGCGGAGCCTTTTCGTTTATATGGCGGCGCGTCGCCGACCGAATCTGACGCGATCTTTACAAGTCGTTGATCCGTTCAACACGCGGGAGACATTTACTCCGCACATCTTTTTTTAACGGAGGATCTGTGATGCGAGTTTTGCAGTCTGGATGCATTGCGGTTGCGGCGCTGGTGATGTCGTCCGCCAGCTACGGGGCGGTCGTTGTCGACTACTACCTGGAGGGCGCGACGACTACTGCGCCTGAGACCTGGGCGGCGACTACTGCAGATCCCAACGTCACGCCCGCCCTGCTGTCGCGCGGGGCTGGTACCGGCCCGGCGGGCCTGACCAATGGATTCTCCAGTAACAACTGGGACCCGGACAACTTCAGCCTCGCGGAAGCGGTGTCGGATAACGAGTACTACGAGTGGGGGTTCACAGTCGACCCCGGGTATGTAGCCTCGCTCTCGACCTTTGATACCAACTTGCGACGGTCGGCCGTCAATGCGCCGGACCGCTATGCGCTGTACTACAGTCTCGACGGCTTCGCCACGTCGGCGGAGGCAGGCACGTTCCAGTACCTTGGACGCAGTTCAGGTACCGCTCCCACCACGGTGGAGCCGTATCAGTGGATGACCACCGATACCGCGGGACAAAACGCCGGAAATCCGATTTCGACGGTCGACGTGACAGGAGTGTCTGGCTTGCAGGACATCCCCGGCGGCGGCGACGGTGACGTTCCGGCTCTATGCTTACCGCGACCCTGCCCTCACGGGTGGGGCATTGACCAACACAGTCGCGCTGGGGCGATTCGACGGTCCGGAGATCGGAGGCACTGTTACGGTCGTGCCGGAGCCAGCTTCGCTGAGTCTGCTCGCCGCCGGGGCGCTGTTTGCCGTGCGTCGCCCGCGCCGCAAGTAGCAGTAGCGGCCCAGTCAGGCATCCAAGTGGAGAGCACCGGCGAACGTGTCGGTGCTCTCCGTCTTTACCAGGTCGATGCCCGGTGCAGGATCGTTAGAATGCAGCGCGTGAAACGGTTCGCGCCACAGACTGCTTACGCCGCTGTGCTGGCACTGCTTCTGTCGGTGTCGACGCTGAAGGCGTCGGCGCCATCGACCGCGCCCGCCGCTCGCCGAGCGGATGCGTCAACTCGCCATCCCGCCATTCAATCCGCCATTGCCGAGTTGACGAAGGAGATTGAATCCGCGCTGCGCCATGGTCAGGACCCGCCGCGGGCGCAGAGCGACTACTTCTACGGCCAGGTGCAGGTGCCGCCCGCGGCGGTCGTGGCGGCGCTGCGGCGGCCGCTGGCGGGGGACGTGCGCGTGGCGGCGTACGTGAAGTGGCAACTGCTCTCGGCGCTTCCCAAGGAAATGGACGACGCGACAACGCAAGAGCTGCTGGCGGTCTACCGCGCCGCGCCCGCGCCGTTGCCGCGGCCGGGGATTGAGAAGCAGCAACGCGAAGAACTCGATCGGATGATCCGCGGCGCCAAGGAGCCCGACGAACCGGCGCTGGCCGAGCAGTTTGAGCAACTCGTAGAGCGGGCTGCGCGCGACAATCGCGCCGTCCTTGCATACCGTGACGAGCTGTTCGCCAGGCTCCCGCCAACCTATGACGCGCTGGCCGCAGGATTCGAGGACGCCGCAGCGCGGGTGAACGTCGGCGCGGACGCTGCCGGGCACGTCCGCAAGGTCTGCAAGGCAGTTCCGCAGTGGGCAAGCTCGACCGTGGCCTCGCCGTCGCCCGAGCAGCTCAAGGCCATGTCGCGCGCTCTTGCGCAGCTGGAGAAGAAGAAGGGGCAGCCCTATTACAACCGGCTCTACTGGAGCGCCAGCTACGGGCGCATGACGTTCTCGAAGAGCCGCGGCTCGCTCGCCAGCGTATCGCAGCTTGAAGAAGCGCAGGAATTCCTTGATGAGAAGATCCGCAACCCAAGCATCCCGCTGAAGATGAAGGAGCAGCAGTAGCTGAGCGGATCGAGGGTGGAGGGTGGAACATACCGGACGCCCGGCCGACGATCGGTCTTCCTCCACCACCTGCTCTCGACCTTGCACCTTCTCCGTCGGTTGCACGTTCTCCTCCTCGGGCCTACAACTACGGCCATCATGAGCGTCAAAGTCAGAATTCCCTCCCCGCTCCGCAGCTACACAAACGGCGCCGACGTTGTCGAAGTCCCCGGTGGAAGCGTCGGAGAAGCCCTGACCAGCCTCAAGGACCAGGCCAGCGGCATCGAAACGCGGCTGTTCAAGGGCCCCAATCAGCTGAACCGGTTCGTCAACGTTTACCTCAACGACGAAGACATCCGCTTCCTGAAGAACCTGGAGACGCCGACAAAGCCCGGCGACGAGATCAGCATCGTGCCCGCCATCGCGGGCGGTCTATCGAACGGACCTGTTTAGCGGCGGCCCTTGTGCCGCGTTGTCTATGCCGGACACGAGCTACTCCAAACGCTGCTGGTTCACCTTCCCCACGCGCACGCAGGTCGAGCAGCCGATCATCTGGCAGATGAGCCGCAAGTTCCCGGACGTCTCGTTCGACATCCGCCAGGCCAGCGTGCAGAACGAGATTGGCATCATGGCGGTGCTGCTCAGCGGATCAGAGCAGGACGTCAACGGCGCCATCGCGTTCCTGCGCGGCAAAGGCGTCACAGTCGAGCCGATCGAGAAGAGCGTGGTGGAGGGGTAGTCAGCGGGGTATCATCTCTTCATGGCAACGGACGTTCTCCCTGAGAGTCGGCAGCGACCCAGTCAGGGGATAATCCCCCCCCTTCAGCCCGGGGACCATCTGACGCGCGACGAGTTTGAACGTCGTTACGACGCCACTCCCGGTCTGAAAAAGGCGGAACTTATTGATGGAGTGGTCTACATGGCGCCGCCCGTCTGCTTCGGCTGGCATAGTGAGCCGCACAGTCATCTTGCCGGCTGGCTTTGGGTGTATCGAGCGCATACTCCTGGGGTTCGAGGCGGCGCCGACAGTTCGATTCGCATGATGGACGCGATGCCCCAGCCGGACACGCTGCTGTTCATCGACCCCGAACTCGGAGGGCAACTCCGCATCGGGCAGGATGATTATCTTGAGGGCGCGCCGGAGCTGGTGGGAGAAGTGGCCGCGACGTCGGCTGGCTACGATCTTCACGCGAAGCTCGATCTCTACCGACGCGCGGGCGTCAAGGAGTACCTGGTTTGGCGGACTTTCGATGCAGAGATTGACTGGTTTGTCGCCCGCAATGAGGCTTATGAGCGACTGTTGCCCGATTCCTCCGGTCTTCTCCGAAGCCAGGCGTTTCCCGGGTTGTGGCTTGATGTTGTAGGCCTGCTGAACGGTGACATTGCGGCGGTGCTGCGCAGGCTCCAGGAGGGCATTGCCTCGCCCGAGCACACCGACTTCGTGCAGCGGCTCGCGGCATTGCGGAAGCAGTGATCAGCTCCCCGCGAGGGGCAAGCGATGCTCCTTCTACAGAATGGACCTCACCTCACCGGCCCCGAGTCGAGCGGCGGTGGAACGCGACGGCCGGCCTGAAGAACTGAAAACCAGGATCGTCAACCACCTCGAGAGCCCGGCCCGTCGATCGCAGCGGCCGGACTTGATGCGTTGAGCTTGCGGCATGGCCGGTCATGGTTTTCAGCTCAAACGTCTTCCTCTTCGTCTTTCTCCCGCTCGTCCTCCTGCTGTATTACTCCTCGCCACGCGCCCTGCGGTTCGTCGTGCTGACGATGGTCAGCTACGTGTTTTACGCGTGGAGCGATCCTCGCTTCGTCCTGCTGTTGCTCTGGACCACTCTGTTCGATTTCGTCTGCGGAAATTTCATCGGCGGGCACTGGCGGATCACCCGCGGCCCGCCGCCGCAGTGGGTGCGGGGAGGGGTGCTGGCGGTCTCGCTCGGCAACAGCATCGGGCTGCTGCTGTTCTTCAAATACGCGATGTTCGCCCAGGAGATGCTGAACACCTGGTTAGACGCGTTCGGGGCGGCGGCGGTGCCGGTGCTGGCGGTGGTTTTGCCGGCGGGGATCTCGTTCTACACCTTCGAGTCGATCAGCTATGTTGTGGACATCTACCGCGGCGAGGCGCGTCCGGCGGGCGAGCGATTCCTCGCCAACCTCCCGCCGGGCAGCGGTGGGCGAACCCTCTTTTCGCGCCTCACCGCCGAGGTGCGGTCGTTCGTCGCGTTCGCCTGCTATCTTGCCCAATACCCGCACCTGGTCGCCGGTCCGATCATCCGCTACCAGGAACTCGAGCCGCAGCTCCACCACCCGCTGCTTACCGTCGAGCGGTTCGGCCGCGGCGTCTTCTTCCTGTCGCTCGGGCTGGCGAAGAAGGTGCTGCTGGCCAACACCGTCGGCCGCGCCGTCGAGCTCGTTTTCGCCAGCGGCACGCTCGGCTGGGCTGACGCGTGGTGGGGCGTTGTGGCCTTCGCGTTCCAGATTTACTTCGACTTCTCCGGCTACTCCGACATGGCCATCGGCCTGGCGCTCATGCTCGGGTTCGATTTCCCGCGCAACTTCGACGCCCCCTACAAGGCTCAGAGCGTCACCGACTTCTGGCGGCGGTGGCACATCACCCTCTCCCGCTGGCTCCGCGACTATCTCTACATCCCCTTGGGCGGCAACCGCAAAGGGCCCGGCCGCACGTACGTAAACCTGATGCTGACGATGCTGCTCGGGGGGTTGTGGCACGGGGCGTCGTGGAATTTCGCGGCCTGGGGTCTGTACCATGGCGCCTGGCTGGCGGTCGAGCGAGCCGGCGGGCGGCGGGGCGTGCTGCCAACAGGCGCCCCACGCTGGGCGCGGGTCGCGCTCACCTTTGCCATCGTCTGCGTTGGCTGGGTCCTGTTCCGGGCCAACGACCTGACACACGCGTTGTACCTCTTGATGCGGCTCTTCCTGCCTCTGGGCGACGCGATGAACACAGCGCCGGCTGCCTTGGCGCTGTATGATGCACAGATCGTCGTCGCCATGGTGGTGTCGGCCGCCGTCGCGTTCGGCGGCGTCCAGACCTGGGACCTGGCCAGGCGATTGACCGTGGCGAAGGCGGCGCTGGCGATCGTGCTGTTCGCGGCCTCGGTTATCGTGCTCTCGGTGAGCGCGTCCAACCCGTTCCTCTATTTCCGATTCTGACGCATGCAGCGCCCAAACAAGGCCATCGATCATCAGATTCCGGGCGATGAAGCACCGGCCTGGCCGGCGGCATTCGAATTGCCCTCGTTTCCTGAGACGTACACGTCGCGCCCCGCGGCGCTGGTCATGACGGCGGTTTTCCTCGTGCTGGTCGCGCTGCCCGGCGTCTATCACTTCGCTTACGGGCTGCACGCATCGGACCTGCGCAGGTGGGGACAGTGGCTGCGTGACGAGCCGCCGGGGGACGCCATGCGGAAGATCGAGACCGATTTCGACCAGCGGTTCCTGCTGGCGCGGGTGACCCGCGAGTTGGCGGCGGGCGCACCGGTGCCGGCGCTTCGGCTCTCGTCTCCCGATACCCGAGTGGGTCCGGATGGGTTCGTGTTCTACGGCGTGGACGCACATGTCCCCACGGCCGCCGGCTTTCTGGACCCGCGGATCGAGCGCGGCACTCGCGCCGCCGATGCGATCATTGCCCTTGACGACCAGCTTCGCCGCCGCGGAATCCACCTGCTGGTGGTCCCGATTCCTGCCAAGTCATCGATTTACCCTGATCGGCTGAACCCTGCCTATGACATCTCCCCGGGTCCGGACCTCAACGTGGACCACGTCCGCTGGATTGAGCGGCTCCGCGCCGGCGGCGCGGACGTGCTGGACCTTACCGACGCTTTCTGGGCTGAGCGATATGAGGGCGGTGAATCCGACGGCGCCCCGCTCTACCACCCGACCGACACGCACTGGGCGCATTCCGGGACGCGCCTTGCGTCGAAGCTCATCGCCGAGCGCGTCCGCCCTTACCTGCAAAATGCTCCCCGCGCGCCACCGTTCCAGACGCGGCTGGTCCCGTACGTCACCCGCGGTGACCTGCGCGGGTTGATGGCTGTGGCAGGGGACGCTTTATTAGAACCCGACATCCGCGAGCAGCGCCGCCAGGTCTGTAACGACGAGGGCGTCGTCCGGCCGGGCGACGAGGCGCCCGTGTTGGTGCTCGGCGACAGCTACGCCGAGCTGCACGTGGACCAGGGGACGGGCCTGCCGAACCAGCTCATGGCCGACCTCGGCGTCGCCGTCCAGTCTGCCGCGAAGGTCGGAGCCAAGGCCGAGGAGCTGACCAGGCCTCTCATCGCCGATCCGTCGCTGCTGGAGCACAAGCGGGTCGTCGTCCTCGCCTTCACCATCCGCCTGCTCATTTGCTGCGAATGGAAACTTGCTGAGGTTGCGGGTGACCCGCGATCACCTTCCGATGTCCACACTACCAGCCCATGACCGGCGCTGTCGCAGCAGAGCCATTCCCTCTAGACTCCACGACGCAATGCCGGCGACACGAGGCGCAACGGAGCGCCCGCGCACGCCGGTGACAGAAAGAAGCCATGTCTGAACAATTGAAAACCAAGATCCTCAACCACCTCAAGAGCGAAGCTTACCGCCCGCAGCGGCCGCGGGGGCTGGCGCAGGAGCTGGACGTTCATCACGAGCATGAGTATGGCGCGTTCCGCGAGGCGCTGCGCGAGCTGATGCACCATGGGCGCGTCGTGCTCGGGGCGCGCGGGGCGGTCGTGCTGCCCACGCAGAAGGTCAGCCGCGACGAATTTCTCGGGACGTACCGACACAACAAGCGGGGGTTCGGGTTCGTCGTGCCCACCGATCCCGAAGCGAAGGAAGACCTGTTCATCCCGCCCGGCGACCACGGCGGCGCCATCACCGGCGACATCGTCCGCGCCAAGATCACCAGCCGCGGGGAGCGCGACGGCAAGGCGCTGTACAGCGGCCGCGTCACTGAGATCGTCCAGCGGACGCAGAAGCGGTTTGTCGGCACGCTTCTCAAGCAGGCCGGGGAGTGGGTGGTGATGCCCGATGGCAACACCTTCACCCACCCGATCCTCGCCCCCGACGCCGCCTCCCGGCACATCAAGCCGGGCACGAAGGTGGTCATCGAGCTGACCGCTTATCCCGAAGAAGGCCAGCGCGCGCAGGGCGTGATCACAGAAGTCCTCGGCGCGGCGGGCGAGAAGGACGTGGACCTGAAGTCGGTCATCGTCCAGTTCGACCTCCCCGGACCGTTCCCCGAAGACGTCCAGGGGCAGGCGCGACGCGCCATCGACACCTTTGATCCCGAGGAAGAGCGCACTCGGCGCGTCGACATCACCGACCAGATCGTCTGCACGATCGACCCGCCCGACGCCAAGGACTACGACGACGCCATCAGCCTCCGCCAACTCGACAACGGGGATTGGGAGCTGGGCGTGCATATCGCCGATGTGTCGTACTTCGTCGAGAAGGACACGCCGCTCGACGTCGAAGCGCAGCAGCGCGGCAACAGCAGCTACTTCCCCGGCCACGTGATCCCGATGCTGCCGGAGATTTTGTCCAACGGCGTGTGCTCGCTGCAGGAGGGCGTGCCGCGGCTGTGCAAGAGCGCGTTCATCACTTACGACGAGGATGCGCGCCCGATCCGCACGAAGTTTGCCAACACGCTCATCAACAGCCGCAAGCGCCTGCGCTATGGCGAGGCGCAGGCCCTGATCGATCGGGCCGAGACGATCCCCCACCCCGACGGGGACAAGCGGCGCACGGATTATGAGCCGGAGGTCCTGCGCCTCGTGGATGAGATGAACACGCTCGCCAAGCGCTTGCAGAAGCGCCGCCGCGAGCAGGGGCAGATCGTGCTCGATCTCCCGGAGGTGAAGCTGGTCCTCGACGAGGAGGGCAAGGTGATCGACGCCGTGCCCGAGGACACCAGCTTCACTCACACGCTGATCGAGATGTTCATGGTCGAGGCCAACGAGGCCGTGGCACGGCTGCTCAACTCGCTGAACGTCCCGTTCCTCCGCCGCGTCCACCCCGAGCCCGATCTGCAGGACTCCGAGCGGCTGCGCAACTTCATCCAGGTGGCCGGGCACAAGGTGCCCAAGAACCTCGATCGCAAGGGCATTCAGCAGCTGCTCGAGTCGATCCGAGGCAAGCCCGAGGCGTTCGCCATCAATCTCGCAATCCTCAAGAGCCTCACCCGCGCTGAATACTCGCCGGAGGAAGTGAGCCACTACGCGCTGGCCAGCGAGCAATACTGCCACTTCACCAGCCCGATCCGTCGATACGCCGACCTCACCATCCACCGGCTGCTGGACGCCTACTTCGACGCTCGCGGCGACTCGGCCACCACCGGCGCCATCAGCAAGCCCAGGGGCGGTCGCAAGGGCAAGGTCGTGCTGGAGGACGTGCCGACATACGAGGAACTGGTCCAGATCGGCAAGCACATCAGCTTCACCGAGCGCCGCAGCCAGGACGCCGAGCGCGAGCTGCGGCAGGTGAAGCTGCTCACGCTCATGCAGAACCACATCGGCGACGAATTTGTCGGCGTCATCACCGGGATCACGAACTTTGGCGTTTTCGTGCAGATCAGCCAGTACCTGCTCGACGGGCTGATTCGCTACGAAGACCTGATGGACGACTGGTGGGATGTGGACGAGCGGGCGGGCGTGATCCGCGGGCAGCGCACGGGAAAGAAGATCGGCATCGGCGACGTGGCCAAAGTTCGCATCGTCAAGGTGGACCTGGCGCGGCGCGAGCTGAACCTCGCCGTCGTCGAAATCACCTCCCGCGGCGCGCGGGGCAGCGTGCCGGTCAAGGGCAAGCAGCCCAAGCCAACGGCGCACCGCAAGGGCAAAGCCAAGGTCCAGCACAGCGGCGGCGAGAGCCGTCGCAACCGCACCTCCAAGCAGCGCGGGCGAGGCAGACGATGATGCAGCCGTGCCCGCGCGGCGAATCATGCGAGCGTGGCCGGGATGAGCGGCTGGGATGAGCTAACGCAGCAGCGGGCCGTAAAATAGGGTTGCCATTCCTTGGCGGTCGACATAGGTTTGGCCCCTTCGGACCTGCCGCAGTTTTAGGAGAGACGCGCATGGCAGCGGATGAACAGGATGAACCGGCGTGGGGGATGAGCCGCAGGCGGTTCCTCAAAGGCGTGGGCGTCGTGGGCGCGGGGGCGGCGATTGCCGATCCCGATCTCCTCCGGGCGCAGGATCAACCACCCGCGAGCGCTGCGGCGCAGCCGGCGGCGGCGACGGACGGGCCGACCAAAATCACGCTGGCGGTGAATGGGCAGAAGATCGACCTGACGGCCGAGCCGCGCGTGACGCTGCTGAGCGCGCTGCGCGACTATGCCGAGCCGGCGGTGACGGGGCCGAAGCTGGTGTGCGGAATGGGCACCTGCGGGGCGTGCACCGTGCTGCTCGATGGCAAGCCGGTCTACTCCTGCCTGTGCCTGGCCGCCGACGTCCAGGGCAAGAAAATCATCACGGCGGAGGGGTTGGGCACGCCGGAAAAGATGAACCCGGTGCAGGAGCAATTCTGCGAGAAGGACGCGCTGATGTGCGGGTTCTGCACGCCGGGGTTTGTGACCGCGCTGAGCGCAACCGTAGAGAAGACTCCCAACGCGACGGTGGATCAGATCAAGCAGGGCTGCGCGGGCAACTTCTGCCGCTGCGGGACGTATCCGCGCGTGTTCGAAGCCGCCGTCGCCGCGGCCAAGGCATAGAAGTCAGGAGCCAGAAGCCAGCAGCCAGAAGAGAAGGCTCGTTTTTTTCCTGAATTCTGGCTACTGGCTACTGGCTACTTTTAACTGGACCGCCATGCAGCAGACGCAACCTACCCCGAAGAAGATGAAGACGATCAAGGTCCCGCGCGTCGTCAACGGCGTGGAGACGGAGGTCGAGATCGAGGTCGAGGACACGGGCGGCGCAGGGCCGAAGTGGGGCCCGAACGAGGCGCACCAGATCCTCAATAAGCCGCTGCCGCGCGTGGATGGCCCGCTGAAGGTGACGGGCACGGCGAAGTACACCTACGACGTGCGGCCCAAGGGGATGCTGTTCGGCCGGATCCTGACCTCCCCGCACGCGCACGCGAAGGTGAAGTCGATCGACCTTTCCGGCGCCAAAGCCGTCAAAGGGGCATTCGCCGTCGAGCACGCGCTGAAGCAAGCGCTGCACGAGGGCGCGCCGGTGGCGGCCGTGGCGGCGCCGACGCCAGAGCTGGCCGAGGACGCGCTGCGGGCAATCAAGGTCGAGTGGGAAGTGCTCGATCACGTCGTGGAAGCAGCCGCGGCCATGAAGCCGGGCGCGCCGAAGGTGTTTCCCGATGACGAGAAGGCGAAGATCGCCAACAACGTGCGCGGCGCTGAATCGCGCGGCGAGAAGGACGCGACCACCGCGGCGCTGGACAAGGCCGACGTCGTCGTCGAGGCCGAGTACCGCACACCGATGCAGCACCACGTGTGCCTGGAGCCGCACGGCATCACGGTCGACTACCGCGGCGGCGACGAAGCGACCGTCTACGCCTCCACGCAAGGCACGCACACCATCCCCGGTGACGCGGCCAAGGCGCTGGGGTTGGGGCAGAGCAAGGTCCTCTCGGTCGTCGAGCACATGGGCGGGGGCTTTGGAGCAAAGTTCGGCATCGGCGTGGAGGGCCAGCTCGCCTGCAAGCTGGCGAAGGAAGCGAAGGCGCCGGTGCGGATGATGCTCACGCGGCAGAACGAGTTCCTCTTCGCCGGCAACCGCTCGGGGTCCTGGCAGAAACTGAAAGGCGGCGCGAGCAAGGACGGCACGCTGGTCGCACTCCTGGCGACGCAGTACCGCCTGGGCGGGATCGGCAACGGCAATCAGGCCGGGCAGCCGTACATCTACACCGTCGCCACGAGCGCCCGCGACGTCGCGGCCATCCACACGAACGAAGATTCCTCCCGTGCGTTCCGCGCTCCAGGCCACCCGCAGGCGTCGTACGCGATCGAGTCGCTGATCGACGATCTGGCGCACAAGCTGGCGATGGACCCGCTCGAGATGCGCAAGAAGAACCTGAAGGACCCCGTCTACCACCGCCAGCTCGACCGCGGCGCCAAGGAGATTGGCTGGGAGCGGCGCAACAAGGTCGCGGGGCAGGTGGCGAGTGGGGCGAAGGGCCCGGTGAAGCGCGGCATTGGCTGCGCTGTCGGGCAATGGGGCGGAGGCGGGTCGAAGCAGTGCGTCGTCACCGTCAACATCGCGCGCGACGGCGCGGTGAGCGTGCTGTGCGGGTCACAGGATTTGGGCACGGGCACACGGACGTACATGCGCGCGATCGTCGCCGAGGAGCTTGGGTTGCAGATCGAGCAGGTCAATGAGGAGCTCGGCCGCTCGAACCTCGGTTCCGCCAACGCATCGGGCGGCTCGACGACGGCGGCATCACTGGCGCCGGCGGTGAAACACGCGGCCTACAACGCCCGCGCGAAGGTCGTCGAGCGCGTGGCCCCGCTGCTGGGCGCCAAGCCCGACGAGGTCACTTTCGCCAAAGGCAACGTGAGCGGCGGCGGGAAGTCGCTGGGCTGGAAGCAGGCATGCGCCGCGCTGCCGTCGGCGGGCGTTTCGGAGAAGGGCGAATGGCAGCCCGACCTCGCAGGCCGGGGCGTCCACGGCGCGTGCTTCGCCGAAGTCGAGGTCGATACCGAGACCGGCCACGTGAAGCCGATCAAGATGGTGCACGTGCAGGACGTCGGCCTCCCGCTCAACCGCACCGCCATCGAGAGCCAGATCAACGGCGGAATGATTCAGTCGCTCGGCCAGGCGCTGTACGAGGGGCGCGTGATGGACGCGGAGCTGGGCGTGATGCTCAACCCGAACATGGAAGACTACAAGATTCCCGGGTCGCTGGAGATGCCGGAGATGGTCCCGATCATTGATGACGCCGACGATCGCCAGGTGGTGATTGGCGTGGGCGAGCCGGCGCTGATTCCCGCCGTCGGCGCGCTGGCCAATGCGGTGTTCAACGCGATCGGCGTGCGCATCCACGACCTGCCGATCACCCCCGACAAGGTTCTCATGGCCCTGCAGACCCAGGGGTCGGCGACGAAGGAGGGCAGCCAGTCGTGAAAGCTTTCGAATTCACCAGCCCGGCCACCGTCGAAGAGGCGGTGAAGCAGCTCGCCCCGAGCGACGATCCCAACGTCGATCCCGACCTGTACCCGCGCCCGCTCGCCGGAGGGCAGGACCTGTTGACGACGATGAAGGAGTACATCACGCAGCCGCCGCGCGTGGTGAACCTCAAGCAGATCCCCAATCTCGACAAAATCGAGTCCGACGGGAAGGGGGGCTTCAAGATCGGCGCGCTGGTCACCCTCGCGACCTTGGAAGAGCATCCCGAGGTCGCGAAGAATTTCCCGGGCCTGGCCGAAGCCGCGCACGCCGTCGCGACCCCGCAGATCCGCAACCTCGGCACGATCGGCGGCAATCTCTGCCAGCGCCCGCGCTGCTGGTACTACCGGCTCGAGCACGTCGTGTGCCTCAAGAAGGGCGGGAGCGAGTGCTACGCCAAGAGCGGGGAGAACAAGTACAACGCGATCCTCGGCGGCGGCCCATCATACATCGTTCACCCGTCCGACCTGGCGCCGATGCTGGTGGCGCTGGACGCATCGGTGACGGTCATGGGGCCGCAAGGGTCAGGTGAGATTCCGCTGGGCAAGTTCTTCACGCTCCCGCGCGAAAACGTGCGGCGGGAGAACGTCCTGGCGAACGACCAGATCATCACGCACGTCAATGTGCCCGCATCCGCCTTCGGCGCGAAATCGACGTACCTGAAGTTCCGCGAGCGCGAGTCGCTGGACTTCGCCATGGCCGCCTGCGCGGCGGCGGTGGAGCTGGACGGGCAGAACGTCAAGCAGGCGCGCATCGTGCTCGGCGGCGTCGCGCCAATCCCGTGGCGGGTGCCCAAAGCCGAGGCGATGATGGTGGGCAAGCCGTTCTCGCCCGAACTGGCTGCAGAGGTCGCGAAATCAGCGCTGGACGGCGCCAAGCCGCTCGATAAGAACGAATACAAGATCCCCCTGACGCAGACCCTCGTCCGCCGGGCGCTGGCGAAGGTTTGTGGAGCCGAGCAAGCACAGGTTTAATCTTTGCCACCGATGGGGCAGCGATGAGCACCAATAAAGACAATGTTTTTTGAATCGGTGTTAATCGGTGCCCAGTCGGTGGCTGGTTTTTTTCGAATGGACATAACGAACTCGGACAATCTTCCGGCCGCCCCAGGCGCCCCCGCGCCGAGCACCGACGTGCAGAGCCCGTTCTGCGGCGACTTGCGGAGCAAGAAGTTCTTTATGCTCGACGTGCTCCCCACCGAGGAAGAGCAGTTCCTGGACTCCAGCAACCACTGCTGGTGCTACCAGACTCAACAGGTGGTCGGCCCCGATGGGCTTCCCGTCGAGCCCCACTCCTGCACGCCCGGCCGAGCCTGCTACGTCAATAGTCTGAACGACTTCGCCTGATCGTGCGTATCATCGGGACGAGGCTCACTCGTTTCCCTTTGGAGGCACCACCGCTATGAGAATGATCAAAACAATCGCCGCATCCCTCGTGCTCCTGTGCAGTTCCACGGCGCTCGCCGCCGTGAAGGGCGACTACGTCGAGGTCCGCACCGCCAGCGTTTTCGCCGGCGCCTGCCACTACAATGGCGAGCTCGTCACGACGGGCCGCGACGCGATCCTCGCATGGAAGATCACCGAAGGTGAGCACAACGGCGTCAACCTTGCCGGCGTGAAAGCTGTCGCCGTGGTCAGTTCCGATGCAAACCTGAGCGACGACAAGGCCACGCGCAAAAGCGAGATCTTGATCGACGGCACCGACGCACAGATGAGCGCCTGGACCGCCATGCTCAAGGAGCAGTCCTCGGCCGCGCTCGGCGAGATTGTTTCGGTGAAACGTGGGACCGTCACTTTCAATCACGACAAGAACGGCTACACCCTCGACGCCGCCGGCTTCGCGTCGGCCAAGGTTCAGGCGATGCCCGATGGTGGGTGCTGCAAGCAGCCAAACCTCGTCTGGTACGAGCCGCTGACGAAGCTGACCGACCGCAAAGTCGGCTACACCGCCACGGCCAGCTACGCCGGCGGCAAGATCGGCACGAAGTGGGACCGCGCTAACGAGAACAGCGCGTTCTACGGTTCGTTCACGCGGTAATACATCATTAGCCACCGATGGGGCACGGACGGACACCGGATGAGATAGAGATCACAATCAGTGACCCGGAAGCAACGCACCAAGATCGTTTACTTTGTCTGCCTAGCGATGTGCGTGGGGGCAATCATGCTCTTTTACGCGGTTGGCCACCTAGCGCTCGCTGCGGTGGCTGCCATCGCCTACGCCTTATGAAGCGTGGTGGGTCTGGCGACGCCACTTCGGACGCGGCGCAATACATTGATTGGTTTTATCTGTGTTCATCCGTGCCCCATCTGTGGCTAATTCCCTCCTGATTTAGCAACCACAGCCATCACGCCGTCGGGTATCTTGACGGCATGGCGGCGATCTTCGCGTTCCCGACGACGATCGTCTTCGCTTCCGGCAGTGTGGGGGAACTGCGCGGGCGGCTCGCGGCGCTGGGCGCGACCAGGCCGCTCGTCGTCACCGACCCGGGCTTCTGTGCAACCCGGGCGTTCGACGCGGCGCGGGCCGTACTTCCCGACGGCTGCGTGATCTTCTCCGACGTGCAGGGCAACCCTACCGAAGCCAACGCCGAAGCCGCCGCCACCGCCTTTCGCGAGCAACGCTGCGATGGCATCGTCGGCCTCGGCGGCGGCAGCGCGCTGGACGTCGCCAAGATCATCCGGCTGCGCGCGAAGCTGCCGCATTGGTCATTCCGCGATGCCATCCCGGTTGACGAAGTGATCGACGAACTGGCCCCGTTCATCGCCATCCCGACCACCGCCGGGACGGGCAGCGAGGTGGGGCGGAGCTCGGTGCTGACGATCGACGGGCACAAGCGCGTGATTTTTCATCCGTCGCTGCTCGCCGATGCCGTGCTGCTCGACCCGGTGCTCACGGTCGAACTCCCGCCGAAGCTGACGGCCGCCACGGGCGCTGACGCACTCACCCACTGCATCGAGTCGTTCGCCTCGCCCGTGTTTCACCCGCTGTGCGACGGGATCGCGCTGGAAGGGGTCCGGCTCATCGCCCGCGCGCTGCCCCGGGCGGTGGAGGAGCCGGGTGACCTCGACGCGCGCGGCACGATGCTGGTCGCGGCGACCATGGGCGGCATCGCGTTCCAGAAGGACCTGGGCGCCGCCCACTCGCTCGCGCATCCGCTCTCGGCGCTGTGCGGCCTGCACCACGGGCTGGCCAACGCGCTGGTCCTCCCGGCCGTCATGCGCTTCAACGCCCGGCGGAAGCCGGAGCTCTACTACCGCGTGGGGTTGGCCATGGGCAAACTGGACACCGTTGCCGGCGTCACTGGCCTCTTGCGCGAGATCGGCATCGTGCCCGGCCTTCGCGCCGCGGGCGTGCGGGACGATCAGCTCGAAGCGCTGGCCGACCAGGCCTTCGCCGACGCGTGTCATCTGACGAACCCCGTCCCCGTCACCCGCGACGACCTGCTCCAGCTTTACCGGGAGGCGATGTGACTGACGCCCTCCGCACCCAAACCGGTCCGTTCATCGATGGCCAGCCCGACGCCACCGCCGACGGCGAGCGCATCGCGCTGATCAACCCTGCCACCGAAGAGACGTGGGCCGAGGCCGTCAGCGCGACAGCGGCCGACGTGGACCGCGCCGTCACCGGCGCGCAGCGTGCCTTCGAACAGACGTGGCGCGACATGACGCCCGGCCGCCGCGCCGAGATCCTCTTCGCCATCGCGCGGATCATTCGCGCCCATCGCGACGAGCTTGCTGCGCTCGACGTGCGCAGCGTCGGCAAGCCTATCGCCGACGCCCGCGACGAGGTTTCGCTGGGCGCCCGCGTCTTCGAGTACTACGCCGGCGCCATCGCCACCTTCACCGGCCAGACCATCCCCGTCGCCGCCGGCGGGTTCGACTTCACCATCCGCCAGCCGCTGGGCGTCATCGCCGCCATCGTCCCGTGGAACTTCCCGTTCCCGATCGCTTGCTGGAAGATCGCCCCCGCGCTGGCCGCGGGCAACACTGTCGTGCTCAAGCCCGCCAAACCTTCGCCGCTTTCCGCACTCCGCCTCGCCGCGCTCTGTGCCGAGGCCGGCTTGCCGGCCGGGGTTCTCCAGGTTCTCCCCGGCGCCGGCAGCGCCATTGGCGAAGCGCTGGTCACTCACCCCCTCGTCCGCAAGATCTCCTTCACCGGCTCCACGCAGGTTGGCTCGCGCATCATGCACCTGGCCTCGCGCGACATTAAACGGATCTCGCTCGAACTCGGCGGCAAGAGCCCCAACATCGTCTTCGCCGACGCGGATCTGGAGCAGGCCGCGACGAAATCCCCCATGTCCGTCTTCGCCAACGCCGGCCAGGACTGCTGCGCCCGCAGCCGCGTCTTCGTCCAGCGCAAGGTCTTCGACGAGTTCCTCGACCGCTTCACCGCCGCCACGAAAGCGATCGTCGTCGGCGATCCAACGGATGAGAAGACGCAGGTCGGCCCGCTCGTCTCCGATCACCAGCGCAGCACGGTCGAGGACTTCCTCGCCTCCGCCTGGAGCCAGAAGCGCCGCTTCGCCACCGGCGGCGGGCGCTGCGGCGACAAAGGCTATTTCATCGCCCCCACGATCGTCCTCGACTGCGAGCCCACCGACCGCATCTGGCGCGAAGAAGTCTTCGGCCCCGTCGTCTGCATCCGCCCCTTCGACGACGAGGAGCAGATGCTGCGCGAGGTGAACGACTCCCCCTACGGCCTCTCCGGCTCCCTCTGGACACGTGACCTCGCCCGCGCCCTGCACATCGCCCGCCGCGTCGAGTCCGGCGTGCTGAGCATCAACTCGAACAACAGCGTCCACGTCGAGGCCCCCTTCGGCGGCTTCAAGCAATCCGGCCTCGGCCGCGACCTGGGCATGGCGGCGATGGAGGGGTACACGGAGCTGAAGAACGTCTACGTGGGCGGGTAGTTGTAGAGGATTGGCGCGAGCCGATTTCGCCGGGCTCTATGAAGTACCGCGACCTGCTCAAACAGCTTCACGACGACGGCTGGCAGCACATCCTTACGACGGGCAGCCACCTGCACTACAAGCACCCGGCCAAACCTGGTCTGGTCACGATGCGTCCCACCGCCGCGTTCGCAGTCCCACATTGTCGCCGCCTGACCGTGGGGGCGCCCCGGCGACGAATGATTAACTTCCTGCTCCGCTGGCACAGCGCATTCTCGGCTGCATCGGATTGGGGCCGTGGGTAAGCTGCACCGACATGGCTGACCCGCACGCCAACCAGCGCCCGCCGCTGTCGCTCGAATCGCTGCGCGAGAAGGTGAACGAGGGGGAGATCGATACCGTGCTGATGGTGTTCCCCGACACCAACGGCCGGCTGGTCGGCAAGCGGCTGACCGCGCACTACTTCCTCGATCATGCCACCGATGCCGGAACGCACGGGTGCAACTACCTCCTGACCGTCAACATCGAAATGGACCCGCTCGAAGGATTTGAGCTGGCGAGCTGGGAGCAGGGCTTCGGCGATTTCGGGATGAAGCCGGACCTCTCGACGCTGCGCCTGCTCCCCTGGCAGCGCGGGGCGGCGATGGTGCTGTGCGACGTGCAGTTCGATGATGGGAAGCTCGTCGCCGAAGCGCCCCGCAGCGTGCTGCGAAAGCAGCTCGACCGGCTGGCGTCGGCAGGGCTGACGTGCAACATTGCCAGCGAGCTGGAGTTCTTCCTCTTCAACCAGACCTATCACCAGGTGCACGAGAGCGGCTACGCGAAGCTCATTCCATCCAGCGATTACCGCATCGACTACCACACGATGCAGACGACGCGCGACGAGCCGATCATGCACGCGCTGCGCCAGCAGATGGGCATGGCCGGAATCCCCATCGAGTCGACGAAGGGCGAGTGGGGCAAGGGCCAGCACGAGGTGAACTTCGTCTACGCTGCGCCGCTGGCGATGGCGGATGGGCACATGGTCTTCAAGCAGGGGGCGAAGGAGATCGCCGAGCAGCACGGCAAAGCGTTGAGCTTCATGCCCAAGATTCTCGCCAGCGAAGCCGGCAACAGCTGCCACATTCATATCAGCATCGCCAGGGGCGGCGAGAACCTGTTCTGGGACAAGGGAGCGAATCAGCCGTCGAAATACTTCCGCCAGTTCCTCGGCGGGCAGATGAAGCACAGCCGCGAGCTGTGCTACTTCTTTGCGCCCACGATCAATGCCTACAAGCGCTTCCAGCCCGGAAGCTGGGCGCCGACGCGGATGGCATGGGCGATGGACAACCGTACGACCGGCTTCCGCGTGGTGGGCCACGGCGATTCCTTCCGCATCGAGAACCGCATGCCTGGCGGGGACGCCAACCCATACCTTGCGTTCGCGGCGATGATCGGTGCGGGATTGGCGGGCGTGGAAGAGGGGCTGGATTGCGGCGAGCCGTACAAAGGCAACGCCTACGTCGACGCGAAGCTGGAAGCGCTGCCCACGAGCCTGAAGGACGCCGCCGAGCTGCTCGAGCGCAGCGAGCTCGCGCGACGGGCTTTCGGCGATGACGTAGTGAATTTCTACGCCCACACCGCCCGGCAGGAAGTGAATGCCTTCGACGCCGCCGTGACCGACTGGGAGCGCGTGCGCTACTTCGAGCGCATCTGACAGTGGCACGGGCGTCTCGCCCGTGGGTGCGTGTACTCACGCACATCGGGCGCAGCCCGATCCACTCGCCGCGCCAGCGGCTCTTTTGCTTTCGTGGAGATGAGAAGATCGCTCCGCGATCGCTGATCGCCGCTGCGCGTCGAGCGTGTGCGTACACACGTCCACGGGCAAGATGCCCGTGCCACAAAGATGCCCGTGCCACGGTACGAGTCCGCACGTCCATGGGCGGACGCGCCCATGCACCGTTCACATCACTGCCCCGACGATTGCGAACCCCACCGTCGCCACACCGGCGGCAAGCAGGGCGTAGGGGAGCTGCGTGCGGACGTGGTCGATGTGGTCCGTCGCGGCGGCCATCGAGGACACAACGCTCGTGTCGCTAATGGGCGAGGCATGGTCGCCGAAGACCCCGCCGGAGAGGGCGGCGGCGATGAATGGAGCGGGAGGGAGATCGAGCGAAATCGCGGCGGGGACGGCGATCGGGAGCATGATCGCGAACGTGCCCCAGCTTGTGCCCGTGCAGAACCCCGCGACGGCGGCGACGAGGAAAATCACGGGCAGGAAGACCACGGGCGGCATCGTGCCGGCGGTTAGGTTGGCGATGTAGGCGCCGGTGCCGAGCTTGTTCGCGACCGCCGCCAGCGCCAGGGCGAGGAGCATCAGCAGCGCCAGGCCGACGAGCCCGCCCGCGCCGTGAATCGCCAGCTTCGTCAACCCGTTGACAGTGAACGCACGCTGGATCAGCAGCATGATCCACGCGACGGCCAATCCCGCCAGCACGGCCCACAGCACGCTCGTCGAGCCCGACCCGGCGCGCATATCGCCGCCGCCGGTGATCAGCAGCGAGGCGGGCATCATCAGCACCATCACGCCGATGGGGATCAGCATGTTGGCCGCGCGGGGTGGGATGGTCGTCTCCACCGGCGGCGCGATCACGTCCGGGTCGACCATCGGCGTCGCGCCGGGCCAGAGCAGTTCCCCCGATCGCGTCCGTGCGTCGGCTCTGGTCATCGGGCCAAGGTTCCAGCCGGTCAACGCGACCATGCCGGCGAGGATCAGCGCGCCCCATGCATAAAAATTGTACGGAATGCTCGCGACGAACGTGCCGAGCGGATCGGCGACGTTCATCTCCGGCAGGGCGAGGATGCCCAGCACGTACGCGCCCCACGCGTTGAGCGGGATGAGGATGCAGACCGGCGCCGACGTCGAATCGATCAGGTACGCGAGCTTCTCGCGCGACACCCTGTAGCGATCGGCCAGCGGCCGCCCGATGGCGCCGCAGACGAGGATCGTGATCGTCGACTCGATGAAGATGACGACGCCGACCAAGAACGTCAGCAGCCGGACCGGGCGGGGGCTGTTTACCCATTCGCGACGTTCAAGATCAGCGACGAACCCGCGCACGCCGCCCGATGCCTCGACCGTCGCGATCAACCCGCCGATCACGAGCATGAACAGCAGCATGCGCGCGTTGCCCGCATCGGCGAGCACTGCGACGCACCCGTCAATCGCGGCGGCCAGCCCACTCAGCGGATTCCAGCCATTGAGGATCGTCCACCCCAGCCAGACGCCGCCGCCAAGCGAGAGATAAACCTGCCGCGTCACGATCGCCAGCACGATCGCCACGACTGGGGGGATGACGGCAGTCCAATGCGGTTCGATTGCTCAACCTTTCCGTCAGCGCGGTCGTAGAGTGCCCGCATCCCGGCCGGGACGCAAGGCGGGCGCCGATGGCGTAGAATCGTTCGGATTCATGAAAGCTCACCTGTAGTCGCCGCAGCCAGGCTTGGATGGGGCCGCGCGCTTGCCTACACTTCTCGCTCCGTGATGCTCCAGATCGGCTCCCTCAAGCTCGCCACCAATCTCCTGCTCGCGCCGATCGCGGGGTATTGCGATCTCGCGTTCCGGCTGGTCGCGCGCTCGTGCGGCGGCGTGGGGCTCGCCTGTACCGACCTGCTCTGCCCCGAGGGTTTGCTGCGCGAGAACAAGCGGTCGATGGAGCTTGCCGCAACCTGCCAAGCCGATGCGCCGCTGACCATGCAGCTGTACGGCGGGGATGTGCAGCGCCTGTGCGAGGCGGCGCGCTGGGCGGAGGACATGCGGGCGCACGTCGTCGACATCAACATGGGTTGCCCGGTGGACAAGATCACCAAGCGCGACGGCGGCAGCAAGCTGCTGTGCGATCCGGACCACACCCTGAAGATGGTCGAACAGATCAAAGCATCACTGCGCAGCGTGCCGCTGACGTGCAAGCTGCGGCTGGGATGGGATGACTCGTGCATCGTCGCGCCATACCTCGCCCGCCGGCTGGAAGAGCTGGGCGCCGCAGCGGTGACGGTGCACGGGCGCACAACGGCGATGCGCTTCTCCGGCGAGGCGCGGCTGGATGGGATCGGCGAGGTCGTCGGGGCGGTGAGGCACATTCCGGTGATCGGCAACGGCGACGTGCGGACGCCGGCGGACGCGCTGCGGATGATCCGGCGCACGGGCTGCCGGGGCGTCATGATCGGCCGGGCGGCGCTGGGGACGCCCTGGATCTTCCGCGACACGCACGCGCTGCTGACAACCGGACAGGTCCCCCCGCCGCCAACGCTCGAACAGGTCGTGCAGCTCATGCGCGACCACTTCTACAACCACTGCCGCTTCCGCAGCGAGCGTTCAGCCGTGATCGAGTTCCGCAAGCGCGTGAGCTGGTACGCCCGGCACCTGCACCCGTGCAACCAGCTCCGTCAGGAGATGCGGCTATTCAACGACGCCGCGGAGTTCGAGGCGATCCTTGCCCGGTTCCTGTCCTGGCGCGCCGATCGTCCGGCAGCAATGGATCGATGCGAATCCGAAGCAGATTTGCAGCCAGCAGGCTGAATCACCCGAAGACATAGCGGTCGAGGAAGGCATTTCGGAACTTGCCGCGCGAATCATATTTGCGAAGCAGGTTCCGGAAGTCTTCGAGCTTCGGGTACAGCGGCTGGAGCTGCGCGGGGAAAATGGTAAACAGCTTGCCCCAGTGCGGCCGGGCATCGAATGGCGACAGCTGCGCCTCGATCACTGGCAGCAGCGCCCGTACCGCGGGCCAGTCCTTCCGCCACGTGAAGTGGATTGCGATGCAGGGCTGGCGGTGGCAGGGGCTCATCCACAGATCATCGGCGGCGATGGAGCGCACTTCCGAGATCTGGAGGTGCGGCGCGATGCGCTCGCTCATGGCATCGATCGCGCGCAGGGCGGCGATGGCGCGCTCGCGCGGCACGAAGTATTCGCTCTGCAGCTCTTCCCCGGCGCTTGGCATGAAGTCCATGCGGAAGTGCGGCAACCGCTCGTGCCACGGCCCAGGAATGCCGAGCTGCTCAGTGCAGTTCTCGGCGGAGATGCCCGCGATCGGGTGGAGGCGCTGTCTCGCAGGCGTGGCGCCGAATGATTCCGGATCGATGGTTGCCGCCCCGCGCTGCTTGAGCCAGAGCTGATTGAACCCCGACGTTCGCCAGTCGGTGAACAAACTGACGCTATACGCGCTGGACATGATCGCGTCGAAATGCTCGGCAAACTCCGTGAGCGGCAGATCCTGATAGACCTCCTGCCGCGCGTCGAAGGCGGGAACGATGTCGAGTGTCAGCTCTGTCATCGCGCCGAGCCCGCCAAGCGCCACAACCGCGCCGCGGAACTCCTCGTGCTCACGCGAGAAGCGCTTCACCTCGCCGTCGGCGCTAATCAGCTCGACTGCCCGCACCGAGGTAGCAAGAATCCCGTTGTCGTCGCCCGACCCGTGCGTCGCGGTTGCGCAGGCGCCGGCGACCGAGATGTGCGGCAGTGATGCGAGGTTCGGCAGCGCATAGCCCCCAGCGTGCAGGTGGTGCGCGAGCTGCCCATATGTGACGCCGGCCTCGATGGTGACGCTCGGATGCGTCGCATCCATGTCCAGCGCCAAAACGCGGTTGAGATGGGCAAGCGAGACGAGGTCACCATCGGTGTCGGCGATGTCGTTGAACGAGTGGCGCGTGCCGAGGACCTTCAGCTTGTCCGCACGGGCTACCAGCTTCCGCAGCGCCTCGACCGTGTGAGGATGGTGCAGTCGCGCCGCCCGGTACGCGTAGTTCCCCGCCCAGTTGGTGTTGCACACGTGATCCCCGCTGTATCGGCGCCGACGGTCTGTTGGTCGATTCTACACCTCGGTATAGATCCCCCTTGGGCGCAGAAGGTACGCGGGCTAATACTCGGCTGAAGCAGCGTGGTAAATGGTGGAAAAAGATGAGAAATGCAACTATATTGCATACGGAAGGTGTTCTAGTGGGAGGCCCATGGCAGAGAGTACATCCGTCGCCCTCGTTGGTATTGGTGGCTACGGAAGTATTTACGTGTCGGCGCTGCTCGAGGCGGCGGGGCGCGTGCGCGAGCAGCAGTTCATTGCCGCGGTTGACCCGTCGCCCGCGCTGTGTGACCGGTTGGAAGAGCTGCGCGGCCGGCAGATCCCCATCTACGCGTCGCTCGAGACGCTGTATGAGCACCACCGCCCCGACCTCGTCGTTATTTCCTCCCCGTTTCACCTTCACGCCGCCCAGGCCGTCACCGCACTGGAACACGGGAGCCACGTCCTGTGCGAGAAGCCGATGTGCGTGACTGTGCGCCAGGCGCAGGAGATGCGCTGCGCACGCGATCGGGCAGGTCGGCACGTCGCGATCGGCTATCAGTGGTCATTCAGCCCCGCCATCCAGCGCCTCAAGAGCGACATCCAGGCCGGCCTGTTTGGGCGGGCCAAGCGGCTGAAAACCATCGTGCTGTGGCCGCGCGATGAAAGCTACTACGGTCGAAACCGCTGGGCGGGTAGGCAGTATGACGAGCAGGGCGGGCCGATCTTCGACAGCCCCGTCAGCAACGCCTGCGCCCATTATCTGCACAACATGCTGTACGTCCTGGGCGCGCAGACGGACCGCAGCGCCGCGCCCGACCGAGTGACGGCGGAACTGTACCGCGCCCACCCGATCGAGAACTACGACACCGCCGCCCTGCGCTGCTGGACCGTCGATGGGGTGGAGATCCTGTTCGTGGTCTCCCACGCCACGCGCCAGACTCACGGACCCGAACTCCGGTATGAGTTCGAGAAGGCCGTCGTCACGTTCGCCGAGCACCGGGGCGGAGAAATCATCGCGCGGTTCAACGATGGCGCCGAGCGCAATTACGGTTCTCCCTGGGAATCGAGCGACACCGGCAAGCTCTGGGCGACGCTCCGCGCGATCCGCTCAGGCGCGCCGACCGTCTGCGGGATTGAAGCGGCCGTCGCGCAGACACAGGTGACGGCGGCCGTGCAGGAAAGCATGCCCTCGCCGCTCCCGTTCCCCCCCAACCTGGTGCGCGTCGAAGGCGAGCCGGGTGCGCGCAAGACATGGGTCGAAGGACTGGAAGCGGTCCTCGCCGAGAGCTATCAGCAGTGCCGGCTGCCCAGTGAGCTGAACGTCGAGTGGGCCCGCGCTGGACGCTCGGTGGACGTGGCGGAGTGGCGCGACCTCCCCGCGCCACGGCGTCGGGCACGCGTGGCTTCGTAGTCTCTTGACCACGGCCGATTCTCCCCTGGTGTTAACTTCGGTCCTCATGTGGCTGCGCCACGCTCGCGAGCGCAAGGCTGTCGCCTGAGCTGCCCCGAAGTTTTCCCGCGCAGGCCAGTGAAATCTTTGAAGTCGACGTACCCTACGGCTGACTTGAGGATGCTTCAGCTACCCGCGGGCGTCGTGGTGGGGCGGGGCGGGCTGGCGGCGAGGTCGAAGGTGGCGGCGGCATCCGGCTTGCCCGGGTCGAACGAATTCACATCCTCCACCAGATGCTCCGCCAGCGGAAGCTTGGCGGCGCGAATGCCTTCGACGATGCACCTGGCGAGTTGATACGCGCCGTAGTTGTTGAAATGCGTGTCATCCTTCAGCGCCTTGTCCTGCCCTGGGAACGTGTTGGCGGGGTAGTGGACGAACGCCTTCTTCGACTCCTCCGCGCCGAGCGCTTCATAAAGCTGCTTGCTCAGGACTTGCAGGTCGATCAGCGGCACATTCTGCTCCTGCGCGACCTGGCGGACGGCTTCGGGATAGTCGCCGTGGCTGTTTTGGATCGTGCCGTCAGCGCCGAAGCGACGTCGGTGCATGGGCGTGACGAGAACGACCGTCGCGCCCTTCGAACGCCCCTGGGCGACGAAGTCCTCGAGGTCGCGCTTGAAGGTCGTGAACGGGCCAACGCCTTCGCCCGTTTCCTTCATGTCGTTGTGGCCGAACTGGATGAACAGATAATCGCCGGCCTTCATTTGGCTCAGGATTTTTTCCAGCCGCTTTTCCCCGCGGAATGAGCGGAGTGATTCGCCGGATTCCGCGTGGTTCGCCACGGCCACGCCCGGCTTGAAAAAGCGCGGGAGCATCTGCCCCCACCCTGCCCAGGGTTCCTCGGCCTGATCGGTGACGGTCGAGTCGCCGGCGAGGAAGACGGTGATTGCGTCGCTGCGCGGGGTGATGCGGATCGATTTCACGCCCGGCTGCTTACCATTGAGCTCCAGGCTGAGCTGATTGTCCCAGCGCAGCGAGGGCTTCTCGCGGTCCTTCAGCCGGACGCGCTCGCCGCCGGGGAGCTGCGGCGTGCGCACGTTGACGGTGAACGTGCGCGTGGCGAACTCCCCCGGCTTCGTCTCGACGCGCTCGATCATGAGCTGCCGCGATTCCGCCTTGACCGTGTTCGAGGTCGCCCGTTTTTCGTCGCCGAATGTGATGGTCACGTCGTAGTTCCCTTCCGGCAGCGGGACGGAAAACGTCGGCGGCGTCTGGCCGGGCGGGAAGTCGAACGTCTGCTCGCTACTGCCACCGCCGCCGCCGTGGCTGCTGTCGCTGCTGCCGCCGCCTTGAGGGCGCGCCAGCAGGTATTTCGCGAGGTCGACGTCGTTCAGCGCGCGCACGCCCTCGACGACGGCCGCGGCGTTCCGCAGGGCGCCGGCTTCATTCGTGTGCGTGTTGTCAGGGGCGAAATACTGCTTCTTGACCACCTCCGGCGCCATCATCGCGTAGTGGCGCGAGACGATGCCGTGCAGGTCGATAAACGGCGCGTTTTCCCGTTCGGCGACCTGCTGGGCCCACAGGGCGTAGCTGGTCGGCCCGGTCGCCGCCGGCTGGGTTGCGGCGTTGGGCCTGGGGGCGCGTGGCACATACGAGAGCACGATCGGCGTTGCCCCCTTCGCTCGCGTGTCGTGGATGTACTTGCTCATGTACCAGCCGAAGGTCCGCACAACCTCCTGTTTTTTCATGATGGGATTGAAGATTTCGCGGCTCTCGTCGCCGATGCCGCGGATCGACCCGCGGGCGCGATGGGTGTCGTCGAGCGGTCCGCCGTCGTTGTGGCCGAACTGAATCATCACGAAGTCGCCCGGCTTCAACTGGGCGAGAACCTCGTCCCACAACCCTTCGGTGATGTACGTCCGGCTGCTGCGGCCGCCGCGGGCCTTGGTGACGACGTTGATCCGCGAGCGGTCGAAGAACTCGGCAATCGGGTCGCCCCAGCCGCGCTGGCCCTTCGTGCTGTTGCGGACGGTGGAATCGCCGATGATCCAGAGTGTGGGCAGATCGGGCTTGATGGTGGGGGCGGGTTGCGCCGCGGCCGTCGCAGGCCAAGGGAGCAGGGCGAGCAGGATCAGGCAGGCGGTGAACGATCGTTTCATAAACGTCGACCTCGTCGTCGGGACAAAAGCCCGGCCATGCTGGCCAGGAGCAGCGTCGTCGCCGCCGCCGGCTCGGGCACAGCCGTGAGCAGCACGTCGTTGCCGCCGGTGGCGGCATTGGCGTCGGCGTTGCCGACGTAGCTGATCCGGAACGAATACCAGTGGCCGTCGGTCGAGGAGGTGAGGTTGAGCAGGCCGCCCTGCGGGAGACCGGCGAACTGGCCCGTGATCACATCGGCGGCATCATTGACGAGGATGAAAAGCGAATCGCCGAGCTGCGGGACGTAGTTCAGGCTGGCGACCAGGTCGGCTCCACCGACGGCGGCGGTTCCGGTAACGGCGAGTTGGTCGTAGGACGCATTTCCATTGAGTTCGATGATGAAGTCCGCGCCGGCTGCGAGCGTGACATTGCCGACGGAAAGCGTGCCGGCGCTGGCGCCCGGCGAGAGCGCTCCGCCGTTGTTCACGGTGATCGCGCTGCCGGTGGAGCCGGTCCCGCCGAGCGTGCCTCCGTTGTTGACCGTGTAGTTGCCCCCGCCGGCGTGCGTGCCGTTCACGAGGAGCGTGCCGCCGTTGATGGTGGTGAGGCCGGCGTAGGTGTTCTCGCCGCTGAGGGTCTGTGTACCGGTTCCGGTCTTCGTCAGGTGAAGCGTCTGCGAGGCGCCCTGCGTAAGTATGCCGGCGAAGTTGCCGTGGGCGTCGTTTCCACCGACGGTCAGCGTGCGGGCGGTGTTCTGGGTCGTGGTGATCGTGCCGCCGCCAAAGAGGCCGTTGATCGTGTGGCTGTTGCCGTACATGTCGATGGTCGCGCCGGCATCGACGATCACGTTCCCCTTGCCCGCGCCGGACGGCAGGACGCTCGCGGCGACGAGGTAGAGCGAACCGGCTTTGACGTGCGTATCGCCGCTGTACGTCCTGGTGTTGCCGAACAGCCGCCACGTGCCCGCGCCGTCCTTGGTGAGGCTCGTCTTGCCGGCTGACGGATCAGGCAGATCCAGGTGGAAGTTGTTGAATCCCGTGTTGCCGCCGCGAAGGGTGAACGTGCGGTCGCCGGCGCCGCTCATCGCGACGGCGCCGGCGCCGTTGAGCGTCAGCGCTGCGGATCCAGACGCGTCGATCGCGCCGCCACCTGCGCCGAGCATAAACAACCGATCGGTGCTGACGGCCGCGCCGGTGTAGCGGAGCGTGCCGCCATTCAGCACGAGCTTGTCGGCCGCATTGTCGGCCAGCCCGATGCTGCTGGCGAGGCCGCCATTGGCAAGGACGCTCACGGCCAGCGTGCCGCCGTTGACGGTTGTGGCCCCGGTGTAGGTGCTGGCGCCGCTGGTCAGCGCGAGCGTGCCGCTGCCGGTCTTCGTCAGGTTGACGATGCCGGGCGTGGCGTTGACGCCGTTGGTGACCGTGCCGGCGAAGGTTGTGCTGTTGCCGTTGGCGCCGACGAGGAACGTGACGGCGTTGCTGTCGTTGGTCGAGCCCTGGAGCTTGGTTCCCGCGCTGCCGGCGAGCGAGCCGAGGTTGACGGTGCCGCCGAAGGGAACGCGGAGCGCGCCGGTCGCGTCGCCAGTGTCGAAGTTGGCCAGCGCGCTGCCGCCCTGGTTGATGCGGACGTTCCCGGTGGTGGCGGCGAGATCGAGCGTGCCGGCGAAGTTGGCGAGGCTGCCGCCCAGCGAGAAGTTGCCGGTGGACGTGGTGTTGACCAGGAGCGTGGTCCCTGCCGCGCCGCTGATCGCGCCGGCGTAGGTCACGCCGCCAGCGGCGATCGTACCGGTCGCGCCGTTGGCGAGGGCGATCGGCGTGGACGCGCCGCTGGTCGCGACATTGATCGCCGTTCCGTTGGCGAGCGTGATGACACCGGTGCTGCTGGCGGCACCGTTGGTGGCGAGCGTGATGGCGCCGGCGTTGAGGTTGATGCCGCCCGAGTAGCCGGCGTTGTTTCCGCCGAGGGTGAGCGTGCCCGCGCCGGTTTTGGTGAGCGTGCCGGTGCCGGAAATGCCGCCTGTCACTGCGCCGCTGTAGCCGTTGGTGTTGAGCGTGCCGCCGCTCGCGCCGACCGTGAGCGGCACGGTGATGTTGGGGACGCCGAGGAACCGAACGGTCCCGCCATTGAGCGCGAGTGAGGCCGTGCCGCCGGCCGAGGCGACGGTTGCGGTCTGGAGCGTCCCTCCCGCGTTGACGGTGAGCGAGCCGGTCTGGCCGGTCGAGCCGAGCAGGACGCGTCCGGCGGTAACGGTGCCGCCGCCGATGGTCGCAGTGCCGTTGACGGCCGCGGTGTCGAACACGTCCAGCGTGCCGCCGGTGACGTTCAGGTCTCCCACGAGCGTGAGCCTGCGGGCAAAACCGTTGCCGCTGGCGAGCGTGAGGCTGCCCGAGACGATGGCGTCGTCGGCGAGCGTGGGCGCGACATTGCCGGCCCAGGTCGCGCCGGACGTCCAGTTGCCGCCGGTCGACGTGCGGTCGACGCCGTCGGCGCCGAGCTCGTTGAGGTACTCCTCCAGGCGGGTATAGCCGGCGGCGTTGAGCGTCTTGAAGTCGGTCGCGCTGTTGGGGTTCAGGCCGCGCGACGTCTCCCAGTTGTCGGCCATGCCGTCGTTGTCGGTGTCGACCAGGCGGGCGCGGACGTTGAGGTACTTCGGGTCGGTGTTGTAGGCGGGGAAGAGGTCGGTGTCGCGCAGGATCACCCCGCCGAGCGTGCCGTAGCTGGCGACCTCGTCGACGAGCCGCTGGTCAACGGCGTCGCGGATGATCGAGAGACCGACGTTCTCGATCACGTGCGCGACGGTTTGCTGGGCGGTCATGGTCGCCGCCGTCGGGAAGGCGAAAGGACTGGAGACGACATTGGCGCCGGGATAGCTGGTGATCAGCGAGCCGTCGAGCGAGCCGTTGCGGTTGGTGTCCACCCAGTTGTCATTGCCGTAGATGTGGAAGCTGCTCGTGCCGCTGGTGAACGGGCTGCCGCCGTCAACGGGGCCTTCGATGAAGTAGTTGCCGATGGCGTTCGCGTGCGACGTCATCGACGTCGTGTCGCCCATGATGTAGGCGGCCGTCTCCCAGCCGTAGACGACGTTGTTGATGAACTCGTTCTCGCCGCGCACCTTGGGGTTGCGGGTGACGCTGTCGGCGAAGAGGCTCTTGATGATGCTGAAGCGGCCGCCCTCCTGGAGCGTCATCAGCCCGCCGGCGCTGTGGCCGAGCCGATCGAGGCCCTGGGCGATGATCGAGTTCTGGATCGTGATGTTGTCGATCGTCTGACCCGTCTCGGGGTTCATCGAGAACGTTTCGTCGACGCCCCAGGTGACCGACAGGTGGTCGAAGATCATGTTGGACCCCCGGGACAGGCCTGACGTGTCCTGGCGGGTGCCGGCTTCGCCTTTGCGGATCGCGATGTGGCGGGCGATCAGGTTGTTGGCGCCGGAGAACGAGACCTTGTCTCCGTAGAACGAGATCCCGCCGGGCGCGGTCTGGCCGGCGATGGTCAGATTGCTCTTGTCGACGCTGACGGCGCTGTTGAGGGTGACGATCCCGCCGACGTCGAAGACGATGAACCGGTTGGACTGGCTGACGGCGTCGCGGAACGAACCGGGGCCGGAGTCGTTGAGGTTGGTGACGTGGTAGACGGTTGCGGCGCCGAGGTTCGTGCGCGCGCCGGCCGCGAATCGGCCGAACCCCTCGGCTTCGGGGAATGCCTTCTGCTGAGCCAACGCGCTGACGGGGCATCCGAGGCCCAGCGCAAGCAAGAACTGCCATTTTCGCATCATGAAAAGCCTCCCGCGTCCGCCTGCCTCCCGGGCGTGTGGAATTTACATTGGAATTACCACAAAACAACGCGATAATTCGGCGGACTTTTGCGTTTTTGCGTTGATCTATGAGGATCAGGCCTGTGACACACCCCAACCCGCCCACCGCCATCGGATTCCCCCACCTGCTGCACGGCGGCGACTACAACCCCGAGCAGTGGATCCGCACCCCGCAGGTGTGGGATGAGGATTTCCGGCTAATGAAGCTGGCGGGGGTCAATACCGTCTCGCTCGGCATCTTCGCCTGGGCCATGCTCGAGCCGGGGGAAGGGCACTTCGAGTTCGGGTGGATGAATGCGATTTTTGACAAGGCCGAGGCCAACGGGATCGGCGTGATCCTCGCCACGCCCGGCGGGGCGCGGCCGGCTTGGATGGCGTTCAAATACCCCGAGGTGCTGCGCGTCGACCAGTATCGCCGGCAACAGAAGTGGGGCGGGCGCCATAACCACTGCTTTACCTCCCCCGTGTACCGCGAGAAGTGCCGGATCATCAACACCAGGCTCGCCCAGCGCTACGGCGAGCGACGCAACCTGTTGCTGTGGCACGTGAACAACGAGTATTCCGGTGAGTGCCACTGCGATCTGTGCCAGGACGCCTTCCGCGACTGGCTGCGCGGACGCTATGACAGCGACCTGGACAAGCTGAACCACGCGTGGTGGTCCACGTTCTGGAGCCACACGATCACCGACTGGTCGCAGATCGAGCCGCCCAGCAAGATCGGCGAGACGCAGGTGCACGGCCACACGCTCGACTGGAAGCGCTTCTGCACGCATCAGCACATCGACTGCTTCAAGGCCGAGCGCGAGCCGCTGCAACAGATCACGCCGGACGTGCCCGTCACCACGAACTTCATGGGCGTGTTCCATGAGCTGGACTACTACAAGTTCGCCAGGGAGCTCGACATCGTCAGCTGGGACAGCTATCCGTCTTACCACGACCGCCCGAACGACTGGCTGAACGCGGTCACCGTCTCTTTCCTCCACAGCCAGCGCCGCGCCATGCTGGACAAGCCGTTTTTGCTGATGGAATCAGCGCCGGCGATGCAGAACTACAAGCCTGTCTGCAAGCTGAAGCGGCCGGGGCTGCACGTGGTCGAGGGGCTGCAGGCGGTGGCGCACGGGAGCGATTCCGTACTGTATTTCCAGTGGCGCAAGAGCCGCGGGGGATTCGAGAAATTCCACGGCGCGGTGGTCGATCACTTCGCCAGCGAAGACAATCGCGTCTTCCAGGAAGTTGCCGATCTCGGGCGCGCGCTGGCGAAGCTCGACGATGTCGTCGGCGCGCACCAACGCATCGACGTCGCGCTGATCTACGACTACGAGAACCGCTGGGCCATCGACGATGCCGCCGGTCCCCGCAATGTGGGGAAAAATTACCTCGAGACCTGCGTCGAGCACTTCCGCCCGTTCTGGTCAAACGGGGTCGCGGTCGACGTCATCGGCGAGGACCATCCGTTCGAACACTACAAGCTGCTCATCGCACCGATGCTGTACCTGCTCCGCCCCGGCGTGGCCGAGCGGATCGATCGCTTCGTCGAGCGCGGCGGGACGTTTGTCACGACGTACTTCTCCGGCATGGTCAACGAGAGCGACCTGGCGTTTCTCGACGGCTTCCCGGGTCCGCTGCGCAAACTGCTCGGCATCCGTGCGGAGGAGACGGACACGCCGTATGACGAGGAGTCCGTCGCCATCGTGCCGGCCAAGGGAAGCGGCGCGGGGGGAAAGGGCGCGGGGCTGTCCGGCAAATATCAAGCGCGGCAGTGGTGCGACCTGATTCACGCCGAGGGCGCCAAGATTCTCGCAACCTATGGCGGAGAGTTCTACAAAGGCCGGCCCGCGCTGACGGTGAACGCGTTCGGCCAAGGCCGCGCGTATTACATCGCCAGTCGCAACGACGCGCGGTTCCACGCGGACTTTTACGGCCGGCTCATCGACGAATTGGACCTGAAGCGCGCGCTTGGAGCGGCGCTTCCTGACGGGGTGACAGCGGTCGAGCGCGCGAGCTACGTGTTCGTCCTGGGGTTCAACCGCGTCGACGTCACGATCGACCTCGGGCGCAGCTCATTTCGCGATGTGCTGAGCGGGAAGCGGCTCAGCAAAAAGCTCCGTCTCCCGCGCTACAACGCGATGGTTCTCGAGCGGACCGCCAAGACGCAGGCGGTGCCGGTCGCGGGGCGGAAGCCGGGAGGTCGCGCACGCGTTCGCGAAGGAAGCGCCACGGGCCGTTGAGAGAAACCCTGCCATTCTCACGAACGCTCGTCTTAAGCCTCTTGTCCGCCGGTAGATCGGGCGCGGGAATTGGGCGCAATTAATTGACGGCGCGGCGGTCGCGATCGATAATACCGGCAGAAACGATGTCCATTACACGCGTCGCCAAGCTCGCGGGAGTTTCCAGCTCCACGGTCTCGCGCGTCATCAACAATCACCCGCGCGTCGCGCCGGAGACGGCCGAGTCGGTCCGCAAGGCGATGGAAAAGCTGGGCTACACCCCATCCGATCGCCGGCCGGGGCCCAAGCCGTCGCTGCGCACGCGCACGGGCGCAGCGAACATCGCGTTCCTCGTCCTGGGCACGGGCCGCAACCGCGCCACGCCGGCGTTCGAGGGGCTTGTGCACGGCGTTTCGCTGGCGACCAACCAGCACGACCTGAACCTGATTTTCTCCCATTCCCCCGACCCCAACCAGCTCCCGCAGCGCATCCTGTCCGACCGCATCGACGGGGTGCTCCTCCACGGCGCGCTGCCGGGCGCGGAGGTGCGCGAGCGGCTGCGCAAGCTCCCTGCGGTCTGGCTCATGGGCAACCGACGACGACCCGAGTGGGGGGACCAGGTCATGCCCGACAGCTATGAAGTGGGCGAATTGGCCGCAAAACACCTGCTTTCGCGCGGCCACACGCGGCTGGCGTTTCTCAATCTCGACTCCGGCCACTGGGCGCTTCGGCTGTACGGCCACGCGTTCTGCGCCAGCGGCGCCGACGCCGGCGCACAGACGCAATCGATCGAGCAGGAGCGGCAAGTCACCACCGGCTACTGGCAGGACTACTCGCGCGAATCGGTCGAGTCGCTCGTGGCGCGCTACCTCGCCCTGTCGCCGCGTCCGACGGGCTTGTTCGTCGCCGACGACATGCAGGTTGCGATGATCCAGCCCGCCTTGCAGCGCCACGGGGTGCAGATCGGGCCGGGTGAGGTCGAAGTCGTCTCCTGCAACAACGAGAAGCCCTACCTCGTCGGGCTCCACCCCACGCCCACGGAGATCGACATCCGCGCCGAATCCATCGGCCGGCGGGGTGTTGAACAGCTCATCTGGCGACTGGAACACCCCAAGGTCGTCGAGCGCATCGTGACGACGATCGAGCCGTTCATCGTCGGTTCCCACGGCGACGACGATTCGGTGTCGGCGGCAGTCGAATTCGCGCGCGGCTGATATTCACCATCGTCTCCCCGCACATAATTCCCATCAATTACCACGGACTGCGGTTAGCTCTGTCATACCCGCCGTTTGCGCTATACAACCCATAAAACCCGGCGATCTCTCGGCACTTGCCTCGCGATCATCCAGCCCTCATACATACATATTTCACAAAATTACCTTGCAACTTCTGGTTTGTTGCGGCATAGTTATTGTGAGAAATGCTCTCGCGGTGGTCCGGGCGGAATCCACTATGTCGTCGATGCAGCACGTTGCACAACTCGCCGGAGTCTCCACCTCCACCGTCTCGCGCGTCTTCCACGACGACCCATGCGTGGCGGCTGACACGGCGGCGGTGGTCCGGCAGATCGTGCGCCAGCTCGGCTTCACCCCCGCCATGCGCCGCCGGCGCAACGGGACCAACGGGAAGCAACATCGCTCGAGCAACGCCATCGCCTTCCTCGTCCTGGGCACCTCCGGCTGCAACACCACCCCCGCTTTCGAAAAACTCCTCCGCGGGGTGTCCGACGCCGCCAACGCCAATGACCTGAGCCTCATCCTCAGCTTCGTCTCTGATCCGTCGCAGATTCCCGCGCGCCTGCTCGACCGGCAGCTCGCCGGGGTGCTGTGTCACGGCGACCAGCCCGGCGCAGGCGGGTTGGCGCGATTGCGCTCGCTGCCCAGCGTGTGGCTCATGGCCAATCGCCACCGTCCGCGCTGGGGCGATCAGGTCATGCCCAACAATGCGGTGATCGGCGACTTGGCCGGGCGCTACCTCGTCCGCCGGGGGCATCGGCGCCTCGCGTATGTTGGCGTCGGTCATGACGCGTGGTCGATGCGTCTGCGCAGCTTCGCGTTCGTCAAGGCCGCCGAGGACGCGGGCGCCGTGGCGACCGTTTTCCAGGCGAAGGAAGGACAGGCGGGGGACTACTGGTCCGCTGACGGGCTGGGCGCCGCTGCCGAGCGGCTGGCGGAGCAGGTGGCGGGGATGTCCCCGGTTCCGACCGGGCTCTTCATCGCCGAAGACCGGCTGCTCCCGGTGCTCGACCGGGCCCTGCGGTCGCGCGGGCTTCGCCCCGGCGGCGGCTCGGGCGACGCGGACGTGGAAATCGTCTCCTGCAACAACGAACAACCCCACTACGCCGGCCTGGCCACCCAGCCGGCTCGGATCGACATTCGCCCCGAAGCAATCGGCCATCGCGGCGTCGAACAACTGGTCTGGCGCATGCGTAATACAGACCTCCCCGAACGCGTCCGCGTGATGGTCGATCCGGTCCTGATCGAGCCGGAAAGCACCCCAAGACATGAAATGATCGAGGCCGGCCAGCGGTCGGTGGAACTCAGCACCGGCCAGCGGTCGGTGGAACTCAGCGTCACAGCGAATTAAACGCAAGGGATACGGATCGAGCCACGGCTCGGAAGGTCAGAAGTCATGAACATCAAAAAGAATCTCGCCCAACCACAGGGGTTCGGCGGCGGAACACGTCATGGGGGAAACACGCAAACGGCCCCGCTCGGGCTGGAGGTTGTCATGAAGACGAAGAGAAGCGGCTTTACGCTGGTCGAATTACTCGTGGTCATCGGGATCATCGCGGTGCTGATCGCGATCCTCCTGCCCGCCCTAACTAGGGCCCGGGCGCAGGCCCAGCGCGTGGTATGCGCCACGCAGATGCGGGAGCTTGTCACCGCCACCGTCATGTACGCCAACGACAACAAGGGGTACCTGCCCGAGTTCCGCGGCTACCGCAAGGAGGTCCCCACGCTCACTACCAGTAGCCCCTGGGCTGAGATGGGCGGCCCCCACCCCATAGCGCCGGCGTTTCCCGACTTCGATCCGCCCAGCGGTGCCCCCAACTTCGGCGAGGGCATGGGGCTTGGGCGTCTCTTCGTCCGCAAGTACATCACCAACCCGAAAATCCTCGTCTGCCCGAGCCTCACCGGGAAGATCGTGCTGAACAACCAGGCGCGGCCAGGGTACTTCTTCAACCCGCACTACGCGAGGGCGATCGAGGACCTCACGAAGTACACGCCGCGCTACAAGAAGATCAAGGACATCCCCAAGGACCGCTGCCTGATCAGCGAGTTCTTCTACGACACCGGCTCCATCGCCCACTACGAGCCCAAGAAGGACTCCGCATACTTCAACATCGCGTACTCCGACGGCCACGTCGTGACGCTGGAGAACAAGACGGCCTACAACCGGGCCAGGATCCACGGGTGGAAGCCAGAGCGCGCGGCGGACGTCATCGGCATCCTCGAGTTCATGGAGGCTGGCAAGACGCTCGACCGCGTGCTGGGCAGAGCCAACGATCCGAATTACGTCAATAGGGTGTACTACAGCCATTATCCGGCGGTGCCGAACTAATTCGACCCGCGTCGGCAGGCGATTGCGACAAAAGAGAGAGAACTCCCTCAGCGGCCCGCCCCACCCCGGGGCGGGCCGCTTCATGCGCATGAGGAATCAGCGAAGCGGCGCGCCGCAACCTATTCAGGGCGTGTTTGATGAGCCACGCGTGCGCCGGTCTCATGCTCGCAACGGCACGGCGGGGAGGTGACTGCTGTACCAGGGGGCAACACAAGAGCTTCCGGTGCAACATGACGCGCACCTGCTGACGGCGAGGCACTGCGTCGAGCGGGAGGGGCAACCGCATGCTCCTGTCGCTGCGATGATGACGTAGCTGTAGTTGCGACGCCTGCTCGCCCTGGCGCGCAGGCGACGCGGGCGTAGAAGCGGACCTGACCCGCCTTGCGAGATTCACCCCACCTGCGGGCACAGCGAGAGCATTCAGCTGCCGTACCGTCAGCTGGCCGGACCACGCGCGGGAGACGGCCTCACTGCGGGTGTGAAGAGGAACTTCGATCTGCCGGAGCGAGTATCTGCACGCCTTGGATGGAGACGCTCGCATCCACGCCCAACAGGCGCAACACGTGCTTGCCAGGTTGCAGGCGCACGGTCGTGCGGGCGGTCGTGGCGTTGCGCAGCACGTTCTGCTGCCAGGTGCGATTGCGCTCGTCGCTGGAGTGCTCGAATCGCACGATCCGGGGCGGATCATCGTTGAAGGCGATCGCGCAAACGAGCTGGTGTTCCGGGGTGATCGGGTGGGTCGGCAGCGCTTCGACCACGACGTCATAGTCGCCGGCGTTGTCCCCGGGGAGGTCGAAAGCGTATTCGGCGACGGGGGCGTCGGGATCGATCCGTCGAGCTGCTCGTTGTACTGCCGCGTGAGCTGTTCGATCCGCTGCATCGCCGCCTCGGCGCGGTCGGCGAAACGGTTGGCCGCAGTCAGCAGACTGCAAAAACGAAACCGCCGCGGCAGCGATGGTCGCTGCCGCGGCGGTTGCTTACGACTCCGGAATGACCTCACTTCGTTTTACGGGCGAGCTAAGCGTTAAATCGCGTTGCGGCGGCGACGCGCCAGCAGAGCCAGGCCGCTCAGCGCCAGCACCGATGCGCTGGCCGGCTCGGGGACGACCGCGTTGGGCAGCGTCAGTGTCGGGAACACGGCTTCGCCGCCGGTGTTCTCCTTGCTGGCCACGAAGAAGCTCTGAGAGCTGTCGCTGGTGGCCGTGTACAGCACGAAGGTAACCAGGCCGTTGGTATCGGCGCTGAGGAAGTTATCCAGATCGATGTCGGCGGTGGTTGTGACCGTGCCGGGCGCCGCGGGCGTCGTGAACGTCGTGAGCAGCGGGAGCTTGGTCGGGTCCATCGATTCGCTGCCGCTGTTGTACGCCACGCCGCCGTCCTCCGGCTGGATGATGCCGGGGGCGTTGTTGTAGGCGATGGTGCTCTCACCCCAGCTGTCGCCGGTCTCATCGGTCAGACCATAGACGTTCATGGTGCGGTTGCGGTTGGCGCCGGTGAAGGTGACGGTGAGGGTCGCGTTAGACAAATCGCCGCTGACCCCGGAGAGGTCGAACTTCCAATAAACCAGCTTCGCACGCACCGCATCGTAATGGCGGATGTCGTTGGAGGCTTTGGCGCCATGGTTGGTGGTGGCGGCTTGGTTGGCATCATTGGAAATATGCGTATCCGCGCCAGACCCGTCGGCCGTGGTCAGAATTGCCGCCCCGTGGGCGAACCCGGCCGCACCAGACATCAGGCCGAAAGCCGCTGCCGCGCAACGGAAGGAAAAAGATGCATTCACTCGGACCTCCTCTTGAAAGAATCAATGTGACGTGAAACGACTCCGCACAATTCAGCAGGATGAGCCTGGCTACGCGGGGCCACCCTCGCAACGCCCCTACTGTAGCACGCTTCTGTGCAAAATTCCACGAACTATTTTACAATTTCCATGGAATTTCCCCGCTTCGCCTGGTGGTCACCTTGGCTGGCGCGCGGGTGGGGCCGCCCTCCCCGAAATCGTGCTTGGCTTGGGCGGGTTCTTCATCCCTTCGCCGAGGTAGAAGCCGGGGTGCGGTGGCTGGTTGTAGGCGACGTTCTGCCAGGCGATCGAGAGGCGGTAGATCGGGTCGTGCATCAGCGTGACCAGCCGGTGCTCGGTGGGAATGGTCGTGGTGTAGAGGCGCAGTTCCTTGCCGTCGGTGGTGGGCCAGATCACTTCCTCGCGCCAATCCCCGAGCAGGTCGGCTGAGAGGGATGGCGTCGCCTTCGTCCCGTTGACGGACGTGCAGTCCTCGGCGGTGAGGATGCGCTCGGTCTTTTCGGTCTTCCAGTTCCACTTGGAGATGTGGTTGCGGTCGAGCAGTTCGCGAAGCAAATCGCCGTCCCACCAGACGGCGAAGTTGCAGCTCGCCGGCTTCACGCGTCCGATCTCTTCGCCCTTGACGTTCCACAACCCCTCGATGCCCGCGCCGGCGGTCCAGCTTTCGTTGCCGAGGTGGCGCGGGTCGATGTCAAACGACACGCCGCGGCCGGGGCCTTCGCCCTTGTCGCCGCCGCTGTCTGCCGCCTTGCGCGAGGGCTTCCTCCACAGGATCTTCCCCGTCTTCAGCGCCACCATGTGCGCTCCGGCATCATCAAAGCGCTCCTGGATGCGGAACATCTCCAGCCCCGGATTTTCCGGGTCCAGATCCGAGACGTGCATCGCGTCCCCATGCCCCAGGCCGGTGGAGAACAACCCCTTGCCGTTGTCATCGATCACGGCCCCGCCGTAGACGATCTCATCCCTGCCGTCCTCGTCGACGTCGGCCACGGCGAGGCTGTGGTTGCCCTGGCCGAAGTAGGGATTTTCGCGATCAGGGCCGGTATCGAAGAGCCACCGGTGCTTGAGCTTGCCGTCCTTGAAGTCCCACGCGGCAAGGGTGGTGCGCTCGTAATAGCCGCGGCACATGACCACGCTGGGCTGTTTTCCATCCAGATACGCGACGGCGGCGAGGTAGCGTTCGCCACGGTTGCCGTAGTTGTCGCGCCAGAGCGTGGCGTATTCTTTGAGGTCGGGGTCTTCCGGGTTGTTGTTCGTGCGCGCGGGGACGTACTTGACTGTATCGATGGCCGCGCCGGTCTTGCCGTCGAAGACGGTCAGCCACTCCGGCCCTTTGAGCACGTGCCCGTCGGGGTTCACGTGATTGGCGTTGGCGTCGCCGATGACCTTGCCCGTGCCGTCGGTCGTGCCGTCGGAGGTCTTGCACACGACCTCCGCCCGGCCGTCACCGTCGAGGTCATAGACCATGAACTGCGTGTAGTGCGCCCCCTCGCGGATGTTGCGGCCGAGGTTGATCGTCCACAGCAGCGTGCCGTCGAGCTTGTAACCCTGGAGGATGGGGGGGTCGGTCTGCCCCTTCTGCGAGTTGTCGCGGGCGCGGCCGGTCTGGTGCAGGACCAGGTCGTACTGCCCATCGCCGTCGAGGTCGGCGGCGGAGGCGTCATTCGGGGAATATCCTTCGGGCGTTTTCAGCGGGATCGAGAGGTAGGGTTGAGCGGGTGCGTTGGCGGGAAGGATGAATGACCCGCGCGCGTCCTGTTCCTTGCCGTTCACGATCGGCCGGACGGTGTAGACGGTCGGTTGCGCCAGGTCGGCTTTGGCGTCGACGAAATGCGTCGGCCCGGTGAGCGGCTGATCGTTCAGTTTCTTCGCTGCATCCCCGCCGGACGCGCGGTAGACGTTGAAGGCCATGTCGGCCGGGTCCGTGCCGAGCAGTCGCCAGCCTACGAACACCTTCCGGTCACCCTGATGGATGGCGACGACGCCCCGGTCGATCTGCTCCATCTGCCGCTGCGCCGCAGCGAGCGCGGGGGACGAGAGGGCTATCATCAGTGCAACAGCGCGAATGGTGATCTGCATGGCGAGTTCCTCTGTTGGTTCCGCGTGAAAATGGAACGCCGGGAAGTGAGAGTAGGGAAGATTTCCATGGATTTCCACCGAATTGCAGAGTACACCATGGGAATTGTCGCGGCGGGCGACGACGGTACGCTGTCCATCCACATTTCCGAGGAAACGCATGGCTCTCTCCCGGCGGGAATTCGTCCTCCGAACCGCCGCCGCCGGCGCGGCGACGCAGTTGCAGAACCTCGTCCAGGCGCAGACGCAGCCGGCGACCAGCCCGGGCAGCGGCGCGAATCCGGCGCCTGCGCAGGCAGGCGCGGTGGCGCTTCACTGGCTCGATGGTCATCCGCCCGCTGCGCGGGCCGGCGTGACGTGGGGCGTGCCCTGGCCGCGCGGCGCCTGCGCCGCGGAACAGACCTTTACGCTGACTGGCGCGAACGACGCCGCCATCCCCCTGCAAACCTGGCCGCTGGCGTATTGGCCAGACGGATCACTCAAGTGGACGGCGCATGCGCTGGGTCCCCTGCAGTCGGCGCCGCAATCGCTGGTGCTTGCGCCCGGCGACTCGCCCGCCCCGCAGCAGTCGGTCACGGTGAAAGAGACCGACGACGTGGTCAGCATCGATACAGGCGTCATGCGCTGCCGCATCGCCAGGCGCGGCGCGTCGATCATCGAATCGATTGAACGCGCCGGCCGGCCCATCGCCAACGATGCCAAGCTCGTCTGCCTGCGCCAGGGCAACCCCGACGACGCCACGGTCCCGCGCGAGACCTTCACCGGCGCGGTTGAGAAGGTGACGATCGAGCAATCCGGCCCGGTCCGCGCCGTCGTCCGCATCGACGGCAAGCACGTGGGCGCCCAGCGCGCGTGGCTGCCGTTCACCGTGCGGCTGTATTTCTACGCCGGCGGGAACGCGATCCGCTTGATGCACACGTTCATCTTCGACGGGGAGCCGGAGAAAGACTTCCTCGCCGGGCTGGGCGTGCGCTTCGGTGTGCCGATGCGCGACCAGCCGCATGATCGCCACGTCCGCTTCGCCGGCGAAGGCGACGGGCTGTGGGCGGAAGCGGTGCGCGGGCTCACCGGGCTACGGCGCGACCCGGGCGCGGAGGTGCGCCAGGCGCAGGTCGCCGGCGAGCCGACGCCGCCGGTTGAATCGTTCCCCGACAACGTGAAGCGGCGGCTCGAGCTGATCCCCGCGTGGGGCGATTACACGCTCAGCCAGCTGTCGGCCGACGGGTTCGAGATCAAGAAGCGCACCAAGGCCGGCCACGGCTGGATCAAGTCAGCTGCCGGGACGCGCGCATCCGGCGTGGGATACGTCGGCGGGATCACGGGCGGCATGGCCTTCGGGCTGCGCGACTTCTGGCAGCGTCACCCCACGCAGCTCGACATCCGCGGCGCCAACACCGACAGCGCCGAAGTAACCGTCTGGCTCTACTCCCCCGAAGCGCCGGCGATGGACCTGCGCTTCTACCACGACGGCATGGAGATGGACACATTCCCCGAGCAGATCGAGGGGCTGGAGATCACCTACGAGGACTACGAGCCGGGTTTTGGCACCGCCCAGGGCATCGCGCGGACGAGCGAGCTGACGCTGTGGGCGGTGGAAAAGACCCCGTCGCATCAGGCGATCGCCGACTTCGCCGAGATCGTGCGCACACCGCCCATGCTCGCGTGTGCGCCGGCGCATTACGTCGCGGCGAAGATCTTCGGTGGTCTCTTCGCGCCCGTTGATCGTTCCACTCCGGCCAAACGGCGCATCGAAGATGAGCTGGACTTCCGCATCGCCTACTACCAGCAGCAGATCGCTCAGCACCGCTGGTATGGCTTCTGGGACCACGGCGACGTGATGCACACCTACGACGCGGATCGCCACATGTGGCGCTACGACGTCGGCGGGTACGCGTGGGCCAATTCCGAGCTCTCGCCGGACCTGTGGCTGTGGTACAGCTTCCTCCGCACGGGCCGGCCCGACATCTTCCGCATGGCCGAAGCCATGACCCGCCACACGGGCGAAGTCGACGTGTACCACGTCGGCCGCTTCAAGGGACTCGGCACGCGGCACAACGTGCAGCACTGGGGGTGCAGCGCCAAGCAGCTGCGCATCAGCACGGCCATCTACCGCCGGTTCTATTACTACCTGACTGCCGACGAGCGGGTGGGAAACCTGATGCACGAGCTGCTCGACGCGGATCAGACGTTCCTCACGCTGGACCCGATCCGCAAGATCCGCAAGGAGCCCTACAGGCCCGACCCGCGCGCGCTGGGCGTCGGCTTCGGCACCGACTGGGGATCGCTGGCGTCGGCGTGGTTCACCGAGTGGGAGCGCACGCGCGACCAGAAGTGGCGCGACAAGCTCCTCGCCGGCATGAAGTCGATCGGGAGCCTGCCACACGGGTTCTTCACGAGCGGCGCACTGTTCGATCCGGCCACCGGCGCTTTCCACCTCAAGGGCGAGGGCGGCATTGATGTGTCGCACCTGTCGGCGGTGTTCGGGCTGCTGGAGATCGCGGCGGAGCTCATCCAGTCGTTCGACGTGCCGGAGTTCGAGCGCGCGTGGCTACAGTATTGCGTCCTGTACAGCGCTCCGCGCGAGCAGCAGCAAAAGGAGCTGGGGCAGTCGCTGCGCGGCAACAGCCTGACGGCCGCCCACTCGCGGCTGACCGCTTATGCAGCGTGGAAAATGCGGGATGATGGCCTCGCCCGGCGCGCATGGGCCGAATTCGCCAGCCAGGACATGCACGGCGGGATCACCTCCCAAGCACCCGGCGGCGGTGACGCTGCGCGCACGCGCCGCATCGAGGGCCCGGACGTGCTCAACCCGGTGGACGAAGCGCCGCGCCTCTCCACGAACGACGCGGCGCAGTGGAGCCTCGCGGCCATCCAGAACCTCGCACTGATCGGTCACGCGCTGCCTGAATGATCAACGACCCCGTGGCCCCGACCGACCCAACCTCTGCTACGCTGCTCGGCCTGCTCTGGTCAAACCGCCGGCGCTTCGCGCCGGGCCTGGGGTTTGCATTTGCGCGCATCGTTTCGATCGCGCCCCTGCCGCTGATCTTCAAGCGGATCATCGATCACGACATGCCCCGGCGGGACCTGCGGGGCATTTTGGTGATGTCCGGCCTCACGGTGGTGCTGCTCGTCCTGCACCAGTGGCTGAGCGTGCGCGGCGGCAAGCGCCTTGGGCAGGCAGTGACGCAGATGATCCTCGGGCTCCGCGCCCGCACGTTCGACAAGATCCAGTACCTCAGCTTCACCTACCTCGACCGCCGCAAGACGGGCGAGCTGCTGGCCAAGTACGCCTTTGACACGCAGAAGGTCGAGGCGGTGGCGATGCCCGTGCTGAACTCGTTCCTGCCCGACACGCTGCGCAGCATCCTGACGCTGGCCGTGCTGCTGGCGATCAATTGGCAGCTCAGTGTGATCGTGCTGCTGACGCTGCCGGCGGTCGCGGTGATGCGGTGGTACTACTTCGAGCCGCTGCGCAGGAAGAACGAGGCCAACCGGGTCGCGCAGGAGGCGGTCACGGGGACGGCAACGGAGTACCTCGGGGCGCTGCGGCTGGTCCGCAGCTATGGTCGCGAGGAGCGCGCTCGCGCACAGCTCGACCGGACCAACCAGGAAGTCGCCCGCTCGCGGGTCGAGCTGATCGGCGTCTCCACGAGCTTCGCCGCCTTCTCCTTCGGCATGATTCAATTCCTCTCGCTCGTGGTCATCGCCGGCGGCGCCGCCCTGTCGATTCGGGGGCACGTCACCCCCGGTACCGTCCTCGCGTTCTACGCCGGCCTTGCGCCGCTCGTGCAGCCCATCCAGATGTTCTCGACGATCGCCGATCAGTACTTCCTGGGACAGGAGGCATACCAGAGCATCCGCGAGCTGCTCAACGAGCCCGCGACCGAGCAGTGGCGCGGCACGCGCCGGCCCGACCCGATCCGCGGGCGCATCGAATTCGACCACGTCACGTTCCGTTACCCCGACGCCGAGCAGGATGCGCTGTGCGATTTCACGCTGACAGTCGAGCCGGGCGAGCGCGTCGCCCTGGTTGGCAGCTCCGGCGCGGGCAAGAGCACCGCCGCCAGTTTGCTGCTCGGGCTCTATCACGCGTCCGGCGGAGAAATCCGAATCGACGGTATCCCCCAATCCGAAATCGACATGCGCTGGCTCCGCCGGCGAACGGCTCTGGTCATGCAGGAGAGCGTTCTGCTCTCCGGGACCATCGAGGAGAACGTGCGCTTCGGGCGCGACGAGGCCACCGACGAGCAGGTGCGACAGGCGGTGCGGCAGGCGAACGCCGAGGAGTTCCTCGCGGCGCTTCCTGAGGGCATGCAAACGGTGGTCGGCGAGCGCGGCGTGATGCTCTCGGGCGGACAGCGGCAGCGCATCTCGATCGCACGGGCGCTGCTGCGCGACCCGGCGATCCTCGTCCTCGACGAGCCGACGTCGGCGCTGGACTATGAAAGCGAGCGACTCATCCAGGATGCACTCGATGTGCTCGCGAAGGGGCGGACGGTCGTGACCATCGCGCACCGGCTCAGCACCATCCGCAACGCCGATCGCGTGGTCGTGCTGGATCAGGGGCGGATCGTCGAAGAGGGCACGTTCGCCCAGCTGTGGGAGCGGAAGGGATATTTTCAGCGCATGCTCGCGGCGCAGGGTTCTGATTCTTACGGAGCGGGCGCGGGCGCGGAGCGCGAGGTCGCTTTGAACAGTGCATGAGCGAAGAATGGTCTTGAACATGATCCGGTTGCAACCACTGCTGTTGATCCTCGCCGGCGGAGAAGCGCTCCCGCCGGCGCCGGGGAGGGGCCGATGAGCATCTGGCGACTCGCCATCGCGCTGGGGCTGCTGGTCAGTGTCCTGGCAACGGGCGTCGTGCGCGGGCAGAGCGAACAGGGATTCCGCGCCGAGCCGCTGCCGGCGCTGCCGCGGGAAATGGACGGGGCGGTGCTCGGAACGCACGGCGGCGCCCTGTTCGTCGTCGGCGGAACCTACAGGGACGAGGCGGGGAACGAGGTCACGAGCAACCAGATCCTGGCGCTTCCGCCCAAGGCGGCCGGATGGACTGTGGCGGGGGAACTGGACCTGGCCAGCGCCGCCACCGCCGCCGCCAGCACGCCCGACGGCGTGGTCGTGATCGGGGGCGCGGACGTGACCTTGCTGAGCTGGTCCAACGACCGGCTCGGCCAGCGCACGCTGCCCGCGCTTCCCAACCCCATCGCACGCGGCGCTGCCACCTCGCTGGGCAGGACCGTATTCGTCGCCGCGGGTGACGCGGGCACGTTCCAGTCCCTCGATCTGGGCGCCAAGACCCCGGCGTGGAAGCAACTGGCGGCCTTGCCGGGTCCGGCCGAAATCGAGTCGCCCGCTCTCGTCGGCTTGATGGATGTCGTCTACCTCTTCGGATCGGTGGACGAGAAGCCCGTCGCTTACGCGTACACGCCGCGCACGGGGTGGTCTGAGCGCGCCCCGCCCCCGCGCTGGCACGCCGGCGCCGCCGACGCCGCCGTTGCGTATGGCCACGCGCACATCTTCGTCTTCGCCGCCGCCGAAGGGCGCGACGTCCCGACGTATCACACGATCACCAACACCTGGCTCTCCATCCCCCTCCCCGAACCCCTTCCCGCAGGCGCCACCCCCATCGCGGTCGCCAGCGGTAAGCAGTCGTTCCTTCTCACCGGCGCGCAGGTGATGAGCGTCGCGCCCAAACCCATCGAGACGAACTACGGCTGGTGGGATCACGCCGTCGTCGCCATTTACCTGATCGGGATGGTCGCGATGGGGTGGTACTTCGCCGGCCGGGAAAAAAACACCCAGGACTACTTCCGCGGCGGCAAGCGTATCCCGTGGTGGGCGACGGGCATGAGTCTTTTCGCCACCGGATCCAGCGCCATCAGCCTGATGTCCATGCCGGGCAAGGCCTACCAGGCGAACTGGGCGTATTTCTCGATCAGCATCTTCTCGCTGGTGGCGCTGCCGGTGTCGATCTACGTCCTGGCGCCGCTCGTGCGGCGGCTGAACATCGCGACGGCCAACGAGTACCTGGAGCGCCGGTTCGGCGTGACGGCGCGGCTCTTCGCCAGCTCGATCTACTGCTTCACGCAGCTTTGCGGGCGCATGGCGCCGGTCATGCTCCTGCCGTCGATCGCGCTGTCGGCCATCACCGGAATCGATATCACCGTCAGCATCCTGATCATGGGGCTGATCACGACGATTTACACCTTCCTCGGCGGGCTCGAGGCGGTTGTCTGGACCGACACGGTCCAGGGTCTCATCATGTGCGCCGCCGTGGCGGGGTGTTTGTTGCTGGCGCTGGTGAAGCTGTCGACGGGCCCGGCGGAAATCTGGTCGGCGGCGGAGTCGGCGAACAAGCTGCACGTGCTCGACTGGTCGTTCGACGCGACCTACCCGGTCGTGTGGATGTTTGCCATCTCGACGATCGTGCTCACGCTGGGCAACATCGGCGACCAGAACTTCGTCCAGCGCGTGCAGTGCACCCCGACCCTCCGCGACGCCAAGAAGGCCGTCGCCACGCAGCTGGCGGTGGCCGTGCCGATCAACGTGTTGCTCTTTGCGCTGGGGACGGCGCTGTGGCTGTTTTACCGCGGGCGCCCCGAGCAGTTGAACCCGACGATGGAGACGGATGGGATCTTCCCGTTCTTCGTCGCCCAGCAGCTCCCGCCCGGAGTGAGCGGCCTGGTGGTCGCGGCGCTGCTGGCGGCGACGATGTCCACCATCTCCAGCAGCATCTGCGCCGTCGCCGACCTGGGCGTCAATGACTTCTATCGCCGCTTCTCGCGCCGCGCCACCGACCGCTCCAGCTTCCTGCTCGGCCGCGTGCTCATGGGCGCGGTTGGCGTCCTGGGGACGGGGATCGCGATCCTCCTCGGCCAGCTCGGGGCGGCTTCGGTGTGGGACCTGGCGCTGCTCGTCACAGGGCTGATCAGCAACGGCATCATCGGGCTGTTCTGGGTGGGATTGCTCACGAAGCGCGCCCATCAGACGGGCGTGCTGTTGGGCGTCGTCTGCGGGATGGTCACCGTCGTGCTGTTCCAGCAGAACACGCCGGTGCACTTCCTGTGGTACCAGACGATCGGCGCGGTCGTGACGGTCGTGACGGGTTACGTCTTCAGCGTGATCCTGCCCGGCCGCGTGGGCGACCTGACCGGGTTGACGATCTTCACGCTGCCGAAGCGCAACGCCACCGACGACGCCCCGTCGGCGCCACCGCCAGAAGGGCTCGCGACCCCGCCGGCGGCGGCGCCCACGGGGCCAATCGGATGATGCCCGCAACGTTTCATCGCATGATGCAAAACCGCTGCAGCCGGGGAGCTTTCTCGGGAATAAGCCAGAAGGACCTTCACGTGCGAAACTCTTTCAAAGTCGGATGGATTGCCTCAGTCGCTTTGCTGCTCCTCTCATGGCCCGCCCATGGCCAGGTCGGCCGACGGTACCCATCGGAGCGGAAAGTCGTGCCGGATGCGAAGACCGGCGTGCCGATGACCGTGCTGACGGGCGGGGCGTCGAGCGACGCGAAGATTTACCCGACCCACCCGCAGTGGACCGCCGACGGGAAGTACATCATTTTCCGCTCCAGCGGCCGCGCGCCGGGCTCGCAGGCATACGCGGTCCACGAGGAGCGCGGCGACATCATTCAGCTGACGGAAGGTCCGGGAAACAACACGGGGTCGCTCAACATCGCGCGCAAGTCGATGAAGCTGTATTTCCTGCGCAATGCCACGGCCGCCGCGGCGGGGGCGAACGCCCCGGCACCCGAAGCGCCACCCGCCACAGCTGCGCCGGCGACTCAGCACGCCGGCGCCACCACCCGGCCGGCGCGGGATGACGCCGTTCATCAGGTCATCGAGCTGGACCTGGCGCGTCTGTTCGCTGACAGCGAGGCCGGCGCCGTCAAGCCTGCGGCATCCTACGAGCGCGTCTGCGCGACGCTGCCGCGCGGAATGCGCGACGCGGGCGGGTTTGCGCTCGACGCGGACGAGAAGGTCGCCTACCTCGGCGTCCGCGGCGGCGATGTCGGAAAGCACCTGCCGCCGGGCGTGAAGGTCCTGGAGCGGCCCGAGGGCGCGCGTCAGGGAGCTGGGCCCGCCGGGCTGCGGAGCTTTGATCTTGAAACGGGAGAGATGAAGGTGGTCATCGACACCCCATTCCAGATCGGTCACGTGCAGGCGAACCCGTGGGTGCCGGGAGAGATCGTCTACTGCTGGGAGACCGGCGGGGATGCGCCGCAGCGGATGTGGACCGTGCGCGCCGACGGCTCGGGCAACCGCCCGCTGTTCGAGGAGGACGAACGGGACTGGGTCACGCACGAGGTGGTCGTCACGAAGGACGAGGTGATGTTCAACCTGATCGGACATCAAAAGCGGCTGCGCGTGCGCCCGACAGGCATTGCAGTGGTGAACCTGCGAACCAACGTCGTGCAACTGCTCGGCCAGATCGAGGAGCGCGGTGAGGATCGCAATGAACTTGGCGCCAACGCCGCCGGCCCCGATCCGTATGGCGGGTTCTGGCACTGCAACGGCTCCCCTGACGGCCGCTGGGCTGTTGGCGACACGTTCGGCGGAGACCTGTGGCTCATCGATCGCCGCGATGGCTGCCGATCCCTGCTCAGCACCGACCACAAAATGAAGCCCGACCACGCCCACCCCACGTTCGATGCAACGGGCACCAAAATCCTCATCCAGTCCGGGCACTTCACCGATGGCAAGCGCCTGAGCCTGATCGTGCTCCCGGTCGTTGCCGGCGGTGAGGCGAGCGGCCGTACGCCATAGGAGGCAAGTTCAACCGGAGCCGCTACAGGGCCCGCCATTTCGGAAGCAAGTCGGGGAATCGCTTCACCCCCGCGAGCGCGCTACTCCAGCAGTTGTGTGATCATCTCGCCGCCAAACTGCGAGAGCTGCTAGGTCGGAAAGACAGATCGTATTCTCCGCACTTTTCCCGCGCGATCTTTGCGCCTGTGCGGTGAACCAGCCTTTTTGTAAGGCCCCGTATATTCGTACGAAGTTAACAAGATCGATGGAAACGATCGGAGGTTGGACGAACGCGCGGGCGTTATGTATACCAATTGGGAAGTGTGGGGACTGTCGATGCGTGTGTTCAGCACCGGCTTTTTTGGCACCGCTCGCCCCGACATGGCAAAACAACTACGAATCCGCATCAATTGGCCCCAGCTGCTGGCAAACACGTCGAAGCAGGAAGGCCGTACGATGACCCGCGTCGAAGTGGAGCAGTGGCTAACAGACGCGGGGTTTGTGCACGAGCGTGAGGACTTCTGGATTGTGAGCGAGCCAAATCTGGGCCACCTCGATCCCTCCGAAGTGATCTCCGCCGAGGATGCCTGAGAATGGCTCGCGCAGGGGCTTGCGCATCGAGCGAGCCTGGGCTGTGAGCCTCAGAGCCTGTCTCAGAAGCGCTCCCCGCGCCACTCGCCCCCCTGGGGTAGCCGCGGCTGTCATTCACTGGCCTGGGTGCTGTGGGGCTTCAACATGTCCTTGAATTCTTTGCGCACCTTTTCGACCTTCGGCAGGGCGACGCTGCGGACGTAGCTCTGTGAAGGATTGCGGCAGACGTAGTTCTGGTGATAGGCCTCGGCGGGGAAGAATTCCGTCAACGGCTCGACCGTCGTCACGATGGGGCGCTTGAATACCCCGGACTCCGTAATGTCCTCGATGAAAGCTTCCGCGAGTCGCTTCTCCTGTTCGTCGGCGTAGAAAATGGCCGAGCGGTACTGCGGCCCGACGTCGTTGCCCTGGCGATCTTTCGTCGTCGGGTCGTGGGTGGCGAAGTGCACCTTCAGCAGCTGCTCGTACGACACCTGTTTCGGGTCGTAAATGATTTTGACCGCCTCGGCGTGCTTCGTGCCGCCGCTGGAAACGGCCTGGTAGTTCGCCGTCGCCTTATCGCCGCCCGCGTAGCCGCTGATCACGTCGTGCACGCCCGCCAGCTCCTCGAAGACACCCTCGACGCACCAGAAGCATCCGCCGGCGAGAACAGCCTCCGCCACCTCCGTCGTCGGGACCGTCTGGCCATACTTCTTCAGGTCTTCGTTCTTCACAAACTTGAGCGACTCGGAGTTCAGGCAGAAGCGCAGCCCCGTCGGGCGCGGGCCGTCATCGAACAGGTGGCCCAGGTGCGAATCGCAGCGGGCGCAGTTGATCTCCGTTCGGACCATCCCGTGGCTGAAGTCGGGCTTCTCACGCACATTTTCGCTGGCGACGGGTTGGAAAAAGCTTGGCCAGCCGGTGCCCGACTCGAATTTAGCATCGGAGCGGAACAGCGGGAGGTCACACCCGATGCACAGGTAGATGCCGGCTTCCTTGTTGTTCAGCAGCCCCCCGCAAAAGGCCGCCTCCGTGCCCGCCGTGCGGGTGATGCGGTGCTGCTCGGGGGTGAGCCGTTTCTTCCACTCCTCTTCCGTGCGGACGACCTTGGGCATGACAACGGGGGCGGAAAGGTTGCCCTCGGGATCGATGACGCGAACGTATGCCATGGTGGTGTTTCCTTGACCCGCAGCGGTGGCCGGCGACGCGCCGATGGCGCTGTTCTCCCGGTTGCAGGCGAGCAGCGCGAACGGCAATCCAACGAGCACCGCGATAATCCACAAGACGCGCATGGGTAGGGGGCCCTCGTCAGGTTCATTCCACGGACTGACGAATCCTAGCGCGTGACCGGCCCGGCGACAACATACAAGCTTGGTCCTCGCACCCGCGCAAAAGGACTTACGCGAATCCGGGCGGCGGACAGAAATTACTTGCGCGTTTTTCGGGCGTTTCTATGCGCATCGTAAGTTGCCTGTGCGCGATCGTGTGCAAAATCGCGCACGGTTGGGGGGTGGTGTGATGCGCGTTCCGAGAAGGCCGGCACGTTCATGATCGTTGCAGCATTGCTATCGGTACCGATGTCTCACTTGTCCCCAAATGTCTCACTGAGGAGGCGTGCTTCCCAAGACGTTTGGCCGCTATCCGTGTTGAGACAAGCAGTTATGGCCGTGGGTGAAAACATGTGGCAAAAAAGTGAGACATTCGCCCGATCAGTACCCCGCCTGCTTATCCACGAGATTGATCAGCGGCAGGGCGTTGACGTAACGGCGCACGTTCTCCATCAGCACGTCCTGCACGCGCTGCTCGGTGAACTGGGACTGTCCGGCGATGTGCGGGGTGACGATCACATTCGGCAACTCCCACAGCGCGTGATCCGGCGGCAGCGGCTCGGGGTCGGTGACGTCGAGGCCGGCGCCGGCCAGACGCTTCTCCTTCAGCGCTGCCAGCAGCGCGTCGGTCTTCACGAGCTTGCCGCGCGAGACGTTGATCAGCACTGCCGACGGCTTCATCAGCGCGAATTGCGCCTCCCCGATCATCCCCTGGCTGCGCGGCGTGTGCGGCGCGGCGATCACCAGCACGTCGGTCGACTTGAGCATCTCGCCCAGCCAGTCGGGCGAATGGATCTCGTCGGCGAGGCGGAGCGATTCGACGAACATCGGCTGCTCGTCGATCGCCAGCACGCGCATGTCCATGGCCTTGGCGCGGCGTGCGGTCTCGCGGCCGATCGAGCCGAGCCCGACGATGCCCATGGTCAGCCCGCGCAGCTCCGTCGGCCGCGGGATGCGCTGCTGCGAGCGCGCATACGCGGCGATGTTCCGCGTCAGCCCGAAGAGCAGCGCGAACACGTGCTCGGCGATCTGCGCCGCGTGGCAGCCGCGCGCGTTGGTGAGCTTCACCGCGCTGGCAACGAGCTGCGGCGAGAGCACGTGCTCGACCCCTGCCGCATTGTACTGCACCCAACGCAAGCGACCGGCGGCGGCGACGTCCTCGCCCGAGACGTGCCCGTAGATGGCGTCGGCCTGCGGCAGCTCCTCCGCCCACTGCTGGTCGCGCGCCCGGGAGATCACCGTGATCTCTGGAGAGATCGCGGCGATGCGCTCGATCGTCGTCTTGGGCAGCCCGTGGCGCGTGAGCAGCCGCATCGGCACCCGCGGGCGCGTCGCAGGTCCACCTGCGGACGCGGCGCTGGAGAGGGAAGGAACGCTGAGTCCGACGACCGCGGCGCCGGCGCCGCTGAGCAGCGTCCGGCGGGAGACGATTTGGTGCGCCATGCGCAGTAGCGTACCGCTGCGCCGGGGTGGGGGCTATTGCGTGTTGGACCTACCGCTCGTCGATCCGGTCCATCCGCGCTCCGACGAAGAACAGGCTCTTGCTGAGGTCCTTGCAGTGCATCACGCTGTACACGACCGACAGCGAGTGCTTGCCGCGGATGGGGAACTTGATGAGCAACTCGCGGCCCGACTCGACGGGCGAGCCGTGAACGAAGCCGATGCCGTTGGCCGAAAGATCGCGAATCCATACGTCAAAGCCGCGGCTCTCGTCGCGATCGAGATAGAACGTCAGCTTCGTCCGCAGCCCCACGCGCGGCGCCGAACGCTTCTCGAATGACCCCTTGTCCGGCGCATCGGATTTCAGTGACGCGACGATCTGCTTGAACTGGTCTGCCGAGAGTGCCATGGCGGTACGTGCCTCCACATCCGCATCGCCGCTGCGCGAAGGGCGCGCTACCGGCGGCGGAGGGAATTCTGCCGTTCGAGTTCCTGGACGACGTTGGCCAGCTCCGCGAGCTTGCCCGCCATTGCTTTCTCGTTCTCATGGGCCGCGAAATCCACTCCCACGCGCATCGCCCGGCTCGAGACCGACACCACGCGCGCCAGGCTGGCGACAAGCACGATCTTGCGCCCCCGGAAGTCGATCACGCAGGCGAGCCGCTCGCCCCGCTGGGCTGCCAGCAGCGTTCGGTCCGGCGCGCAGACGAACCCGGCGCCCACCAGGCTCAGGTCCTGAAGCTTGGCTTCGACGGGGACCAGTGCGCTTCGATCGGGGATCGCCGATGCGGATTTGCACAACCGGATCAGCTGCGCGCTGATGCCGCTTGTCTCGGAAACCGGCAGCCGCGGCTTGCGCCGCTCCTCGATCCGGCGCACCTGGGGCGGCGCCGCCACCAGCAAAGCGTCGACCATCACCGTGTCATTGATCCAGAAGCGGCGGTTGCGCGAGAGGACGTTGCTGTCGAACTGATATCGCGTCCCTTCGAACGCGAAGGTGACGCTCACGGCCGGAAGAGCGGTGCCGAAACGGGCGATCGTGTTTTCATCGGCATCGGGCAGATGGACCCAGAGACCCTCGGGGCTCGGCGCCTCCGACCACTCCAACGCTCGGGCCGCGTGCGTACTCTGCGTGCCCCCCAACGCCGTGAGCCGCAGCCCGCTCTTCTCGTGCACCGCCCGTTTCAGGATATCGTCGATCGTCGCAACCATGGTCTGTTAGTTATGTGATCGACCGCAAGGGGTTGACACTTTTGCCGCTCCGGTGGGTTGTGAGGTGCGTCCGTCCGAGACGTGCGTGCGGCGGCGGCGGAACAGACTGCCGGGTTTGACAAACAAGTCCCGTCGCGCTCGGCGCGTCAAATCAGGAACCCGGCTTTCGGCGAGTTTCGTCGATTATCGGTCGTTGCGAGCCGACCCGACGTATCCGATAGCCACCCTCAAGCGGCAGCCGAAGGACGCTTGTTCGTGGCCGAGGAGGGTTTGCTATGGCGATGAAACGAAGGGCGCAGGGGCCGCAGCTTGCCCCCGGGGGGATGGAGCGACGCGAGGATGGTCGGGTGCCGCGCCCGCGGCAGGTCAAGGTGTACCCATGCCGCGCGCAAGGGCTGGGCCGGCCGTTCCGCGCCTCGCTGACCGACGCCTCGCCCACGAGCATTGGGCTCACCTGCCTGGGGCGGCTTGCAATGGGGGCGAAGTTCGTGCTGCGGCTCAACCAGCCATCGGGACCGCCGCTGCTGCAGGTGTACCACGTCGTCCGCTGCCGCGACGCGGGGGGCGGGGCGTCGCTCATCGGCGCGCAATTCGATCACGACTTCTCCGGCGTCTGCCGAACCGTCACTCCAGTATCAGCGCCCATGCCGTGCTGATCACTTGCGTTTTCCGCCTTGCCTACGCCCAGCGCCCGTCTAAGCTAACGGTGAGTCATCACACGCGCGAGGCTGCGCGGGAGAAAGCCATGGCCGAAGAGCAACCATCACTGCACATTGATACCGACTGGAAGAAGCAGGCGCAGGAGGAGAAGCGGCGACTTGCCGAACAGGAACAGCAAAAGGCCGCCGCCGCAGCGTCCAAGCCGGCGCCCGCGGAACCCACCGCCGGCATGCCCCGCGCCGGCGCCGGGCGCGGCAGCGAGCGCGGGCTTCCCCCGGCAACCTTCACCACGCTCGTGCAGTCGATCGTCACGCAGGTGCTGTTCTACCTCGGCGAGCTGTCCGCGCGCGGCGTCGAGCCGTCGGTCAACCTCGACATGGCCAAGCACAACATCGACATGCTCGGGGTGATCGAGCAAAAGACCAGGGGCAACCTGACCGAAGAGGAACAGCGCCTCCTGGACAGCGCCCTGTACGAAACCCGCATGCGCTACGTCAGCATCGCCCAGCAGGTCGCGATGGTCTGACCAAGTCAACGCACAGGCGCACAGGACGAAGATCAAGTGCGCTGCGGGTCACTGTGTGGAGTAGCAGCGCTGAGCGGGGTTGGACCTTTTACTGAATGGGCGATAAGGGACTCGAACCCCTGACCTTTCGGGTAGTGATGCCCCGGCTTCGCAACTCGATTTCGGCCAGAATCTCGGAAAAACAGCAGGTTTATCTCTCCCGCATGGTGCGCCCGTTCGCACCTGTTCGCGTGGTTTCGTTACCAGTTTCAATACCATGGCGGGGGGTTTCGTTACCAATCTTTACCAATCAAGCGCCCCGCCCGGCTGTTCACCGGGGAGGGCGGGGTCTCTCTGCGCTACCGGCGTCCCTTCACGCCACTCTGCTTTCGTGGGATGCGCGCCAGAGTCTGCGTCTTCGGGATTTGAGCATCGACCTTCATCAGGTCGGCGATGGGCTGGTCAAGCCGGAGGCACAGTTCGATCTGCTCAACGGCAAGGCGGAGCAGGGGTGAGCGGCACGTGTCGCGGTCCTGCCTGTCGATCCTCGCATACACGACCCACTCCCACTCGGTTACGTCGAATTCTGGATAGCGGCGCAGCTCAAACTCCACGCGGAAATTCTTCTTACCGCCCGTGGCTTTCTCGAGCCGGGCAAACGCCTGCTCGACGGTGATATCTGTTTGCTGGATCATCGTGAGCCTCCCTTCGTCCCCTTGGATTGCTCGGCATAGTGGGTGATCAGCATGGCGCAGGCTTTGCCGAGCGCGCCGCGCATATCCTTGGCGTCGGGTCGGATGTAGATGCGGCTATCGCGAATATCAAAAGTGACTGCCGATTGACTGCCAGTTTCTGACACCATAACCGGCCAGCAGCGGGCATCGGGCATCATTATCGCGAACAGCATGAGCGGCGCTGGACCAGTCGCCGCAGCTTGCGGGGCAAGGGGTGGGGATTGCCGCTTAGACCGTGACGGCGCCTTGCGCCGGGGGCGGGATGCGTGTACCATCGGTACCTCCAGTGTTGTGCCCCGTCGCGGTTTGCCTCCACAGACTAGCCGCACGGGGCATGACTTTGGTTGACTACCTAACCTTAAAAGGTTAGTGTTGTCAAGATGCCACGCACCGCAGATAAACACCGCATTCCACTCGACGCGCCAAAGGTTCGGGAGCTTCGCGAAGCTCAAAAGCTGTCGCAGGCGGCGCTTGCCAAGCGGGCCGGACTGCCAAGCGCCCAATACCTCAGCGACATCGAGCGTGGCATCAGGGTCAATCTCACGATTGAAACGCTCGACCGCATCGCCGCCGCGCTTGGCGTGAAGGCGAAAGACCTGCTGAAGTGACGGTGGTTGCATCGTGCAACCGGGGGTCGAAATTACTCGCGCGTGAGTAATTTGCCGCGCCACTCGCACGCTGGCGCGTTTTCCCGCCTCGACCCCACCCCTTGCCCCTTCCGACGTCCTGGCACGTCAGAATTGCAGCCAGAGCCCCTGCGGTTCCGATCATGATCATGATCGAATTTTGTAAGGCGCGAGCTGCTCGTTGCGGCGTTACCGTGTGTCGCGCCATGCGAAAGATCGTCTTAGCCATCCTGATCGTGATGGCACTCGTGCTCCTGTCCGACTCTCATTTCTTTGAAGTGCACCGGCATGCTCCCGCGGTCCGACGCGAGGCCGCCCAGCCGATCGTGACGAAGTACCACTACAGCGAAGGTGGGCACGCGCTGCCAGAGTATGACGGGTTCATTGACGCGCCTTTCCCGACCACCCTCCCCGCCACGCAGCCCAGCTAGTCATTCAGGGGGTTCGGCCATCGCCCGCTATGGTAACATGCCGCGGAGGGAGCGGTGACGAAGTGCCGGAGTTGTTCGCCGTCACGATTGACCTTGAAGCGCTGCAGGAGCGGCTCGGATACGGCACGCGGGAGGAGACGGTGGGCTGGCTCAAGATGGTCGGTTTTTCCGCGACGCGCTGGCCAGGCGTGTTCATCGGGGACAACGATGCGGTTGAGGAGCTGGAGGAGAATGAGGTCGTGTGCGTGAAACCGATGGGACAGTGAGATGAAGGAGCCAAGCGGGCGGCCCGCCCGCTGGGAATAATCATTGACAGGTTACCTTCTCATATCTTATATTCCTCTTCACATTTCTGAATCGCTCTATCGTGAGGGAAAAATGCATATGACGATCGGCCGGAACCGGAGGAGGGCCGTCATCGCATTGTCGATGGCGTTCGTTATCGCATGGTGGTTGAATCCGGCGGGCGCGGGCGTGGTCGGCTATTGGAACCTGAACGAAGGGTATAATTCGGATGGCACACCCGTCCAAGAAGTGCTGGATTCCTCCGGCAATGGTCGTCATGGATTTCTCGGCTTCAACGACACGATCGAGACGGTCGACGCCCCGCGATCCTTGGACGCCCAGGGTCGGTCGGGCACGAGCGGCGATTACGCCCTGAGCTATCCCGTCGGCGTCAATGTCGGCGACTTCGCCGGCATCCCGCACCAAGCCGGCGTCTTCACGCCCCCGAACTTCACCCTTGCCGCGGATATTGATCCGAGCACCTTCCGCCAGAGCGTCGTCGCCGGAAAGCACGGCGGGGGCACCACCGGATCGTACTTTCTCGGATTCAGCGGGACCAATGCCGTTGAGACGAATAACTTCCTCCGCTTCGTGGTGATCACCGTAGACAACTCCACCGGCACGCCGGTCTACACGCGGGTGAACCTCGACACGCCGATCCTTGCGAGCGACGGTGATCCCGGCTACCACCAATTCGTCGGCACCTACGACGGCGCAGCGATGCGGCTGTATTACGATGGCGTTCTCCGCGCCGAGGCGGCGCAGACCGGCCCCGTCAGGGACGTTAATAGAAGGGTGCTCTTTGGCGACTACAGCGACTACAACCAGAACAGCTTTGAATACGAAGGGTTGGTGGACAACCCGGCGCTGTTTGACACCGCCTTGAGCGACGGCGGGGTCGCGGTGGGACAAGCCGCGGCGCCGGGCAGCGAGATTCACCAGCTCTACACGCAAGGCGCGGCTTCATTCGTGCCCGAGCCCGCGAGCCTCGCCGTTGTCGGTTTGGCCGGGCTGATGATGCTGCGTCGCCGCACCCGCGCATGAACAAGCGATCAGGCGACCGCGCAGAGGAGATCACCATGGGTCGTTCATTCCCTCCGTCTAACGCCGCGTCCCATTCGTTCGGCCAACCACGCGGTTTTACGCTGGTTGAGCTCCTGGTGGTGATCGGCATCATCGCGGTGCTGATCGCGATCCTCCTCCCCGCCCTCAACAAGGCGCGCGAGCAGGCCAATCGAGTCCAGTGCGCCTCAAATACCCGTCAGCTCGTCATTGGCATGATCATGTACGGGATGGAGAACAAAGCCGGCTGGTACATTGACACGGCGGACTACACAAACGACTCCTTCGGCGCCATCATTCCGAAGTACGTGAAGAACCCGGACGTTGCGATCTGCCCCGCGACGGACAACATGATCCGCGATAACGTGTTTGTCACCGGCGCAACAACATTGCTCGACGTGACGCGACGGGCCCAGCATGCGCGTGACAACCGCGGGGGACACAGCTACGAGATCTGGACTTGGAAAGGGATTGGCGTGTATCCCGATGGGACGGTCATTGCCCCCAACCACCCCAGCGGTACCAGCGAGCTTGGCCGGAACATGAGTTACAGAAACAACCCTACGGGCTACCAAGCATACCTGATGACTTATAAGAACGTCAGAAAGCCGGCGGAGACGTTCCTCGTGATGGATGGCGATGATGGCTTTGGCGCTAAAAACGACAATAACTGGCCAGATCCGGGCGACAATCATGGCGAGAAGGGCGTGAGTCTCGGCTACGCGGATGGGCACGCGGAATTCGTCAATCGAATTGACCTGGTTCGTGCCATGTTCACGAGCCGACACCCCTGGCCCGGCGACTTTGGCGCTGCTGGCACGGCGAGAATAGTGGCCCGCGTACCTGGCCTGCGTGCTGGTGCGGCGCCCTGGCCCGCTGGCATCAGCTGGCGCGGCAAGTGGTGGTACGAGACGCCATAGTGGGGTCGTTGCCGCGCACCACGGCTCACGCACGATAGCGCACCCCCCCAGACATTACCCCTCCGTCGCCTCCGACGCGCGTTGCCGCCGTCGCTCCTATTGCGACTTTTCCTTTGCCCGCTTCTCCCCTTTGTGCTTGGCGTACATGGCGTGCACCCGCAGCCCGTGCTCCGCGTCTGACGCTGCCTGGATGATCCCGTACAGCTCGTGCCCGGTCGCGCCGGTACGGTCGAGGTGGCGTAGGGCGCGGTTCCATACGCGCAGCGCCCGCAGCGCCGTCCGCTCGATGTACGCCAGTTGATCGCGGGTGAATGGTTCGCGAGGCACCGCGGCATGGTATGATGGCCGTGGCCGGCGCGAGCATTCACGTCCCAAAGTTGGTTGAACGATGAACGAACAGCCTTCGATGCTCAGCTTCGTGACGTACATGGGCTGATGGGGCGCGCAGCGGAGGCACTATGTCAGAGCAGCAACCGCACCATGGCATAAAGGCCCAGGGCGAACGATTCGCGAAGCTGATGAAGATCATCGAGCGCAAAGCGCGCGAAGCGCGGGTGTCACCGGAGGAATACCTGGTGGACATCCTCGAAGGCATACGGCCGAGGATCGACCCGACGGAAATGGATGCACCTGATAAAGAGAAGCTGAACTGACGCGGGGAATACCGCAGCTTCATCCCCAGCGCGTTCCCCCGCAAGGCTGGCACGAGGTGGTATTGCCGAAAAGACCAAATCTAAGGTTCCCGGTAATAGCATCGCCTCTCGGGCGCGAGGTGGGACCTACCTGAAGCTGTTCCGCGCGATGTCCCGCAACGCTACGCACGCCGCAGACAGGGCATGCAGCAGACCGCCGATCATTCCTGATGTCAGCGCCGCGAAGGTGAGTGTAAACGCGCCGAGGGTGCCGGCTGCCGTTCCCGTAGCAAGCGTCATAAGTGCGACGATGATCGCGCCGACGGCACCGGCGTAGTAAGAGCTCCTAACAAAACCTGTCATGCAAGCAGTTCAGACAGATCAATGCACAGGCCAAGGCGACGAACGCCTCGTGGATGTCGTCACGCCGGTCGTAGCGGAGCTTGAGGTGCCGATTCTGGTGCACCCAGCTCTCGGC
>DASYWJ010000121.1:0-55021 GCA_035936155.1 Tepidisphaeraceae bacterium | reverse complement strand
AACCCCCCGGGCCCCCCGCCGATCGCGCCGTTCCTGTTCATCACAATCGCCTGCGGCGCGATCAGCGGGTTCCACTGCCTGGTCAGCAGCGGCACGAGCAGCAAGCAACTCAAGAGCGAGCCGGATGCGCGCTTCGTGGGGTATGGCGGGATGCTGACGGAAGGATTTTTGGCGACGCTGGTGATTCTTGCGTGCGCCGCCGGGCTGGGATTGGGGCTGCCGATCCAATCGGCGACGGCGCCGAATGTTGTTATCGCAGCACCGGCCGACCTCGTGCAGAACGCGGGGCGGGGCGAACTGGCGTTGCTCGGCGCATCGGCTTACGCCACGCAGTATCCCGAATGGGGCGCTGCAAGCGGTTTGAAGAACACCGTCGGCGCATTCGTCGTCGGCGCGGCCAACTTCGTCAACGCCGTCGGGATCCCCATGCCGATCTGCATCGCGCTGATGGGCGTGCTGGTCGCAAGCTTCGCCGGCACGACGCTCGACACCGCCTGCCGGCTTCAGCGCTACGTGATCCAGGAGCTGGCGGCGACGTTCCTGCCGCTGCGCGAGCCGGTAGGGAGCCCGAACCGTTCCACCGACGGGTCCGTGCTGGATTTCGAGCCCGTCGCGGAGGCTCACCCGCCGCGCCGGCTCTCGCTCAACCCGCTCTCGTGGCTGCGGAACATGCATGGAGCGACGATCCTTGCCGTGATCTCGGCAGCGGCGATGGCGGCCCTCCCGCTGCCGGGCCAGGCGTGGAGCCTCGCCAACGCCGGCTCGGGCGGGATGATCCTCTGGCCGCTGTTCGGCGCGACCAACCAGCTGCTCGGGGGGCTGGCGTTCATGGTGATCACCTTCTATCTGTGGCGGCGGGGCGGCGCGATTTGGTTCCTGAGCGTGCCTATGATCTTCATGCTGATCATGCCGGCCTGGGCCATGATCGTGCAGATTCCGCAGTGGTGGGGCGCGGGCCGCCCGGTACTCGTGTCCATCGCGGCAGCGACGCTGGTGTTGGAAGCGTGGATGATCGTCGAAGCCACCTTGATGTTCCCCCGTGTGCGAAACGTGCTGGAACAGGGCGCGCGGGAATTCCTGCCCCCGGCCCCGAGTCAGTTGCCAGCGCAGGAGGCCGTGCCGCTTTCTTGAGCGGCGTTGCTGCGGTCGTTTTCCCGGATCGGGCGGATTGACACCGCTTTGGGCGGATTTATACTCTCCGCCCTTCTACGCTCCCGGTGCGCGCCGCAGACTTCACCCGGAACCGGGTAACCGACCTGCGTTTTGCGGTTCTTGGCTTGGCTGTCGAGGCGTGCCGGATCGGCGCACGGCGCGAGCGTCGGGGAACGGCCGCTGCCATAGCTCAGCGGTAGAGCGCCACCTTGGTAAGGTGGAGGTCCAGGGTTCAATCCCCTGTGGCAGCTTTGGCGGCCGCCGGCATTTGGCACCCGACATTTCATGCGAAGTGTCCGGTGCCTAATGTCGGCTGGCCGAGGTCAGACGAAAGAGAAATCTAACGCGGGCGGCTTCGACAACCACCCGCGTGCGAATCGTTTGCGATAGTTGGAGACCACTCATGGCAAAGGGCGTATTTGAGCGTAAGAAGCCGCACGTGAACGTCGGCACGATCGGTCACATCGACCACGGCAAGACCACCCTGACGGCGGCGCTCAGCGCCCGCTCGCAGGCGAAGTTCGGCACGACGGCGAAGAACTATAAGGACATCGCCAAGGGCGGAACGGAACGCGACGCCACCAAGACGGTGACGATTGCCGCCGCCCACGTGGAGTACGAGAGCGAGAACCGCCACTACGCCCATGTCGACTGCCCCGGCCACGCCGACTACATCAAGAACATGATCACCGGCGCCGCCCAGATGGACGGGGCGATCCTCGTCGTCAGCGCTGCTGACGGCCCCATGCCGCAGACGCGCGAGCACATCCTGCTCGCCCGCCAGGTCGGTGTGCCCAAGATCGTCGTGTTCCTGAACAAGATCGACCTCGTGGACGACCCCGAGCTGCTCGAGCTGGTCGAGATGGAAGTCCGCGAGCTGCTGACGAAGTACGGCTTCCCGGGTGACGACACCCCGATCATCCGTGGCTCATCCAAGCCGGCGCTGGACAACCCAGGCGACGTGGAAGCGAACAAGCCGATCGACGAGCTGGTCAAGGCTCTCGATGAGTTCGTCCCCATCCCCCAGCGCGAGATCGACAAGCCGTTCCTCATGCCGATCGAAGACGTGTTCTCGATCAAGGGCCGCGGCACGGTCGGCACCGGCCGTATCGAGCGCGGGCGATGCAAGATCGGCGACAGCGTCGAGATCGTCGGGCTGGCGCCGAACAAGACCACCGTCGTCACGGGCATCGAGGCGTTCAACAAGACGCTGGACGAAGGCCAGGCCGGTGAGAACGTCGGCGTGCTGCTCCGCGGCGTCGAGAAGGACGACCTGCAGCGCGGTCAGGTGCTCTGTGCGCCCAAATCCATCACGCCGCATACGAAGTTCGAGGCGGAAGTCTACGTGCTGACCAAGGAAGAGGGCGGGCGTCACACCCCGTTCTTTACCGGGTATCGCCCACAGTTCTACTTCCGCACGACCGACGTGACGGGCGCGGCCAAGTTGCTCGGCGGCGCCGAGATGGTCATGCCGGGCGACAACGTGACGATGGAAGTCGAACTGCAGGCCCCGATCGCGATGGAAGAGAAGCTCCGCTTCGCCGTCCGCGAAGGCGGCAAGACCGTCGGCTCGGGCGTGGTAACGAAGATTCTGGCGTAAACGCCGGAGAAGCCAGAAGCCAGGAGCCAGAAGTCAGGAGTAGGCGAACCGTAGCCGCTCTTTCCTTCTGTCTACTGGCTTCTGGCTCCTGGCTTCTTTCAGGTGTCGTATCATGGCAAAAGAGAATCGCGAAATGGTCTGGCTGCAGTGCACTGAGACGAGCGATCTGAACTACCGCACGGAGATCAAGGTTGCCGGCGGAGTGCAGAAGATCGAGGTCAAGAAATACTGTCCGCGTCTTCGCCGGCACACGCTGCATAAGATTAAGCGGAAGTAGGAATTCGGGGTCGGGGGTTTGGGTGTCGGGTCGGGGAAGAGCAGACGCAATCCTGTCCCGACACCCGCAACCTGAGCCTCGATGCATACGCCAGTAGCTCAATTGGCAGAGCGGCCGTCTCCAAAGCGGCAGGTTCCAGGTTCGATTCCTGGCTGGCGTGTTTCCAGCGGGCGATCGGTGTTGAGCGGCCGGGCAGGTGGTGACGTATGGCGCAGGTAACCAAGCAAGAAGACGCGGACCAGGCGTCTTCGGACGACCAGGACACCACGGTCACGCACGTTGGCGATGGTCCCGAAGGTGTTGCCGGACCATCCGCCAAGGATCTGGAGCCCCGCCCCCAGCGCAGCGGCGGTGGCGGGGGCGCTGGTCCAACCCGAAGCGCCGTCGGCGACGCCGGCTTCTTCAAAATCTATAAGAAGGGCCAAGGGTACTGGACGCGGATGGGCACGGCACTTGCCGCCGGTCTCATCATCGCTCTCACGAGCTGGTTTTTTTACCAGCAGCTTCCGCCGTGGCTCACGCCGCTCTTTACGCCCGAAAATGCAACCACCGCGCAGAGCATTGCCGCTCGGACGACGGCGCGGAACGTCACGATGGCCATTTGTGCTGCGATGCTCATCGGATTCAGCCTGCTCGCCTGGCGGCTGATGAACAAGCCGTCGAATGCCGATTTCCTCATCGCCACCGATGGCGAGATGAAGAAGGTGAACTGGACGAGCCGGCGGGAGCTGATCGGCTCGACCAAGGTCGTGATCTTCTTCATGTTTTTGATCGCGTTCATCCTGTTTGGAATCGACATCATTTTTGGATACTTCTTCCACCTCATTAACGTCCTGGACACCGGCCCCTTCGGCAGTTGACCCGACACACCCGTGAGCACCATCACCATGCAATTTTTCGTCCTGCGAGTCGCGAGCAACAAGGAAGACCGGGTCCGCGAGGCACTCGCGCGGAAGGTGAAAATCGAAGGGGTGGAAGACATAGTCGGACGAATCCTGGTTCCCACCGAGCGAGTCCGCTCGATGAAGGGCGGCGTCCGCCGCGAGAGCGATCGCAAGCTCTATCCCGGCTACGTCTTTATCGAGCTGAACCTCGACAAGAACGGCATGATCCCGGAGAAGGTCTGGTTCCTGATCAAGGAAACCGACGGCGTGGGCGATTTCATCGGTTCAAACGGCAAGCCCACCCCGATGAGCCCCAAGGACCAGGCGAAGATGCTCGAGGAAGCCGAGCGGCCCGAGGATGCGCCCGGTTTGAAGACGGAGTACCAGAAGGGTGACAAGATCAAGGTCACCGACGGCGCCTTCATCAACTTCGAGGGCGAAGTGGATGAGATTATCCCCGACAAGGGCATGGTACGAATCATTACGACGATCTTCGGCCGACCCACACCGCTGGAGCTGGAATACTGGCAGATCGAGAAGATGTAACTCGAACGTCGCTCGCGACTTGCACGTAAGACACCAGAGCGATGATCCAATTCATCAACTATTACGGGCGCTTTGAAGGCATGCGGGGCAGGGTCACGACCCTTCCGTTCCTAGCCAGGCTGATCCTGGTGATCGTGGCGCTGCCGGGGCTGTTCCTGCTCGGCTTGTCAATCATCGCGTTTGTTGTTAGTCTCCTCGCCCTTTTACTGCTGACCATCCCCGTCTACCGGCTGATGTCAGCACTGTTCCTGCCGCGAGTCGAGCAGCAGCAGCGAGCTTGGGCGGAGCCGGAGTTCGAGAATCCCCTGTCACCGGCCCCGGGCCGGCGACATGTCGAAGTCAAGATTGTTGAGTGAAGGAAGTGGCACGGGCGGCCCGCCCGTGTTGGTTGCTCTAAAACGAAAGACACGGGCCAGTCGCCCGTGCCGTCACCATGGCCAAGAAAGAAATCACGCACCAGTTCAAGATCCAGGCCCCCGGCGGCGTCGCGACCCCCGCTCCGCCCATCGGGCCGGCGCTGGGGCAGTACGGCGTGAACCCGGGCCAGTTCATCCAGCAGTTCAACGCCGCCACGCAGAACATCAAGGGCAAGGTGGTTGGCGTGGTGATCACGGTGTTTAAGGACCGCACGTTCACCTTCGAGATCAAGAGCAGTCCCGCGAGCGTCCTGCTCAAGGACCTGGTCAAGGCCGAGAAGGGCTCGGGCGAGCCGAACAAAACCAAGATCGGCAAGGTCACGATGGAGCAGTGCAAGGCCATCGCAAAAGAAAAGGGCAAGGACCTTAACGCCTTCGACGACGACCACGGCGCCCGCATCATCGCGGGGACGGCGCGGTCGATGGGGATTACGGTCGAGGGGTAGTGATGACGGTGGAAAAATTCGACGAATTTCTGAAGCGTCGGACTTTCGAGCCATTTACAGTTCATACGGCCGATGGACAGTCGTTCGCTGTGAAGGGGCCCGAGTTCGCCTCGCGGACCGAGCGCGGACGCACCATTTTCGTCTCAACTGGCGGTGAGCACACGGAGTGGATCGACTTGTTGCTCGTAACGCGTCTCACGAGGGGAATCGATCGCAACGGTCGCACCGCGAGGCGCACTCGCAAGCGCCGCCAGTAGTAATTCAAAGGCCGCACCACGGGCCGTAACAGTGGGAGCTCGTGCGGGAAGCTTTTTCATCCCGCCAGAAGGAGCGACAAGGCCATGGCCTTAGTCATTGAACGTTCCAAGCGCTACAAGCAAGCCGCCGAGAAGGCGAATCAGACGCCGGTCCCCATCGATCAGGCCGTCGATGCCGTCAAGGCGTTCCCTCCGACGAAGTTTGACGCGTCGGTTGAGCTGATCTTCAGCCTCGGCATTGATCCCAAGCATGCCGATCAAATGATCCGCGGCTCGCTGTCGCTGCCGCACGGGGTCGGCAAGACCAAGCGCGTCGTGGCCTTCTGCCCCGATCATCTCGTCGACGCCGCCAAGGCCGCCGGCGCGGTCAAGGCCGGCGGGCAAACGCTGGTTGCGGAGATCGAGAAGGACAACTTCTCCGATTTTGATGTCGCGATCTCCACGCCCGATATGATGCGTTTCGTCGGTCGTCTCGGGAAGGTGCTCGGCCCAAAGGGGCTGATGCCGAGCCCCAAGGCAGGCACCGTTACGCCGGACATCGCCAACGCCGTCCGCGAATACGCGGCAGGCAAGGTCGAGTTCCGCAACGACTCCGGCGGCAACGTTCACAGCGTTGTCGGGAAGGTCAGCTTCGAGAAGCAGAAGCTCGTTGACAACATCAACGCAATGATCGCGCAGATCCGCAAAATGAAGCCGGCCACGAGCAAAGGCGCCTTCTTTAAGAAGGTCGTGATCAAGAGCACGATGAGCCCGGCGGTGTATCTGAATGTTCAGTAGGAAGAGTTGCTGGTTGCTAGTTGCTAGCAGCAATCGGCGGCTTTCCCACTAGCAACTAGGAACCAGCAACTAGAAACTGGGTGCAGATATGAGCAAATTCGTCAAAGGTCTGGTCCAGAAGGAAATCGCGCAGCGCTTAAGCGACGTGGACGCAGTGGCCGTCATTAACCCCCGCGGGATCGATGCAGTGAAGAACAACCTGATCCGCCGACGCCTGCGCGCCAAGGGCGTGCGGATGACGGTGGTGAAGAACACGCTGGCCAAGCGTGCCGCGGGCGACGGGAAGCTCAAGGGCTTCGACGCGCTGCTCGAAGGACCCAGCGCCGTGATCTACGGCGAAGCGAGCATCGCGACCATCGCGCGGCTGGTGCTTGATGAGAAGAGGAATGACGACAAGATCGAGTTGCGCGGCGTGTTCTTCGACGGCGAAGTGTACGTCGGGGACGCGGGCGTGGAGCAGGTCAGCAAACTGCCAACCCGTGAAGAAGCGATCGGCCAGGTCGTCGCGCTGATCCTCGCCCCCGGCGCGAAGCTGGCCGGGACGCTCAAGGGTCAGGGGGGCAAGGTCGCGGCGTTGATCAAGGCGATCGAAGAACGCGCGGAAAAAGCCGGTGGTGGTGAAGCAGCCCCCGAAGCGGCGCCCGCAACATGAGAAGAGTAGGTCGCAGCCACGGGCGTAAGTCAGTGGGGAACCGTTCCACCCACGGACTTGCGTCCGTGGCTGTGAGAACGACTTCAGACAGTTCCATCCGACAGTCCGACTATCCCCTGACGGGGTTAAATCGCTTCAGCGTGAAGTGAGTTCTCGGACGGGATGACACGTTTCGACACGTTTGAGCCACGATACGGCTCCGGAGACCAAGTCATGGCAGAAGTTGCAGAAGACATCAAGCAGCTCGGCGACAAGATCGTCGGTCTGACCCTCAAGCAGGCGGTTGACCTTGCGTCATACCTGAAGGATGAGCACGGCATCGAGCCCGCCGCCGGCGGCGCGGTGATGATGGCGGGCCCTGCCGGGGGTGGCGCGGGCGCCGCGGCCCCGGCCGAAGAGGCCAAGAGCACCTTCGACGTCGTCCTCAAGGGCGGCGGGGATAAGAAGATTCAGGTCATCAAGGTGGTTCGCGCCGCCACTGGGCTCGGTCTGAAGGAAGCCAAGGATCTGGTGGAGGCCGCCCCGAAGGTTGTCAAGGAAGGCCTCACGAAAGAGGACGCTGACAAGCTCAAGAAGGAGCTCGAGGAGCAAGGCGCGGCCGTCGAACTCAAGTAGATCCAAACTGCATTTGCTTGAAGACGGACGACCCCGCTGCGGGTCGTCCGTCTTTTTGGCAATCGCAATTTTCCGGAAGTAATCTTGACCACCCGGAAAACGTGGGGTAGGTTGATGTGGTCTTTGGACCAGAGATCGATCTAAAAAAGCGCCGTTCGCCGACCAGGGTTTTCCGGCATCAGCAGGATGCGGGGATGCTCTGGTTCTCCCTTTTTGCGCTTGACGAACGGGATCCAATGACTATTGTTCGCTGCTCAGTTGAATTTTCCGGGCGCAGAAACTGTTGGCACGTCCGGCCAAAGGCCACTTACGCAGAACGTAAGGCGGCTCGTTTTTTCGACTTGCGACGATTACGAGACATATAAGAGGTTCGCAGCGGCAGAGGGAGCCCCAGCCGAGGGGCATAGAATGCCGACGCGACCGGCGGGCACACGGCCACCCGCCCAGCAAGCAACCGATTCTCCCCGCCTTCTTCGGAAAAAGGAAAAACCTGATGCGAGTGCACGAGGTGCGCGACTTCAGCAAGCGCGGCGACGCGCTGCCGATCCCCAATCTCATCGACGTTCAAATCGAGTCCTATCAAAAATTCCTCCAGAAAGAGGTCCCGCTCGATAAGCGCAAAAACGACGGCCTCGAAGCGCTGCTCCGGGAGGTGTTCCCCATCGAGAGCTACGACGGCAACCTGCGCCTGGAATACATCTCCTACGAGCTCTCCGAGCCCCGCTATACCACCGACGAATGCCGGGCGCTGCGCCTGACCTATGGCATGCCATTCCGCATCCAGGTCCGGTTCGTCCGCAAGGACAAGGACGAGGTGATGGAAGACTCCATCTATCTCGGCGAGGTCCCGATCATGATCGGCGGCGGCGAGTTCATCATCAACGGCGCCGAGCGCGTGATCGTGAACCAGCTGCACCGCTCCCCCGGCGTCGACTTCCTCGTCGAAGTGCAGGAGGGCGACCGCCCGCTGCATGGGTGCCGGGTGATCCCCGAGCGCGGCTCGTGGATTGAGTGCTCCGTCACGAAGAAGGACGCCCTCGCGGTCCGCATCGACCAGTCCAGCAAGATCCCCGCGACCACGTTTCTTCGCGCGCTGGACAAGAAGTACAGCACGACCGAGTCGATCATCCGCGAGTTCTATTCCGTCGAGCACCTGAAGGTGAAGGACCTTCAAGCCGGCTACTACGCCGTCAACGCGATCATCGACGCCGAGAGCGGCGAAGAGCTCGTCAAGGCCGGCGCGCAGATCGGCGAGACGCTGAACAAAATCCAGGGCTCGGCGCTGAAGAGCGTCGACGTAGTGACGAAGGTTACAGATCCGCTCATCCTCAACACGCTCGCCGAAGACACCGCCGAGAGCTACGAAAACGCGTTGCTGAAGATCTACGCGCGCCTGCGCCCGGGCAATCCGCCGCAAATCGATAAGGCAATCACTCTCTTCGACGAGAAGTTCTTCGACGAGAATCGCTACCGCCTCGGCCGCGTCGGCCGCTTCCGCATCAACCGCAAGTTCGACCAGAACGTGCCGGAAACGGTCATGACGCTGCGGTCGGAAGACCTCGTCAACAGCCTGAAGTACATGTTCAAGCTGCGCAGCGGCGAAGGGTATGTGGATGACATCGACCATCTCGGCAACCGCCGGCTGCGCACGATCGATGAGCTCGCCAGTGAAGAGCTGCGCAAGGGGTTCCTCAAGCTGAAGCGCACGGTCCAGGAGCGCATGAGCCTCAAGGACCCCAACGAGATCGGGCGCATCGCCGAGCTGGTGAACTCCAAGAGCATCAGCAGCTCGATCGACTTCTTCTTCGGCCGCGGCGAGCTGTCGCAGGTCGTCGACCAGACCAACCCGCTCTCGCAGCTCACGCACGAGCGGCGCCTCTCTGCCCTCGGGCCGGGCGGCCTGAACCGCAAGCGGGCCGGGTTCGAGGTGCGCGACGTACACATCTCGCACTACGGCCGCATCTGCCCCATCGAGACGCCGGAAGGGACGAACATCGGTTTGATCGCGTCGCTGGCCATCTACAGCGACATCGACGAGTACGGCTTCCTCATCACGCCGTACCGCGTCGTGAAGGACGGGAAGGTCAACGGCGAGCACAAGTACCTTCGTGCAGATGAGGAGATGAAGAGCGTCCTGGCGCCCCCCGACGTGGTCGATAAAGACCACCACCTGCGCAAGGGCTACGTGCTTGCCCGCGTGCAGGGGGACCTGGCGACCGTCGCGAGCAAGGAAGTGCAGTACGTCGACATCAGCCCTAGGCAGACGGTCTCGGTCTCGGCGGCGCTGATCCCGTTCCTCGAGCACGACGACGCGAACCGCGCGCTGATGGGCTCCAACATGCAGCGGCAGGCGGTCCCACTCCTGCGCACAGACCCGCCCATCGTCGCCACCGGCATGGAGCGCGCCGTGGCCCAGAACAGTGGGATGGTCGTCCGCGCCGAGCGCGCCGGCGTCGTCACGTACGTCGACAGTTCGCGCATCCTGATCGACAACGCCGACGAGTACATCCTGCGCAAGTTCGTCGGTCTCAACGAGCGGACCTGCCTCAACCAGAAGCCGATCGTCAAGAAGGGACAGCGGGTCAAGAAGAACCAGATCCTCGCCGACGGCGCCGCAACGCTGCAGGGCGAACTGGCCCTGGGGCGCAACCTGCTCGTCGCCTTCATGACCTACGACGGCTACAACTTTGAAGACGCCATCGTCATCAACCACCGGCTCGTGAAGGACGACACGTTCACCTCGATCCATATCGAGGAGTACGACGTCGAGATCCGCGAGACCAAGCTCGGCCGAGAGGAGTTCACGCGAGACATCCCCAACGTGAGCGAAAGGGCGCTGGCCAATCTCGACGAGAACGGCATCGTCCGCGTCGGGACGCGCGTTGGCCCCGGCGACATCCTCACGGGCAAGATCGCGCCCAAGAGCAAATCCGAGCTCACCCCCGAAGAGAAGCTTCTGCACGCCATCTTTGGCCGCGCGGGCGAAGACGTGAAGAACGACTCGCTGGAAATGCCCGCAGGTGAGGAAGGCGTCGTCATCGGAGCCTCGCGCTTCAGCCGCCGCATGCACATGAGCGACGAGCAGAAGAAAGCGCTGAAGAAGGAAATCGACCGCTACGAAAAGGAGATGAACCAGCGCGCGATCGGCATCTTCAAGCAGATGGTGGCGGAGATTAACGAGGTGACCGGGCAGCAGATGGTCGACCCAGGCACGCGGCAAAAGGTCGCTCAGAGCGAAATCGCCGACGTCGTGCTCGAGCAAATCGAGACGTTCAGCGAGGACTGGGTCAAGGGCAACAAGGAGTCGAAGGAGCAGGCGCTGAACACCTACTCCCGCTTCTGGCCGCGCGTCCAGGCCGTGCTGAAGGAAAAGACCCGAAAGATGGAGCACATGAAGCGCGGTGACGAGCTGCCTTCGGGCGTGCTTGAGATGGTGAAGGTCTACGTCGCGACGAAGCGCCAGCTGTCCGTCGGCGACAAGATGGCCGGCCGCCACGGAAACAAGGGCGTTATCGCCCGCATCGTGCCGGAAGAAGACATGCCGTTCCTCGAGGACGGCACGCCGGTCGACATCCTGCTCAACCCGCTGGGCGTGCCGTCGCGAATGAACGTCGGGCAGATCCTCGAGACCCACCTCGGTTGGGCCGCTGCCGTCCTCGGATTCCAGTCGATCACGCCGGTGTTCGACGGCGCAACCGAAGATGAGATTCACAAGGCCGTCGACGAGGCGAACAAGGCAGTCCGCGAGCGCCGCAAAGAGCGCAAGCAGAGCCATAAGCCCGCCGGCGACCGCGAACTCGACGCCGAGATGCCCTGGGGCGGCAAGATTCAACTGATCGACGGCCGCACGGGCGAGAAATTCGAGCAGAAGACGACGGTGGGCTACCTCTACATGATGAAGCTGCACCATCTCGTCGACGACAAGATTCATGCCCGCGCAACCGGGCCGTACTCGCTGATCACGCAGCAGCCGCTCGGCGGCAAGGCCCGCACGGGCGGCCAGCGCTTCGGCGAGATGGAAGTGTGGGGCCTCGAAGCCTATGGCGCGTCTTACATCCTTCAGGAGCTCCTGACCGTGAAGAGCGACGACGTCGAGGGCCGCACGAAGATCTATGAGTCGATGGTCAAGGGCACCAACACGCTCGAAGCCGGCACCCCGGTGTCGTTCGACGTGCTGTGCAACGAGATCAGAGGGCTCGGCCTCAACATCCAGCTTGAGAAGAAGAAGGGGCTGGGTGGCGAGGAAGAGGATGCGGATCTGATGTGATGGAGTTGCTGATTCTGCTCGTCATCGCGCTGCCGCCGCTCGTGATCGGCATTCTGATCTGGGGTTGGGTGCGGGAGACCGACGTAGGCCGTCGCAGGCGTGGATTTGAAGTGAAACGAACCACGGGCGAGACGACCGTGCAACGAGAGGAGCATCAGGCTGATTGAGCAAACTTCGAATCGTCTGGCATTCGGCGAAAGCGGCTGCAAATCTCAGGAAGCACCGCGTCTCGTTTGATGAGGCCAAGACGGTGCTCGATGACCCGGACGTTTTGATTAAGCCGGACTTCGAGCATTCAGAGCATGAAGATCGAGCGCAGGCAGTTGGCTTATCCGGAAGGCTGCGAATCCTGTTCGTCGTCTTCGTCGAACTTGAAAGAGAAACGATTCGACTGATATCGGCGAGGCGCGCAACCGCGACCGAAGCCGCGACTTATGCCAAACAGAAAGAAGAACGTCATAAGAGGTAAGCCATCGGCACAGGAGATGGCCTATGAACCGCCTGCGGAGGTGGACTTCAGCACCGGCTTGGTCTTCCACGGCATGAAGGAGTGGCGCCGGTACATCAGTTGGAAGCGTGGCTACGTCAAACTCGACCCTGATCTGCGGAAACTGCTTCCGGATGACCGGAAGGTGAACCAGATCCTGCGAAACGCGCTGGCGTTGAGGAAGGTGATTGCTGGCGAAAAGAAGAGGAGGTCGGCATGAGGATGGCCAAGGGCACGAACACGCTTGAAGCCGGCACCCCGGTGTCGTTCGACGTGCTGTGCAACGAGATCAGAGGGCTCGGCCTCAATATCCAGCTCGAGAAGAAGAAGGGGCTGGGTGGTGAGGAAGAGGATTCGGACCTGATGTAATGGCCGTCGAATCGTACAACGCGCTCCTGTTTCGTTTCGTGATGCTGGGGCTCGTTGCGACCATCGTCGCAGTGGTAGTGGTGACCGCGATTTGGTTGCTAATCACGAAGCGGCGACGAGAGGTCAGAGGCTTTGACGTGAAACGAACTGGGGCGCTTCGGGCGCGCCAAGTGAGATAGACGATGGCGAAGGGTCGGATCAGCATCATTGAAGCGATTCGCGAACTCAAAGAACGCGAACCGTTTGAGCCGTTCCGCATCGTGATGACCAGTGGCGACAAGTACCAGATTGATGATGGCGGGAACCTCGTGGAAATGAGAACGCAGTTCTTTTACGTGAATCCCCGCACCGACCGCTTCGTGTTCATGCGGATGACCGAGATCGCCGCCGTTGAAACGTTCGGCCCGGTGGCGAAAAAACGGCGAGCGGGATGAGGATCGGAATCTGACTTGGCTCCGCGAATTTGAAGTGAAACAGAACACGGGCGAGACGCCCGTGCCACTGAAAGAAAGAGAAAACGATCATGGCTGAATCCGTCTACGATCGCATTAACGACTACGGCTCGGTCCGCATTCAGCTCGCCAGCCCGAACGACATTCGTTCGTGGTCCTTTGGTGAGGTGAAGAAGCCCGAGACGATCAACTACCGCACGTACCGGGCTGAGAAAGACGGCCTGTTCTGCGAGCGGATCTTCGGGCCCGAACGCGACTGGGAATGCTCGTGCGGCAAGTACAAGGGGACGAAGTATAAGGGCATCATCTGCGACCGCTGCGGCGTGAAGGTCACGCACTCGCGCGTCCGCCGCAAGCGCATGGGCCACATCAACCTGGCCGCGCCGATCGTGCACATCTGGTTCTTCAAGGCGCTGCCCAGCCGGCTGGGCGCCTTGCTGGACATGAAGACCAGCGACATCGAGAAGATCGTCTACTTCCAGGACTACGTCGTCACCGATCCCGGCAAGACGCCGCTGAAGAAGAAGCAGTTGCTCACCGAGGACGAGTACCGCGCGGCGTATGAGAAGTACGGCGAGGAATTCGAAGGCGAGATGGGCGCAGAGGCGATCAAAAAGCTCCTCGGGCTGCTCGACCTCAACTTCGAGCAGGACAAGGTCCGCCGCGAAATCGAGAAGACCAACTCCAAGCAGAAGATCAAGGACCTGACCAAACGGCTGAAGCTCATCGAGGCCATCCGCGGCTCGGAGAACAAGGCGGAGTGGATGGTCATGGACGTGATCCCGGTGATCCCGCCCGACCTGCGCCCGCTTGTGCTGCTGGAGAGCGGCAACTTCGCCACCAGCGATCTCAACGACCTGTACCGCCGCATCATCAACCGCAATAACCGTCTGAAGAAGCTCGTCGACCTCAACGCGCCGGAAGTCATCATTCGCAACGAGAAGCGGATGCTCCAGCAGGCCGTGGATGCGCTGTTCGACAACGGCCGCTGCCGCCGTCCGGTGCTCGGGTCGAGCAACCGTCCGCTGAAGTCGCTGACCGACATGATCAAGGGCAAGCAAGGCCGCTTCCGCGAGAACCTGCTCGGCAAGCGCGTCGACTACTCGGCCCGCTCGGTCATCGTCGTCGGCCCCGAACTGAAGCTGCACCAGTGCGGCCTGCCCAAGAAGATCGCGCTGGAACTGTACCAGCCGTTCATCATCCGCCGGCTCAAGGAGCACGGGCTTGCCGACACGATCAAGTCGGCCAAGAAGATGCTCGAGCGTCGCGATCCGGAAGTCTGGGACATCCTCGAAGAGTGCATCTACCAGCACCCGGTCATGCTCAACCGCGCCCCCACGCTTCACCGCATGGGCATCCAGGCGTTCGAGCCTGTGCTCGTCGAGGGCAACGCGATCAAGATCCACCCGCTCGTGTGCCGTGGGTTCAACGCCGACTTCGACGGCGATCAGATGGCCGTCCACCTCCCGCTCTCGATCGAGGCGCAGACCGAAGCGCACGTGCTCATGCTGGCGCCGAACAACATCTTCTCCCCGGCCAACGGCAGTCCCATCATTTCGCCGTCGCAGGACATCGTGCTCGGCATCTACTACATGACGGTGGATCGCGAGAACGACAAAGGCGAGTACTCGATCTTCAACAGCGAAGAGGAGGCGATCCTCGCGCTGGAGCTGGGCAAGATCCACATGCACAGCAGGATCTTCGTCCGCGTCAACCGCACGCACGTCGTGCCCAATGAGAAGTCCGGTGCCGTCCCCATTCGCGAGGAGGCTTGGAAGGCCTTGGAGCACGAGCGCACTCGCCGCAATGCGAACTACCAGCCAAAGGCGCAGCCCAAGAACTTCAGCAGCAGTCTCGTGCTCACCACGGTCGGCCGGGTCCTGTTTAACGACCAGCTCCCCAAGGAGATGCCGTTCTACAACTACGCGCTGCCCTCGGCAGGCCAGAGTCGCGTCATCGCCGACTGCTACGCGCAGCTCGGCCGTCCCGCGACCATCAAGCTGCTGGACGACATGAAGTCCGTCGGCTTTAAGCGTTCGACGCTGGCGGGGTTGAGCTTCGGCATCACCGATATCCGCTCGCCCGACAGCAAGGAGTCGATCCTCGAAGAGGGCCAGAAGAAAGCTGACCGAATCGAGAAGAACTACCGCATGGGCGCGATCACGGACCAGGAGCGCTACGCCCAGTTGATCGACCTTTGGGGCCACGCCCGCAAGCAGGTCACCGACGACCTGATGGCCGCCCTGGAGAACGATTACCGCGACGACGAGCTGCGGCCGATCTCCCGGGAGGAGGGCGTTAGGCAGAAGCTGCCGAAGTACCTCAACCCGATCACGATGATGGCGACGTCGAAAGCGCGCGGCTCGGTCGACCAGATGCGTCAGTTGGGCGGCATGCGCGGTCTAATGGCCAAGCCCTCGGGCGAGATCATCGAGACGCCGATCAAGGCCAACTTCCGCGAGGGGCTGTCGGTGCTGGAATACTTCAGCTCGACCCACGGCGCCCGCAAGGGTCTGGCCGACACGGCGCTGAAGACGGCCGACTCCGGGTACCTGACCCGCAAGCTGGCCGACGTGGCGCAGAACGTCATTATCAACCAGATCGACTGCGGCACACTGAACGGCGTATCAAAGAGCGTGATCTATAAGGGCGAGGCGATCGAGGTCGAGCTGAAGGACATGATCGTCGGCCGAACGGCCCGCGACTCGATCCGCAATCCGATCACCGACGAGTTCATCGTCCAGGAGAACGAGGTCATCACCAACGAGGTGGCCGACAAGCTCAAGGACCTGAAGCTGGAGTCGATCCGCGTCCGCTCCCCGCTGGCGTGCGAAAGCCCGCGCGGCGTGTGCGCACGCTGCTATGGCATCGACATGAGCACCAACCAGGTCGTCGAGGAAGGCTTGGCCGTCGGTATCATCGCGGCCCAATCAATCGGCGAGCCCGGCACGCAGCTCACGATGCGCACCTTCCACACGGGCGGCGTCGCGACGGGCTCGCTCATCGAGAACGACATCAAGGCGATGGCCGCCGGTACGGTGCAGCACCGCGACATCAATGCTGTCGCCGTGAAGGACGAAGAGGGCAACAAGCGTCTCGTCGCCCTGAAGCGCAACGGCGAAATCGTGGTCGTTGATGCCAAGGGCCGCGAGCTTGAGAAGTACAAGGTGCCTTACGGCGCCACCGTCACCGCCGCCGATGGCGAGAAGGTCAAGCCCCGGCAGCAGCTGGTGGTGTGGGATCCGCACATCACGCCGATCCTGGCCGAGAAGGCGGGCATTGTCCGCTACGAGGACATCGAAGAGGGCGAAACCGCGCGTCTGGAAGAGGAGCGCAAGGGCGGCACGGGTGAGGGCGGCGAGAAGCTCGTCGTCATTGAGCATAAGGGTGAACGCCACCCGCGCATCACCATCGAAGGCTCGGACGGCAAGATCCTCGACTTCCACTACCTGCCCGCCAAGGCGCGCATCGAGGTCAACGACGGTCAGAAGATCGAGGCCGGCCAGATGCTCGCGCGTCAGCCGCGCGAAGCGGCCGGCACGATGGACATCACCGGCGGCCTCCCGCGCGTCACGGAAATCTTCGAGGCGCGCAAGCCCAAGGACCCCGCCGTGCTCGCGGAAATCTCCGGTGTCGTCGAGCTGCGCTCCGACAAGCGCCGCGGCAAGATGACGATCAACATCAAGAACGAGTCGGGCATGGAGAAGGAGCACCATGTCCCGCAGGACAAGGAGTTGCAGGTCCACGCCGGCGATTACGTCGAGGCCGGTGACCCGCTCATCCGCGGACCGCTGATTCCGCACGACATCCTGCGCATCAAGGGCGAAGAGTCCCTCTATCAGTACCTGCTGACCGAGGTGCAGAACGTCTACCGTTCGCAGGGCGTGAAGATCAACGACAAGCACGTCGAGATCATCCTCAACCAGATGCTCCGCAAGGTGAAGGTGGAGGACGCCGGCGACACCAGGTTCCTGCCCGGCGAGGTCGTCGATCGGTTCCGCTTCCGCCAGGGCAACGATCTGATCAGCCAGTCCGTGAAGATCGCGGACCCGGGTGGGACGAACTACAAGGAAGCCGAGGTCGTGCTCAAGAGCGAGCTGAAGGAGGCCAACGAGGCCGCCGAGGCCGCGGGCAAGGAGCCGGCAAAGACGAAGAAGCCACGTCCGGCCCGTGCAAAGACGCTGCTGCTCGGGATCACCAAAGCCTCGCTGCAGAGCGAATCGTTTATCTCGGCGGCCAGCTTCCAGGAGACGACCAAGGTGCTGACGGAAGCGGCTCTGTCCGGTGCGGTGGACACGCTGGTCGGCCTCAAGGAGAATGTGATCCTCGGCCACCTGATCCCGGCGGGCACGGCTTTCAACCCGCACCTGAACCTGCGGCTCAAGCACCTCGCCGAGCCCCCGGCGGCGGTCGAGCAGGAGCCCGTCTCCCGCGCCGAACGCGAACCGACTCGCGAAGCCGTCCCGCAGGCGGGCTCGTAAGCTGTTGCTGCCGCAATTGATACCGAAGAAGCCCAGGCCTCAAGCCTGGGCTTCTTTTTCACCCGGCACCGGCCTCATGAACGGGTAAACCGTGAACAGTCCGTAACTCAACTCGTACTTCTGGATGGACCTATTATCGGTGGGAGTCTTGACAGTCCACCGGGGGCTCATCAGACTGCCCGCCCCGACCGGGCACCCCAGGACGTTCGATAACCCTCGATTCGTCAAGCTTTAGCATCCGACGGTCGATAGGGACCCGGAATAACCGATACCCGCTGACGGATAGCAGAAGCAGTACAGCAGAACCAGTACATGGCCAAGAAGAACGGCAAAAGCCTCGTGATCGTCGAGTCGCCCGCCAAGGCCAAGACGATCAACAAGTACTTGGGCGACGACTTCATTGTGAAGGCGTCGATGGGGCACGTGCGCGATTTGCCGAGCAAGGGCATGGGCGTGGACCTGGAGACGTTCCAGCCCGACTACGAGATCCTCGAAAGCCGCGGCAAGGTTGTTACTGAACTGAAGAAGCTCGCGAAGGACGCCCCGGAGATCTATCTTGCAACCGACTTAGACCGCGAGGGCGAAGCCATCGCCTGGCATCTCCAGCAGGCGCTGGGCATCCCCGACGAGCGCGTGAAGCGGGTCATCTTCAATGCCATCACCAAGAGCGAGATCCAGAAGGCGTTCAAGTCGCCGCACAAGATCGACATCAGCCGCGTGAACGCGCAGCAGGCGCGTCGGATCCTCGACCGCATCGTGGGCTACGAGATTAGTCCGCTGCTGTGGCGAAAGGTCGCCAAGGGCTTGTCCGCCGGGCGGGTGCAGTCGGTGGCGGTGCGGCTCGTCGTCGAGCGCGAGCGCGAGATTGAGGCCTTCGTCCCCGCCGAGTACTGGAAGATCGGCGGCATCTTCACCGCAGACGGCGCCGACTGCCTCGGCCTGGCCGCGAAGTGGACCGACTTTCTCACCAACACCGGCAACGGCGAGCGGACCAAGCTCGAGCGCGAGAAGTGGCTCAGCGACCACGGCGCGTTCATCGCCGAGCTGTCGGAAATCGGCGGGAGGAAGTTTGATGCGAACAACGTCGCCGACGCGCGGCGGATCGCCGAACTGCTCGGCTTTGTCGTCGACCAGGCCAACACCATCCAGGACCCCGAAGCAAAGGGTCCGGCACGAAACATCACCGAGCTGACGGGACACCTCGGGCAATGCCCGCCGTTCACAGTCCGCTCGGTGGAAAAGAAGCGAACGAGCAGCCGCCCGCCGGCGCCGTTCATCACCAGCACACTCCAGCAATCAGCGAGCAGCCGCCTCAGCTTCGGCGCGCAGCGCACAATGCGGGCCGCACAGACGCTCTATGAGTCCGGTCACATCACCTACATGCGTACCGACTCGACGCACCTGTCGGGCGACGCGCTGAACATGGCCCGCTCGTACGTCCAGAACACGTTCGGCCCCAGGTACGTTCCGGAGAAGCCAAACTTCTTCAGCAGCTCCAACAAGAGCGCGCAGGAAGCCCACGAGGCAATCCGCCCGACCGACGCGTCGTTCAGCCCAAAAGAAGCGCACGGCAAGCTCGGTTCGGATGAATACAAGCTCTACCAGCTCATCTGGAACCGCTTCATCGCCTGCCAGATGCCGCCTGCGGAGTTCGATCAGACGACGGTGACGATCGCCACCAGGACCAGGGAAGGCGATGCCATCTTCCGCGCCACGGGCCGCAAGCTCGTGTTCGACGGTTTCATGAAGGTCGCCGGCGTCGCCAGTGAAGACCAGCTGCTGCCGGAGCTGAATGAAGGCAAGCCCGTTTTCCCGATCGAGCTCGACCCCACGCAGCACTTCACTCAGCCGCCGCCGCGCTACACCGAGGCGAGCCTCGTAAAAGCGCTCGAGCAGCTCGGCATCGGCCGGCCCAGCACCTACGCCAGCATCGTCGACACCATCCAGAAGCGCGAGTACGTCGTGCAGCAGGACCGGCGGTTCTATGCGACGATGCTTGGCTCGGTCGTCACGGACAAGCTGATCCAGGCGTTCCCCAACATCATGGACGTGCAGTTCACCGCCGGGATGGAGCTGGAGCTGGACAAGGTGGAGGAGGACGACCTTGATTGGATCAAGGTCCTGCGCGACTTCTACGTCCCGTTCCATGCCGTCGTCGACGGCGCCCTGGAAAAGATCGAGCACGCAGGGGGCGCGCCCAGCCCCTACAAGTGCCCGAAGTGCGGCAAGGAGATGCTCTACCGCATCAGTAAGAACGGCTTCTTCCTCGCCTGCTCGGACCGCGAGTGCAACACCACCCAACCCGTCGACCAGCAGGGCAAACCCACCATTCGTGAGGTCTCGGAGCATAAGTGCCCGAACTGCCGCCGTGAGATGATCAAGCGCCGCGGGCGCTTCGGTGAGTTCCTTGGCTGCTCGGGATACTCCGTGAAGAACGAAGCGGGCGAGCCGTCGTGCTCGACGATCATCAACCTCGACAAGGAAGGCAACCCGCTGCCGCCCAAGGCGCCGCCGATCAAGACGACGGTGAAGTGCGACAAGTGCGGCAGTGCGATGCTCCTGCGCGACAGCAAGCGCGGCCCATTCCTCGGATGCAGCACGTTCCCCAAGTGCCGCAGCACGAAGATGATGAAGAAGCTGGAAGGCGCGGACCTCAAGCAGGTCGAGGCGCTCGTCCCGCTGCTCAAAGAAGGCGCCGAAAAGGCCCGCGAGATGGTTGCCAGGATCATCGGCGCTAACCCGGCAGGCCCCGCTTTAGCAGGCCTCTCTGGCCCCATCACCACCGACATCGACTGCGACGAATGCGGGAAGCCCATGATGATCCGCAAGGGCCGCCGCGGACCGTTCCTCGGATGCTCAGGCTATCCCAAGTGCAAGAACACCGGCGAAGTCCCCGCCAAGCTCATGGAGGAAATGGGCCTCAACGGGAACGGCGCCAGCGGCAGCCCCGACGGCAACGGGCGCGCCCATGAAGGCAACGGCGCGTCCCGGCCGAAGGCGAAGAAGTCAAAGCGCGACGGCGAGATCGAAACCGATCTTGCAATCGATTAGCTTCATCCGTATGTCGCCGCCTGCGCCGTCACGTTACCACCCGCGTCAGCGCCGCCACGATCTCTCACCCGCACGCGAAGGAGCTTACTCCATGGCAGACAACCAGCCGCTGAAGGTCGGCGACATGGCGCCGGATTTTGAGCTGATGATTCAGGATAAGAACAAAATGAAGCTCTCGGACTACCGCGGCAAGAAGAAGGTGATGCTGCTGTTTTATCCGATGGACTTCTCGCCCATTTGCACCGAGGAGCACTGCACGTTCGGCCCTGCCTTCGACAGGCTGAATGGTCCGGATGCCGAGACGGTCATCTTCGGCATCAGCTGCGACAGCCCGTTCTGCCACGCGGCTTTCCGCAAACAGTACAACATCCCCTACGATCTGCTGGCCGACGTCACGCGTCGGACGTCAAAGGCATATGGCATGTTCGCCGGCGAAGAGCCGTACAACTGCAGCAAGCGTGGGACCGTCGTGATCGGCAAGGATGGGCGGGTCGTGCATTACCACGAACAGCCGGTAAAGGACCCGCGCCGCGTCGAAGACCTGGAGCGGGCCTCGATGATCGAGGACCTGCTCGAGCAGCGCGACAACGAGGGCGGGGAACGAATCAGTGCATCCAGGTGAAAGATGAGCCACCGATGGGGCACCGATGAGCACCGATTGAGGAATAGATCAGAATTGATCGGTGTTCGTCGGTGCCCCATCGATGGCTGAATTCCTGGAACAGCTTCACGATGCGGATCGGCCCCATCCACTTCGACCAACCCCTCTGTCAGGCCGGCCTGGCGGGATACAGCGACCGCGCCATGCGGCTCGTCGCGCGGCGGCGGGGGTGTCCGTATGCGGTTACCGAGGCGCTGCTCGATGTGATCCTGGTCAACGGTGGCGAAGGGCTGCGCAAATCGATCGACATCAACGATGAAGATCATCCCGTCGCCGGTCAGATCATCGGGTCTGAGCCGCACACGATGGCGCGCGGGGCCAGCCTGCTTCAGCAGGCGGGCTATGATGTGATCGATCTGAACTTCGCCTGCCCGGTGAAGAAGATCAAAAACAAGGCCCGCGGTGGGCACATGCTGATGGACGTGCCGCGGGCGGTGTCGATCCTCAAGGCGGTCCGCGACGCGCTGCCGCCGAATGTGCCGACCACCGTCAGCCTCCGCCGGGGGTACGACGACTCCTCGGAGAGCGTCGAGCGATTTCACGAAATCGTCGAGACGATGTGGAAGCTCGGATATGCCGCCGTGCGCGTGCACGCCCGCACGGTTGACCAGAAATACGCGGGGCAGGCGCGCTGGCCGTTCCTGCGCGACGTGAAGCAGCGCTACCCCGATCGCACGATCATCGGCAGCGGCGACCTGTTCACCGCCGATGATGTCGTGCGCATGCTCCGCGAAACCGGCGTCGACTGCGCCTGGATCGCGCGCGGCGCCATCGGCAACCCCTGGATCTTTCAGCACGCGGCGGCGCTCTTAGACGCTTCACACTTAGCCCCGGGTCATGACCCGGGGGCAAATGGAGGCGCCCCGTGCGAATTGCGTCCCCCAACCATTTACGAACAGCGCGACGCCCTCGCCGAGCACTTCGCCATCGCAATGCAGATCCATGGCGAATCCCTCGCCGGGCGGCGCATGCGCAAGATGGGCATCAAGTACAGCCGCTTTCACCCGATTTCCGCCGAGGTGAAGAGCGACTTCATCGCTGTTCACAGTCTGCGCGACTGGACGAACGTGCTGGATCGCTGGTATTCCATCGACGGCCCCGGCGTCTTGCCTGATCCCAAAGCCGCCGACGAAGTCAACGCGGGGATGGATTTGCAGTCTTGCGAGGCCGGGTGATGACGATGGCAAAACAGGCGACGACGAAGCGACCGGATCAACCGAGCGAACCCGTGCAGCGCCGGCCGACGGACGCGCTGTGGTTCGCCGTGCTGTTCGTGTCGGTCGCCACCGGCATCGGCATGACGATTTTCGCGCCGGTAGGCGATGAGCCCCCGCCCAGCGCGCGGATCGGGACGATTGGGACAGTGCCCGCCACCGCGCCAGCCGATCCGTTCATCACACCCGCCACAAGCCCCACGACGACGACTACTACGACGACAAGCCCGGCGAGCCTCTGATCATGCATTCAAAGGAACCGCCGCGCAACCGGTTGGCCAAGGTGCTGCCCGAAGAGTGGCGCAAGCTGCTCGTCGCGCAGGGCGTGCCAAAGCGAAAGTACACCGCCGTCCTCCGCGCAACGCTCGCGGGCGGCCGCGTGATTGACGAGATGATCGTCGAAGAAGGCTGGATCGTCGCGCTGAGCAGGAAGGGGCTGACCGGCACCTTCGAACAGCGCATCGACCTGGACCCGCGAACGATCACCGACATCGAGATCCTGCAGGTCGTGTAGCGCCACGAGCTGCTTCACCGCAGAGGCGCAGAGATCGCGGAAGAAAAAGATAATTCTTTTGACCTCTGCGTTCTCTGCGTATGTGCGGTGAATGCAAAGTTCACGAGCCTCATCCGGCTTCGTGCTTCGCTTCTTGGATCGCCTGCGCGAGTTCCTCGGCGCGCTGCGACCCAAGCATCAACCGGTGCCCGTTGCGGAATTCGATCTCCACGCCGCGGTTCCCGCGCACGTTGTACGCCCAGCCGTAGCGGTCCGGAAATCCGCGGACGCCCCAGCCGCCGTACTCCATCGGATCGTATGTCCGCACATCCCAGCCGACGATGTCGGACAGCGCGAATGTCTTGCGCAGAAACGGGAAGTAGCGCACGTGCACGCCAGCGGCGTCGACGACGGTCGCCATGCGCGACGTGAGCACGAGCGATACGATCACTCCCGCCGCCAATGCGACGATGCCGATGGCGGGCCACACGATCGTACCGAGGACGAGCATCGTGCCGAAGATGACGATGATCACCAGCCCGAAAACGCCGGCGACGAAGTACACCGCGCGGCTGCCGCGGAGGTGTTGCTCCTCGTGGAACAGTGGGCGGAGGTAACTGAGCGTGTGAGCCATCGGGCGTCTCGTCTCACGGTTGTGACGACTACGGCACACCGACGCGACACAACCCGCGGCGTTGGGTGATGATCCGCCGCCGCCCCTCCGGCGATCATCGGCAGCAGCAAATGCTGATCAACGGACGAAAGCCCCTGGTTCGCGCGCCAGCGCGTCGCGGATGCGGGGCAGGTGGTCGCGGAGCACCGGCTGCGGGAGATCGTTCGGATCGAAGAATCGGACGGCTTTGCTCTCGCCGCGCTGCGGTCGCAGCGCTCCACCGGTGACGCGGCACTCGAAGGTGAGGCTGACGTAGTGCACCAGATTCCCGTCAGGGTACCGCGTCGTGGTGCTTTCGGGCTCGCTGTATGCGCCGATGAGGCGCACGACTTCGATGTCGAGCCCGCTCTCTTCCTTCACTTCGCGCACGACCGATTCAACGAGCGTCTCGCCCGTCTCGATCGACCCGCCGGGCAAGCCCCACATGTCAAAGTCGGCGCGGTGCTGGAGGAGGATGCGGCCGGCATCGTCGAAGACGACGGCGTCGGTTGCGGCGCGTCGCATCTTGGCGGGGTCGGGCGCGGGCATGGCCTGGCCATTGTTAGCAAAGAGCGCGATGTCGTTAACGGCCAATCGGCCGCTGCCGAGCCGCGGGTGGGGATGGGCCTTACCCGCCGCCCGTTCGGCGGGGAACGCCGGTGCGGTTGACGTCGGCGCCGAAGGTTTGATTTCGGCCGACGTGCTTGCCGCCGCCGAAGTTCTGGCCCGACTTCTTCTGCGCGCCGATGTTCCCGAACGTGCCGCCCAGCCCCTGCGAGGCGGGCTTGTGGAGGCTGTCCTTCAGGTTCTTGAACGATGCCGACTCCTTCTTTGCCGGCTGATTGGCGCCGCCTTGCGAGCTGCCGGTGTAGGCCCCGCCGCCGGTGACGGCGCGGTTCAGGATCATTGCCGCCGCCGCGGAGGCCGCGAGGTTGGTGTCGATCATCGGCGCCGGCGGCGCACCTGCGGGCTTCTTCGCGCCGCCGACAGCGGCAGGGGCCTTGCCCTTAGCCGCGGCTGGCTTCTTCGCCGCCGCCGGCTTTGTTGCCGCTTCCTTCTTTTCGGTTGATTTCTTCTGCGCTTTGGCCATGTGAGTACCTCTCGTCCCGCCCATGTTACCGTAGCGGCCTCAAAATTTCCTTGCCGCGGCCGCGGGAGGTTTCACAAGCGCACTTGTGCAACAAGCAAGACGCCCACGACAACCCCGAATGACGGGATATGCCGTTCGTGGAAGCATCCTCCAGCCATGACAGTTTCCAGAAGGGCGCCCTGGCAATTTACCCGACGGGCTGGCGGCGCGGCCTTCGCGCGTTCTTGCGCGCCGTGACGGGAAGGTCGATGTCGATGTGATCGATGGTCGATGCCGCAACGGGCAAGGGATCACCGTCTTGCGCCATCATGCGCAGATAAGCCACCAATCCGTTGACGAGGTCCTTTCGCGCCTGCGCCGGCGTCGCTCCCAGCCCAATACACCCGGGAATGTCCGGCGCATACGCGCCGTAGTTCCTTTGTCCTTTTTCGATGATGATTGCAAATCGCATGATTAGTCTCATTTCAGCCCGGCCTGCCGCAGGATACTGCTCGCCGTGCCAGGTGGGATGTCTGCACTCTGCTTGGCCGGGATAGTAACCTTGCCCGGCTTCACCGGGTGCTTGTATTGGCGGTGCCCGCCCGTGCTTCCCACATAATACAATCCATCGTCCTCAATCCCCCGGATCATTTCTCGCACCTTGATGCGCATCAGGTCACCGTGCGTCCCTCATCGTTGGTTTTTCATCGTTCCCGAGCCACCCGCACTCGGGGCAGCGGTCGGGCGTGGCGCGGAGGTCGTAGCCGCAGGCGGGGCAGTGGCCCGCTTTGCGATAGCGTACGCGCCGTTCGAGTCTCAGCATGAAAACCATGAACGGGATTGCCACGGCCATCCCGATCGCAAGCAGAACTGGCGACAACCATGGCGGGGCATCAGGCCAAATCACGATATGCACAGAATCTGCAATAAAAACGGCAGCTATCAGTAGCGCGCCGCCGATCATGGTTCTCTTCTCGCGCGACGACAGATCACGCCAAATTGCCCGGCATGGATCACAGACTCTCCAGCCGCTGCTGCTTATCCATCTCCAGCAGGGCTCCCACCAGCGGGTCGAGCTGGCCCTGCATGATCTGATCGAGGTTGAAGTTTTTTTCGCCGCCGCCTTCTCCGCCCAATCGGTGATCGGTGCAGCGGTTCTGGGGGAAGTTGTAGGTGCGGATGCGGGCCGATCGGTCGCCGCTGCCCATCATGGCTTTACGGGCGCTGGTGTGGGCGGCGTGTTGCTTGGCCATTTCGCGCTCGTAGAGTGTGGCGCGCAAGAGTGCCCAGGCCCGTTCCTTGTTCTGGGCCTGGGACTTGTGCTCGGTCATCTTGAATTGAATGCCGCTGGGCTTGTGCAGGATCCGCCAGCCGGTTTCGACCTTGTTGACGTTCTGCCCCCCGGGGCCGCCGCCGCGGACGCCGAATTCTTCGACGTCCTTCGGGTTGATGTCAATCTTGACGTCCTGAAGTTCCGGCAGCACGGCGACCGTGGCGGCGCTGGTGTGAATGCGACCCTGGGCTTCGGTTTCAGGGACGCGCTGGACACGGTGGCCACCGCCTTCGAACTGCAGGTGGCGGAACGCGCCGGAGCCCCTGACGTTGACAATGCATTCCTTGAACCCGCCGCGGTCGCTGGTCGAAAAATCGCTGACCTCAAACCGCCAGCCTTTCATCTCCGCGTATTTGCGGTACATCTCGAACAGGTCGCGGCAGAACAGCGCCGCCTCTTCGCCGCCCGTGCCGGCACGGAGCTCGAGGAAGAACGAATCCACCGCGTTGTCCTCTGCGGCGACGAACTCGTCCTTCAGCGCTTCAAGCAGCCCATCGGCCTTGGCCTCGGCGTCGGGCAGCTCGGCGGCGGCGAGATCGGCCATCTCGGCGTCGGCGCGGTGCGCGCTGAGCTGGCGGAGCTCCGCGACCTGGTCGCGCGCCCTGCAGTATTCACGGTACCGCCTGACGACCGGCTCGATCTGTCCGCTCTCGCGGCTGGCGGCGATCGTCTGTTGCGGATTGGCAAGAACCTCCGGATCGCTCAGCGACTGCTGCAGCTCGGCGAACCGCTGGCTGAGCTCCTCGAGCTTGCGGAGGAGCGGGGAGGATTGCATTTGTGTGGCTTCAGACATGGGAGGACTCGGATCTTGTGTGGTGAAATGACAATGCCGCTACGGAGGCCTCAGCGACGTGTTTCGTCGGCGCGACCCTGCATGCGCTGGTGCTGCGCTTGCTGGGGTTGAAGGTCCGCCGACGTGGAATCGGTGCCCTCAACCAGCTCGATGCTCTCCTGGGCTGCGTCGCTCGGGGTGTCAGGCTGGACCCTGAAACGGATATTGGGGAGCTTCAGCACCGCCTGGCGGAGGGCCTGCTCCCAGCGATTGCGAATCTTGAGCAGGCTGGGGTCGTTCTCCGCGAAGCGGTGCTGGAGGCGAATGGACAGCTCATCGGGCTGCAGCACGATCAGATCGATCGGTGGGCCGACGGTCACATTCGACTTCATCGTCGAGTCCATTGACAGCAGCGCGTACTTCGCCGCCTCCTCCAGCGTCGTGCGGTCGAAGCGGATGCCGCGATCGAGAATGGGTCGGCCGTATTTCGTCTCGCCAATTTGCAGGTACGGCGAGTCTTCCGTCGCCTGGAGCGGGTTCCCCTGGGGATAAACAAGGAACAGGTCCGGCTTCTCGCCTTTCACCTGCCCGCCGAGGATAAGGTGGACGTTGAAGCGGTACTCGTCGCGTTCCAGGGCCGCCCGGTCGAGCTCAGATACCTTCCGCACCTGCTCGCCCACGACGCGGGCGGCTTCGTACATCGAGCCGGCCGTCGCCAGACCCTTGCCGGCGTCGAAATCCCTACGCAGGAGAGTGACGATCGACTGGGTGAGCGAGAGGCTCCCGCTGGCGAGGAGGACGAACACGCGCTCGCCTGGCTGGACGAACTCGTGCATCTTTTTGGTGGTGTTGATCTGGTCGTAACCTGCGTTGGTGCGCGAGTCCGAGGCCATCACTAGCCCGTGCTTCGTCACGATTCCGAGGCAATAGGTCATAGAAAAAACGCTTGAGCCACGAATCTCACGAATGAACACGAATGAAAAAGCCGTTCTGAGTCGGCATCCTAGTCCGATGCACTGATGCGTTCCACCCGCCATCTCCAACGCAGACACATTACGGTTCGGCGAGGCTATACTTTGACGATGCTCATCCGCGCCGGATTCGACATGGCCTTTGATGTCGCGGCGGCCACGCCGATGCTCCTTATGCTCTTCCTGCACCCCTCGCGCGGCGCCACAGCGCGGCGGCCTGACAAAATCACCACGGAACCGTATATTCCGATTACCACATACATCGACGCGTTCGGCAACCAGGTTGGACGAATCGTCGCACCGGCGGGAAGGCTGCGCCTCTGGAATGACGTGATCATCGAAGATTCGGGACAGCCGGACTCAATCGCCGCTGATGCGGTGCAGCATCCCGTTGACGAAGTGCCGGATGACTGCGTCCAGTTCCTGCTGCCCAGCCGCTACTGCGAAGTGGACCGCATGGTTCAGATGGCGTGGGACCTGTTCGGGAGGACGCCGCCCGGGTGGGCACGCGTGCAGGCGATCTGTGATTGGGCGCACAGCCACGTTGAATTTGGCTACAGCTACGCCAGCACGTCGAACACAGCCATGAGCGTCTGCGAGAGCGGGAAGGGCGTCTGCCGCGATTTCACGCACCTGGCCGTCGCGCTGTGCCGCGCCATGAATATCCCGGCGCGCTATGTGACCGGATACCTGGGCGACATCGGCGTGCCGCCCGTGCCATACCCGATGGATTTTTCGGCATGGTTCGAGGTGTACCTCAGCGGTCGCTGGCACACGTTTGACGCCCGTCACAACAAGCCGCGCATTGGCCGCGTGCTCATGGCAAGGGGCCGAGACGCGGTTGACGTTGCCCTGACGACATCATTCGGCTCGACGAACCTGCAGAAGTTCGTCGTCTGGACGGACGAGGTAGGTGAGAACGCGCTCAGCAAGCCGCCGGCGCCGGTGGTGCCAACGATCCCGCCCAGCGCGCCTGCCGCGTCAGGCTGACGAGGGGAGCCAGGCGTCGCCGGCGCAGAATGCAATTGACTTGCATCTGAGAAATCGCCACAATCCCCCTCGTGCGACGCTTCGGCGCGATTCTTCTGGTGCTCGCCTTTGCTGCCCTGGGCAGCGGATTGCTGCTGCACCTGCACAATGCGGCTCATGCCGCCGAGCACGCGCACGTCGAGGGCGACCAGCACGACCACCCGCCGCTCGACACCCGCGGATGTGACCTGCACGGCAAGCTGAGCCTGCCGATGCTCTCCGCCGGCTTTACGCCGGTGCTCATCACGCTGGGGCTCTTGATTGCGTTCCTCACGCAACTCACGCCCGCGTGGAATCCCGCGTTCGCTCACGTCCGGCTCGAGTGCCGCGGCCCGCCCGCCTGCTAGTCCGTTCCCCCGTTTCATTCTTCGCCGCCGCCGATGTGCTGCGCGTTCACGCGCACGCGCGATCGATCACGATCAACCACGAGGAACAGACGATGCAAACGCGCACGGGCCGTTGTGCCCTGCTGGCGCTGGCGCTCACCGCGAGCGGCGATGCGCTGGCCCAATCCACCGCCAACACCGACGAAAGACTCGACCGCACTGAACGCCGGCTCGACGACCTGGAGAAACGCCACCAGGAAGAGCTGAACGAGCGCGACCGGAAAATCGCGGAGCTGGAAGCGAAACTCCGCACGCCGGCGACCATCGCGCAGCCGACCACCGCGCCGGCCGCGGCCACTTCGCAGCAGGACGAGATCGACCGCACCCGCGCAGCGGTGCTTGAGGACGTGCAGTCGCGCGACTTGCCGTCCGGTTTCCAGCGGTTCGGGCAGAACTTCAATCCCAGCGTCACGGTCATCACCGATTTCGTCGGCACGATCACGCCCAAAGACGACCGCGGCAATGACGCCTACAACCGCTTCGACGTCCGCGAGGTCGAACTCGACCTGCGCGCAGCCGTCGACCCGCGCGCCGACGGGGTGCTGGTCCTCGCCTTCGAGCGCGACGTGCACAACCCCATCTTCCATGAGGAGGGCGAGGAGGAGGAGGAAGAGGGCGTCGAATCATCGACGAATATCGAGGAGGCATACCTGTTCCTCCACGACTTCGGCGTGCCCAATCTCACCGCCAAGCTGGGGCGGTTCCACGTCCGCTTCGGCAGGCAGAACATGCTCCACCTGCACGATCTGCCGACAACCGACCCACCCTTCGTCAATCAGGCGTTCCTCGCCCCCGAAGCGCTGACCGACGCCGGCGCCAGCTTCAGCTATGTCATCCCCCCGCGCCATACGGGCGGGCAGTACATCGAGGCGATCGCCGAGGTGATCAGCGGCGAAGGCGCGGGTTCCGAATCCCCCACCTTGGGGGGCGACCTGTCCGTCGACTCCCCGGCCTTCAACGCGCACCTGCTGTGGAACACCGATATTTCGCGCGACCTGAACCTCGAGCTGGGTGCTTCATGGCTCACCGGCCACGCGAGCGAGGACAACGCCCATGACATCAACCTGTTCGGCGTCGATGTCACCCTCCTCCGCACCGATCCGACGGGCGGCTTCAACAACACGATGCTGCAGGGCGAGTTGATCTACGGCGAGATCAACGGCGCCGACGGGGACGCCAACCACGCGCTGGGGGCGTATCTGCTCGGCCAGCAGCAGTTCAGCCGCGACGTCTACGCCGGACTGCGCCTCGACTGGACGGAGAACCCGAACAACGACGCCGAGGAGGCGTGGGGCATCACGCCGTACGTCAGTTGGTACTGGAGCGAGTTTTTGCGCTTCCGCTTCGCCTACCAGCACCGCGAAACGGAACACGACGCCGAAGACATCTTCTCCGTGCAGGCCACCTGGATCTTCGGCAGCCACCCCCCGCACCCGTACTGGTCGATGCGCTGATAATTCTGTCCACCGCGGAGACGCGGAGAGCGCGGAGAGGAGCGAAGAAATCTGAACTGAGTTTTCTCCGCGCTCTCCGCGTCTCCGCGGTAGACCCGTTTTCTTACTGAGGTGTTGTATGAGATATGCCATTCTCGCGACGTGCATCTTTGCCACGCTCGGCTCAGCGGCGCACGCGAAATTGAAAATCGTGACGACGACCACCGACTTTGCCGACCTGGCGCGACAGATCGGGGGCGATGCCGTCGAGGTGCACTCGGTCATGAAAGGGCCGGAGAACGTGCACAACGTGATGGCCAGGCCGACGGAGATGCTCAAGCTGAACCAGGCGGATCTATTTGTGCACGGCGGCCTGGACGTCGAGCCGTGGCGTGACAACCTGCTCAAGGGTTCACGCAACCCGCGCGTGATGCCCGGAAAGCCCGGCAACGTCGACATGAGCACCGGTATCGAGCTGCTCGACGTGCCCACAGGAAAGATCGACCGCTCGGCGGGCGATGTGCACGCTTACGGAAATCCGCACTACCAGCTGAGCCCCGCGGCCGCTATGCGCATGGTCGCGACCCTCACACGCGCCATGAGCTTTGCCGATGCGGCCAACGCCGAGCGGTACAAGCAGAACGCGACGAAGCTCGTCAATGAGCTGGCCGACACGCACAAGGCGCTGCGCGACGAGCTGGCGCCGTACCAGGGATTGAAGGTGGTCACGTTTCACCCCGCGTGGGGCTACTTCGCCGAAGCGTTCGGCCTCACCATCGCCGGCACCATCGAGCCCAAACCCGGCATCACGCCGTCGCCCGCGCAGGTGCGCGATCTGGTTGAGCGGATGAAAGCCCAGAACGTGAAGATCGTGATCGTCGAGACCTACAGCGATCAGGACCTCGCCGCCGCCTTCGCCCGACGTGCGGGGGCGACGCTCGTTGTCCTCCCCGACCACGTCCGCGGCACGCCCGAGGCGGACAGTTACCAGAACCTGTTCCGCCAAAACGTGCGTAAGCTGATCGAGGCGGCGAAGTCGGCGGGGATTGAACCGTCGACGCAGGAGGCAGCGTCGAGTGCTCGTTGAGCTGACCGATAGCGTGTTCGGGTACTTTCCCGCGCGTTCCGTCGTGCGGGTGGACGGCACGGTGCGGCTTGCGCCCCGCGGATGCCTCGGCGTGTTTGGGCCGAATGGCGCGGGGAAGACAACGCTCGTCCGCGGGCTGCTCGGATTGCTGCCGCCCATGGGCGGCATCGTTCGTCGCTCTGAATCCACCCGCCGCGGATATCTCCCGCAGCACCGGGCGATCGATCCGCACTGGCCCATGTCCGCGGTTGATGCCGCGACGCTCGCCACCTCCGGCCGGCGACGTTTCGGCTGGGCCATCGGGTGCGGCAGCCGCGTAAGGCGTTCGATGGACCTGCTCGAGGTAAGTCCCCTCGCCGAGCGTCCATTTGCGAAACTCAGTGGCGGCCAGCAGCAGCGCGTGCTGCTCGCCGGGGCGCTGGCGGACGACCCCGACCTGCTCGTGCTCGATGAGCCGACCGATGGCCTGGACCTGGCCTCGCGCGACCTGCTGCTGGGCGTGCTGCGGGGCGCGATCGCCGGCGGCCTCGGCGCGGTCGTCGTGAGCCATAATGCGGATGACATCCTCGCGCTGTGCCAGACCGTCCTGTGGCTGGAGCCGGCGCGCGAACCGGATGCGTCCAGCGTTGCGCACGAGATTCCCGCGGATTCACTTTACGCGCGTCTGTCGGCGGGGCGGGCGCCATGAGCGACGCAATTCAGGAACTGTTCGACCTCGCCCAGCTCCTCGCCCCCGCGCTGCTGACGGCCGGCGCGGTGGGCATCGCCGCATCGGTCCTGGGCGTGTTCGTGATTCTCCGCCGCGAGGCGCTGGCGGCGCTGGCTTTGCCGCAGGCTGTAGCGGTGGGCTCGGCGATCGGGTTCCGGCTGGGATTTCTCACGATCCCGGAAACGATTACCGTCCACATCGGCTGGCCGACGCTCCCGCCCGCGCTGGCGGTGACGGCGGCCACCGTTGGGTTTCTGGCCTGGTCGCGCCGCAGCGGCGCTCAGGACTGGCTGCTCCCTTCCATGTACGTCGGCGCACTGTGCTGCTCGATCCTGATCGTCTCCGGCGCTGGGCAGCACCTGGCCGACCTGCAGAACCTGTACGTCGGCGTGGAAGTCGCCGTCGATGCGCACGTGGCGGAGTACACCGTTCCCGCGGCGCTGCTTGCCGCCGCGCTGACGGCGGCGCTGTGGCGGCGCTGGCTGCTGCTGGCACAAGCGCGGGCGGCGGCGGAGTTGGCGGGACTTCGCCCGCAGCGGTGGGATGCGCTGTTCCTCGGTCTGCTCGCGAGCATCGTGCTGCTCGGGACCAACGCGCTGGGCATTGCGATGGTCCTGGCGATGCTGTTTCTCCCTGCGGCCGCGGCGCTGCCTTGGGCGCGGCGGCTTCCCTTTGCCATGCTCGCATCAGCCGGTTTTTCGCTGCTGTTCCTGCTGGGCGGGCTGTTGGCGAGCTACGCCATGGACTGGCCGCTCAGCCAGAGCGTCGGCGGGTTGGGTTTTGCCATCGTGCTCATGTCACACGGCTTGAGCGTGATGAGCCGCTGGAAGTAAAATCCTGGCCGCGGGGAACCTTTCCGCTGCGATGCGGAAACTTTCTGCCGCGCTTGCGTCTAGTGGGGCACATCGCATGGCAAACGAATATCTCTACGGCGTTCGCACCGGGCGCGTCGCGTCGGTCGCGCTCGACGGTCTCACACCACTCCTGCTCCTGGCTTACGTGCTGGGCGTCATCGGCGGCGGCATCTACATGCACACGCAGTTGTCGAGCCTCGTTGAGCAGGGCCGCATCGATCCTTCCGTCTCAACCGGGGTGATGTGGACGGGCCTGGTGGTCGGGATCATCATGCTGTTCGCGGTGACCGGCCCGATGGTGCTGCTGGGTGTGTTCATCGCGTCAAAGATCATGAAGTTCCCGATGAACGGCGCGGCGTACCTCAAGGCCTGCGGGGTGGCGGCGCTGCCGGCGCTGATGATCATGCTGGCCAACGTGCTGCCGCAGAACCTCGCGCTGCGGTTGCTTGTGGTCGTAGCGATCATCCCTGTAGTCTTCTTCGTCATCAAGAACACCTTTCAGCTCAGCTTCGGCGAAGGGGCCGTGACGTTCGTCGCCTCCGCCATCACGGGGCTCATCGGGCTCGTGATTTCCGGGGTGATTGTTGCCACCGTCATGGCGGGGGGCATCGTGTCCAACAAGGTGGCGAGCCAGGTGGGTGGCAAGCAGGCGACCGGGGGGTTTGCTGCGCTGCCCCGGGTGACCACACCGTCGCTGCCGACGAGCTCCGCGCCGCCGAGCCCGCCGGCCCCGCCGGCCACTCCGGTCCCGCCGATGAAATCGCCGGCCGACAGCTTCCGTGAAACCCTCGCCGCCCGGGTGACGCACAGCGCCAGCGCCTCTCGCGAGCAGCAGCAGCGCGAGCTGGTATCCCTCAAGGCGCAGGCCGAGCAGACAGGGGCCACCAGCCATGCCGACGTGATGAACATGCTCCAGGACCTCGAGCAGCGCGCTGCCGCCGCGCCATCCGAGCAGCCCGAGCCGGCGCTGTTTGAGGAGCCCGTCGCCGCCGTCGCGTGGCAGCCGACAGACGTGCAGCTGGCGCTGCTCGATCCGAAGGAAGTCTCCTTCCACAACTTCAACCTGCGCCTTCCGAAAGATTTTCGTGCCGACCTGGACGTGTCGGAATCGGATGCGAAAGTGCTGAGCTTTTCCAGCGGCCGCGGCGATTTGGGGAAGCTCGTTCTGCGCATCGTTTCCGCGGCCAATCAAAAGCAGCGCCGACCGTGGGTGACGACGCAGAAATTTCAGGCCGCCGCCGCGGAGCGCGAGAAACTGTTCACCGTCGATGGCGCCGGCGCGACCACGATCGAGGAGGGCGCCATTGGTGGGCTGCCATTCACGCGCATCGCGCACGAAGCGGGCAAGCGGTGGGGCGTGCACGGCAAGAGCGCGCAGTACGTCGCGCGCACCGGCGACGGTTGGCTCGTCATCGACGCGATCGCCTCATCGGCCAGCCCGGCGGGGCTGGAGGTGCTCGAAGGCGCCGCCCGCGCAATCCGCTCGCGCCCGCCGGGGGATCCTGCCAACGATCCGCTGGGTGCGCCGCAGCTCGCGGCGCGGCTTGCCGAAGATCCCGACCGGGCGGCGCAGCTCCTTCGGCTGAAGGGGAAAGCGGCCGAGGACGCCGTCATCCTGCAGCTGAAAAATGCCGAACCGCGCGCCGCCCGCGCCGCCGCGGCGGTGCTCGGCGACATCGGCACGGACAACTGCCTTCCCGCGCTCGAGCAAGCGGCGCGCTCGAGCGACACGTTCCTCGCCGGCGCGGCCCGGGAGGCTCTGAAGAAGCTCAAGCCGGAAGTCATGGACGCCGTGGCCGAGGCGCTGCTCGACCTGGAATCCACAGACACCCACCGCAAGCGTGCGGCGCTGGACAAGCTGGCCCGGATGACGCCCACCCCCGATGATGCCCGCCGGGAGAAGGTGGCGACGCTGATCGAGGCCGAAATCCTGGGCGACAACGCCTTTTTTGTCGGCGAGAACGCCGCCCCCGCGCTGGCGGCGTGGGCGGGCAAGCAGACGGTCCCGCGGCTCCTCCCGATCCTGGCCGATGAGCGATCCTCCTTGCATCAACGCCGGGCCGTCATGGGCGTGTTCGCCAAGCTCAAGGACGAGCGCACCGTCTTCCCCATCGTCCGATGGATCATCAAGGACACGGACGTCGTGACGAAGACGCTGATCGAAATGGGTGCGATCGCCGAGCTGGAGGTGATGAAGCTCCTGAAGGAGCGCGACGCAAATGTGCGCACGGCCGCGGCTCGGATCCTTCAGGAGATCGGCACGATCAGGAGCATCTCGCTCTTGAAGCGCGCCAGCCTGGACCAGCGCGACGCCGGCTCCGCCGCCGCGGCGCGCGTGGCGCTGGACATCGTCAACGACCGCGCAAAATCCGCCAAAGCGGCCGCGACCACCGCTCCCAGCGACTGACGAGAAGAAACCCGCCGCCCCGCGCGCGACGCCGCTTCGAGTACCAGTCGCGGTCAGAGGGTCGACGATGGCGCTGACTGTGATGCGCCCGGGTTCTCCACGGTGAGGAGATTGACGATCGACACGACGCCTGGGGTGCTCTGCACCGTCGAGAGCACGGCGTCGACATCATCGGGCGTGCAGCGGCCGGTGATGGTGACGCGGCCGTCCATCACGGCGACGTTGACATCGGCGTTGGGCCGCTGGAGGTGCCCGAGCCGCGCGCGGACGCGCTCGGCGACGGTGCGATCGCTCGCCTCGTCGGCCGGCTGGAACATGGAGCGCGTTTCGTGCGCGATCCCGCGCGAGCGGTTGGCCAGGTGGCGTCCGGTGCGGCGGAAGAAATCGCCGGTGTCGTTCAGGAAGCGAGTGGCCTTGTCGCGTACGAGCGCCCGCCGGCGGGCGCCGTCGGCGGGATCGAGCAGGTACATCAGTCCCGCGCCCGCGGCCAGCGCGGTGGCGGCGGAGACGGCGACGCTCGTATCCGGGACGTAGCTCTTTTCCTCCTCGTGCCCGAACCAGCCCGATGCGCCCTTGCGCGCAGACCTCATCTGGCGGCGCGCGCCCTTCCGCGCTGCATAGGCGGTGTCGCTGGCGCGTTCGGCGAGGCTCGAGCCAAGGCCCGACGCCGCCGCAACTCCCGTGCTGCCGATCTGGGCGGCGCGTTCGGCCATGGCGCGACCGGCTTCAGTCGAGAGGTCCCAGACGTTGCCCGCGACGTTTCCGGCCATATCGGCCACATTGCCCAGAACCGTTCCTGTCGTCGCCGCCGCACGGGCAGCGCGCAGGCGCATTTCTTCGCGCCGGCGTTCACCGGCTTCGGGGTCGAGCAGGTACATCAGGACCGCGCCCAGTCCCGCGCCGCCGATGAGCTTCAACCCGGTGGATAGGGAAGAGCCGGGGGCGCAGGAAGCGGGTTGCTGAGACTGTTGGTATTCGCGTCGCATGGCTTCCTCCTCGGTTGCGCGCTGCCGGCGCGCGCGGGCGGCGGCGAGATGGGCGGGCTCGCGGCCGGGGTTGCTGGTGTCAGAGGCCGCAGGAGGGCGGCCGGTTACTTCCGGTTCCGCCGGCAGGCTGCGTTCCTGGCCCGTGGCCGCGCATGACTTCGGGCTCGTGCTGCGCCCGCCGCTCGATTCGTTGCTTCTCGTCGCCATTGGTGAAACCTCGCTTTAGCACCGTGCTCTGCGCGTCATCATGATTCAAATCAGGGCTGGCTGAAGACCCCCTCCGTCTGCACGGGCGGGGTGCGGCGGTTCTGGAGGTCGTAGCCGCCATGGCGGCGCATGATCTCGGCCGCCTCAATCGCGCGCGGCCCCGCCTTCACGGCCACGATGGCGCGGCCGGACTGAAATTCCTGCTCAAGGAACTTCGCCTCCTCTTCGGAAACGCCCAGGCCCGTCATCGCGCCGACGATCCCGCCGACCGCCGTCCCTGCCACCGCGCCGCCGAACGCCATCGCCAGGATGCCGCCCGCCACGACCGGTCCAAGCCCCGGCAGCAACATGGCGGCGGCCGCGCCGAGAATGGCGCCCAATCCTGCGCCGGTGGCAGCGCCGGTGACTGCGCCGGAGCCGTCCTTCGCGCCCTGGGCGTCGGTGATCATTCCGCCGCGGGCGACATCGGCGCCGCGGATGGCGAAGCCGACCTGGTCGCTCTTGAAGTTGTTTCGTTCCAGTTCATCGACAGCGCGTTCAGCCCCGGCGCGGTCCTCGAACACGCCGACGAGCGTAGTGCGCGGTTTGGTGTTTTCCGTCACGTCGCCTCCTGCTTAGATCCCGTCCTGCTTTAGATCCGTCCTGCGACAAAATGCCGAGCGATCTCATCGTCCCGCCACGCGCAATATAGCGCACCGGCGTAAGACGGGTAACGTGCAAATGCGGTGCCGGATGGGGTCGGCAGGAGGCAACGCCTAGCGGTTGAAGCTGCAAGTCGCCTGGAGGCGAAGCCGCAAGAGGAAAATCCCAAACTCCAAACAAGCGGCAAAGGAACAAGCGGGGAATCTCCAAAGCGGGACTTTGGAGCTTTTCCTTTTTCTTCAGTTTCTTCCTTGCCCGGGATTTGAGATTTGGAATTCGGGGTTGGAAGTTTGCTGCTTTAGCGCTTCCTCAGAAGTGGATCGCTCGCTTCTCCACCGCCAGCGCCGCTTCCTTAATCGCTTCGGGCAGAGTCGGGTGGGCGTGGACGGAGCGGGCGATGTCTTCGCAGCTCGAGGCGAACTCGATGGCGACGGCGCCCTCGGCGATGAGGTCCGAGGCGCGTGCGCCCAGAATGTGCATGCCGAGCAGCCGGTCCGTCTTGGCGTCCCCGACGATCTTCACCATGCCCTCCGTCGCGTCCATCGCGCGGGCGCGGCCGTTGGCGGTGAAGGGGAACTTGCCGATGCGAATCTCGCCATGCTTCGTCCTGGCCTCCTCCTCCGTCAGGCCGACCGACGCGAGCTCCGGAAACGTGTAGACGACGTTGGGCACCGCCAGATAGTTCACGTGTCCGGCCTTGCCCGCCATCAATTCGACGCAGGCGGCGCCTTCCTCTTCGGCCTTGTGGGCGAGCATCGCGCCGCCGATCACGTCGCCAATCGCGTAGATGCCGGGCACGCTGGTCTGGAAATGATCGTTTACCGTCACAAAGCCGCGCGCGTCCATTGCCACCCCGAGCTCACGCAGCCCCAGCGATTCCGTGTACGGGCGGCGCCCAATGGCGACGAGCACCTTATCCGCTTCCTCGACCTCGCTCGTGTCGCCGCTCTTCCACGTCAACTTCACGCGACCTTTCTCGATCGTCGCGCCTTGGGCGCCGGTGTTCAGGCGAAAGGTGATGCCCTGCCTGGTGAGCGACCGGTGGAGGGCCGTGGTCATCTCGCGATCCATCAGCGGGAGAATCCGGTCAAGGAACTCGATGACCACCACCTCGGAGCCCAGCCGGCTCCAGACGGATCCAAGCTCCAGCCCGATCGCGCCCGCGCCGATCACCAGCAGCTTCTTCGGCACTTCGCTGAATGCGATCGCTTCGGTGGAGCTGACGAAGTGTTTGCCGTCGAACGGGATCGACTTCAGCTCGATCGGCGCGCTCCCCGTGGCGATGAGGATTTTCGATGCCGTGATCGTGCGCTTCCAGCCCCCGTCGAGCGTCACTTCAACAGAATCGGCGGCAGTGATGCGGCCCATGCCGATCACGTGCTCGATCTTGTTCTTCTTGAACAGCCCGGCGACGCCGCGCGTGAGGTGAGTGACGACGCCGTCCTTTCGCGCCATCATCGCCTTAAGGTCAAGCTCGATGCCGGACGCCTTGATGCCATGGTGGTCAAAGTGGGTCCTGGCCTGCTCGTACAACTCAGAGGAGTCGAGCAGGGCTTTGCTGGGGATGCATCCGACGTTGAGGCACGTGCCGCCGAGCGAGTCGTCCTTTTCAACGCAGGCAACGCGCATGCCCAGTTGCGCTGCGCGGATGGCGGCGACGTACCCGCCGGGGCCGGCGCCGATGATGATCAGATCGAAGTTGCCATTGTTGCCGCTGTTGTTGGTTTCCGACATAGCTCGGCGGATTCTAGGGTGGCGGGGTCGGCGGGGCGAGGGGTGGTGATGCTGCGCCGGCTCCCGGCTATAGTTGCGCGCGCATGCAGCGGTACGACGAGTCGGCGGCGGGAAGGCGATGGCAGCAGCGGCTCTACGTCATCATTTTCGAGCACGACACGCCCGCCGGGAAGGCGTTCGACGTTGTGCTGCTGGCGGTGATCGCCCTGAGCGTCCTGGTGGTCCTGCTCGACAGTGTCCCGTCGATCCACGAGCGCCATGGCGCAGGGCTGCTGGCAGCGGAGTGGGTTTTCACCGTGCTGTTCACAGTTGAATACGCGATGCGGCTGGCCGTCGTCCGCTCGCCCCTGCGGTATGCGCGCAGCTTCTACGGCCTGGTCGATCTGCTCGCGATCCTGCCGACCTACGTGAGCGTCTTTCTCACCGGCGCACAGGAGCTGATCGTCATCCGCTCGCTTCGGATCCTGCGCGTTTTCCGCGTGCTCAAGCTCCCCGAATATCTTGCCGAAGCCGGATACCTCAGCCGCGCCATGCGCGCCAGCCGGCGGAAGATCACCGTCTTCGTCACGACCGTTTTGATGCTCGTGCTGATCATTGGCTCGCTCATGCACCTGATCGAAGGACCCAAGAGCGGCTTCACGAGCATTCCAATCAGCATCTACTGGGCGATCGTCACGCTAACGACGGTGGGCTACGGCGACATCGCGCCGCAGACGCCGCTGGGACGGATGCTGGCGTCGGGGGTGATGATCATCGGGTACGCGATCATCGCCGTGCCGACGGGGATCGTCACGGCCGAGCTGGTGAACCTTCGGCGGGAGTACATTCGAACCGTGCACTGCCCGGTGTGCGGGACAGAGGGGCACGACGACGACGCGCGCTTCTGCCGCGTGTGCGGCACCGAGTTGCCCGCCGCCACCGCCACCGACATCGCCGGATAACGCCCCGGCGCGCTTGGCGGTCACATTTCCGCCACCAACATCGCCTCTGACAGTCACTGGCGACGAGTAACCAGTAATCCACTGATTAGTTAGACTTCCAGCATCAGCCGCGCCGGGTCTTCCAAGTACTCCTTCATTCGCACCAGGAAGCTCACCGATTCCTTGCCATCCACCAGCCGATGGTCGTAGCTGAGGGCAACGTACATCATCGGGCGGATCACGATCTGGTCGTTGACGACCACCGCGCGCTTCTGGATGGCGTGCATGCCCAGAATGCCGCTTTGCGGGGGGTTGATGATCGGCGTCGAGAGCAGCGAGCCGAAGACGCCGCCGTTGGTGATCGTGAACGTCCCGCCGGAGAGTTCCTGGAGGCCGAGTTTGCCTTCGCGCGTCGCCAGGGCGAGGCGCTTGATCTCGCTTTCGATCTGCGCAAAGCCGAGGCGCTCGACGTGTCGCAGGACCGGCACGGCCAGCCCGCGGTCGGTGCTGACGGCGATGCCGAGGTTCACATGGCTGTGGTAAACCACATCGTCCCCGTCGATCTGCGCGTTGATGCGCGGAAACTCGCGCAGCGCCAGCACCACAGCGCGGGCGAAGAAGCTCATGAAGCCCAACCCCACGCCATGAAGCTTCTCGAACTTCTCCTTATACTTGGCCCGGAGATCGAAGATCGCCTGCATGTCCACTTCGTTGAACGTGGTGAGGATGGCGGCGGTCTGTTGCGCCTGGACGAGGCGCTCGGCGATCTTCTTGCGGATCCTGGTCATGGGCACCCGCTTGACGCCATCGCCCTCGGGGCTCGCGCCGATTGCGGGGGTGGGCGGCGCAAGCGGGCGCGTCTCGTCCTCCCGAATTTCATCGGCATCGCCGCCGCGGCTTGGCATGGAAGCGGCCAGTCGAGCGGCGTCCTCCTTCGTCACCTTCCCACCGGGCCCGGTGCCCTTGAGATCGGCGGGATTCAGCTTCTTCTCCTCGACGATTCGCCGGACGGAGGGCCGCAAGTCTCCCGTGCCCCTCGCGGAGGACTCGCTGGTGGCGGCGGGCGCGGTGACTGGGGGCGAAGCAGGCTTCGTCGGCGCAGCGACCTGACCCCCGTAGCCCGCGCCGCCCGGCGAGGGGGGATTCTTTGCCTCGCTCGCTCCCGCCCCCGACCCCTGCTTCGCCGCTTGCGGCTTGGCAGTCCCCCCATTCGATCCGCCCTCGTCGATGCGGGCGATGGTATCGCCGATCGCCACAGTGTCCCCCTCGCTCTTCACGCGCCGCAGCACGCCCGCCGCCGGCGCGGGGACGTCCACGTTCGCCTTGTCCGTCTCCAGCTCGGCGATGGGTTCCTGGTCGACAACGGTGTCGCCGTCGTTCTTGTGCCACTTGATCAGCACGGCCTCGCGAACCGATTCGCCGAGGGCAGGGACGTCTACATTCGTGGGCATGGTTTTCTCTAAAGTTGCTGGTTGCTCGTCGCTAGTATCGCAGTCGCCGCCATTTTCACTGGCAACTGACAACTAGCAACTGGCAACTCCCTCTTCACCCATCCACCTGCTGCGTCGCCGGCGCCGTCGCGGGCGCTTGACTGACGGCTTCTTTCACCGGTGCTTCGCGCGGGGGGATCGACATGGCGTGGGCAATCAGTTCCTGCTCCTCGATCTGGTGCATCTTGATCGAGCCGGTGGCGGGGCTGGCGGCTTCCTCGCGGCCAATGTAGTTGATGACCTGGTCGGGAAGCATCTGCCGGAGCCGCGGCTCGATGAACCGCCAGGCGCCGCGGTTCTGCGGCTCTTCCTGGACCCAGCAGACCTCCGATGCCCGGCCGTACTTGTCGAGCGCGGCGCGGATTTCGTTTTCGGGAAACGGGTACAGCTGCTCGACGCGAACGATGGCGATGTCATTGTGCTTGTTCGCCTTCTCGCGCGCCTGCGCGAGCGTGTAGTACACCTTGCCGCTGCACAGGAGCACGCGCTGGACGCGGTTGCGATCCGGGGCTTGCGGATCATCGATGACATTGCGGAAGTGCCCCTCGGTCAGCTCCTCGATCCGTGAGCTGCTCGGCTCGTAGCGCAGCAGGCTTTTTGGCGTGAAATTGATCAGCGGCTTGCGGAACTTGCGGTGGATCTGCCGCCGCAGCGCGTGGAAATACTGCGCTGCCGTGGTCGGCATGATGATCTGCATGTTGTTCTCCGCCGCCAGTGACAGGAACCGCTCGACGTAGGCGTTGGAGTGCTCGGGGCCCTGGCCTTCGTAACCGTGGGGGAGGTTGAGCACGACGCCGCTCATCAGCTGCCACTTGCTTTCGCCGGCGACGAGGAACTGGTCGATGACCGGCTGAGCGCCGTTCACAAAGTCGCCGAACTGCGCCTCCCAAATCACCAGCGGGCGCGGGTCGGCCAGCGTGTAGCCGTACTCGAAGCCGAGCACCGCCATCTCCGAGAGGATCGTGTTGGTGATGATGATGTGGCCTTGGTCCTTTGAGAGGTGAGCCAGCGGGACGTAGCGGTTGCCGTTGTTGTAGTCGTAGAGGATGGCGTGGCGGTGGCTGAAGGTGCCGCGTTCGACGTCCTGGCCGGTGATGCGGACCCAGTGCCCCTCGAGCAGCAGCGAGCCGGCGGCGAGCATCTCGGCCGTGCCCCAGTCGATGCCGCGGCCGGTCTCGACCATCTGCCTACGGCCGTGGAGCAGCCGCGTCAGCTTGGGATGGACGGTGAACTCGGCGGGCGTGTGAGTGGTCGCTTCCACGATGCGCTTCAGCACGTCGCGCGGAACGGCGGTCTTGGCGCTCCAGTCGCCGGTGGCGCGGGTCATGCCCTTCCAGACGGGGCCGAGGCTGACGTTGCGCTGTCGCGGCTTCTGCTCCTTGGCCAGACCCTGTGCGCTGGTCAGCCGGGCGAGCACCTCCTTCTTCATCGATTCGTGGTCTTCAGAGGTGATGCGCCCCTCGGCGATCAGCTTCTCGGCGTACAGCTCGCGCACGCTCTTGTGCCGCTCGATCTGCTTGTACATCACCGGCGAGGTGAACGACGGCTCGTCGGTTTCATTGTGCCCATGGCGGCGGTAGCACCACAGGTCCACGATCACGTCCATCTTGAACTGCTCGCGGAAAGCAATCGCCATGCGCGACGCGTGCACGACGGCTTCGGGGTCGTCACCGTTAACGTGGAAAATCACCGCGCCGATCGATTTGGCGATGTCAGTCGGGTAGGGCGTGAAGCGGATCTGCTTGGGCGTGGCGGTGAAGCCAATTTGGTTATTGACGATGAGGTGGATCGTGCCCCCCGTGCGGTAGCCGGGCATTTCAGAGAGGCCCAGCGTCTCTTGCACGATGCCCTGCCCGGTGAACGCGGCGTCGCCGTGCAGGGTGATGGGGACGACCCGGTTGCGGTCCCTATCGCCCAGGTATGTCTGTTTGGAGCGGACGATGCCCTGCATCACCGGGTTCACCAGCTCCAGATGCGAGGGGTTGGGCGAGAGCAGGAGGTGGACCTTCCTGCCCGATGCCGTCGGGCGGTCGTTGGTGTACCCCAGGTGGTACTTGACGTCGCCGTCGCCTTCGGATTCGTCGCGCTTATTCGTGCCTTCAAACTCCGCGAGGATCACCTCGTATGGCTTGTTCATGACGTGGGCAAGCACGTTCAGCCGCCCGCGGTGCGCCATCCCGAGCACCGCCTCCTCAACCCCCAGCGTCGCCCCGTCTTCGATCAGCGTATTGATCAGCGGGATGAGCGCTTCGCCGCCTTCGAGGCTGAATCGCTTCTGTCCGATGTAGCGCGTGTGGAGGAAGCGCTCGAATTCCTCGGCGGCGACCAGCTGGAAAAGAATGCCCCGCTGCTCGGCGGGGCTGAAGTTCGGCCGGTTGTAGGCGGGCTCCATCCGCTGCGCCAGCCAATCGCGCTGCTGCTTGTCGGGGATGTCCATGTACTCGACGCCGATGGTCCGGCAGTACGTCATGCGCAGCTTCTGAATGAGATCGCGCAGCGTGCCGTCGAATGCTCCCAGAAAGCTGCCCGGCACGACCTTCTTGTCCAAGTCCGCAGTAGTCAGGCCGAACTCCGAAAGGTTCAGCAGCGGGTGGACGGGGCGGTCATGGCCGAGCGGGTCGAGCTTGGCGACGTAGTGGCCCAGCTCACGGTAGCTGTGGACGAGGTCATATACGCCGGTCGTGAACAGCCCCTCGCCATGCGGCGCCTCGCCGGGATGGGTCCCGCCGGGCGTCTGGCTGCGCGCGGCGCCGGCGTCGAAGCCGGCGAAGAACGCGCGCCAGTGCTCTTCGACGGTGCGGGGGTCGCGCTGGTAATTGGAATAGAGCTGGTCGATGTACTCTGCGTTGGCGCGGTTGACGAAGTCAAAATCCATGGGAGGCCTATCTTAGGTGATTTTACGCCCGGAGATCAAAGGCCGCTGCCGGTTGTACCTGCCGCGGGTGCGCGGGAACAACGCCCGATAAAATGGAGTTGGTATATCGGTTGCAACATCCCTGCCGGATCGACTTGCGTCGGTCATTTCGCGCCCGATGTGTCGTGGTGCGAGGTCGCACGCTATCGCGCGTGGTGGCGGGCCTGTTTTGCCCGTGATGTGACGCACGTCAATCACACACTGCGACAGCTAACCGTCGGCAGGTACCCGGACGCGCACGCCTGCCGCGGCGGTCGAAGGGAGTCGATATGGAGAGCAGCACCAAGAACCGCGGCTTCGCGTCAATGGCCGCGGAGAAGCAGCGCGAGATCGCGCGCAAGGGCGGCCGGGCCGCCCACGAGAAAGGCAAAGCCCACGAGTTCACCACGGACGAGGCCCGCATGGCGGGTCGCAAGGGGGGGGAGAAGGTGAGCGTGAACCGGAATCACATGGCCGAGATCGGGCGTCGCGGGGGGCGCAGTTCCGCCAGCAGACGCCGCGCCAACGTCAACCAAGGCCAGGACGCCGCGGCAGGCAACGGCGGCGACAGCATGCAATCGGCCGGGGAGCAGAACTCCACCGGCTCATAGGCCGCAATAGCTGAACAAGGCGTCGCCTTGCACACGGCAGCCTCGCACACGGCAGGCTGTAGGCTGTGCGCGGAGTCTCGGCTGCAACGGGCTTTCGGCCGCAATGGACGATCAATGCACGAGGTCGGCGTGGTCTGTCGGGACCACGCCGCTCTTCTGCTGCGCGGGCGACGCTCAGGCGACCGCTTTTGTCGCACTGGCCTCACGCCAGCAGCCGGCGGAAATTTCGCAAAACCTTGACCGCGCCCAGACCCAGCAGACCAGCCATCCCGGTCCAGGCGGCGCCGGGGAGCGGGATGAGCGGGTGCTGCTGCGTCCCGGGGAGGGGGCTGCTCGCGTGCGTGCCGTCTACCGAGGAACGCACCGGGACTGAAGTGATGCTCACTGAATCGAGGCCGTCGGCGCCGGGGAACCAAAACGGCTGCGCGTCTTCCCTGTCAACGGAGTTCGACGCCACCGGAATTGCCACGTTGGGGGCATGATCGGCTGCCATGGCTGACGGCGACGAGGCTTCACTGGTCATGGGATCGGAATGCGACGGGGCAACCACGCCCGCGGAAAGGCTCGCAGGGACCTGGCCTGCAAGCGCAAACACAACACCGATGACAACCGCCCTCCAGCGGCGGATCGGCAGTACCATGTAGCCTCCTTCAAATCCGTTCAGTCGCGCCGCCGGCGTTTCGCCGAGACACGTATCGCCCCAAGTTCCGGCACCACGGTTCCGGCACCCACGCCGGTCACGCGGCAATCTGACGTAGCCGCCAGGGCAATCCCGATTCATCCACTGCTTGGTGTCCCTGACACTCGGCTCGGAGAACACAAGACTTGCGCGAATCACTGCTTAAGACGACCAATCCGTCGCCTTCCAATGAGCCTGCACGTCAGAAACGCTCTCGAATGTGACGCACCCACGTCAAGATGGATGGCAATCAGCAACGCCAGTGCCATGAAGCCAGGAATCGTCGCAGGAGCCACAAGCGCCATTGCCAAGCGAGCGACCGGTCAGTTTGTCTGGCCTGACTTTTGGAAGAAGGGGAGAGAACAGGCTCTTCGTCGGTGTGGCAGGTTCACCCCGGATCAAAGGCGGCGTTCGCCTGAGTGCGGGTGAGTTCGAGCTCTTGTTTCAATTCGGCGGGGAGTCGCGGTTTGCGGGGGAGCGTGGCGTCAATCTGCTGGAGCAGCGCGCGGACAGCGGCGCGGTCGCCCTGCGCCCAAAGCACGGTCGCTTTCCCGATCATCGCTTCGACGTTGTCGGGTTCCAGGTCCAGCGCCCGCTGGAATGACTTGAGTGCGCCGTCCCGGTCACCGGCCTTGAAACGGGCGCGGGCGAGCGTGTCGTGGAAGCTCGCCACGTCCGGCGACAGCGCGACTGCATCGCCCGCCAGCGACTGTGCCTCCGCCAGGTCCGTGCCGGCGCCGCGCATGAGCAGGAGGTACGCGAGGTTGTTCAGCGCGGTCGTGCTTTCGGGGCGCATCGCCAGCGCTCTTCGGTAATTCGTCTCCGCGCTGCTGACGTCGCCCGTGGCCTGGAGCGCGGAAGCGAGCAGCAGGAATGTGTCTGCGCCCGCGTCTGGCTGTTCGCACAGCGGGGCGAGGATTTTCTTTGCCTCCTCGTGCGCCCCGGGCAGCGCGAAGCGCGAGCCCACGCCGTGCCATGCTCGGGCAAGCGTTAACCGCTCCGTCTCCGCGCCGCTCACCACGCGCGGCGCGATGCGCTCGAGCCATGCGGCCGCAGCATCCGCCTCGGTGACATCGCTCTCGGCAATGTTCATCCACGCTGCCCGCCAGCGCGGCGAGCTTGGCAGCAGTGGCTCGAGCAGCTCCCGCGCGTGCTCCTCCCGGCCGGCGGCGGCGAGGGCGCGGGCATATGTGATGAGCAGGATCGCGTGCGAATCAGGTGATGCGGTCGCGGCTTTTACATGCGGCTCCAGCTGTTTTGCGGCGCCGGCGGCGTCGCCGCGCGCGAGGCGCGCTTCGGCGATCGCGACGTCGGCCTCCGCCGGATGGTCCAGCGCGCGCGCCCGCCACTGCTGGGCCGCCGACTCCATCTGCTTCCAGTCCCTGGACTGACGGAAGACATTTGTCGCCAGCCGCGCCACGTCGGCGTCGCCGGGGAACGCCTGCATCGTGCGAACCGCCAGCTCCGTCGCCCGAACCATCTCGCCCGCAGCGAGGGTACGGCGGACCGCCTCGACCTGGAGTGGCTTGTGTCGCGGGAATCGATCCGCCAATTGCCGGAACCGCGCCGCCGCGTCGGGCTTGGATAGTCTTCCCGCAGCCTCTTCCTGAAGCAGCTGCGCCGTCGCCAGCGAGCGCGTGTTCGCCGGGTCCCTGGACAGGTCGTCGATGAGCGGCTGAAGGTCCGGTTCACCGCTTGCCACGTTCGCGCTGGCCGCGGCGTATGCCTTGAGACTCTGCAGGGCGGGATCGTTCGGCAGCACGCGCAGCGCTTCGTCCGCGACGGCAACTGCCTCACCCGCGCGGGCCGCCCGCATGAGATATCCGATGCGCTCGCGCCACGTCTGCACATCCGCGGGCGCTGCGGTCGTCGCGGCGGCATAGTGTGCCGTCGCCATAGCGGGGGTCTCGTGACGCTCCGCGAACCGCGCCGCAGCCAGCTCGCCCGCGCCGGGCGGCGTCTGCATCGATTCAATCTTCTTCAGCGTCGTCCGCGCCTCGTCCAACTTGCCCTGCGACGCATAAAAATCGGCGGCCGACTCGATCGTTTCGAGTTCCAGCGGAGTCCGGGCCAGCAGATCCTGGTACACCGCCTCCGCCTCGGCAGCCAGGCCCTGGCGACGTTGCAGCTCGGCAAGCAGGAGCAATCCGGCGCTATCCAGTGCGTTCTGCTTGGCGCTGTCGCGAAGGAACGTCACGGCGCGCTGGAGGTCACCCTGGTGGGCGAACATCGCTGCCACGTGCCGCCGCGTTGCCGCGTCCAGTGTGTCGTCCTTGGCGGCGCGATCGAGGTAGACGCGCGCGTCCTCGAATTTGCCCTGCGCCTGGAGCAGCCGCGCCAGCTCCGTTGCAATCGCGCTCGATCCCCGCTGCTGCTCGGCGGCCACGCGCAGCTCCTTGATGGCGCCCGACGTGTTGTCGATTTTCTCCAGCGCCGCCGCCAGCAACAGCCGCGGCTCGACGAGCGTCGGGGACACCCGGACGAGCTCTGCCAGGATGTTAACGGCATCGGAGTGGTCTTTTTCGCGGTCGCTTCCCAACAGCCAGCGCGCGCGCTCGATTTTCCAGAGCGTCCCCTCCTCGCCGGTCAGGTTCTTAACGCGATCGATCGTTCGCTCGATAAACGGGCGGTTGTGCCTGGCCGAGGGCGCGGAGCGCAGGATCGCCGTCTGCACGGCGATATCGTTAGGGTATGCCTCACCGAGGCTAAGCCAGGCTTCGGCGGCTTTGGGGTCTTTCGTCTGCTCCCGGAATTGAGCGAGGGCCAGCTGCCACTGCGCGGCCCGGTCGCCGCCGGCGTTGTGCCCCGCGTGCTCCTCGAGCAGCTTCAGCCCCTGGGCGGGATCGCCCGCCGCTGACATCTCGCTGGCGCGGGCCAGCGCCAGCTTCGGGGTGATCGGCTCCGTGCTCTGCTCGAGCAGCGCGTTGATCTCCGACTCCAGCCCAAGGTTTTCCCCGCGGCTGACGGACGAAAGCCGAAGCAGCGTCATGGCGGCAGGCCTGTCCTCTGCCGCCAGCGCGGCGCGGGCGGTCTGGATGGCGGCATCGCGCTTGCCCGTGCGAGCGAGCAGCGCGATGTGAATCGGCAGCGTTTCCGGCTCACGAGGCGCCTGCTGCTGGATGGACTCGACGTGCTCCAACAACTCGGAGAGACGGACCGGGTCGTTCGACTGCCCCAGGTGCTTAAAAGCGACGACGGCATAGGTGATCTCGGGTCCAATATCGCCCGGGGGGGCGCTGCGCAGCGCGAGAAGGGCATGGTGGATCGCCTCCTCCGTTCGGCCCGTCGCCGCCAGCGCGCGGGCAATTTTTTCCGCCGGCTTCGACCAGCTCGGCACAAGCTCGGCCGCCACCCGCCACGCCGCCAGCGCCGGCTCCGATTCGCCCAGCCGCTCGTAGGCCTCCCCAACCATGTAGCGGATGATGCCGTTGTGCGGGTCGCGCGTGAGGGCGGCGCGGTAGCTGGCAATGGCGGCGCGCGGGTCGGGCGGCGGCGTGGCGAAGCGCGTCGCCAGCGCCTCCGACCACGCCAGCGCCGACGCGTCGTTCTTCCGCGCGCCCAGTGCGGCCACGATGCGCTGCGCCTCTTCCCTCCGCTCCAGCGCAAACAGCGCCAGCGCACGCAGCGCCAGCAGTTGACTGTCGGATGTGCTCGATGCCGGATCGACGTCCTTCACGCGCTCGGCGGCCTCCTTCGCCTGCCCGTTTTGCCACAGCCGCTGGACGAGGATCGCGCGCAGCTCCGGATCGGGGTTCTGCGCCACCGCCCGTTCGAGCAGCGCCTGTGAATCAGCGAACATCCGGTTGCGATCCAGCACCATCGACAGCTGCCGCACGAATTGCTCATCCGGCGGCGTGCGCTGCGCCGCGGCGCGCAGCAGGGCGCGGGCCTTTTCGACGTCGCCCGATTGCCCGTACGCGATCGCCAGGAGCAGCTCGAAGCGCGGATCATCCGGGTACTTCGCCCGCATCGCCTCCGCCCGCGCGATGATCTGCGTTGCGGGTTTGTCCGTGCGCAGGTAGAGGCGGTAAGTAAGCAGTTGCCCATCGAGGTTCTTCGGCGCGACGTCATTCAGCCGCTCGGCGACAACGATGGCCTCGTCGAATTTGCGCATCCGCTCCAGCGCCAGCGCCTTGGTCCGCAGGGCGAGCACGTCATTGGGATCGCGCGCCAGCACCTTGTCGGCCAGATCGATCGCCTCGGTGTGATAGTACGCCTTGGTGTACTGCTCGAGCAGGGCCTTGCCGACGCGCGGGGAGCCGGGCTCGAGCTCGGCGAGCATCTGGAATGCCTTGATGCCCTCGGTGAGGTGGCGGGCGTCCGGCTCTTCGACACGGCTGCGCGACGTGGCGTAGGCGAACAGCGCATCGCCGTCCGACCGGTACTTTCCGATGTATGGCTTAAGGTGCTGGAGCGCCGCTGCGTAGTCCCCCGCGGCGAAAGCCGCCAGGCCGGCGTCGCGGTAGCCGGCGTATTTGGCCGCGATCTGCCGCTGGCGGACGAGATAAACCCCCGCGCAGACCGCCACGATCAGCACCGCACCGGCGATGAGCACCATCACCCGCCGCACGGTCTTGGGATTTACGTTCATCGCGTCAATCTTCCTTGCTGGCGCGGACTCTCCCCGCCCTTTCTCTTCGACCAAACTCCCCGCGCAGATGAGCGAAGGCGGGCAATCTCCATCCTACCCGCGGGGCAAAAAAAGAGAACACCGCATCATTGACCGGCGGTGGCATGCGCCCAATCGCGCAAAAGGAGTTGCGGTAACAGGGTTTGCGGGTTATCGGGTCAAGCCATCCGATCCGTGGATCAACGACAGCACCTCGGCCCGGCTCGACGCGTTGTCCTTGAAGATCCCCCGAAGTGCACTGGTGACCATCGTGCTGCCCGGCTTGTTGGCGCCGCGGACGGTCATGCAGGTGTGGGTTGCCTCAATTACGCAGGCGGCGCCCTGCGGGCTTAGCTCCTCCATCAGGGCATCGGCGATCTGCGTGGTAAGACGCTCCTGCACCTGCGGGCGTCGGGCGTACCCTTCGACCAAACGCGCCAGCTTGCTCAGGCCCACGACCTTGCCATCGGGCAGGTAGGCGACGTGGGCCCGGCCGGTGAAGGGGAGCAGGTGATGCTCGCAGAGGGAGTGGAACTGGATGTCGCGGAGCAGCACCACCTCGTCGTAGCGCTCGTTGAAGACGGTCTTGAGGTGCACGCGCGGGTCCGTGCGCATGCCTGCCATCAGCTCGCGGTAGGCGCGGGCGACACGGTTGGGGGTCTTGAGCAGTCCTTCGCGGTCGGGATCTTCCCCGATGGCGAAGAGGATCTCGCGAACTGCCCGCTCGATGCGCGGGATGTCCACCTGCGCCAGGGGCATCTGCGTCGGGCGCGCATCGCTGGCGTCGCCGTCGTCGTCTTGCTGCTGAATGAAGCCGCTGCCGCGTGCCGTCGCCATGTCTTCTCCGCCTGACCCTGGTGGACAACCCCGGCGGAATTATAGGAGCGTTGCGGGCGTGGGAAAGGAGGGAGAGAGGGTCGCGCTATACCGCATTGATCCTGAGCTACCCGAATGGCCCCAGCCGAGGATGACGGTTTCGCACATAACTTGGACTGCGATAGTACCTGTACGGGTTAGTACCCATACCCCTTGTCGAAGGCGCCGCCGTAGCCGTAGTACGAGCGGTGGAAGCCGTACCGGTCGTAGCCCATCACACGATACGGGTTATACCGGCGGACGAAGTAGGCGTAGTCCAGCGCGATCCCCCGGGCCTCCTTCAGACCCGCAAGGTAGGCCTGGGAGGCAACGTGCGCAACCTTCTGGTCAAAGACCGCGCGTCGGGCGGCGATCAGGTCCGGGTCGTCTCGCAGGTCCTGGTCGAAGCGCTGACGAAGATTGGTCACGCGCTCCGACGCCGCCACCAGCCGCTCCCGCGCCTCGCTCACCTCCGGGCTGCTGCGCAGCGCCTCAACCTCGCGGTTGGTCATCTGCGTCGCGTATCGAAGCTTCAGGCCGGCCATCGCGATGATCTCGTGCAGGACGGGCTTCTCCGGGCCCGCTTCGTAATGCCTCTCAACAATTTGGTCGCGAAGCTCCTGCTTCATGATTTGCGCCGCCCGATACTGCTCGTCGTTCTGCAGCGGCTGCAAGGCGCGCTCGCGGGCGGCCTGGTACTGCTGGTACGCCTGGTTCTGCTCGGATCGCGCCTTGGAGACTTCATCGGAATGTTCAAAGGTGCGGACGGCGGCGCGGGTGCCGCGGTTGAGGTTCGCCTGCGCGCGCAGCAGCTCCATCTTCGCGATCGCCGCCCGCGCCTTGGCCGCCGGCACCGCCTGCACTTCGGCGGCGGGGTAGTCGCTGTACGGGTTGTTCACCGACGTCAGCTCCGGCGCCTGATACAGCTGCGGCCTCTGATGACCCTCCTCGCCATACGGGCGCGATTGCTGCGCCATAGCCACCGAACAGGCGGCGAGCGAGAGCGTGACGGCCGCAACCAAAACCAATGCGCGTTTGCTCGTCATGGCGAGTTCCTCGGGATGGTGTCTATGACCAAGCCGATTATAGCATCATTCCCGGCCGCGATGTCCATGCCAAAAGCGTGAGAAGGATGAGCTTCTGCTTTGTCAGCGCCCTCTGCGCCTCTGCAGTGGACCATTTCGTCAGGAGCTCTGAGCCATCAGATGTTTCAGGATGGTGTTGAACACGTCCGTCGCCTCGACGTGCGAGCGCGTCTCCAGATCGCGGCTCGTCATCAGCACCGGCGCTTCCTCGTCGGACATCGCAGCCCGACCGTGCGAGCCGCGGACGAGCGTGGCGTCGGTGGGGATCACGTTCAGCAGCGTACGGAACCCCAGCTTCCTGCGCAGCAGCGTCGTCGCAATCTTCACTTTTGGCGCTGTGATCGTCGGGTCGATGAACAGCTCGGCGGGGTCGTAGCCTGGCTTGCGGTGAATGTCGACGGTGGTGGCGAAATCCGGGGCGCGGGCTTCATCCAGCCAGTAGTAGTAGGTGAACCATGCATCCGGCGACGCGATGGCGATCAGCTCTCCGCTGCGCGGGTGATCGAGCCACGCGGAGCGTTTGCCGCTCTCGTCCAGCACGCGCTCGACCCCCGGCGTCGCCTCGACGACCCGCCGCACTTCGTCCAGCCTCGACGGGTCGTTGACGTAGATGTGCGCCAGCTGGTGATCCGCCACCGCGAACGCCCGGCTCGCCCCCGCGTCGAGCAGCTCGCGGCCGAGTTCCTCGCGCACGGCAAGAAGCCCGCGCTCACGCAGCACTCGATTGAGATGCACGGGCCGCGACACGGGCGTGATTCCGTACTCTGACAGCACGATCACCCGCGCGCCGGACGGCTGGTAGTGGTCGAGGAGCTGGCCGACGACAGCGTCGACCTCATTCAGATCCTTGCCGATCTTAGGGACATCGGGGCCGACGCGCTGGAGCGCGTAGTCCAGGTGGGGGAGGTAGATCAGCGTGAGCGTTGGGTCGTATTTGCGGTCGACCTGGATCGCGGCATCCGCGATCCACTGCGACGACGCAATCGACGTCGCCGGGCCCCAGAATCGAAAGAGCGGGAACTGGCCCAGCTCTCGCTGCAGCTCATCGCGCAGCTCCGGCGGATTCGAGTAGACGTCGGGCAGCTTGCGCCCGTCGGCCGGGTACATCGGCCGCGGCGTGACCGCGTAGTCCGCCGTCGAATACATGTTGTACCACCAGAACAGGTTTGCGCAGGTGAAGCTCGGGTCGAGTTTCTTCGCCGCTTCCCACACGCTCGGCCGCTGCACGAGCTTGTTCGACTGCCGCCAGAACTTCACCTCGCACTCATCGCGGAAATACCACCCGTTGCCGACGATCCCATGCTCGCGTGGGAGCGTGCCGGTGAGGTACGTCGCCTGCACCGTCGTCGTCACGGCGGGAAGCACCGACCCGATGGCCGCGACGTTGCAACCCTCCGCCAAGGCGCGGAGCCGCGGCGTATGCGCCCCGATCAGCGAGCGCGTCAGCCCCACCACGTCAATGACGACCGTCTTGTACATGCGCGGCGCGTAACGTAGCCGCTGGGGACGCAAACGAAAACGGGGCAGACCCATCGGTCTACCCCGTCCATGCTTTGAAGCTCGTGATTGGGACCTCTACCGCCGCCGGCGCGCCAGCAGCGGGAGGGCGAGCAGGGCGAGGCCAATGGAAGCGGGCTCCGGAACCGGGACGATGGTGAAGGAGCCGTGGTCGGCAACGTACGTGATGCGATTGTCCATGTTGAACAGGCGTGTCGCATCGGGATCGATGTTGATCGCGATCACGGTGCCGGCCGGGGTGTTGGCTGGAATGCTGTACGAGACGCTGAACAGGCCGTCGCGGGTGCCGTTGGAAATGGCCACCGGGGCGCCGGCTTCATTCGTGACGTAGAGGTCTTGACCTTCGACGTAGCCGGACCCAGCCCGATTGCGTGTCTGGTCCAGGAGGAAAGTCGGGTTCAGCACCATCGGGTGCTCGGAGCTGGAGGGTCCGATCCCCGTGAAGGTCGCGATGCCGCCGGGGACCTGGCGAAGGCCGACGTTGTACGACAGGAGGCTTTCCTCCGTGCCCAGCGTCTCCTCAACATAGACGTCGAATGAGCCGGTCTGCACCTGGCTGGACTCGGTGAGCACGATGTCGGGAACGTGAAGTACGAGGGCCGCGCGGGCAACGTTGCCCAGAACCAGGACGGCGAGTGCTGCGACAACAAGATTCTTCATCACCCTCTCCAAAAAGCGCGATGCACGGACCGGAAATCCCCCCCGGGATCACGCGGTCATATTATGCCACGCCCGACTCGAACTGCAAGCCAATTCCTCGCGGGCGATTCACGTTTTTCCAGGTGCAGTCTCGCCCGCCCACAATGGGCGAACTGTAGGGGTTGCTCCAGCGACGATTCACGCCGTCGCGATCGGCGTCCCCAGCGGCAGCACGATGCCCTGGCGGAAACGCACGCCGGTCACGTCATTGCCGATGATCTCCCCGTCGCCGGTGACGTCGCGGAAGATGGTGTAGCCGCTCTGGCCGGGCATGAACCCCTGGTTCAAGCGCAC
>DASYWJ010000120.1:0-5597 GCA_035936155.1 Tepidisphaeraceae bacterium | reverse complement strand
TTCGATTCGCTGAGGCGGATGCGCGGATGTCCTTTCGTGTTGTAGCGCGAGCATCTGTAATAGACGTACTCCTTCCCGGTCTGCGGCTTTACGACGCTCTCGCCGGTAATGGGCCGGCCGCAGTGGCCGCACCGGATGATTTCGCCAGCGTACGTCAGCTCGTGGGATTTGTAGGTCTTCTCGCCGAGGAGCACCTGCACGCGATCCCAGACGACGCGATCCACGATGGGTGGATGCGCGCCGGGATGCCACTGGCCGCGGTAGAAGATTTCACCGATGTAGGCGCGATCCCGCAGGATCTTGGCGATTTTGCTGCGCGGCCAGATCGGCTGCGCGTCGGTGTATTTGACGCCTTCGCGCAGCAGGCGCTCGCCGATCAGATCGATCGTGCAGCTTTGATGTGCGTAGAGGTCGAAAACGTAGCGAATCTTCTTCACGCGATCTTCGTCGACCTCGACAATGCTTCGGCCGTCCCGCCGAACATTCCTGAAACCATACGGCGCCCGGCGCTTACACCGACCTGGTCGTCGACATCAGCGCGATTCCTCGCGTCGTGTACTTCCCGCTGCTCAGCCGCCTGATCTACTTCCACGACACGCTCTACGCCGCGGGGAAGGCCGCGCCCAACGTGCACGTCGTGGTCTCGGAAGATCCGCGGGCGGACACTCTCATCCGCGAGCACGGCATCGAGGAGGAGGCCAAGTTCCTGCACCCGTTCGAGGGTCCGTTCAACCGGGAAGCCAAGGGCGAGCAGCGCACAGTGTGGATCCCGGTGATGGGCGAGGACCGCACTCACCAGTTCGAGCGCATGTTCGTGCACGTGAAGCCCGCCGAGGTCTGCCCGGTGCTCCCGTCCCCCGCGCGCAACCCTCGTCGCGGGGACGACATTGTCATGCAGTACCAGAAGCTGCTGTTCGACGAGGTCCGCCTAGAGCCGCGCAGCATCATCTACGCCTCCGAGACCAATCCCTTCGATGTCTACCGCCAGGTCCGCCGGACCGTCCTGCACTACCACACGGTGCTCAACCTCATCGGCGGCTGCCGGGTCGCGCTGTCGGCGATGTGCAGCAAGGTCATGTCGCTGGGTATCCTGCTCGTCGCGTACGAGCTCAAGCCGAGCGAGGTGGAGGTGGGTATCGCGCACATCGAGTGCCAAGGGTACGACCTTCCGGCGGACCTGACGGTCGAGGTCGAGCCGGTGGAGGTCTGGGTGGCCGGAGAGTGTTACAGGAAGGAATGAGCATGGCACATCGCCGCGGAACAGCTTCGCATCCCAGACCCGTCGTGATCGGCACGGGGTTGGTCGCCCTGGACGTCGTGATCGCCGACGACGCGGCAGCCGAGCCGCTCCTGTGCGCCGGCGGGACGTGCGGCAACGTGCTGACCGCGCTCGCGTTCCGTGGGTGGGACGCCTACCCCGTCGCCCGCCTGCGCGCCGACGCGGCGAGCAAGCGGGTGCTTGACGATCTGACGCACTGGGGCGTGAAGCTAGACTTCGTGACCGTGAGCGACATTGGCAGCACGCCTGTCGTCGTCCAGCACATCCGCGAGAACGGCAACGGCGAGCGGTCGCACAAGTTCTCCCGCCGATGCCCGACCTGTGGGAACTGGCTCCCGTGGTACAAGGCCGTCAAGGCCGCCGCGATCCCCGACCTGTCCCCGCGCCTCCCCAAAGCGCACGTGTTCTATTTCGATCGTACCTCGCGCGGGGCCGTGACGCTCGCGGAACACGCCCGCGACGCGGGCGCCGTCGTCGTATTCGAACCCTCGGCCGAGAGCGACCCCTCTCTACTCGACGATGCGCTCGCCACCGCCCACGTTGTCAAGGTCGCGGCCGACCGTCTGCGCGGCAACGGGAGCGTCCTCCGCGCGCAGCGCCCGACGTTGCTCATCGAGACGCTGGGCGCCAAAGGGCTGCGGTATTCCGCTAAGGCCCGCGCTGGGAAGCGCGTGTGGAAGACGCTGTCCGCGTTCCCGGTCAACGAGCTGCGCGATTCGGCCGGCGCGGGGGACTGGTGCACTGCGGGCATCATCAGCCGCCTCGGGCAGCTCGGGGTCGATGGGCTCGCGACCGCTTCGGCGCAGACGCTAGAGGACGCGATTCGCCTCGGTCAGGCGATGGCCGCGTGGACGTGCCGCTATGACGGACCGCGGGGCGGCATGTACGCGGTCACTCCGGAAGAGTTCGATCACGCGATCACGGCCATACTGAAGGGGAAGAACGCCGCTGCCGCCGCACGGCGCCCGTCCAACGTTTCCGGCTTGCGGCAACGGGGCGTCTGGTGCCACTGCTGCCTCACCGGCGCCTCGTAGCGACCGTCCTTAAGCCTCCGCCGCCACGTGTTCGACGAGCAGGACATGCAGCGCTTGGCCAACACCTTCACGCGCAACATCCTCACCACGCGCGACGACGGAACCCCCCACCACGTTCTCCCACGTCAACGGCACCGGCATCAAAGGCTCCGCCGACAACGTCGCCCCGGGCTGGGTGCCGCTGGCGAAGTACGATGAGGCGATCTTCGAGTCGCTGAAGGAAAACTTCACCCGCCGCGACCTTCCCCTGCCCGACCGTGCGGTCGCACTGCTGATGGACTGGCCTACCTGAACTGGTATGCGCATCAGAAGTGACACCCGCCGAAACCACAACCCCAAACCCCCGCCCCCGCTCGCCCCGTCGCCTCCGCCACCACCGCACCGGCGCGATCGCCGTCAGCAGCGGCAGGAGCCAGAGGGGGAGGATGACAACATAGTGCGGGGCTGCAATGCCCCACCCGACGCCAAGCCACGGAATCCCGCTGACGGCATCCCAGATCTCGTCTTGCCGCGGCCGAAGGGATGCAGCGTCCTGACTATTGTAGAACGACCGCGGGTTTGATGAGTAACGCCCCCGCCAGAGCAGCGCCTGTCCATCCAGCGTGACCGCCCCAACGGTGGTCGTACTGGAGAGCCGCAATTCCAGCATATCGCCACGAACAGTGGACCTGACCACCAGCATCAGCGACAGCACGCACACCACCGCCGACAACAGCGTCAGACCGATCGCGAGTCCCCTGGGCATGATTGGATTGTAACCAAGCGGCGAGTTCCTACGCCGCCGACCCCAGTTGCCGGAGGGGTTAGCTTCGAGGTGCACGTCACCCCCCTTGGGAAGACTGATGTATGACAAGTAGCCAAGGTGTACCGGTATTCACTTCTTAGCATCGTGGTGCGACCAGCCACGACACGACGTTCAAAAGGTAATCGGTCGGTGACACAGTGAGGTGTTGGGCAATCTCTGCCTGCTGAAGGACATTAGCAATGAAGACCCGTCCACTGCCCAGTTGCCCGACGAGGCAAACCGGCATCCTCGCTGGTCCCAAGCCCGGTATCCCATGTTCGTCCTGCTCGATGACCTGATCTTTCACGACAAGCACCTTCGTGCCGGGGGTAGGGCGATAAACGGGCCCGCAACCATAGCTGAGAAACGTCATCCCCTGCTTCAGGCCCGGCAGCAACGGGTGCTCATCGATGACAGATGCAGTGAGGAATTCTCCACAATGTGGCTTGGTGTGAAACGCACGCAAGGGCGTGCATGACAGCATCAGCTCCGCCAGATGCGGATCCTCATCGTGGATGTTCTGTTCCCCGGTCCAGAATTCATTGAGCAGTCCGACTCCACTGCGCACGGCGGCGCTCAGCGCACGTGTCGCGCTGGACGAGATGAACGCATTGACGCCGATCATGATCAGGTCGAGCGTACGCAGGGCTGCTTCGTCAGTTGCATCAATAAGGCCATCGACGAGGTCGTACTCGCGCAAGACCTGTTCCACCGGCCCCTTCGCATCTGTCCCCGGTTCAACGATCGCGACGAATCGAAACGCGGGGTGGATCAGCAAGCCGGCGGTGCGCACCTGCGCCTGCTCGCTTATCATCACTCCAGTCGATGCTGGCTTGACCAGCGTCAGATAACTGACGAGCACGCCGACCCTGATCGGACGGTTCCAGCCCGGCAGGCAGGCAGAAAGGGGAACGCCATCATCGCGCCGTGCCGTTGGCTCCGTCGCTCGCCATTCTGTCGAGAACCGAAGCCCCTCCTGGTCTCGATACTGGCTGGCGCGCAGATTCGCCGGGTCACCAAAATGCTCAGCCAGCGTTAATTCGTCTACAGCGTTGATGCCCATGTCGCGCAATATTGCGGCAAGGTCCTGAAGTGCGGCAGCAACCCGGCGGCTGATGGTACCAGCGGCGACGCCCTCACGGGCAGCAATCACACGAAGAGGGACCTTCTCGTAAAAGCGTTCGATGACGAGCTGTCGCGAGGGCGGGTCTAACTCCAGAAGCGCGAGCTGCAGGCGCTGGCGGATCACCTCGTGGACGAGCTGATGCTCCGCGGATGCTTTCGACAGTGTACCCGCACGGCCCACCGCCTCCAGATGGCGCTGTTGACGCTGATGGCAACGGATGAGATCGATGCTGCTCGATTGGGCCACCGCTACCAGCCAGCTGGCGAGCGAAGAATCGATACGTACTGCATGCTGCGCAAACTTCAGAAAGGTCTGCTGGACCGCGTCCTCGAGGTCTTCCGGATCACGCAGATATCGTCGGCAGACGGAACGCACCAGCGGCGTGTAAGCATCTACCAGCCGCTCCAGAGCTCGTTCAGCTCCTGAGCGGTGTGCGTAGAGGTTCTCCGAGTCCTCAACCATCTCCACCTCGGGATCATTCAGAATAGCAGCTCACAGACGCGGACACTGACAATAGACGCTGCTGGAAGCTTATTTTGCGCCAGGTCCGGTCATGGTCAGGTTGCGGACCTTTGAAAGGGACCGGGCTCGCGCAACATCCACTGCAATGAGCGTCTGATGAGCAGCGGACTTTTGTGACCGAGATCAAGACTTTTACGGCAGAAGGATCAACGCTTGCGACTCTATCTGAAGCTCGCTCTCGTCATAGCCGTCATGGCCGCCATTCAGAACTGGCAGGGGTCTCTCGGGGAATGGTACTGGGAGACGAGCTTCACAGCTCGTTGTTGGCTCGCCAATAAGCTGCGCGATGGTGACATGGCAGAGCAACTGGTCGAGGAGGCGGGTACCCGCTTTCCTCGCGTTTCACGCCGCCGACAACTGCTCCATCTCCATGCAGTTCCGCGACGGGCGGTTGGTGAACTGCAACCCGGCAGACATTCCGGATGGCCCGTAGAGCAGTCGCCCCGCCGTTGGAGCGGACCGCGGCGGCGGTATAGTTGACTCGCGGCGCGGCGTCGCGCCGTGCGCCGCCGCGTCAGTATAATCGTAGTTATGCGTCGGAGACTCTTCACTCTCGCAGGGACGGCCTCGCTGGTGCTCTGCCTGGCGGCGGCGGCGATGTGGGTGCGCAGCACGCGGAGAACCGACATGTTCACCGCTCCGGGTCGCCATAAGCTGGTCGTTCGGGCCGGGCTGTTCCTCGTGCAGCGCTTGCGTGCACAGCGCCGGCCGTGCACGGGCCGCTGCGCTCGCTGTGGCTACGACCTGCGCGCGACGCCGGAGCGATGCCCCGAGTGTGGAGCGGTACCGAACCCGCCGCATAACCTGCCGCTGGAGCGGACCGGGCCGGCGGTATAGTTTTCGGGTGGTCGA
>DASYWJ010000119.1:0-93122 GCA_035936155.1 Tepidisphaeraceae bacterium | reverse complement strand
CCCGCACCGCCGAAGCGCTGGGCGAGGCGATCACCGCCGCGTTCGCGACCGTCACCGTCAACGACCTGCGAAACTGGTTTCAACACTGCGGATACGCTGCCGCTTGAGCATGCTACATTCAACAGTCAAGCGCTCTAGGCGAACAGCTCTGCGAGCGACACGGTGAACCCCGGCAGGACATCTTCTCCATCGAGGATGTCGTTGTCCCGGAGGCCGCCCCGCATCTTCAAGCTTCCATCGGCACCGGCGACAACGCCAAGCTGGTGCTCCTCGACAAAATTGCCGATGATCCTGCCGATCGTCGACGCGATCACGCCCTCGATCCATCCCGCGGATTTCTCCACGAGCGTGCCGTTGATCATCTCGACCAAAACCTTTTCCACTTCGACAAGGCGAAGCAGATCGCGCTCGGTTGCAGTCCCGGGGGCCGGCTGCATCAACACGCGGTGTGCCGGCACCTCCCCCAGTTCGCGCAGCAAATCCGCCAGCGTCTTCGGCTGAACGTGGGACGAACGCGGCTGCGGCGGCGGCGTGGCAAGCAGGCCCGAGGCCATGCGGTCATCCTTCTTCCATAATGGTCTCGCGCACGACCTCTTCGATCGTCGTAACGCCGTCGTAGATCGCCATCAGCCCGCTGAGCCGCAGCGTGCGCATGCCGCGCTTGCGGGCTTCCATGCGCAGCACCTGCGTGCTGGCGTGCTTGATGATCATGTCGCGGACTTCGTCGTCCAGCAGCATGATTTCGTAGATGCCCTGGCGGCCGCGGTAGCCTGTATTGTTGCAGGCTTCGCAGCCTTTGCCGTACCAGAACTTGCGGCCCTGAACGTCGTCAGGACGAAGCTCCAGCTCCATGAGCTGCTCCTCGGCGGGCGTGTACTCCGTCTTGCAGTTGTTGCAGATTCGGCGGACGAGCCGCTGGGCGATGATGCCCTCCAGCGCGGCGGTCACGAGGAACGGCTCGAGGCCCAGGTCGAGCAACCGGGCGATGCTGCTCGGCGCGTCGTTGGTGTGCAGCGTGCTGAACACCAGGTGGCCGGTCAGCGATGCCTCGATGGCGATCTTGGCCGTCTCCTGGTCGCGGATTTCGCCGACGAGCACGATGTCCGGGTCCTGACGGAGCATGCTGCGCAGGATGCGAGCAAAGGTCAGCTCGATCTCCGAGCGGATCTGGCATTGGATGATCCCGTCGATGTCGTACTCGACGGGGTCCTCAGCCGTGATCAGCTTCGAGCTGATGTCGTTCAGCTCGCGCAGGGCGGCGTACAGCGTCGTAGTCTTGCCCGAGCCAGTGGGGCCCGTGCAGACGACCACGCCATTGGGCTTGTGGATCAGCTGGCGGATCGAGTTCAGGTCGTCCTCGCGCAGGCCGAGCTTGTCCAGGTCGAGCTGGACGTTGGACCGGTCGAGCACGCGCATGACGACCGATTCGCCGAACATCGTCGGCAGAACGCTGACGCGGAGGTCGATCGGCTGGTTGTTTACCGACAGCTCGATGCGGCCGTCCTGCGGCATGCGCCGCTCGGCGATGTCCAGGTTCGCCATCACCTTGATGCGCGAGCTGATGGCCGGCGCGATGTGATTCGGCGGCGGCATCATTTCGTACAGCACCCCGTCGATGCGGTAGCGCATCTTGAACTCGTCCTCGAACGGCTCGAAGTGGATGTCCGAGGCCTTGTCCTTGATGGCCTGAAGCAGAACGAGGTTGATCAGCTTGCGGACCGGGTTGGAGTCGGCGGCTTCCTTGAGCGAGTCCAGGTCGATCGATTCGCCGCGGTGCTTGAGGTCTTTGAGGCTGTCGTCCGTGTTCAGCTCACCGAGGATTTCCCCAAGGCTTTCGGCGTTCGCCTGGTAGTGCTTGGCAATGAGCCGTTCGATCTGCTCGGCATCGCCGATCTTGGCGCTGACGTTGTAGCCCATCAGCGAGCGCAGGTCATCGAGGGCGCGGAAGTTCTCCTGGCTGGCCATCACCACGGTCAGCTTCTTGGTCGCCGGGTCAAACTCGACGGGAAGGACCTTGTTCGTGGTGGCGATCTGCGCCGGCACGGCGTCGATCGCGAGCTTGGGAATGTTGATGCCTTCAAGGTTGAACAGCTCGTAGCCCTTCTGGGCCGCGAGGGCAATGTTCAGGTCGGCTTCCCTGATGTAGCCGAGGTCGATGAGGATGCGCCCGAGGGCGCCGCCCTTGCTCTTTTGGAACGTGAGGGCTTCGACAACTTGTTCGCGCGTGACCTTGCCCATCTTGGTGAGTACGCGGCCAATGGGACGACCCTGAAGCTGATCGACGGGCGGCATGGCCGCCTGGCCGCCGCCGCTATGTCCAGTATGTCCAGGCGCGGGCGCAGGCGTGCCCCCGGCGGGCGGGGTCGCGGGCGGGCGCGCTGCTGCGGCGCCGCTTCCGCTGGTCTGGCTTGCGGGACGCGCCCCCGGGGTGGCGGGCGCCTTATTGGCCGGCACCCCACCCGCCGTGGGCGGAGCGCTGGCGCCGACGGTGGGCGCCTTCGGCGTCGTCACGCCCGGCTTGTTCGCGGCCACGCCCGGCGCAGCGCCCTGCGGGTTGGGGCGCGTCGTTGGCTTCGGGCGCTGCGGGTTGTTCCCGCCGCCGCTGCCCGCGGGGTTGTTCGGTGCCGGGGGGGTCACTCGTGACATATGAGGTCCTCAGTCAAAGATGATTCTCAGCTTGATATTGCGAACTTCGAGTTGCGATCGGACTCCCAAAGCTCGCCGATCATTCGCAAATCCAAATCGGCAATCGCAGAATGGTTACTTCTTCCCCGCCAGCGCCTGCATCCGTGCCCGCGCGGCGGCGGCTTGGGCGTTCTTGTCGTCGCCTCCGCCCCCCGGCTGCGGCGACGCCGCGCCTTCGGTGGCCTCGGCCATCAGCGCATCGTCCACCTGTCCGAGCACGATCCCAGCCCGCTGCATGCGGTCGACCATCTGCCCGGGAATCTTGCTCTTGTCGATCGCTTCCTCAGCGCTGATCTTGCCGGCCTGGAAGTTCATCCACAGATTGTCATCCAGCAGCTGCATCCCATACCGCTTGCCGGTCTGGATTTCGGAGTCGATGCGGAAGCTCTTGTTCTCGCGGATCAGGTTCTGAATGCCCGGCGTGACGTACATGAACTCGTACGCCGCCAGCATCCCGTCCGTGTCCACGCGCGGGCACAGCGCCTGGCTGAGCACCGCGATCAGGTTATTGGCCAGCTGCACGCGGATCTGTTCCTGCTGGTCGGTCGGGAACGCGTCGACGATGCGGTTGATCGTCGAGGCCGCCCCCGAGGTGTGCAGCGTTCCGAACACCAGGTGGCCCGTTTCGGCGGCGGTGATGGCGGAGCTGATCGTTGCCAGGTCGCGCATTTCGCCGACGAGCATGACGTCCGGGTCCTGGCGCAGGGCGCGGCGCAGCGACTCGGCGAAGTTCGGCACGTCCACGCCCACCTCGCGCTGCACCACGATCGACTTCTTGTGCGGGTGGTAGTATTCGATCGGGTCTTCCATCGTGATGATGTGCCGATCGAAGTTCTGGTTGATGTAGTCGATCATTGTCGCCAGCGTCGTCGTCTTGCCCGACCCGGTTGGGCCGGTCACGAGGAACATCCCGCGCGGGCGGCGGCAGATCTGGCGGGCCATCTCGGGCAGGCCGATCTGCTCGAAGGTGAGGATCTTGTTTGGAATTCGACGGAGCACGAGCGAGCAGTTCCCCTTCTGCTTGAAGATGGCGACGCGGAAGCGCGCCTCTTCGCCGTATGCGAAGCCGAAGTCGCCCGAGCCCTGCTCTTCGTACTCCTGCTGGATGCGCTCGGGCGTAATCGACTTCATCAGCGCGACCGTGTCCTCGGCGTCGAGCACCTTGGTCTGCAATTCGCGCAGGTGGCCATGCATGCGCAACGTGGGCGGCTTCCCCACTGCCAGGTGCAAGTCCGACGCATTGCGGCGAACGGTGGTTTCCAGAAGACGGTCAATCTGAATTGTGCTTGCCATAGTCGTCCTACGTCCAGGAATCGCGGTTCATCTTCTTCTTTAGCTGGTAACCACGCCTTCCACCTGCGCCACCTTCACGATTTCCTCGGCCGTTGTTGTGCCGGCCAGGACTTTTAAGCGACCGTCCTGGAGAAGGCTCTTCATGCCGCCGGCCAGGGCCGCCTTGCGGATGCGGTTGGTGGGGGCGCGCTCGAATGCGAGGTTTCGAATCTCGCTGTTCATCACCATCATCTCGAAGATGCCGATGCGGCCGCGGAAGCCGGTGCCGGTGCAGAAATCGCACCCGCGCGGCTTATAAAGCGTGCGCTCTTTGATGTCGTTGGGCGTGATGCCGGCCAGCTTCAGCCACATCGGCTCCGGTTCCTTGTCCGGCTGCTTGCACTTGGGGCACAGCACGCGGATGAGCCGCTGCCCCATGACGGCCTGGATCGAGCTGGCGACAAGGAACGGCTTCACGCCCATGTCGATCAGACGGGTGATCGCGCCCGGCGCGTCGTTGGTGTGCAGCGTGGAGAAGACCAGGTGACCAGTGAGCGCCGCCTGAATGGCGACTTCCGCCACCTCCAAGTCGCGAATTTCACCGACGAGGATGATGTTGGGCGCCTGACGCAGCATCGCGCGCAGGATCTTGGCGAACGTCAGCTGGATATTGTCGCGGACCTGGCACTGGTTGATCCCGGCGAAGTTGTACTCAACCGGGTCCTCGGCGGTGATGATCTTCTTGTCCGGGCGATTCAGCTCATTCAAGGCGCCGTACAGCGTCGTCGTCTTGCCGGAACCGGTGGGTCCGGTCACCAGAAAGATGCCGTTGGGGCGGCGGATGATCTTCTGGAAGGCCTTGTAGTCTTCTTCCTCGAACCCGAGGTTCTGCACCCCGATGCGGACGCTGTCCGGACGCAGAATACGCAGCACGACTGACTCCCCGTGATACGCCGGCAGCGTGCTGACGCGGAAGTCGATGTTCTGTTTATCCACCGCCAGCTTAATTCGCCCGTCCTGCGGCAGCCGCTTCTCGGCGATGTCGATGCCCGCCATGATCTTCAGGCGGCTGATCAGCGGGCCTTTCATGCGCAGCGGGATGCGGTCCCGTTCCACGCACTCCCCGTCGATGCGGTAGCGCACGCGGACGCGGTCCTTCATCGGCTCGATGTGAATGTCCGAAGCGCGGTTGCGGACCGCTTCGGCGATCATCGCCTGCACCAGCTTGATGATCGGCGCCTGCGTCGGGTCGTCCCTGGCGTCCTCGCCCATCCCGGCGACGTCGATGGATTTATCGATCGAACGGTCCAGCGACTTGTCCAGCGATTTATCGAGCGACTTGTCCAGCGAATCGCGCAATCGGTCGATCGTGCGGTCCATCGTTTTGTCGATCGTGTTGGCCGCCGTCGTGTTAAACAGGTCGTCGAGGATGCCCTTGATCCGTCCCTTGGGCGCCAGGACGGTGCGGATTTCCTTTCCGGAGAGGCGGAAGCGGAGGATGTCGAGCATCCCCAGGTCCAGCGGGTCGTGGATGGCGATGCGCAGCCGCCCGTTCTCCTTGCCCAGCGGAAGGATGAGGTACTTGCGCATGAGGTCGTCGGGGATCTGGTTGACGGCTTCCGGAGGAACGCCGCTCTTGTCGAGATCGATGTACTCCATGTTGTGCTGCTGCGCCAGCGCCTTGTAGACGTTGGTCTCGCTGGCCAGCTTCAGGTCAACCAGCGCCTCGCCGATGCGCAGGTTCTTCTCTCGGGCGTGGTCCAGCGCCCGTTGCACCTCGGCCGCCTTCACGATGCCCCACTCGACCAGAATCTCGCCCAGTTTCTTCTGTTGCTTCGCCATGGTGCGTGTCCCTCGTGATGATGGCGGCGTCGCCTAAGCAACCCGCGACTTGCGCGTCCGGTCAGGCTGTAGAGCCACGTTGGGGGGCATGCTTCGCGTGTTCAACAACGGAGGGAGGGGCCAGTGCAACAGCCCCGCAGGCCGCGGTCGTCGGTGATGTCCGGTCCACAAAGTCATACCCCCATCAGGCCGCTCAAGTTCGTGCGGCCTCATGGGTTCCGTGCGAGCGGGCAAGCCCCAACGCCATTCCCCGGGCCGGCGGCCGATCGCATCTGCTAGTCTACCCGCGCCAGCGACGGCTTCTCAAGGATTTTTACCGGATAGTGGTTTCCCGCCTCGGAAAGTTTAGCCCCGATGGCGATAGAAAGCCGTGAGGCGGCAGTAGCGCCGGTTCAGGGGCGCGGGTCGTCGGGGAGATTCGATGGGAGGGGCGGCTCCGGATGTGCCGCGGCGAGGTGGTCGCCAGGGATCTCAACAAGGATTTCGGCGACGGGCGCGCCGCGGTTCTCGTCGGCAGGGCTGTTGACATAGTCCCATCGCCATTGCTCGACGCGCATCCGCGTGACGCGCTTGTCGGCGGGCGCCGAGCGGTTGAATCTTTCCGCGGCGGAAAGGATGAACTTCTCGGCCGTCGCGCGCTGATGCGGCGTCTTGAACCCGGCTTCAACCACGCGCCAGTAGCGCGCAACGCCGCTCATTTTGCCCAGGTTGGCCGGCCAGGTGTGCCCCGAGGCGTCGGTGGCGTACACCTTGATGTGGTCGATGTACTGCTTGGCGTGGGCGCTGCGCGGCTGAGAGTACATCTGCATGCCGGTGAAGGGGAACCACTCCAGGCGCTGATACCAGGCGGCGCCGAGCGTCACGGTCAGCAGCGCGATCCCACCGGGACGCAGGAGGGCCCAGCGGCGGGCGGGGGCGACGTATTCGGCTGTCGTCGAAACGTGATCGGCGCGGCGAACCTCCCCGCTTCGCGCGGGAAGGAGTTGCAGCAGCGGCGCGATGAGCCACAGGGCCGGCAGCGACCAGGAAAGCTTCTTGACCGCTGCGAATCCGCGAAGCCGCGTCCCCCGGTCCAGGGCGATCGTGCCCTGTGTGTCGTCGGAGGTTGTGGGGGTGAAGGTGAGTCGCTCGAAGAGGTCCAAGCCATGGAGAATCGCGACGCAGCGCTGCGCCCGGGGCGAATGCGCGTCGAAGAGCACTTCGATGGTCCCCCGCCGGCGGGCGATTTTTCGCCCTACCCACTGGCGCACGCGCCGCCAGTTGTAGAACACCGTCTCCAGGACCATCAGGTCCAGGAACAGGATGCCCTGAAACAGCTTGATGCCGATGTGCATGGAAAACATCATCGCCGGCATGATCAGCCGGGCTGTGGCGGAGAACAGGACGAGCCCCATGAGCAGTTCTCCGCCGACGCCTGCCAGGCCCAGCCCCGCGAAGATCCAGTCGGGCGCTTCGTCGAGCATCAGCGTGAGGTTGTCCTTCTCCGTGTTGGGCTTCAGCGAGTCGGCCGAGAGCATCTGCCGCATGTTGTGCGCGTGCCACCAGTCAAATCCCGTGTTGCGCAGCTTGCTGGCGCCCGCCTCGACGTACGGGATGGCGATGCACATCCAGATGACGTAGCGCGCCCACCCGTAGCGCATCGCCGGCTTGTCGCTCGGCGGGACGGGTGTCCCGCGCCAGATTTTGATCAGGCGATCCACCGACCAGCCGTCGGCGGCGGGCATGAAGCACAGGACGGTGAGGATGTACCACGGGATCAGCCCGTTGTGGTAGTACCACTGATACGAGCGAACGAGCCCGCCGAAGGCGAGAAACAGGATCGATGCGATCGGCAGGACGATCTTGGTCTTCCACCCCACCGCCGCCAGGATGAACAATGCCACGAGAACGGCCCGGAACAACCGCAGCGCGTCCTCGCTGGCGACCATCGCGGCGAAGCCGGGGACTTTATAGAAGAACTCGAGGGAGCCCATGGGCTTGCGCATCTCGGCGGGCAGATGCGCCAGCGCAGGCAGGTCGTCCCAGATCGTGACGTAGTAGATGCACAGCAGCGAGACGAGACAGCGGATCACACCGATCGCACCGGGTGTCGCGGGCGGAACAAATCGCTTGGCGAAGGTGCGACTGCTGAACCCGAGGGTCAATGCGCCCAGCGCCAGCCAGGAGACGAGCGCCAGCGCTGCAACGTTGGCAAACTTGGCCCAGTAGTGCTCGAAGGGGTATTCGTGCCGGTAGTCGAATAGCTCGTTGATCGGGCCGATGCTTGTGCCCGCGTAGCCGCTGCGCAGGATGGCCGGCGCGATCCCCCAGGCAAAGATCGACCACAGCGCCGCGCCGGTGAGCGTCACCGCGATGACCCGCCTGCGCGTGGGGTTCAGCCAACCATTACCGCCTGCTTCGGGCCCGATTTCGCGCCCTTCGGCGAGGGGGAGATCGTCTTCATCATTCCAGTTGGTTATGGATGCCATGATGCCTGCCGATGGTCACGTGCTCCGCCACGGCACGTTAGCATTTCACGACGCGGGGGAAAAGACCATTGCTCGCAGACGACCGCTCCCGTGTCGCCCCCGTGCCGCCCCCGTCTCAGGCCGATAACCGGGTCGGCCCCACGGGGGCCGGAGCGTGCGGCCGGGCCAATGAGTCCGTCGCCGGCGTCTGCTCGAGGAACAACTGCATGTGCGGGAACGGGATCTGGATGCCCGCGGCGTCCAGCGCCTTCTTGGCCTTCTCGATGTACTCGAAGCGGATGAGGAACTCGATCGATTCGTCCTCAATCCAGAACCGCAGCATCAGGTTCACGCTGCTGTCGGCGCACGCCTTGACCACGACGACCGGCGCCGGCTCGGAGCAGATGCGCGCGTCACCGGCCACGAGCCCCAGCAGCACCGCGCGGGCATCGTCGATCGATTCCTTGTACGCGATGCCGATCTCGACCGTCACGCGGTTCTTCGGGTTGGTCGTGTGGTTCGACACCTTGCTCGAGAGCATCGTGGTGTTGGGGTAGATGATCGTCTCCCCGTCGCCGTTGAGCATCCGCGTCGAGCGGAATGTCACGCGCTGCACCTGGGCAAAGGTCCCGTCGATCTCGATCCAGTCGCCGAGCTTGAACGGCCTGTCCCAGAAGATCACGACGCCGGCGATGAAGTTCGACAGCGTCTCCTGCGCCGCGAAGCCGATGGCCAATCCGACGATCGACACGCCGGTCAGCAGTGCGGCGATCTGGATGCCGATCTGGTTGCCCGCGATCACCAGCCCGAAGCCGAGGATCGTCCATTTGAGCAGGGACGCCAGCATGTCGCGGATCGACTGGTCCACCCCCGCCTTGGCCATCGCGCCCACGAGCACGCGGCGCACGAATCGGTAGATCACCCAGAAGATGCCGAACAGGAACACCGCCGCGAACAGCCGCGGCACGAAGTTCATGATGCCAAAGACGAAGTCCTTGGCGAAATCCAGCCAGTAGCCCAGTTGCAGGATCTGCTCGGCCGCCAGGGCTTTCTCCCCCTTGATCACCTTGATCAGGTCGATCTGGCCGAGCTCGACCTGCTCGACCTGCGCCTGTGCCGGCTGGGTGGCTGGCGGCGTGGTGGGCTGTGTCGCCGGGGGCGCATCAGCCTTCTCTTCCTGATTTTGTAATGCGGCGACGATGCCCATCTGGCCCGACGCCATCGGGCTCGAGACGGCAAGCAGAACGGCGACCACAATCAACGACTTCCAGAACATCTGCACCTCACGGCATACGGTAGAGATCGACACCGACAACAACGAATGTGCGGTTTGTAGGGAACCTATCGGCGCGATAACGGAGGTGCTTTCGCGCCGCAGCAATCTCGGCGTGTGTGCCGGCGCATCAGCAGCGCGCGCCGCGATTCTCTCGGACGTTCCCTCGACGGCCCCGGCGAGGCGGTGCGGGCGCTTTTTACATTGACAAGTTCGTGTGGCCCGATGCATCGTGTATTGATCAGGATGCGCCGGGTCGGACGCCCCCGCGCGTGTTGCGCTGTGCCGCACGTCTGACTGTCGCGAAGCCGACCGACTATAGACCGACCATTCCGTGCCCACGCCGCGCGCTCCCGTCGGCCGCTGCGCGCGACCTGCGAACGAGGAGGGTGCGTATGCCCGACACCATGCTGCCCCGCGCCGAGCGAGAGACTGATGGCAGATCCCACGGATCGCTGGACGCCAACACCATCATCGCCGCCGCGCCCGACCCGGTGTTTGTCTCCGACCTCGAGGGCAAGATCCTTCAGGCCAACGACGCCGTGGGCCAGCTCCTCGGCTTCCGGCAGGACGAGGTGCTCGAACAGTCGCTGTCGCGCTTCATCAGCCCGGAAGAGACGCGCGAGTTCACCGCCGCACTCCGCGAGGTGGTCGAGAAAGGGGTCACGCGCAACGCGCGGCTGAACCCGCGCTCCGCCAGCGGCGAGGTCATCCCCACGACACTCAACGCCTCGGCCCTGCGCGACACGGAAGGCAAGGTCATCGGTGCCATCGGCATCCTGCGCGACATGCGGGAGCTCGACAAGGCACGCGCCTACGCCGAAAGCCTCATCAAAAATGCCCCCGACCCCGTGTTCGTCTCCGATCTGGAAGGGAAGATCCTGCAGGCAAACGACGCGGTGGGCCAGCTGCTCGGGTTTCGCCAGGACGAGGTGCTCGAACAGTCGCTGTCGCGCTTCATCAGCCCCCAGGAGACGCGGGAGTTCACGGCCGCCCTGCGCGAGGTGGTCGAGAAAGGCGTCACCCGCAACGCCGTGCTGAACCCGCGCTCGGCCAGCGGTGAAGTGATCCCGACGAGCCTCAACGCCTCGGCCCTGCGCGATCCTGATGGCCGTGTAATCGGCGCGATCGGGATTCTGCGTGACATGCGGGAGCTCGACAAGGCGCGCGCGTATGCCGAGAGCCTCATCAAAAACGCCCCCGACCCCGTCTTCGTGTCGGACCTGGAGGGAAAGATCACGCAGGCAAACGACGCCGTGTTTGAGCTGCTCGGGTTCCGCCCCGACGAGCTGCTCGAGCAGTCGTTGTCGCGGATCATCTCACCGGAGGAGACCAAGGCATTTCTCGACGCGCTGACGGAGGTGGTCGAGCGGGTCGAACGGGAAGAGCCGACCGACCCGAACTACGCATCACAGGGGCACCCGGCGCTGCAGAGCCAGCGGCGGGTGACGCGTAACGTCGTCCTCAATCCCCGCAGCGCCGGCGGCGAAATCATCCCAACCAGCCTCAACGCCTCGGCCCTGCGCGGCCCTGATGGAAAGGTGATCGGCGCCATCGGGATCCTGCGCGACATGCGCGAACTCGACAAAGCACGGGCGTATGCGGAGAGCCTGATCAAGAATGCCCCGGACCCCGTGTTCGTCAGTGATCTGGAAGGCAAGATTCTCCAGGCGAACGACGCCGTTTCAACGCTCCTGGGGTTCCGCACGGACGAGGTGCTCGAGCAGTCGCTGTCGCGCTTCATCAGCCCCGAAGAGACGCGCGAGTTTACCGCCGCCCTCCGCGAGGTGGTGGAGAAAGGGGTCACGCGCAACGCGCGCCTGAACCCGCGGTCGGCCAGCGGCGAGGTCATCCCGACGACCCTGAATGCATCCGCCCTGCGCGACACTGATGGCAGGGTGATCGGCGCGATCGGCATCCTCCGTGACATTCGCGCCTACGAGCAGGTCGTCCGCGACCTGGAGAAGAGCAAGACAGAGCTGCAGGAAAAGATCCTGGACCTCGAGAAATTCGAGGAAGTCGTGGTCGGACGTGAGCTGAAGATGATCGCACTGGAGAAGGATTTGGAGAACGCCAGGCGGGAGCTGGAGAAGTACAAGGGCGTGGGAGGCCAGGCGTGATCACGGTCGAGGAGACCGGCCGCGAGTCGCCAGACCGTGCCGAATTCGAGCACCTGCCCGGCGCGTATGCGCGCCTGCGGGAGCGGATCGAGACGCTCGAGCGCCGCCTGAAGCAGCGTGACGAGCACCGTCGCGCGATGGTCCACATCATGTCGGACCTGAATGTCGCGAATAAGAAGCTGGGCAACCAGCGCAAGGCGATGCTTCACATCCTCGCGGACTACGAGCAGGACCGGACGCGCCTCGCGCAGCAGACCGAGCGGCTGAATAACTCGCGCCGGGCGCTGCTGCACATCCTGACCGACTCGCACCAGTCGAACCTGAAGCTGGAGACGAGCCGCAAGGCGATGATCCACATCATGGGCGACCTCCAGAAGACGACAGACGAAATCACGCGCCGCGAGAAAGAGCTGCGCGAGAAACAGGCCCAGCTCGTGCAGGCGGGGAAGCTCGCGACACTCGGCGAGCTCACAACAGGCGTCGCCCATGAATTGAACAACCCGCTGAACAACATCGCGCTGTTCATTGGAAACGTCATCGATGCGCTCGAAGTGGACATGGCCACGCCCGAGCTGATCAAGCGACACCTGAACAATGCGTTGCGGCAGGTGCACAAGGCCACGGAGATCATCTCGCACCTGCGGACCTTCGGCCGGGCGGCGCCGGCCAGCCGCGAGGTGGTGCGCGTGAATGAGATCATTCACCGGGCCCTCTCGCTCATGGACCAGCAGCTGCGCGGCCGGCAGATCGAGGTGAAGCTGGAACTTACGCCGGACAACCCGCGCGTGCTGGCCAACGCGATCCAGCTCGAGCAGGTTTTCATCAACCTGCTCGCGAACTCGCGCGACGCCCTGAAGGACGCGACGGTACGCCGCGTGTGGATTGGGTCCAAAGTCGTTCGCGACTCGGTGGAACTGACATTCTCCGATACAGGCCCCGGCATCCGCGAGGGCATGGAGCAGCGGATCTTTGACCCGTTCTTTACGACCAAGGAAGTCGGCCAGGGGACGGGGTTGGGGCTGTCGATCACGTATGGAATCGTGAAGGACCACAAAGGGACGATCTCTGTCCTCAAGCCCCGCCCCGGTGAGGGCGCGACCTTCACCATCCAGTTGCCGCTCGCCGACGACGACGCAAAGGCCGCGGAAGACGCCAGGGCCACGGAAGGCGGGGCTGAATGATCATGTTCACGTCCCGGGTCTTGATCGTGGATGACGATGCCGCCCTGCTTGAAGCGCTGCCGGACGCGCTTCGGCTGCGCATGAGCGAGGTCGCCATCGACACGTGCGACTCCGCCACGTGCGCGCTCGATTTCATCTCGCGAACCGACTACGACGCGATCATCAGCGACATCAAAATGCCCGGCATGGACGGGTTGGCCTTGCTCGGCGAGGTGAAGACGCGATGCCCGGAGACGCCGACGCTGCTCATTACCGGCCACGGCGAGCATGACTTGGCCGTGCAGGCGCTGCGTGGCGGGGCGTACGACTTCATACAGAAGCCGATCGACCGCGACTATTTCGTCGCCTCGCTTCGCCGCGCCATCCGGACGCGGCAGCTCAGCCGCCAGGTTGAAGAACACCAGACGGCGATGGCGGAAATGCGCGTCGCGCGGCGGATCCAGCAGCGGCTATTCCCCTCAGCCTCACCCGATCTGCCCGGCTTCGACATCGCCGGAGCATCCTACCCCGCGAGCGAGACCAGCGGCGACTACTATGACTTCATCCCCATGCTCCACGGCGGGCTTGCCGTCGTCATTGGCGATGTCAGCGGCCACGGCATGGGCCCCGCCCTGCTGATGGCCGACGCCCGCGCCTACCTCCGCGCGCTGGCGCTGACCTGCAGCGACGTCGGCGAGATCCTCACCCGCGCGAACACTGCCATCCTCGCCGACACCGCCGACGAGCATTTCGTCACGCTTATCTTCGCCCGCATCGACCCCGCCTCCCGCTCGATCGTCTATGCCAGCGCCGGCCACACGCCCGGTTACATCCTGGGTTCCAACGGCGATATCCGCGAGGAGCTGACGAGCACCGAAATGCCCCTGGGCGTCGCGGCCGAGGCGAAGTTCACCCACGACGCGCCCCTCCCGCTGCAAGGTGGCGATCTGATCGTGCTGCTGACGGACGGCATCGTCGAAGCCGTCTCGTCCGACCGGACCGTCTTCGGATTTGAGCGGGCCCTCGAAATCGTCCGCCGCCACCGCGAGCTCCCCGCCCGGGCGATCGTCGACGCCCTCTATCGCGAGGTTCAGGATTTTGCCAGGGGTCACCCCCAGCGCGATGACATCACGGCAGTGGTCGTGAAGGTGGAGTGAACGCGCCTCTCCACCAATCAGCGGCGCCCGCTTTCCGATCCCGGCTTGAGATACGGCTCGATTCGCATTCCGCCGTCGAGGTGGAGCGTGATCGTGAGTGCGCCGCAGCGGTGTGTGCGGTAGAGAGTGGAGTCGCCGATGAAGCTCTCCAACCGGACCTGCTTTTGCGAGAGCGTGCGGTCGTTGGATGAGAGAACCGCCGACGGATTGACGGCGGCGATGAATGCATCCGTGAGCGACTCGGAGCTTCCGTGGTGCGGGGCGATGAGGATGTCGGCCTTCAGCACATCCGGGTTCTTGAGCAGCTCGCGCATGCCGTCATCCTGGATGTCGCCGGTGAAGAGGATGGAGCGGTGGCCATGACTCAGGCGGAAAACGACGGAGGCATTGTTGGCGTCGACGGTGGCAGAAGCTGGCGGCCAGAGGATGCGGATGGAGGTTTCGCGTCCGAGGGGCAGGTCGTCGCCGGGGGAGACGGCGCGGGGTGGCCGATCGATCGCATCCAAGGCGCTGAGCATCGCCTCGGCCGGAGGATTGTCGCGCGCATGCTTGCGGAACTGTCCACCGACGATCACCTCGCGCACGTCATACGCCGCCGCGACCTCGGCGACGGCGCTGAAATGGTCGTAGTTCGCGTGGCTGATGAGCACTGTATCGACGTTCGTCCGCCCGCGGTGGCGGAGGTACGGGCCGAGGCATTTCGGCACAAGGTCGAAAAGGCTGGTTGAGCCGGCGTCGAGCAGGACCGTCCGCCCGGACGGCGGCTCGACGACCGCGCACTGGCCGGCGCCAACGTGCAGGAGCGTGACGCGCAGCTCGTCCCGCGAGGGCTGGAGCTGCGCGATCTCAGTGTGAAATGGCGCCAGCAGCAGCGCCGCGCAGGCGGTGATAGGGGCGCAGCGCTTGCCCCACGTCAGGGTGGGCAGGGAGCAGGGCATTGTGGCGAGCAGGAGCAGCGCATAGAACGCAAAGACGATCCAGATGGGTGGCGCCGGGAGCGGAATGGCGCTACCGGGAAGGACGGTGAGCCATTCGACCATGCCGCGCATCCATCCGACGGGTGTCGCCGCCATCACCGCCCACCATTCCGCAAGTGCGGGCCACAACAGTGTGAGCACGACCTTGAAGAGCCCGCCCAGAAGTGAGAGAAACACCACGGGCGCGATGAGAATCCCGGCGAGGACGGCCCACGTATTCAGCTGCTCGAAATGCAGCGCGATAAGCGGCATCGACGCAACCCAGGCGACGATTGATGCTGCCAGCACCCGCAGCGCCGCCCGCTCCTGCCACCGCCACCATGCCGCCGCCCAGCTCGGCCGCTGGAGCCTCGCCAGCGCTTCGGCATCCTCGTCCTTCAACTCATCGCGCAGGAACTGAAGGAACGTTCCGGTAAGCACCACTAGCGCCAGCACCGTGCCGAAGCTGAGCTGGAACCCCGCGTTGAACAGGTCCAGCGGGTAATAGATGAGCATCGCCAGCACGCTGACCGCCAGCAGTTGAAGCGCGTCGACCGAGCGGCGCATGACCAGCCCGAAACCAAACGCGATGCACAGCAGCACGGAGCGGATGACCGGGGGCGATGGGAGCGCGACTGCGCCGTACAGGACCACGAACATCGTCATCGTCCAGACCGACAAGCGCGGCGATAGACGAAGCAGCCTGCACACGAGCAGCACAAATCCACCGAGCACCGCGACGTGCATCCCGCTGATGGCCAGGTGATGGCTCGTGCCTGTGCGCTTGAACTGCTCCGTCACGTCGCGCAGTTCAGGATCCCGGTCCCCCAGGAGCAGCGCGCGCAGGAGCGCGTGGTCGAGCAAGCGATTCTCCGAGAACCCCATCGCCAGCAGCCGGCGCGTCTTCTCGCGCAGCCTGTCGAGCACCGATGGATCCGGTGGGCCCAGCAGCGTGATGTTGCCGATCTCCGGGATCTGCATCGATACGAGGATGCGTTGCTCGCGGTAATACGTGGCCCAGTCGAACTGCCCCGGGTTCATCGCCGGCGCCGGGCGCTGGAGCATTCCCAGCGCACGGATCGTCTGCCCCACTGTCAGCCGCGGGTGCGGCACGAGGATCTGCACGAGCATGTCGCCGCTGGCATCTATCCAGCCGTTCCACGTTTTGATGCGCGTCACGCGCGCCGTCGTCACCTGCTTGGGTGGCAACGGCCGCCGCACACCGGGCGGCGTCGTGATGATCCGCGGCGGCTCGATCAGCTTCATTTCCACCATCGCCAGCCGCGGCTCGTCGCCGGCGAAAGCGCTGACGTGGTCGCGCGGGTAATGAAAAGCAGCCGCCTGCGCCAGGGCGATGCCGGTGATAAGTGTCGCGATGGCGACGAGGGCGCAGCTGAAGTGCGTGCGCCGAAAAGTCAGCAGCACCGCTCCGAGCAGTCCGGCGAGGAGCACGATCCACAGCACCGGCCAATGGGGTACGACGTCGTGCAGTGCGATGCCGATCATGAGAAGCGCCGCGACGAGAACGGCGGGTCGGCGGGCGCTGGGGGATACGGCTGGGCAAGGCTTGTCTGACAGAGCCTCCACGCGCGCAGCATGATACCAGTCGATCGCGCAAACGGGAAAAAGACGTGGGGAATGCGCGCAAGCGATCGCTCCTATGAATTCGCCGCCCCCTGGGCGCAAGACCGGGGGGAGGTGCGCTGGGTCGCCCGGTTCGCCGTGGAGGACGCACCCTCCCCCGGTCTTGCGACCGGGGCTGCGATGAGGGCTCTTTAAACTTGTCAGTTGGTTCGACTACCGCGGGGTGGTCGGCACCGTCGTTGGAGTCGTGACGCCCTCGAATGTCGGACGCCGCTTGTGCCAGTTCGTCGCGCTTTCGAACATGCGGGCGGCGCGGAAGAGCTTCTCTTCGCCAAAGGCCGGGCCGAGCAGTTGCAACCCGATGGGCAGCGGCTTGGCCGGCTCGGTCGAGCCGGCGGGCGCGGTGGTTTGAGTGAAGCCGCAGGGAATGCTGATCCCGGCGATGCCCGCAATGTTGCACGTCACGGTAAACACATCGCACAGGTACATCTGCAGCGGATCGCCGCCGCTCTTCTCGCCGATCTTGAAGGCCGGAATGGGGCTTGTCGGGGAGAGGATCACGTCGCACTGCTTGAATGCATTGGTGAAGTCCTGCGTGATCAGGCTCCGCATCCGAAGCGCGTTGATGTAGTACGAGTCGTAGTAGCCGCTGGACAGAGCATATGTGCCTATCATGATCCGCCGCTTCACTTCGTCGCCGAATCCCTCCGCGCGGCTGCGCGAGAACAGCTCGACGATGTCCCTCACCGGCTCGCTGGTGCGGTGGCCGAAGTGGACGCCGTCGTAGCGCGCCAGATTACTCGACGCCTCGCACGGCGCGATGATGTAGTACGCGGCAATCCCGTATTCGGTGTGCGGCAGCGAGATCTCGACAATCGTTGCGCCCATCTGTCGATAGATCTCAACCGCTCGATCGACGGCGGCGTTGACCTGCGGGTCCGTCCCTTCGAGCTGGTACTCGCGCGCAATGCCGATGCGCAGGCCCTCGATCGGGCGGTCGAGGTCCGAAAGGTAGTCCGGCACCGGCGCATTAACGCTTGTCGAATCCTTCGGATCGTGACCGGCGATCACGCTCAGCAGCAGCGCGTTGTCGGCGACCGTCCAGCCGAAGGGCCCGATCTGGTCCAGCGAGCTGGCGAAGGCGACGAGCCCATAGCGCGACACGCGGCCATACGTCGGCTTCAGCCCGACGACGCCGCACAGCGCCGCGGGCTGGCGGATGCTCCCGCCGGTGTCGGAGCCGATTGCCGCGCAGCACATGCCCGCCGCCAGCGCCGCGGCGCTGCCGCCGGAGCTGCCGCCGGGAATCCGCTCCGCGTCCCACGGGTTGCGCGTGATGCGAAAAGCGCTGTTCTCCGTCGAGCTGCCCATCGCGAACTCATCGAGGTTGGTCTTGCCGATGGGAACCGCGCCGGCCGCTTCGAGCCGTTGAATGACCGTCGCATCATACGGCGCGCGAAAATTTTCCAGCATTTTCGACGAGCAAGTCGTCGTGCCCACCGCCGTGCACAGGTTGTCCTTGATTGCGATCGGCACCCCCGCCAGCGGGCCGTCGCGCAAGCCGTCGTCCACTTCCTTGGCGATGACCAGCGCGCGGGTGGCGTCGGAGCTATTGAACGCCTGGATCGCCGGGTCCACCTCCGCAATCCTGGCCAGCGCCTGGCGGGTCAGCTCCGTCGCGGAGATGTCCCGATTCCTGATGGCGTCGCGCGCGGTAATGAGCGTGTCGAAGGACAACATGCGAGGGGAAAAGCCTAGGAGTGACGGCAGGAAAGTCAAAGGGGAGAAAGACGGACGAGTAGGAGTGGGACCAGGAGCAGGAGTAGGATCGGAATGGAGCCCTGATCTACTTCATACGCCTTCTGATAGTCGTTTTTTTTCCTCCGTCGCCCCGCCCCGCTCCACCGCGAACAGCATCGCCGGAATCTCCCCCACCTTCACGTCCTGTTCGTGCCGCATGCCGGTCTTCAACGCGACGCGCTGCGACGCGACATTGCCCGGCTGGATCAGCGAGATCAGCCGCGAAAATCCCAGTCGGCCAAACCCGTACTCGCGGATGGCCCCGGCGATCTCCGTTGCGTAGCCCCTCCCCCAGTGAGACTTGGCAAGCACGTATCCGACCTCCACTTCCTTCCGCCCCTCCAGATCCCACGCAAGCAGACCACAGCGGCCGATGAGCTGCTTCGTGCGCTTTTCGACCGTCCCCCACAGGGACAGATGCGCGTCGCGCTCGATCGCCCGGCGCAGCTGCGGCACGCGTGCCAGCGTGTGCTCGTCCCACGCCCGCTCGTTGTCCGCGATCCACAGACCCAGCAGCCGCTCCGTCTGCTGGCGCGACTTCGCCCTGCCGTTGCCGATATAGCGCATCACGTCCGGATCAGACAGGATCGCGTGCAGCGCGTCGAGGTCCGACCACTCGAGATGGCGGAGGATCAGCCGATCTGTTTCGAGCACGAACGTGGACATGGCGTCAGAAGGCGCGGCAAGCACGCCTTGATCAGACTTTTTCGCTTTGCGCTTGGGGCCTATTTCGGGCTTCGTCCTTGGGATTTCGCGCCGCCGCGCAGCGGGGTTATCCCGCCGAGTCCTCTTCGCCACCAATGACTTTGGGAACCTTGAAGAAAGGCGGTTCGGCGTCGGGGGCGTTCTGGAGAACCTTCTCAAGCGGCAAGGCGGGTCCCGGGACGTCGTCGCGCAGCACGTTCTTCAGCGGCAGCGCATGGGCGAGCGGCTCCACGCCGGTCATATCGATCTGCCCGATCTTCTTGACGTATCCGAGGATTGATTCCAGTTGCCCGGCCAGGCGCGGGAGATCGCTGTCGTCGAGCGACAGGCGGGCGAGAATCGCGACCTTCTTCACGTCATCGGGGGTGATGGTGGGCGGGGGGTCCGGCATCGTAAGAAATTCTACGCACGAACCACGAAAATCCGAAAGAGGCGGCCATTGAAACGAAGAAGCTCCAAACGGGGATGTCCGCTTGGAGCTTCTTCCTGAGCTATCTGAATGTTTCAGAACTTCGTGCTTCCCGATTTTTGTGTTTGCTCAAGCAGCCGCGGATTCGCGCTTGCGACGGACCGGCTTGACCACCATGCCGTTGCGGATCGCCTTGGCACTGACCTTGATGCGCACGATCCTGCCGTCCACCAACGCGCGAACCTTCTGGATGTTCGGCTTGAACTTGCGCGCCGTAACCCCCGTCACCTTCGTACCGACCCCGCCGAGATACTTCGCCTTGCCGCGGTGCGTGATCTGCTTGCCGAAGCTTGTCTTCTTACCGGTGAAATAGCAAACGCGTGGCATAACTCGACCTCTGCACAGGGAATCTCCCTCCAAAACGAGGGCGGAGCACTTTATCAGCACACCCATGCCGTTTCAAGCGGCGCGGGCTCAATTTTGTGCGAGTTTGAAGTGAAAACCGCCCCAAGGCAACGCCTCGGGGCGGTTCGGTTTCAGCTGAGGAGCAGACGGTTTCTTCGTTACTGGCCGACCCGCGTGCTCAGCACCGGGAACTGCTTGCGCTCCTGCTCCCTGGCGATGATGATAGTCGGCTTGACGAGGATCAGCAGGACCTGCTCGTCCTTGGCCGTCGAGCGGTTGGTGAACAGCCGCTTGAGGAACGGGATCTTCGAGAGCACAGGAACGCCGGCCTCGCGCTCGACCTCGCCGGCGAGGGTCTGGCCGCCCAGCAGCAGCGTTCCGCCATCAGGGACGACGACCGTGGTGCGCACCAGCGTGTTTTCCACGATCGGCTGCTGCACGACCGCCGTCGCGATGCCCGTGCCGATTGGTCCAAGGTCGTCGTCGTCGTCGCCTGTGACCTGTGCGGCGCTTTGCACCGTGAAGGTACGGAGGTCGGACAAGCGCGACAGTGTCGGCCGCAGCGTGAGCGTTACGTACTTTCGGTCGGCGCTGACCGTCCCCTGGACATCGAGCAGGATGCCCGACTCGATGATCGCGATCGTGGGATCGAAGCCGACCGACCGGGTGCCGACGACCGGTTCAAGGTCACTGACATAGGCCGTCTGAGTCGAGACCACGACATAGCCGCGCTGGCCGTTGCTCAGAGTGACCCGGGGTGCGGTTACGACCGTCGAGTGTGACTGCGCTTGCGTCGCGCGGACCAGGAACTGCACGGCGAAGTTGTCGAGATAGGTGCCGGAGAGGCCCAGCGAGCCGATTCCGGTGGAGAGCGGGTCGTCGGGGTCCTGCGTGCCCGGAGAGATCTGCCCAATCGAGCCGGGGATGCCCGTGATAGGATTGGACGTGAACAGCAGCGAATTGTTGCTGACTGGGATCGGCCCGAGCTTGTCGTCCGGGTCGGCGTCAGTGTTGAAGACGAAATCGACATCAACACCGATATCTTCGAGGAAATTCCGCTGAATGGTGAGAAAGCGGGCTTCGATGGTGATCTGGATGGATTGGCTCTCGCGGAGCTGCTCCAGCAGTCCTTGAAGTGAACGGTGGTTCTCAGGCGTCTGGTTGACGATGAGGTTGCCGCCGAGCACGCGGATGGAGCCGACAGAGCCGCCGGCTTCACGCCAGCTCTCGGGGTCGACGGTTTCCTGGATGAGCTCGGTGATTTCGGTGATGAGCGCTTCGCGCTCGGTCTCGTCGCCTTCTTCGCCGAACTGGCCGCCCCCGAAGAGGCTCTGCCCGCCGCCGCCGCCCCCGCCGCCGCCGCTCGTCTGCGAGCTCTGGAGCTGGAACTGCGGCGCATCGATGAAGTCGGGGATCTCGATGATCAGATCGCGAATGTCGTACACACGGGTCAGCGTGTTGCGCGCCAGGTCAGTTACCGTCGAGATGGTAATGACGCCCTCGTCAATGGTGTAGCCGAGGGTGACGGTGCCGCCTCCGACGTCGGCGAGAATCGTGTCCAGCGCCTTGGAGAAGCGGACGTCCCGGAGCCGGGCCGTCACCGGCGCGGCGCGGTCCACGCCTTCGGCCTCCAGAGCGCGCCAGTTGACGAAGATGTTCGCGTTTGTCAGGTCGCGCAGCGCGTCAATGACGTCGCTGAACGGGACGGCGTCGAGCTTAAGCTCGGGCAGCCGTCGCTCGAGCAGCAGTTGCGTCGCCTGGTCGGCGCTGGAACCGCCCAGCTCCGTTGCCGTGGTCTGCTCGCGCAGCTCGGCGATGTCGGGCCAGTTCGCGGGGTAGCGCAGGATGTCGTCGTACGGGATCTTCTTTTCTTCCGCGGCATTGAGCTGCTTCGTGAACTGGCGGCTGTGCTCTTCGCGGTAGCGGCGCTGCTCCTGGAAATGCGCCTTGTCCTCGACGAGCGGCCGAACGCCGGTTGCGTAGTCGTTCGTCGGCTCAAGTACGAGGATTTGGTCGATGACACCGAGCGCTTCGGCGTAGCGCGTCTCGTTGACGAGCCGATTGGCGGTGGCCGTGAGGTCGGCGACGGTGCGACGGCGATCTTCGGCTTCGCGCTCCCGTTGGTCGGCGATTTCCTTCTGGATTCGAGCCGTATCTTCGGCCATCTGTCGGGCCTGGGCCTGGGTCGCGGCCCTGTTGACCGCGAGCTCCGTCTGGTCGATCGAGGCCTGGAACGCACGGTTTTCGGCCTCGGGGAAGATCTGTGGATTGAGGTTGCGCGCCACGCGGGCCCGCTCGACAGCGGCACGGGCCCGATCGAAGTCATCTGCGGCGATCGCATCCCGGGCATTTGCCAGCTCCTGCTGGATTGTGTAGCGAATTTCCTGCTGGGCCAGGCGAATGCGCTCTTCTTCGCGCTGGAGGAGCCCCCCGCCGCCCCCAGCGCCGACCCGGCCGGTCAGCGCGGACATCTCGCGCGCCCCGGCGGCGGCCTGCTGGTTGTTCGGGTCGAGCGCTTGAGCCTTTGCGTACAGCTCCAGCGCATCTCCGTACCGCTGCGCCTGCTGCGCGGTCCGGGCCTGCTCGACAAGCGCGCGGGCCTCGGCGGCGTTCTGTTCACGTTGGATGGGCTGAAGCTGCGCTGTCGATTCCAATTCCTGCTGCGGCGACGTGCGGTCGGCGGGCGCGTCCGTTGGCGTTGTCTGCGCAACCGTGGGCGCCGGCGCCGATTCGTCGGGGACTGCCGGGGTGGTTTCCGGGGCAGCCTGCGCCGACGGCTGACGGGCCGCGTCGGCCTGCGCCATCATCTCCGCGCGCCGCGCCGCGCGGGCGGCGTCGGCCTGTTCCTTGCGGTCCATCCGGGCGAGAATTTCCGACGGCTTGTCTTCAAAAAGGCCGGGCCGGTACCCCGCGTCGCGAGCGATCTCAAGGTTCTTGCGGGCGTTGATCCAGTCACCCCTGCGGTACTGCTCGCGCCCGCGCTGATAGGCGCGGCGGGGGCTGATGGTCGTGCCGGTGGCGGTCTTTTCCTCGGGTGCGGGCGCTTCAGTTTCAGCCGGGGGCGCGTCGGCGGGCGCGGCGGCAACCTCTTCGGACGGCGCGGGCGCCGCCCCATCCGGCGGCGCAGCCTCCGCGGGGGCGGGAGCTGCGTCAGTCGGCGCGGCGGGCGCTTCGGCGGTTGCATCTTCCGGAGCGCCAATCCTCCGGTTGATGTCGCGGACATATTCCTGCGGCGGCTTCTGGAACGCGCCGGGCTTGTACCCGTTCTCCGCCAACGACTGGAAAGTCGCCCGCGCCTCGGCAAGGTTCCCCTTCTTGTACTGTGCCACCGCCTGGGCGTACTGCCGCTTCATATCGCCGGCCATGCTCTTGCGCATCGACTCGGCCAGCGCCAGCTGCTCGCGGGCCTTGCTCCGCGTGCCCTTGTCGGCGTACTTGTTATCGGCGGCGCTTCGGAAATGCTTCGCGGCCGCGCCAGGCTTATTTGCATTCAGGTCCGCCTGCCCCTGCTCGAATGCCGCGCGGGCGGCGCGGCGCTGGGCGGCGGCGGCTTCGGCATCGCTCAGCACCTCATTGAGCGTGCGGCGCTCGCGTTCCGAGAGGGACGCAGCGTCGATCGCCTGTAGCGTCGACAGCGCCTCCTCATACTCCCCGGCTTTGAACTGCTCCTGCCCCTGCTTCAGCGCCTCGGCGGGCGATGCCGTCTGCGCCTGGGCGAGAATGACGTTGTCCGTCCCGTCGCCCGGCGCTGCGGGCGCGGGGGCAACAGGTGCATCGTTGCCGGCGGCACGCTGTTCGGCGACGGCGGCGTCGATGAGCAGCGGCGGCGCGGCCCCCTGCTGCGCATGCAGCGTGGGCGCCGCCATTGCGACGGCCAGCGCCAGCGCAGCCATCTGTCGGCGGCGCATGCGGGGATCAATCGGTTTGTGGTTGGGGGAGGACGAGGCGCTCGAAGCGTCGGTCGTGCAAATGGAACCGGCGGGGCAATTGCTGCTGAAGAACACGTCGTTCCTCCTTAACACTGTCCTCCAGGCGCGCGTGCCACCGCGCCCGGCAAAAAACTCGCGCGTCGACGAGCGACCATCGGCATCGCGGCCGCCCGTCGTGCGCACCAGCGGCGCGGTCGCGCCAGGCGTACGAATTCGGGTGGCCGGCTGCTGGGGGATCGTCGGGGCATGCGCGGGAGAACCGGTCTGGATAAACCCTGGTGCGAAATCACTCGATGTCGTGAAACTTCGGAGCCCTGGCCGGCGACTATACCGAGAGGTCGCGCGTCGCAATGCGGCTTCCGATCGCTGTCACTTTTGCGGGTACAGATCCGGCGGTCTGGCCAGCTTGCGGCATCCGTCCCGCAGGGCTGTGTTTGCGCCCCAACTGCCATCCCGGCGTGATCTTATCTCCGCCCTGGCGCGGCACTCTAAACCAAGCATTCAGGCGTTGCAAATAAAATCGTCCGTATCAACGGTAACGGTTGAGCCGCGCAATCGCGCCGCTGCCGCGCGCGTTTTTATCGGCAGGTGCGGGGGAAAAGCTGTCGCGCACCTATCGTCATTGCGCCACACGCTGGCGACGACCGTCGCGCTGCGCCGATTTGGCGCTCAGTTCCGCGCAGCGGGCATCACTTCTCCTCGATCGTCACCGTCTTGATTTTGTCGCCCTTCTGGATCTTGTTCACGACGTCCTGGCCTTCCTTGACCTGGCCAAAGACGGTGTGCTTGCCGTCGAGCCAGTCGGTCTTCACGTGGGTGATGAAGAACTGGCTGCCATTGGTGTTCGGCCCGGAGTTGGCCATGCTCAGCGACCCGACCTGGTGCTTGCGGGGGTTGTCGCGTACCTCGTCCTCGAACGTGTAGCCCGGGCCGCCGCTGCCCGTGCCGGTGGGATCGCCCCCCTGCACCATGAAGTTGGGGATCACGCGGTGGAACACGATGCCGTCATAGAACTTATCACGCGCCAGGAACACGAAATTATTCACCGTCTTGGGCGCGTCCTTGGCGAACAGCTCGAGGACGATCTTCCCCTGCGTCGTGTCGATCGTGGCCGTGTAGCTCTTGTTGGGATCGATCTTCATCTCCGGAGGCTTGTCGTACTGCTTCTTCTCTTTGCTCACGTCCCCGTCGGCCATCGTCTCCGGCTGCCCCCCGTCGGAAATTGCTTCCGCGGCGCCGGAGTCGGCCGTGACTTGGCCGGCGGGCGGGTTGGACGCGATCATGATGTACACCGCTCCGACGACGAGTAGTGCGATAATGACGAGCCGATTGCGCATTGAATACTCCTGCTGAGGTTTCTTGCCCTTTAAGGTATTGCACGTATCCCGCGCGTTCAAGCGGGCGGGAATGCGGGCGGCAGGCCGTCATGGCAAAACCGCCGGCGAGGGGCTATACAGGCGCTTGAAAATGTCCAGCATTTCCAGCAACTTAAGTGCCTCGCTCGCCAGCGCCGTGTCGGCGAAGGCGGAGAAGCTCACGACGCCTGAGGAAGCACTGCGGCGGCTGGGGTTGCGCGGGGCGGCGTCGGCGGCGTGGGACGATATTGTCCGACTGGACGCCGGCGGCATCGAGCGCGTCGCCCGCGCGGTGGACGACGAACGGGTCGCGCTGCAGGACGCCTACGACGGCGGCGGAAACACCTTCACGGCGCTGACGCACATCGACGAGCTGCTCAGCGAAGCCGACGCGCTGGCCGCCGCCAATGGCAGGTCCGGCGCCGGCCGGCGCACGCGACGCGACAACCAGGCGAAAATCCAGACGCTGCTCGAGGAAATCCGCACGACGGCCGCCGAGGTCACTTCAGCGTCGGGCGAGCCGCTGCTCGACGGCAACGGCGTTCTTGTGGCGGGGAAATCGTCGAAAAAGACGGCGTCGCTGAAGCTCGACCGGGTGGCGCTGGACGCGCTTGGGCGCATCGTCGTGAACGGCCGAACACTCTCGCTCGCAGACGTCGCCCGGCGCAAGCCCCTCGACACCTCCACCGGCGAGCGCTCCGACGTCGCCAACGCCCGCCGTGCGCTGGAGTCGGCGAAGGAAACAGTCGCCGCGCTGAAGACGAAGATTCAAACATTCCAGAACCAGGAGCTCCGCCCGCGCCTGGGCGACGCCGCCACCGCGATGGAGGGCATCTTCACCTCAACGAGCCTCAACGGCAGCGAAGAAGCGATGAAGATGGCCCGCGAGCTGCGGACGATGATGCTGCAAAGCGCCACCCTCGCCACCGCTATTGCCGCCGACGGCTGGGACCGCGAACGAACGATCGGGCTGCTCACGTAACCGTTGTCGAACCCGCGACAGCATACCAGGGAACCCCAGGCAAAAGTGCTCAGCGTCAGGCCAGGATATCCTCGATCACATGCCCGTGAACATCGGTCAGGCGGCGTTCGATACCGTTGTGATAGAAGCTCAGTCGCTCGTGGTCGAGGCCGAGCAAATGCAGGATCGTGGCGTGCAGGTCGTAGATCGTTGCGACCTTGTCGACGGCCTCGTAGCCGAAGTCGTCGGTGGCGCCGTGGCTGAACCCGCGCTTGACGCCCGCGCCGGTCATCCACACGGTAAATCCTTTGGGGTTGTGGTCGCGCCCGTTGGCGCCCAGCTGGAACGTGGGCATGCGCCCGAATTCCGTCACCCACACGACCAGCGTGTTCTCCATCAGTCCGCGCGACTTCATGTCCTTCAAGAGCGCCGCCGCCGGCTGGTCGAGGATCGGGGCGTGGGTTTCGTACTGGTCCTTGAGCATCTTGTGCCCGTCCCAGTTGCCGACGCCCTCGCCCATGGCGTACGAGCCGTTGAAGAGTTGCACGAAGCGCACGCCGCGCTCGACGAGGCGGCGGGCGAGCAGGCAGTTCTTCGCGAAACCGGCCTTGTTCTTGTTGGCGTCGTTCACGCCGTAGGCTTCGAGCGTGGCGGCTGACTCCTTTGAGAAGTCATTCACTTCCGCGGCGCTCAGCTGCATCCGCGCGGCCAGCTCGTAGCTGGCGATACGTGCGCCCAGGTCCGTGTCGCCGGGGTGCTGCTCGAGGTGCTTGTCATTGAGGAACTTCAGCAGGTCGCGCGTCGCCGCTTCCGAGCCGGCCTTGATCCTGTCCGGGGTGGCCAGGTTCGGGATCGGCTTGTCCGCGCTGAAAGGCGTGCCCTGAAAGACAGCCGGGAGGAAGGCTGCGTTCCAGTGGTTCGGCCCCGTCTGCGGAACGCCGCGCGGGTCGGGGATGGCAACGAAGGCGGGCAGGCTCTGATTGTCGCTGCCCAGCGCGTAGCTTACCCACGCGCCCATGCTCGGGAAGCCGTCGAGCGTGAACCCAGTCGCCATCTGGTTCTCGGCCGGGCCGTGCGTGTTGGACTTGGCCGTCATCGAGTGAATGAAGCACATGTCATCCGCAAGCTCAGCGAGGTTGGGCAGGAGGTTGGAAACCATTTTTCCCGACTGCCCGCGAGGCTTGAATTGCCAGGGGCTCTGCACGAGGTTCCCATTCTCGCCCTGGAACGTGATGAGCTTATCGGCGCCCGGCAATGGCTTGCCGTGGTGCTTGATGAGCTGCGGCTTGTAGTCCCAGGTATCGAGGTGGCTGCACGCGCCGGAACAGAAGATGACGAGCACGTTCTTCGCCTTGGGCGCAAAGTGCGGCTTGCGCGGCGCGAGCGGCGCCTGCGGCGACCACTCCGGACGCACCGGCCCGCTGTGAGCAGCTTCGGCGGCGAGCAGCCCCTGCTCCGCGAGCAGCGTCGTCAGCGCGATGCCGCCGAGGCCGGAGCTGGCGAGGCGCAGGAAGCCCCGGCGATTCATCAGCAGTCGGCCGGTGTGGGTCAGGTCGTTCATTCGTTTCTCGTAGCAGGGGGTTTGTAACTTTATCACCCGTGCCGTCGATCAGATGCACGGGTTACAAAACGGTGCTACACATTCAGTAGACGTACACGAACTCGTTCGCGTTCAGCAGGGCGCGGCAGAACATTGTCAGCCCTTCCCGCTGAACGAAACTCGTCGCGACCGACAATTCCTCGCCGCTCGCCTCACGGTTGAAAGCCAGCGCAAACGCCCGCCGGACCTGCTTCGTGACGTCATCCCCCTGCTCACGCTTCAGCCGCTCGGCAAAGAACTCAGCCTGCTGCAGAACGAACTCACTGTTGAGCAGGTTCAGCGCCTGCAGCGGTGTGGTACTGCTGGTGCGATTCGGGGCGATCTGGCCGCCGTCGGGGCAGTCGAAGGCGCCGAACGTGGCATCCTGCTGCATGCGTACCTTCGTCATGTAGATCATCCGCCGCCACTCGGCAGGGCCGAAGGTCTTCTTCGGGTTGTACACACGGACGTAGTTGTCGTTCGGCTCGAAGACCGAGAAGCCGGGGCCGCCCATGCGCAGGTCGAGCTTGCCGCTGACGGCGAGGATGGTGTCGCGGATGGGCTCGGCTTCGAGCCGGCGTGGGGGATAGCGCCACAATAGCGCAGAGCCTGCGTCGATGACCATAGCATCCGGTCGCGCCGCGCTCCCCTGGCGGTATGTCGCCGAGTTCACGATCAGCCGGTGCATCGACTTGATGCTCCAGCCGGTGGCGATGAATTCGCTGGCGAGCCAATCGAGCAGCTCGGGGTGCGAGGGCGTTGCGCCGTTCGCGCCGAAGTCGCTGGCCGTTTCGACGAGGCCTCTGCCAAAGTGGTACTGCCAGATCCGATTGACCATGACCCGCGCGGTAAGCGGATGGTTCGCGTCCGTGATCCATGCGGCCAGCGCCAGCCGGCGCAGCTGATCCTCACTCGCCTCCACCGCTTGCGACGGCCGCTGGAACCGGACGGGAACGACCGACAGCCCGCCCGGCTGAACGACCTCGCGCTTCTGCATCGGGTCGCCGCGGTGCAGCCGGTGCGTCGGCTCGGGCGCTGTGAACGCGCCGGCGTAGACCATTGGCTCGGTCGTCAGCTCGGCGATACGCCGCTCGTGGCGCGCGCGCTCATCGAGCAGATCGCGCAGCAGCGCCCTCGTCTGCGCATCGTGCCGGCTCAACGCGAGGACCGGCGAGTATTCCCTGCCGGGAACGTACTTTTCGCGATCCGCCGACGACGCGACGAGCTTCCAGTCCTCTTCCCCCTGCGCGACCTCGACGCGGTAGTTCGTCGCCAGCCGGTCCTTGAATTTCTCCTCGCGATCGCGGCCCCAGACGACCTTGTCGATGACGACGGCTTCGGCAAACTCCAGCTCGATCCAGCCCTTGCTCGTCTCGCTGGAGATCCAGCTGCGGTTGTTGCCGACCTGCCCGTCGTTGACGTGGACGATCTTGTGGATGGCTGAGTTGGGGTACTCGCTCGAGGCCGTCGCGCGCGTGCCGGCGCTGGCCAGCGCGACGTTACGACCGTCGGGGGTGTACACCTCGAGTTCATCGATGCACGGCTCGAGGCCGGTCGTCTCGCTGACCGTAAACCGCACCCGCCTGGTCTTCACCGGCACAAACCGCTCGGAATTCATCCGCGGGTGCACGGGCGGGCGGGCGGAGTCGACAGTGCCGTGCCCGCGCGCCGCATTTGGATCCGCCAGGGGCTCGTATTGGGTGAGCTTCCCTTCGATCGCGGTGACGCGCTGCCGGAGCTTCTCGGCCTCTTTCAAGCGCTGCTCGTAGTCCGGCTCGCGAAGCCGCCGCTCCCCATGCTGCACGCCGGCGAACACCGCCGTCATCGCGAAGTAGTCCGTCTGCGGGATCGGGTCGAACTTGTGATTGTGGCAGCGCGCACAGCCGACGGTGAGACCCAGGAACGCAGAACCGGTCGTCGCGACCATATCGTGCAGCTCATCCGAGCGCTGCTGGCTCGTCAGGACGATGTCGGGGCTCTTCACCATGTCATTGGACCCGCCGACGATGAACCCCGTCGCGGCGTCTTCGCCGAGCAGATCGCCCGCGAGCTGCTCGCGGACGAACTGGTCGTACGGCTTGTCGTCATTGAGCGAGCGAATGACGTAGTCGCGGTACGGCCAGGCGTTCTCACGCGGCGTGTTCACCTCGAAGCCGGTCGTCTCCGCGAACCGCACGACATCGAGCCAGTGCCGCGCCCAACGCTCCCCGTAGCGCGGCGACGCCAGCAGTCGTTCCACCAGCCGCTGGTACGCGTCCGGCCGCTCGTCAGCAATAAAGGCCGCGACCTCCTCCGGCGTCGGCGGCAGCCCGACAAGATCGAACGACACCCGCCGGATGAGCATGCGGCGGTCCGCCTCAGGCGAAGGCGTCAGCTGTTCCTTCTCCAGCCGCGAGCGGACGAATGCGTCGATTACGTTCTCGGTCCCGTTGAGCTGCGGCACGTCCGGCCGCACGAGGGGCCGGAAAGACCAGTGCGTCTGCTTCTCCGCCACGACGCCGGCGAGCTCGTCGGGCCAGGTCGCGCCCTGATCGATCCACGCGCGCAGCAGCCCCACCTGTTCCGCCGTCAGTTTTTCGCCCTTCTGGGGCATCTCCATGTCTTGATCGAGGCCGGCGACGAAGTGGATCAGCGGGCTCTGCGCGCTTTTGCCAACATGCACGTTCGGTGCGTGCTCATCGCCGCCCCTCAGGAAGACCTCTTTCACATCTACGCGGAAGCGGCCCTTCTGCTTTTCTGGCCCGTGGCAGCTTTGGCAGCTGTTTTGGAGGATGGGGCGAATGTCGCGGGCGAAATCGACGGCCCGGTCGGCCGGCGGGGGCAGTTTGGACGCGTCGAAATCGCCCGCCGACAGGCTCGCCCCATCGAGGCAGGTGCATAGCATCGCCAGCGTGGTCAACAGCCTGCTCACGCTGGAGAGTATACGGTTCATCAGCGTTACCTACTCACGTCGTGGTATGATGTGGCGGCATGAATCTTTGGAGCACGTACGTCGCGATTGTGGTTCTGGCGCTGGCCGCGCCGGCGGCGCTCGCTGAATCGCAGCCGCCGATCGACTTCAATCGGGATATTCGCCCCATCCTGTCTGAAAACTGCTACGCCTGCCACGGCCCCGACAAGGCCAAACGCAAGGCCGACATGCGGCTGGATACGAAGGATGGTCTGTTCAGCACGCCAGATGAAGTGACCATCGTCGTCCCCGGCAAGCCGGCTGACAGTGCGCTGCTCCAGCGCATCGCAGCCGAGGACGAAGATGATGTCATGCCGCCGAGGAAGACGGACAAGAGACTCACGCCGGCGCAGATCGCGCTGATCAAACGGTGGATCGAGGAAGGGGCACAGTGGAAGGGGCATTGGTCGTATATCGCGCCGACGAAGCCGGAAATTCCCGCCGTCGCAGACGACGGCTTTGCCAAGAACGACATCGACCGCTTCGTCCTCGCCGGGTTGAAGTCCGCGGGCCTGACGCCGTCGCCCGAGGCCGATCGGGTGACGCTCCTTCGGCGGCTGTCGTTCGACATCACCGGACTTCCGCCGACGCCGGAAGAAGTTGCCAAATTTGTTGACGGAACGAGCACATCGGCCTACGACGAGGCCGTCGAGCGCCTCCTTGCTTCGCCGCACTACGGCGAGCGGATGGCCGTGTACTGGCTGGACTTGGTCCGCTATGCCGATACCGTCGGCTACCACGGCGATCAGCCGAGGCAGATTTCGCCTTATCGCGATTACGTCATCCACGCGTTCAACACGAATAAGCCGTTCGATGCGTTCACGATCGAGCAGTTGGCGGGTGATCTGCTGCCGCAAGCGACGATCGAGCAGAAGATCGCCTCGGGCTACAACCGGTTGCTCCAGACGACCGGCGAAGGCGGCGCGCAGGCGAAGGAGTATGTCGCAAAGTACGCCGCTGACCGCGTCCGCAACGCATCGAGCGTGTGGCTCGGCGCTACCATGGCCTGCTGCGAGTGCCATGACCACAAGTACGACCCGTTCAGCCAGAAGGACTTCTACACCTTCGCCGCATTCTTAGCCGACGTGCAGGAGATCCCAATCTCCATTCCGGAGCCGGAGCTGATGCTCCCCGACGAGAAGCAGTCGGCGGAGCTCGCGCGGCTCGATCACCAGATCAGAACGCTGAAGCAAACGCTTGACACCCCCACACCGGAGCTTGTGGCGGCACAGGCCCGCTGGGAGCGCTCGCTGGCCGCGGAGGACAAGACGCCGTGGACGATGCTGCTCCCGTCGGACGCGTCGGCTGAGAACGGTACGACGCTGGTGATCAAGGATGATAAGTCAGTCCTCGCCACCGGCGCCAACCCGGAGACGGAGACGTTTACGGTGACGGCCACCACAACGCTGAAGGACATCACCGCCATCCGCCTGGAGGCGCTGCCCCTGGCATCGCTGCCATCCAAGTCACCGTCACCGCCACATCAGTTGCTACGACGCAGCCAATCGCGTTGCAGAACGCCACCGCATCCGTCGAGCAGACCCCTTATGCCGAATCCCTTCCGCTCAAGAAGTACGCCGCCGCCTACGCCATCGACGGGGAAAACGGCGACCCCAAGCATGGCTGGGCGATTCTCCCCCGCGCTGGCAAGCGCAGCTACGCCGTGTTTGAGACTGTCGAGCCGCTGGGGGACGGCACACCGCTGAAACTGACGTTCACGCTCAAGCACACGTTCGGATCGTCACACGTGCTCGGGCGCTTCCGCATCTCGGTGACCAATGCGCCACATCCCGTCAAGGCCGATGCTGACATTGACCTTCCGAAGGACGTGCGCCAGATCGCCTCGATCGCTCCCGACAAGCGCTCGGATGCGCAGCAGCGGACACTTGCCCACCACTACCGCACTGTCGCCCCGCTGCTGGCCGAGACGCGGGCCAGGCTCGTCGAAATTGAGGCTGAGAAGAACGTGCTCGTGCAGTCCATCCCGCGCACGTTGATCTCCGTCTCCGGGCCGCCGCGCGTCACACGCGTGCTGCCGAGGGGGAACTGGCAGGATGACTCGGGCGAGGTGGTTGAGCCGGCGGTGCCGCATTTCCTGAAGCAGCTTGAAGTGAAGGGCCAGCGCGCGACGCGGCTGGAGCTGGCGAATTGGCTGGTCGCGCACGACAACCCGCTCGTGGCGCGCGTTTTCGTCAACCGCGTGTGGGCGATGATGTTCGGCCGCGGCCTGGTGAAGGACCTGGAAGACCTTGGCAGCCAGGGCGAGTCGCCGACCCACCCGGATCTGCTCGACTGGCTCGCCATCGACTTCATCGAGCATGGGTGGGACGTGAAGCGCCTCGTGCGGCAGATCGTCACGAGCGGTACCTATCGCCAGGGGTCAAAACCGACGAAGGAGCTTGAGGAGATCGACCCGTTCAACCGGCTGCTCGCCCGCCAGGGCCGCTTCCGGTTGCACGCGGAGTTCGTCCGCGACAACGCGCTGTCCATCAGCGGCTTGCTCGTCCCCACCATCGGCGGGCCGAGCGTCAAGCCGTACCAGCCCCCCGGCTACTGGGACTATCTCAACTTCCCGCTGCGCACCTACGAAGCAGACAAGGGAGAGAAGCTTTACCGCCGCGGCCTGTACACGTGGTGGCAGCGGACTTTCCTGAACCCGAGTTTGCTCGCGTTTGATGCCCCGACGCCTGCACGAGACGATCACCAGGAATTAGCCGGCGCGGCCAGTGAGAGCGACATTCCTCCTTCTTCCCAGTAACTCGAGGGAGAGGGAGCAAGACAAAAGGCGTACCCATGGACATGCACGACCTCCACAGGCTGCGACAAACCCGCCGCTCATTTCTTGGGGGCGCGGCGCAGGGCATCGGCTCCGTCGCCCTCGCGTCGCTGATCAACCCGTCGATGCTGTATGGCGGGTCCCGCGCCGGCTCCGCCGTCTCACCGTTGTCTGGCGGCGCCATCAATCCGCGCCACTTTGCGCCCAAAGCCAAGCGCGTCATCCACCTGTACATGGCCGGCGGTCCGTCGCACCTCGAGACGCTCGACTACAAGCCGAAGCTCGTCGAGATGTCCGGCAAGCCGATGCCCGAGTCGTTCACCAGAGGCCAGCCAATCGCGCAGCTTCAGGGCAAGGCGCTGAACTGCTTCGCGCCGCAGGTCAAGTTCGAACAGTTCGGCAGGAGCGGTCAGCAGATCTCCGGCCTGTTCCCGCACATCGGCTCGATCGCCGACGACATCTGCATCATTCGCTCGATGGTGACCGAGGCGATCAACCATGATCCAGCCCACACCTTCATGAACACCGGCACGCTCATCTCCGGCCGTCCGAGCATGGGCAGTTGGGTGTGGTATGGGCTGGGCAGCGAATCGCAGAACCTCCCGGGGTTCGTCGTGCTGACGAGCACCGGCAAGTCCGGCCAGATGCAGCCCATCGCCAGCCGCCAATGGCACAGCGGTTTTTTGCCGAGCAGATACCAGGGCGTCCGCTTCCACGGCAAGGGCGACGCCGTCCACTACATCAATAATCCCGCCGGCGTCGATGCCGGCATGCAGCGCGACGTGATCGATGCGGCCGAGAAACTGAACAACATGCGCAACGACGTCGTCGACGACCCGGAAATCGCGACGCGCATCAGCCAGTACGAGATGGCGTTCCGCATGCAGTCGAGTGTGCCGGGGCTCATGGACATCAAGGACGAGCCGCAGGAGGTCCTCGACCTCTATGGCACCAAAGGCGCCGACGGCAGCTTCGCCGCCAACTGTCTGCTCGCCCGTCGCCTGGCCGAGCGCGGCGTGCGCTTCATTCAGGTCTACCACCGCGACTGGGACCACCACTCGGGCATGAAGGAGCAGATGCCTATCATCGCCGGCGAAGTCGACCAACCGTCGGCCGCGCTGATCAAGGACCTCAAGCAGCGCGGCATGCTCGACGACACGCTCGTCATCTGGGGCGGCGAGTTCGGGCGCACGCCGATGGCCCAGGGCGACGGCCGCGACCACCACATCAAGGGGTTCTCCATCTGGATGGCCGGAGGCGGCATCAAGGGCGGCATCACCCACGGCAGCACCGATGACTTAGGTTACGCCGCCGTCGAAAACGTCGTCCACGTCCACGACCTGCACGCCACGATCCTCAATCAGCTTGGTGTGAACCACGAAAAGCTCACGTACAAGTTCCAAGGCCGCAGTTTCCGGCTGACGGACGTCGCAGGGCATGTCGTCAATGGCATTCTCGCCTGACGCTCTTGTCCTTTCTTCACGGCAGTCGGGGAGAAGGTGAGAACGGTGATTCCCTCTGGTCCCTTCTCCCTCCGGGAGAACTTGCGGAGGGTGAAGGGCTGAGAGCGTCAGCTCCCTTCCAAGCACCCAGCGAGGGGGCAGGATGACCACCGTGCACATGTATCCCAAGCCCGAGGTTCCGCGCGAGGTCGCGGCGCAGATCCACTCCTACGTCCGAATCCAGTGGCCAAGTCACGCCGATCTTGCCATGCTCTTCTGCGGCGATCCGCTACGGCGCTTCTACGCTGTCTGCGGCTGGGAGCCGCTGGATTCTGCCCGGATCCGGCACGGCCATCGGGCGGCGCCGACGGCGCACGCGGACAATCTCGTGATGATGCGTTTCATCTCGGCCAAAGCTCGGGCGGCTCGCGCGTCGTGGGAGCGGGAGCCGGTCTACGTCGGCGAGCGAACCTGGTGAGGCACCTGGGGCACCGCTTGCGCGGCGGCTTCAGCGCGCCCCGCGAGCAGCTGCGCCAGTCCGACGATCGATCGACTCAGCTCCGTCCGCGGTGATCGCTGGGTCACAGGCTCGCCGAAATTGATCGAACCCATCGCGGTCGCGAAATCGTTGGGCAGCGTCCAGGCGACCTTCAGCCCCAGGGCCCGCTCGATCTCGCCTGGCTGAATGTCCGCGCGCTCCGGCGTAAAGCGGTTGACCACGATTTGCGAGGTCGCGTCCGTGTCGATGCCCATGCGGCGCAGGGCGTGCAGGTAGCGCTCCGTGTTTTTTGCGCTGGGAACGCTGAGCTGCATCACGAGCACGTTCACGTCGGCCGCCCGCGCTGCGGCGGTGTGCAGCGGGTCGAGACTCATCGTCGAATCGATCACGACGAAGTCGAATGCGCTGCCAACAAGTTCGAGTACGTTCGTCAGCCCCTCGGGCGTCACGCCCTGCGCGTCCTCGGGCGCATCCGGCCGCGCGAGCACCGCCAGGCCGGTCTCGCGCTGCACTGCCAGTGCTGCGTCGAGCCTCGTTTTGTCCAGCACTGCGGTTCCCGCGACGTCCGCAATCGACTGCCGGGGGCGGACGTCGAATCCATTGGCGACAGCGCCGCGGACGAGGTCGAGGTCAATAATGATCGTCTTTCCGAGCTTCGCCAGCGCCGCCGCGACGCCGCAGGCCAATGTCGTCGCGCCGCACCCGCCAATCGTGGGGACGAACTGGATGATCCGCGCCCGGCGATCGCCCGATTCGCCCTCCCGGAGCCGCTCGATCGCCGCCATGAGCCGAGCGCGGTCGAGCGGCAGCGGCACGAAACCCTTCACGCCGGCGTCCATCGCATCCATGAGCAGCTCCGCTGTCGCGGCGCGCGACAGCGCGATTAAGTGCATCGCCGGGAACTTGCGCACGAGCGATGAGACGCGGCGGAGGACTTCGCGCGCGTTGGAATCGAGATTCACGATGACCAGCTGTGGCGGGGCAGGATTTCGCCCGAGCATCGCCGGCAGCGGATCGAGCGTATCGAGCTGCGACGCCACCGCGACGCCGCTGGCGCCCAGCGCCCGGAAAATCTCCTGCCGGCTCACCGGATCGACATCGACTACAACGGCGGTAAACGGAACAAACATGCGTCACGCTCGACTTTCACGGCTTCGCGTCGGCTCCTGAGGCGCCAGCATTTGGCGCGCTGCGCTTTGCGTCGGCGGGAGCTTACGTCGGCGCGGTTTGCGTCGGCGCGGTTTGCGTCGGCGGGCTTCGCCGCGACGAACTCGACCCAACCCCACCGCTCGGGCAAGTGCAAGTTAATCGCGCCCTGGGCCGACCACACCGACAGCTCGCGCCGCGCCTCCGCGGCCTCGCGATGTTGGGCATCGTCGGGCCGCATGCGGGCAAAGTTCGCGCGCCAGCGCTGCCCCTCGCGCGGCGGGGCAACGGTGTCGTCCGACAGGGCCTTGATATCGGCCCACGGAAGTGCCAGCTCGATCGTCCAGCCGCCATCGGCGTCGGATGCATCGTTGACGGTCCCCTGCACGCGACCGGCACAGCGCAGTCCGTCCAGATCGAATGCGACGCTTGCTTTACCGTTCTTGCGGTAAGGCCTGTCCATTGCCAGGTCACAGACCGTGTTCAGCGGATTGATCTGGAGTTCGAGGTAGTTCCGCCCGTCGGCGCCAAGGTCGAGGAACAGCTCGAATGCCTGCTCGGTGTAGAGCTGTTTGTCGCGCTGACGGATCGTTGCCTCCACGCGCGGCTCAATCATCTCGGCGGCGACGTAGAGGAACTGCTCGTCCCACAGCAGCTTCGCCCGCGTGCGGTGCGCCGGCGGCGGCTTGCTCGTGCCGACGATGTCGATGAAGTCTTCGGTCCATCCCGCCGAGTCCCACGCCGCATCGTCCAGGGCGCCGTCGATCTGGATTTTCGCAACGGTGCGGGCGCAAGCGTATGTCGGTGGGAGGTCGCGCGCTGGTTGCGATGTCGCCCCGAGAACGAGCAGCATGATCGTGATTCCGGTCGTGTGACAATTCACGTGTACGGCCCCCTGCCAGGGTGCTGCCATGCGCTCATGCCACCATCGATCAGCAGCATGTGGCCGTGGACGTGCTCGGCTTCGTCGCTCACGAGGTATACCGCACCGGGTCCACACACGTCGGCGCCGGGGATCTTGCCGTTGGGCGTGTGGTGCGCGATCCACCGCGCCTGCTCGGGCCGCGTATCGATCCAGCTCGTCTGCGACGTCTTCACCAGCCCCGGCGCGAGGCCGTTGACGCGGATATTCCTGGGTGCCAGCGCGACCGCCAGCGTTCGCACCATCATCTCGAGGGCCCCTTTCGACGTGTCGTATGCCGTCGAGTTCGGCTCCGCGAGCCGCCCGTTAATTGATCCGATGAACAGCACTCGCCCGGCGACATTGCGGGCGATGAAGTGCTTCGCGAACGACTGCGTGAGGAAGTACCCCGCCTCGACGTTCAGCCGCATCGTGTGCGCGAACCGGTCGCGCGTCATCTCCTCGAACGGCAGGTCGAAGAATTGTCCGGCGTTGTTGACGAGGATGTCGAGGTGGGGCATGGCACGAAGCGCGGCATCGAACAGCGGACGGTCCCCTTCCGGCTGCGACAGGTCGCCGGCGATGAATTCTGCCTTCACGCCCGATGCGCGACAAGCCGCCAGCACGTCGTCCGCTTCCGCGCCTGGCGACCGCCCATGAACCAGCACGTCCGCACCCGCCGCCGCGTACGCCTCGGCGATGGCGCGGCCGACGCCTTTGGTCGACCCGGTGATCAATGCGGCATGTCCCTTCAAGCTCATCATCGTTACGATCATTCAAGAGAAGAGATATCAGCCACCGGGGCACAGATGTACACAGATAGAGACAGAAACCACTCTTTCATTTCATCTGTGTCCATCGTGCCCCATCGGTGGCTAACCGTTTCTCCGTTCTCCGAACAACCACGCCTCCGGCGCCGCTCCCGCCATGTCGTCGCGAATGCGCGCCGGCAGCGCGTGCAGCACGTCCGCCTCCTGTGTGTAACTGTATACGGCTGACATGTTGTCGTCGCACCAGCTCATGTACGGGTAGTCCGAACCCCAGAGGTAGCGGCCGCGCAGCATTTCGTGAATGATGCCGAGCACCTCCACCGGCTGCGAATAATCGGCGTCAACGCGCCGCTCGCGCGGCGCGATGGGCGGGGCATCCTTCGTCGCCAGAATGCAGTGCACGAGATGGGCGGAGCAGTCAACCGACACGTTGGGCATCGACGCGGCGCGCTGCAGCCACTCGCGGTCGAAGCGCAGCGAGTGTGCCAGGTTGAACCGCACGCGCGGGAAAGACTCTGCCACATCAAGGCAGTCACGAACCTGCGCCCACGCGTCGATCGGGTTGACGGCCGTGTGGATCAGCACGGGCAGGTCGTGCTGCTGCGCCAGGCTGATGATGTCGCGCGCGCCGTCGAGCAGGTCGCGGATGGGCGACTGGAGGACCGTTGTCTGCGTCTTGAGCCCCGCGATGACGCCGATCAGCTTCTCCAAGCTCTTCACCTGCAGCGCGACCTGGCGCGAGGGGTCGAACATGCCGAACTGCAAGAGGCGCTTGTCCCGGTCCAGCCGGGCCACCTCGACGCTCAGCAGCTCGTTCTCCCGGTCGAACGGGTGCCGCCCGGGGAGCAGCTCGATGGCCTTGCGCTCGGCGAACGCGTACGGGTCGAACGCCGACGGCAGGGTGAACGGAAAGCAGACGGCCCGTCCGATCCCCGCGGCGTCCATGTGTCCCAGCAGCTCCTGCACGTTCGCCGCATAAGGCCACCACCGCCGCAGGTAAAAACCTGTATCGAGGCCGATGTGCGTGTGAACATCGTAGAGGATGGCCGGCATGCGAAGACACGCTAACCGCCAGCGTCATCATGGATCAAGCCGACGCCGGTCCGCGCGCTCCGGATTCTCCCCCCCGTGAAGCCCCGCCGCTTGCGGTGGGGTTTTTCGGAATGGAGCGACAAAAACCAGCCCGCCCGGAAGCGGCGAGGCTTCAACCGCGACCTTACCGCGTTGCGGTGACGGTGCCGGATTCCGAGCCCTTCAGCGTCGAGAGGAAATGCAGCAGCGACGCCAAGTCGTCCAGCGTCATCGCGTCGGCCAGACCCTCGGGCATCATGGAGCCGGCCATCGGCGTGCGGCTGGTGATGTCGGCCTTTTTGACGATGGTGACCTTACCCGTCAGGTCGCGGAGCTGCACTTCATCGCCGCTCTCGCGGGTGATGAAGCCGATGGTTTCAGTGTCCCCGGCACTGGACCTGGTGACGATCCGCTCGGATGCGAACCCCTGCGCAATCTTGGCGGCGGGCTTGAGGATCGCTTCGAGGAGGTGCTTGCGCTCGAACCGCTTTCCCGCATCCCCGAGAAACGGACCACGGGGTTCATCATGACTGGCCGTCGTGTGACACTTGCTGCAACCGACGGATTCGAACACCAGCTTCCCGCGGCTGGCGTCGCCTTTCATCGTATTCAGCGCTGCGCCAAGCTCCTTCTGCTCGAATTCCGCCACGCGCGAGCGGATACGCGCCTGAAGCCCTGCGACGCCGGCGCGGTTGTTCACCTTGAACAGCAGCACGTTGGACCCCGCGACGACAGGCACGGCAACGCGATCCACATCCGGCCGGAGCCCCCGATCGGCGTTGTTCTCGTGGACGATGGTTCCATTCACCCATGCCTTAATCCCGTCGTCGCTGCCGAGCGACAGCAGCACGTTGCCGGCAGCGGGCGCGTCATATATCGCCGTCGCGTAGATCACCGTCTTGTCCGGCGGCGCGAGATGGTGCAGGCCGTTGGGATCGGCGAGCGTCACCGGTTTCCAGTCGAATGGTTGCCCGTTGACAGTGAACGCCGCGAACGGCCCGGCAGGAGTCTCCTCGGGCGGGAATTTCGTGGCGAAGTTGCGGTCCGCATCGGGGCCGGGGATCGGGTCGGTCTGCTGAAAGGTCGAGATCACGCCGCTCTGGCGCAGTTGTGACGTGAGTGCGCTCGATTGCTCGGCGGGCACGCGTTTGTCGGCGGCGAATTTCTGGGCCGCGGCAAGCGTGCGGGCATAAACGTCGCGCTCACCAATGATTGCCGTCGCGGCGGCGGTCTCCGCCAGGAGCTTGGCGACAGCCAGAACCTGCTCGTCCGGCGTCTTGTCCGGACCGATTTGCGCCAGCGCCGCGATGACGACCTCGCGATCGGCGGAGCGGTCTGCGAGTTTCACCAGTTCCGGGACCGAGAGCGCGTCCGCGAGGTGTCCAATCGCGGCGATGGCCGCTTGACGCACGGGCAGGTGGTTGCTCTTGATGGCTGCGCGAATCCACTCCTCGTACGGCTTTGCCGCGTCAGGCTTCACTTTGGGCAGCGCCAGCAGCATCGCCTCGAGCTGCTCGGGAGCGTCGCTGTTCCACGCTGCGGCCGTGGCGTCTTTTGCCGGCTGGGCATCGGACTTCAGCAGCGCCACGGCGGCGGCGACACGAACCGGCTTCTGCTTCGCGGAAAGCAGGGGGATGATGAGGGAGACGCCCTCGGCCGGGACCGGCCTGGCGCCCAGGGCTTCGCCGACTTTTTCGATCAGCGCTTCGCCCTGCTTCGCCTCGGCATCAAACTTGTCAAGCAATCGGACGATGGTTGCCAGCGCGTCCAACCCCTCGGCCGAGCCGAGGGCTTGGGCGGCGCTGGTGCGGAGGTCGGCGGGAAAAGCCTGGTCGTGGATGATCGTCTCCAGAGCCGCCAACGCCTCCGGGGAGCCGCCATTGAGATCGACGATCGCCCTGGCCGCGTCGACGCGGAGCGGGTTTGCAGAGTTCACGAGTGACGCCAACGCGGGCACGGCTTGGCGCACCTGGCACCGGCCCGCCTCCGCGATCGCCACCGTCGCCGCGGCGGGATCATCGTCGCTGACCATCCTCGCCAACAACGCGCCAACGTCGGCGCTGTGGCTCCAGTTGACCGCCTTGTAGTACGGGCGAAGCGTATCCGGATGCGGCGTCCACCACGAGCCATCGAACGGCGCTTCCTGCTGGTACAGGCGACCGAGCGTGCGGGCCGCTTCGCCGCGGAGCGCCCCGTCCTTCTCCGTCTCCAGGTAGCGGCTGAGGATCGCCACTGCCTTCGCCTCGTGAATTCCGCGAAGCGCGCGGAGCACGCCGCGCGCGATCTCCGGATCCGCGCCGCGCGCGAGCGCTTCGCCGCACGCGTCGACGGCGTTCAGCCGCCGCAGCGACTGGATGGCCGCGTGGCGAACCGTCACTTCCTGGTCCGCCGTCGAACTGATCAGCGCCGCCGCAAGGGCATCGTTCCCTACGCGACCGCCCGCGATGGTGGCTTGTTCTCGCACGCGCGGGTTTGGGTCCGTCAGCGCCGATACGAAGACGGAAGGATCGATCGTCCGAATCACCTCGTCATGGTCGGCCAGAGCGCGAATGGCATACTCGCGCAGGTCGGGATCGTTCGCCAGCGTTTCCAGCATTGCCGGACGCGCTGCCATTGGGTCGATCCGCACGAGGGTGAACAGCGCCGCCACGCGCGCCTGGAGCGTTGCATGACGATTCTGCATGATCTTCGTCAGCCCAAAGGGGTTCTTCCGCCGCACGATCTCGTGCTGCGCCTCGCGGGCGCGCACGAGGCTGTAGCCGCTCAGCACATCAAGCAGCTGCGCCATCGTCGCCCGCTTCAGGTCGGGCATCGGGAGTTGCGGCGTGGCGTTGCTCGCGCGGATGAGGAACACTTTCCCAACCGGCCCGGAATTGCCCCAGTTGCGCCGATCCCAGTCGGCCAGGAAAATGCGCCCATTTGCGTCGACGTCGATATCGGTATCAAAACCCGGCTCCTTGAACACATCGGCCAAGATGGTGAACGTCGCGCCGGCCGGCTTCAGCTCGTGGCGGAAGACCTTGCTGACGGCCCAGTCGATGGCGTAGAGCGAGTTGCCAAAGCCGCCGGGCAGGCCAGGCTCGTGGATGTAGACCGAGCCGGTCGCCGAGCCCCCGCCGTAGTCGGCCAGCGGCGGAATCAGCTCGTCGGCGTAGTGCTTGAACAGGTTGGGATAGCCGTAGTTCGCTCCGCGCTGCATCTGCGTGACGCGCGAGCCCCAGCCGTTGCCGTCGTTGGTGTTGTCGCGTGTAAACACGTTCAGAAACGGGTCCATGGCAACGTCGTACGTGTTGCGGGTGCCCGAGCAATACAGTTCCATCTCCGTGCCATCCGGCTGCACGCGCACGATGCCGCCCCCGAGCAGCGTCACGGTTCGGCCGTCCTTGCCCGTAGCCTTCACGATGCCCTTGTCGCCGATCGAGATGTAGAGCAGCCCATCGATACCCATGCACGGGCCGCTGGGGACATGGTGAACGAGCCCCTCGGGCACCGGACCGAGACCGCTAATAAGATCGTCGCGGAGGTCCGCGACGCCATCACCATCGGTATCGCGGAAGGCGGTGAAAAGCGGCGCGTGAGAGACGTATAACGTGTCGCCGACGAACGTCATGCCCTGCGGCGAGTTGATCTTCTCTGCGAAGACGGTGATCCGGTCGGCGACGCCGTCTTTATCGGTATCGACGCATCTCTTGATCATGCCCAACCCGATCTCGCGCGAGGGCTGGGTGTTGTACTCGTCCACGCCGACGTACACGTCGCCCGCCGGGGAGACGGCGATGCTCGCGGGGCTGTGGATGTCGGGCGCCCAGACGAATGGCGAGATCGTAAACGCGTCATTGACCTTGGGCATGGCCATGGCGCGGGCGGCCTCGACGCGCCGGCGGTTGGCTTGGCGCTCGGCATGACTGAGCTGGGTTTGTGCAGAAACGGATAAGGCCAGACAGGTCGTCCCGACCAGGAATGCGCCGACACCCTTACCAACCGCCATGCAACCCTCTACGCTTTGAGGTGGCGAACGAACCGCTTCCGGCGGCGGCCAATGTTCCGCAACTTCGCAAGTGTCTCATATCCGAGCCGTCCCGGAAAGGCATGCAGACGCGGCGGCGGCAGCCTGCCCGTGTGGACCGGCGGCGAAGCAGAGAGACACAACCGCTTCGCAACTCACCGGGGGCACCCGCACGGGCAGGTTGCCGGCGTCGCGCCGGACATTTTCCCACCGACTCCACCTGCTATTACACCGGCTGGCCGAAAGTGTGGGCGCAGGATCGATCGTTGACCCGCCGACGCCGGTCGCGACACTTTGCAGCCATGCTCAACATCGGGATCGTCGGCTTAGGCAACATCGGCAACACCCACGCCGGAGTCTATTCCAAGCTGAAGGACGACGTGCGGCTCGTCGCCGTCTGCGACATCGTGAAAGAACGGGCCGACAAGGCGGCGGAAAAATATGGGGCGAAAGCGTTTTATGCCGTCGACGAGATGCTCGACGGCGGTCTCAAGATCGACGCCGTCAGCGTTGCCACGGCAGGCAAGGAGAACGGCGGCGATCACTTTGAGCCCACGATGCAGCTCCTCCGCGCTGGCATCCCGGTTCTCGGCGAAAAGCCGATCTCTAACGAAGTGGCCAAGGCCGAGCAGATGGTCGCCCTGGCCAAGGAGAAGCGGCTGGCTTACGGCATCAACTTGAACCATCGCTTCACCCCCGCCGCCCGCCGGGCCAAGGAGTGGCTCGACGCCAACCGCTGCGGCGAGATCAACATGATCAACATGTTCATGTGGATCAACAACCCCAACGAAAGCAGCCCGCACTTCCACATGCGCGCGCTGCACCCGCACTCGATCGACGTGATGCGCTATTTCTGCGGCGACGTGAAGCGCGTGCACGCCTTCATGAAGCGCGGCGCCGGCCGGCAGGGCTGGAGCAACGCGCACGTGAACATGCAGTTCGACTCGGGCGTCATCGGCCACCTCATGGGCAGCTACGACGGCGGCGGACCGGGCCACCGCTGGGGGCTGGAGCGCTGCGAAATCGTCGGCCAGGACGGCCGGATCGTCATCACCGACGCGTGCGAGCTGCTGGAGTTCCAGCCGCGCAAGTCCATCGAGAGCGAGTCGTACAAGTACCTCGGCAACATGCGCAGCTTCAACGACACGTTCGAGAGCCGCATCAGTGCCTGGGTGAACGACCTGAAGAACAAGATGCCGTATGACCGCGTGGACGCCAAGGCCGAGGATGCTTTAGCCGCCCAGCGCGTGATCGAGGCGGCGATCGAGTCGTGGGAGAATGGTACGGTCGTCGAATTGAGGAATTGAGCCACGAATTGCATGAAGGATACGAATGAAGAGGCGGCAGACTCTTCTTATTCGTGCCTCTCTTATTCGTGCTCATTCGTGAGATTCGTGGCCAAGTCTTTTTGGAGTTGGAATGCTCCGCGTCTGCGTGATCGGGATGGGTCCGATCGGCAATCTGCACTCGCGCGTCTACGTTGACGACCTTCTCGCGAAGCTCGTGGGCGTGTGCGACATTCGCCAGGAGCGCGCCGATTCCGCCGCTTCGCGGCTTGACGTTCCGGCGTTCTACGACGCGGCGAAGATGCTCGCGCAGCTGAAGCCGGATGTCGTCAGCGTCACCACGGGCGGTCATGAATACGGTTCCGATCACTACGAGCCGACGATGCAGGCACTGGACGCCGGCTGCCACGTTCTCGGGGAAAAGCCGATTGCCAACGAGATCGCCCAGGCCGAGCAGATGGTCGCCAAGGCGCGCGAGAAGAAGCTGTGCTACGGTATTAACCTGAACCATCGCTTCACCGCCGCGGCCCGACTCGCGAAGAAGTGGGTTGATGAGGGCCGGCTCGGCCACCTGCTGTTCTGCAACATGAGCATGTGGATCAAGAACCCCGCCGAGAGCTCGCAGTGGTTCCACCTCAAGGCGCTGCACCCGCACACGATCGACATGATGCGCTACTTCTGTGGCGATATCGAGGCCGTTCAATGCTTCGCGACAAAAGCCCCCGGCCGGCGGATCTGGTCGACAGCGCACTTCAGCCTGAAATTCAGAAACGGCGTGGTCGGCGGACTCTCCGGCTCATACGACATCGAGCGCGGCCACCCCATGGAACGCTGCGAAGTCGCCGGCACCGGCGGGCGATTCGTCCTCGAGGACATGTGGCGCGAGCTGACGCTTTACCCCGCCGGCAACCTCGAGAAAACGGTTTACACCAACCCCGTCTTTGGCGGCCACCGCGACTTCGAAGACACCTTCCGAAACCGCATCCACCGGTTTCTCGAACAGGTCACGGCAGGCACTGCGCCCGAGCAGATCGACGGCTCCGGCGCCGACGGCCTGGCGGCGCAGAAGGTGATCGCTGCGGCGATCGCGTCGGTTGAGAACGAAACTGTTGTTCTCGTTCGGTAAATGCAGAACACTGATCGACACGAATCTTCCTCGACAGAGATATCTGATGAAACTTGGCGTCAACAGCGTCCTCTTCGGCGGCCATGACATGGAGGTCGCGTTTAAGTACGCGCAGCTGTGCGGGTACGACGGGATCGAGATTTCCGCGATTGAGGGGATGAGCGAGCACCTCGTGCTCGACCGGTGGCGGGAGATCGCGCCGCGCGTGAAGGCGTTATCGAAGCAGTACAATCTGCCGGTCGTGGCGATGGAGCAGCCTTCGCAGGAAGAGCGGAAGATGGAGGCGGCGTTTCAGGCGGCGGCGGAAATCGGCATCCCCGTCGTCAACTGCGGCCCCGGCGGGAAGGCGAATGACGAATCAACTTACCAGCTCGTCGTCGACTCCCTCGGCAAGCTGGCCGACCGCGCCAAATACTACGGCATCACCCTCTGCTTCAAAGCCCACGTCGGCCAGTACGTTTACAACACGCCGACGACGCTGAAGGTGCTGGGGGCGCTGGACCACCCCAACCTCGGCCTCGACATGGACCCGAGCCACATCTGGCGCGCGGGAGAAAACCCCGTCGAAGCGATCGGCGCGGTGGTGCAGCGGATCCGTCACGTCCACATCCGCGACTGCAAAGGCCGCCAGCAGAACCCTGGCCCACCGGAGATGCAGGCGAACGGGCGCGGCGACATTGACCTGCTGGGGTACATCCGCGTGCTGCACGAGAATGGCTACACGGGCCCGATCGACCTGGAAATCATCGGCGCTAAATCATACGACGTCCCCCAATGCGTCGCGATCGCCGCGGAATCGCGCGGACACCTCCAGGCCTCTCTCCAGGCCTGCGGCGCGCGCTGACCTGCTTCGCAGCCTCGGCCCGCAAGGCCGAGGGGAAAACCGCTCCGCATGCCAATAAGCCTCGCCATTCTCGGCCTTGCGCATAGTCACGTTGGAGTCTATTGCGATCAGTGGCTGTCGATGCCCGACCAGCCGATCCGCATCACCAGCGCCTGGGACCACGACGCAGATCGTCTAACGATGGCTGCAGCCAAGTACGGCTGCAACCCGTGCAACTCCCCCGCCACCGCGATGGCCGGCTGCAACGCGGTCATCATCGGCGCCGAGACATCGATGCACGCCGACCTCGTGGAACTCGCCGCGCCCGCCGGCAATCCCATCATTCTTCAGAAGCCGCTCGCGCTCACGCTGGAGCAGGCCGAGCGCATTGTGGCTGCTGTGGCCAAGCACGAAGCCCCCTTCACCCTCGCCTGGCAAATGCGCGTCGATCCGCAGAACCTCGAGATGAAGCGGCTGATCCAGAGCGGCGCGATTGGCCGCGTCTACATGGTCCGCCGGCGCCACGGGCTGTCGACGCACACGTGGAGCGGCTTTGAAGGCACCTGGCACGTGAAGCCCGAGCTCAACCGCGGCATGTGGGCGGACGATGCTTCGCATGCGATTGATTTCCTCCTCTGGCTGCTGGGAAAGCCGCAAAGCGTCGTCGCCGAGATCGACACGCTGCGCAGCCCCAAAGTGCCCGACGACCACGGCATCGCGATCTTCCGCTACGTCGACGGGACTTTCGCCGAAGTCGTGTCCAGCTTCACTTGCTTAGCCGGCGAGAATACGACAGAAATCGTCGGCGAGGACGGAGTGATCATCCAAAACTACGGCGACGCCCCCAGCAGTTCCGTCCCGCGCCCCAAAGACGCGGCCGGGTTGAAATGGTTCCTGAAGGGAGCCAGCGACTGGAGGATCAGCCCGATTCCCACACCCGACAACCACCGCCGCCGCATCGAAGCACTGGCGCCGGAGCTGCTCGGGTTCCTCCGTGGCCAGCGCGGCCCAATCGCAACGGCACAGGAGGGGCGCACCGCCCTGGCAATGACGGTGGCGTGTTACGACGCCGCCGCCACCGGCCGGAGAGTGCAGATCGCGTAGCTTTTCAGTAAAAGGGATGACATGGCCTCCCGCAAAAGAAGCGGTTCCCCCGTTACGACCGCCGCTAAAAAGCCCAACATCCTTCTCTTCGCGATCGATTCCCTGCTCGCAACGCATATGAGCTGTTACGGCTACGGGCGGCTGACGACGCCGCACATCGATAAGTTCGCGTCGCAGGGGGCGCTGTTCGAGCGGACGTACTCGGCGCATATCCCGACAACGCCCGCATACGCATCGATGCTGACTGGCCGCGATTGCTTCGGCACGGAGGTGGTCGCGCTGCGGCATCAGGGAGGGCTGACGCCGAAGGTCAAGACGCTTGCCGAGATCTGCCGCCGCGCAGGCTACAACACGACATGCGTTGGATTTCAGTGGAACCCGGCCAGCCGCGGGTTCGACAAGTATCTGGAGTTCCCCGCATGGGGCTCGTGGGAGGATGGGCGCTCGCCCAAGGCGCAGAACCTCAATGATGTCGCGCAGCCGGAGATTGACCGGCTGGCGAAGCAGTCCAAAGCAGGCAAGCCCTGGTTCATGATGCTGCGGCACATGGATCCGCACTCGCCGTATCTGCCGCCCGCGCCGTTCGACCGGATGTTCTATCACGGCGACGAGTTTGATCCGAACAACAAGTCACTCGAACCGGTGATGGCTTTCAAGCCGTTCCGCGACTATTTCGCGACGTGGTTCCCGCCGGGCTGCACCGACGCGCGCTACATCGATGCGCAGTACGATGGCGCCATCGCCTACATGGACGCATGCATCGCGCGGATCTTCACGCAGCTCGAGTCGCTGGGCATCCTCGACGACACGATCGTGGTCATCAACGGCGATCACGGCGAGACGCTCTACGACCACGAGTGCTGGTACGACCATCACGGCATGTACGACGTTTGCCTGCACGTGCCGCTCATCATCCGCTACCCGAAGAAAGTCCCCGCCGGCCGGCGCATTGGCGGCTACAACCAGCACAAGGATCTCGTCCCGACGCTGATGGAGCTGGCTGAGATCAACACGAGCGCGACCTTCGATGGCCATTCGCTGATGAAGCTCGTGCGCCGCGAAGTCCCAAGCTTCGAGTCGGAATTCTACATCACCGAGTGCACCTGGATGCGCAAGCACGGCTGGCGCACGCCGCAGTGGAAGCTCATCCTCGCGCTGGAGCCGGACTTTCACTTCAAGCCGAAGGTGGAGCTGTACAACCTGATCGAAGACCCGCACGAGGACCGCAACGTCGCCGACGAGAACCCCGACATCGTCAAGCTGCTGACGAAGCGGATGAACGACTGGATCGCAACGCGGGAGAAGCAGGAGGGCATCACCAATCCGATGCACCGTCAGGGCGACTGGCACGGCCACAAGGGGCTTGGGGCACTTAAAACCAGTCAGCAGGCGTACGACACGCTGCATATCGGGGATCCGAAGCAGGCGGCGAAGCTTCAGGCGAAAGACGAGAAGGGAAAAGCCCCCCGCTCGAGTCGACTGACCTCATCGCACGCCGCCGGGGGCAATGGATCGGTGACGAAGGAGGCATCCGGCACTAAATACGCCCTCCGGGGCCAGCATGACCCCGGCGATGAGTCGCTATTCGTCACCATTATCGGCCGCGGGCATTCCGGAACCCGCGCCATCTCGCACACGCTCAGCCAGTCGGGCGTCTACATGGGCGACACACTCAACGCGTCCGGCGACCTCGTTCCCGCCGCTGAGCTGTACGAAGCGTGCCGTGCCATGTCAAAGCACGTGGTGCACAAGGGCGGTCTATCGTGGGATTTCAGCAGGCTCCACACCATGCCGATCGATCCGGCTTTTGTGAGACTGATCGAGTCGTACCTGTCGTCGGTGCTGATGAGTCCCTCCAAGCGCAAAGGTTGGAAGTTGCCGGAGACGACGTTGGTTTTCCCCTGGATCGTGCGGATGTTCCCCGACCTGCACTACATCCACTGGATCCGCGACCCACGCGACAGCATCCTCGGTAAGCACCTCACCGACGATCTGGCCGACTTCGGCGTCCCATATGACAAAACAGACGACCTGCGTCTGCGCCGGGCGATCAGCTGGGACTATCAGATGGAGATCGTGCGACAGACGCCCAAGCCCAGGCGATGGACAACGGTGCGGCTGGAAGACTTCGTCCTCAACCAGGACCAGACGCTGGCGAAGCTGGAAGCCTTCCTCGGCATACCGCTCGTGAAAATAGCGGTAAAGCCGGAGGTCGTCGGCCGGTGGAAGACGGACGAGGGGCGTCACGACTTCGACTTCTTCGCGGAGGACATGCGCGAGCATGGCTATCTGAAGGAGAAATCGCAGAAAAAGTCGAGCCGGCGGAAGGCCAAGCTCTGATCATCCGGCTCTGGTCCCTTCTCGCTCCGGGAAAAGATTAGGATGAGAGGGCGACGCCAGCAGCGCGCCGATCGGTTTGCCGCCGTTGGTGATGTAGAACGGCGATCCATCGTGCAGGTACTGCATGTGCGGCGTGATGCCGAGCGACGCATAAATCGTCGCGTGAACGTCTTCGAGCTTGACCGAGTTCTCGATCGGCACCATCGGATGGCGATCCGCAGTCTTGCCGTAGGCGAAGCCCCGCTTGAATCCGCCGCCGAAGAAGAGCATTGCATTGGCGGCGCTGAAGTGGCCGTGGAAACCGTATTGCTTTTCGTGCTCAATGGCCGCGTGGGAGACGGTTCGACCGAACTCGCTGGCGACCACGACGAGCGTCCGGCCGAGCAGTCCTCGCTCGTCCAGGTCGCGGACGAGCTGCGCGATCGGCAAATCAATCCGCCGCTTCATTTCCATCATCCTGCGGGCGCCGTATTCGTGCGCGTCAAACCCGCCGAATGGTTCATACGGGTAATCCACTTGCACGAACCGCGCCCCCGCCTCCACCAGCCGCCGCGCCAGCACGCACCCCGCCGCAAAGCGCTGACCCGGGCCATCGGTGGCAACTGTCGCAATCGCACCGCTTTCCAGCTGGAGCATCGCCGGATCCGAGATCATCAGCGGCGCGTATCGTGGGCCGTAAAAACCTGGCCCCTGGTATTCCTGAATGAAGGCTGATTCGGCGCTGGCGGCATTCACCTCGCGCCCGATCGCGATGTACCCCGGAATGGATGGATCGAGCCGGCCCAGCGTGCGCGCGACCACCGCCCCCATGCTTGGCGGCTTTACGCCTGCGGGGAATGGATAGCCGGTCATCATCTGATGCTGCGCCTTGAGGTGAACATCCCCGAACGCGCCGTCGTTTGCCAGCGAGCGCAGGACCGCACCCTTGTCCATCACCGACGCCAGGTTCTCCAGCCCCGCGCCGAACGAGATTCCATCGGCGGCAGTGGAAATGATCGGACACGTGCCGAGCAAGTCACAGCCCTTCATGCCGGGCATGTACGGCGTGTAGTGCTTCGGGTCCCACGTATCGGTCTGCGCGACCCCGCCGGGCAGCCAGATGAAGATCATCGCATCGGCTTTGGCCTGTGCATTGGATGGGGCCGCCATTTCGTTAGCGAACGTGCGAGCCGATAATCCCGCCGCGGCGGTCGCGGCGAGCGTCGATTTGAGGAAGTCGCGACGGTTCATAATGTCGGCCATGCTACGCCGTTGTGCGGCGATTGTTTAGCCGTTGCGGCAACATGCACAGCTCCATCTCTGCCTTGCAATGCTCCATCGCTGCCTTGCAATGCTCCATCGCCGCCCGTCGATGCTCCATCGCTGCCTGGCGATGGAGCTCGGACGGGCGTTATTCGGATGCGCCAGGCGCGGCGCCGCCCTGGGACGAACCGCAGGAGCGTCTTATAACGTTTCCGGCGCGAGGTTGGAGTTGGCCGGGCCGTTGACGACTTTGCCCTGCGGGTCGAAGCGCGAGCCGTGGCAGGGGCAGTCCCAGCTGCGCTCGGCGCCGTTCCACGTCACCACGCAGCCCAGGTGCGGGCATGTCGCGGAGAAGGTGTGGACGACGCCGCTCGAATCTTTGTAGACGGCGAGCTTCTTTAAGCCCCTGCGGATCACAGCGCCCGTGTCGACGGCGATCTCGTCGGGGTGGTTCACCTCGCCGGGCGTCACCCAGTCCTTGTACTGAACCGCGACGTCGGCGTTCTCCTGCACGTACTTCGTCACGGACTTGGGCGTCACGCGCGAGGGGCTGTAAAGCTTCTCCCACTCGTTCGGCCGCCCCAGGATCAGGTCCGTCAGCAGCATTCCCGCGATCGTGCCGTGCGTCATGCCCATGCCGCTGTCGCCGGTGGCGATGTAGACGTTGTCGCGGTCGAGCGGATTGCGGCCGATGTATCCGAGGTAATCCACCGGTTCCATCACCTGCCCCGACCAGCGGAACTCGACCTCACCCATCATCGGGAAGCGCTGGCGCGTCCACGTCTCCAGATCATTCCACCGGCGGACGGCGTCATCGTGGTGGCCGGTCTTGTGATCCTCGCCGCCCACAATGAGCACGTCTTGACCCGCGCCCTCGATCGGCTGGAGGCGCACGTAGTGATAGCTCTCGAGCGTGTCCCAGTAGAGCGCATCGGTCACGGCGCCGCGGGGGACGCGTCCGCCGATGACATACGTGCGGTACGGGGCCTGCTTCGTGTGGATGGCGACCAGGTCGTTGACCGGCGTGTTGGTCGCGACGACGACGGCCTCGGCGGTAATGGCGCGGCCCTGGCTCGTCTCGACGCGCGCGGGGGTGCCGCCGGTGATGCGTCTGACGTGCGTGTGGTTGTGGATCTTTCCGCCGCGGGATTCGATCGCCCGCATCAGAGCAGCGAGGTACTTCAGCGGGTGAAACTTCCCCTGTCGCGGGAAGCACAGGCAGCGGCCGGTGTCCCACGACGGCATCGGCGCGCGCTCGACCCAGTGAGCATCCGCCAGCCCGATGCGGTGAGCGGCCTGAATCTCCTTTTCAAGAAAATCGAGTCCGTGCCCGCCGGGCGCGATAAACAGGTAACCGTTGAGCCGCTCGAAGTCGCAGTCGATTCGCTCCTCGGCCACGTTCCGCTCGATGCGGTCGACGGCGGCGGAGTGGCTCTGGAGGGCGAGGCGCAGCCCGTCTTCGCCGTGCAGTTTTTCGATCTCGCTGAGCCCGTCGTCGATATAGAACGAGAGGTGCGCGGTCGTGCGCGCGGTTTCCCCGCCCGCCGTCGGTCCGTCGTCGATGACGGTCACGCGCTTGCCCGCCTTCGTCAGTTCATAGGCGGTCGTCAGCCCCGCGATGCCGCCGCCGACGATGCAGACGTCCGTGGCCTCGTCCTCCGCAACCTTCGGACCCGCGGGTGTTTCCGCCGTCGCCATCCACACCGATCGCGTGCGGCCATTGTCGGTCTGCATACACCTGATGTAGCGAACGTGCCGGTCCGCGCCAGCGCGGAAACGCGCGACCACGTCACCCTCATAACGCCACCGCGCGAATTTGATTGACAATGTTCCGTTAGAGTGGTGCGATAGCGCGCGGGGCGGCACACCGAGGCTGCCGAAGTCTTCTTTCGTTTCACATTTCCGAAGGAGCGATCATGGCGCTGCTCAGTCGTCGGACCTGGGTATGGATCCTTGTCCTTATGGTCGTCGGAAGCTGGCTCCTCGCCGGCGGCGCATCGATTGCCGGGGCGGCGGGACCGGCGGAAGAGGAGTTCCCCAGAGAATGGTTCTGGGGCGATGAAGCGCAGCGCAAGAAGCACAACCAGCTTGTGGGTAAGCCGGCGCCGCGGCTCACGCTCGCCGCGTGGCGCGGAGAGCCTGTCCGTCCCGTCGACATGAAGGGCAAGGTCGTGGTTGTTGATTTCTGGGCGACGTGGTGCGGACCGTGCATCCGCTCGATCCCGAAGAACAACGCCCTGCACGAGAAGTACGCCGACAAGGGGCTGATCATGCTCGGCGTGTGCGGGTCGGCCAATGGGCAGGAGAAGATGAACGACGTCGCCGAGGAGCACAACATCACATACCCGCTGGCGCGCGACACAACGCAGGCGTCGGCGAAGGCGTGGCGGGTCGGGTTCTGGCCGACCTATGGCGTGATCGACCGGGCGGGAAAGCTGCGCGCGCTGGGGCTCCAGCCGCAGCACGTTGAAGCCGTCGTGAAGAAGCTGATCGAGGAGCCGGCGCCGCAAGGAACAAAGCAGCCCGCGACGCAGCCGACCGCCTCGGCCGCAGTGGCGGCCCCCGCGGCGGCGCGGGTCGTGCCGGTGCTGGCGGCGGAGGCCGACGCCGTCGTGAAGGAGGAATGGCGCGAGGGCGATCGAGCGCGGCTCCAAGGCATGGAAGGCAAAGCCCCGCCGAAGCTCGAAGTAAAGGACTGGACGAACGGTGATCCGATCACGCTGCAAGATGCAAAAGGCAAGGTCGTGCTGCTCGACTTCTGGGCCACCTGGTGCGGGCCGTGCATCGCGTCGATCCCGCACACGAACGAGCTTCAGGCGAAGTACAAGGACCAGGGACTGCTCATCATCGGCGTCTGCGCGACGCGCGGCGCCGAAAAGATGAAGGACACCGTCGCGGCCAAAGGCATCAAGTACCTTGTCGCCGCCGACGTCGATGAGAAGACGACCAAGGCGTACAAAGTGAACGGCTATCCGGATTACTACTTCATCGACCGGTCGGGCAACCTGCGCATCGCCGACTGCAAGAACGGCTCGGTCGACGAGGCGATTGAAGCCCTGCTCGCTGAACCGGCGACCGCCGCCTCGGTGGCGGCCGCGAAGGATTGATCAATTTCGTGGTTGGGCATGTTGCCCGAGCCATGGGAATTACTTCGCCGCGTACAGGATGATCTTCGACATGATCTCCGTCGCGGTGCGCGGGTCGTAGCCGATGATGCCGTCGACGGGCTGGCCGACCAGGCCCGCCGAGAGGTCCTCGCGGCTGTAGAAGCAGACGATTCGGCCGTCCTTCTCGATTCCCTGGAGCTTCGGGCCCTTGGCGCTGCCGGCGAGCGAGTTGCGCGCGTGGGTGCGATACCCCACCTCCCCGAGCTTTGTTGTGCCAACGTTGAATACCGGGTGTTCCGGCGGGATCGGCTCAAGCTTTTGGCCAGGGAACAGCAGCGGCAAGAGCTTCTCGACGGAATCGGCGAACTCGCTGGAGCCCCCCGCAGCGTCGAACACCAGCGTCCCCCCCGCGTTGGTCACGTTTCGCAGCTCGACCTGCTGCGCCGGATCGAGCGTGAAGGGAGTCGTGCCGGTCAGGTGCACCACCTTCGCGTCGATCTTGTCCTTCGTGAGCTTCACTGGCTTCACGTCCAGGTCCGTGTTCTCCTTGTTATGCATCCAGTCAGCCAGCCGGCGCCATCCACCCGGCTCGGGATTCCAGTTGCCGGCGTACTCGACGCGCGCAATCCGCACCGTCTTCTGGGGCTTCACCTTCTGGTCGCGCGTGATGATGTGGGTCTCGCCTTTAAAGCCGATGTTCTGTTTGTCGATCGCATATTGAAAAATATTCGCCCCCAGTTGCCAGAACTCTTCCTTTCCGCCAACGAGCTGAAGCTGCCAGGCTTTGGCGGGGTCCGCCTGCGGGAGCAGCAGCGCCAGCTCGCGCACGCCGTTGCTCAGCCCCAGCACGCTTGGCTTGTTCTTCCAGCGCTCGCGGAGGAACTGCTGATTCGTATAGATCGGGTGGTTTTCCGGAAGCTCGCGAAATTCGTAGCCGGGGAACAGCTCGGTCGCAAGCTTGCGGAACGACGCCGCGAACTTCGCGTCGCCGCAATCGGCGTTGGCGAGAAGCATTCCGCCGCCCTCGACGTAGGCTTTCAGCTTTTCTTTGTGATCATCAGGGATTGACAGCTCCTGATTGCCGCTCATGTACAGGATGGGCGCATCGTGCAGTTCTTTGGCGGGAACTTGAAGGTTGACGATCTGCCAGTTCAGGTCGCGCTCGGCGGCTTTTCCGGTCCAGCGGGCGAGGTTCGCCACGTCGCGCGGGCGCTGGTTCCAGTTCGCCGGCTTCCCGTCACTGGCGGTGTACTCCAGCTTGTTGATCGCGACGGCCGCGCGCCCGCGCGAGAGAAACAGCAGCCCGAAACACGTATCGTGCAGCGGCGTGCACAACGTCTTGGGCGCGAACCACATCCCCTTGTTCGCCCCGCTCTTGGTCTGGACCTTGACGAGCCAGTCGGCACCCTTCTGATACCAGTCATTCGTCCCGAAGTACTTCTGGCCGCTGGCCACGCCGATTCGCTCTACGGCGTAGAGCGTGGCGAAGGGGAAGTCGTAAGTATGATAGCGCTCGTCGGTCCCGATCTTGTCAAAATTCGCCACCATGTACCCCATGCCCTTGTCGATCGGCGCGTTGCGGATGTTGCCGCGGCAGTTGATGCCCGCGTTGGGGTGAAGATAATCCTGCGTGATGAACAGCGTCGCCACGCCCACCGCCGTCATCCCCGGCGTGATCCCGTGCTTGTCGTCCTTGGGGCTTTGATACGCCCATCCCCCGTCCGGCTGCTGATCAGCCACCCACGCCTTCTCCACCAGGTCCCAGTACGATCGCGGCACTTCCAGCCCGCTCTGCGCCGCCGCCCAGACGCCCAGCACCGCGTACTGTGCCCGGCTGTGGCTGTACGACTTCCCGCCGCCCATGTAATCGTAAAAACCTTTGCCGCGCCCATCCTTGATGATGTTGGCCAGCAGGTAATTCAGATCCTTCTTCATCGCCGCTTTGACATCGTCCGTCTGCGGCAGCGCATGCCACACCAGGCAGCGCACGCCCACGGCGTAAATCCCCTTGCTCTCGGTTTTCTTGAGGTAGTCGATCGCCTTCGCCAGCCGCGGGTCCTGATGGCTCTCCCCCGCCGCCAACAGCGCATACACCGCCAGCGCCGTGTGCCCGCCGGTCTGCACCCACGGCTCCTGCATCTTCTGGTGCTCAAACTTGTCGTCCTTCTGCTGCTTGTAAATGAACTCCTTCGCCCTCTCGATGGCGGCATCCACCTCCTCGGGCGACGCAGCGCGGACGACATGATGGAGAGGGGCGGCGAGGATCGACACCGCCAGGGCAACGACGAGAGACGTGGTACGGCACATGGTCGAGAATTATGCGCATCTGCGCGCCAACTTCATCCCGGTACCCCGGGTTGTTACTGCTCCTCCCGCACCTGGTTCATCCGGTCCTGGATTTTCTGGAACGCGCTGGGCTCGTTCGGACGAATTCTCACGTCCCACGCCTGGTACCACGTTGTGTCGACCGGTTTGAATCCCATCCCCTCGAGCTGACGCGACAGGTCCGGCATGTGGGCGGCGCCATAGAAGATGGCGATCTTCTTCTTCCCACCGGCCAGCGCATCCTTCAGGGCCTTGATGACGGTTTTATTCCGTTCCGTGAGAATGACGGTTCCGTTGAGACCCTTCAGACCCATTGCGCTGGCTTCGAGGTCGCCGAGTTGGCGGGCGATGAGGAGCTTGAACTGGCGCTCGCCGTCTGGGCGGGCGAGGAGCTCCATCAGCGTTTGCGGCTGCTCGGGATCGTTTAGGCCGGCCGAGGGGTTGCTCAGCGCTTCGAGCATCGACGAGAGCATCAGTGACGCGAACGATTCGCCGCGCTGCGCCTGCATGGCCATGAAGGTTTCGGCGTCCATGTCGGCGTGGATGAAGTTGGGCCGCTGGTAGTTGATCACGTCGAGCTGGAAAGCGAGGTTCAGCCGGTTCTTCAGGAAGTGCTGGAGCTGCGCAATGCCCGCATCGGATGGCGGATCGCCAATGCGCGGCGCCGGCGCACCTTTCGGCTTGACCATCTCGTACAGCACCGCATCGGCCGGTCGGAAGCTCCTGTTCAGCGCCTGGAAATAAGGCTGATCGGCGATATGCACGGCCGCGACGAGGCGAACCTCGACGCCGGCGTCGTTGCGGTAGGTAACATCGGATGTTTCGAGAATGCCGCCGTTGCGCGCGTCGCCGGTGAAACGAAGGAAGCGGATGTCGCCGGCCGCTGGATTGGTGGCTGGCACCTCGGCCCGGAGCGCGCTCCCCGCAAGCATCAAAAGTACGACCGTTGCCCGCGTCAGGTTTCGTCTGATCATGGATTCTCCGTCATTCGCAGCAGGACCGCTCGCAACCGCGCGCGCCGTTCGTTAACTTCCCCATCGCCCGCACGATTGTATGTACGGTGGGCGAGCATCGTCCGCCAAATTCAGGCGGCCCATGGCCCGGCTTTATCTGAGGAGCGAAAGCGTGTCCCGATGAGCGACAGTCCCAGCGCAAAAGCCTGCGACGTGGTCGTGATTGGCTCGGGCCCAAACGGCTTCGCGGCGGCAATCACGCTGGCGCGGGCGGGCAAATCGGTGCTGCTGCTGGAAGCAAAGGACACCGTCGGCGGCGGCATGCGCTCGACGGAACTGACGCTAAAAGGGTTCGTCCACGACGTCTGCGCGGCCATCCACCCGCTGGGTGCGACGAGCCCGTTCTTCCGGAGCCTGCCCCTGAAGGAGCACGGGTTGGAGTTCATCCACCCCGACGCGCCGCTCGCGCACCCGCTGGAGGATGGGCGGGTTGCCATGCTCGAACGCTCGCTCAATGCGACGGCGGCGGCACTCGGGGAGGACGCCGCCGCTTACCGCAACCTCCTCGCCCCGCTCTCGCGCGACCCCGAGCCGCTGTTCGACGAATTGCTGGCGCCACTGCATATCCCCAAGCACCCGCTCCGCATGGCCAGCTTCGGTCTGCGCGCGGTCCGCTCGGCAACGGGGCTGGCCGACGCCAAATTCAAAGGCGACCTCGCCCGCGGCTTGTTCGCCGGCAATGCGGCCCACTCTTTCCTGCCGCTGGACAAGCCGCTCACTGCCGCCGTTGGATTGATGCTGATGCTCAGCGGTCACGCATTCGGCTGGCCTGTCGCGCGCGGCGGGTCGCGTGCCATCGCGGCATCGCTGGAGAGCTATCTCAAGTCGGTTGGCGGTGAAGTGCGGACGAATCATCCGGTGGCGTCCATGAATGACCTGCCGCCGGCGCGGGCATACCTCTTCGATGTCTCCCCGCGCAACCTCGCGCGCATCGCGGGCGATCAATTGCCGGCGCGGTTTGCAAACAAACTCAATCGCTACCGCCACGGTCCCGCCGCGTTCAAGCTGGACTGGGCGCTGTCGGAGCCGATCCCCTGGACAAACCCGGCGTGTCTGCGTGCCGCGACCGTCCACGTTGGCGGGACGATCGAGCAGATCGCGGCATCAGAGCGGGCGACGTGGGGCACGGAGCCGAGCGATCGACCGTTCGTACTGGTCGGGCAACAGAGCCTGTTCGACCGCTCGCGCGCTCCGGGCGAGCGCCAGCAGACGGGATGGGCCTACTGTCACGTGCCCAATGGGTACACCGGCGACATGACACAGCGCATCGAGGCGCAGGTCGAGCGTTTCGCCCCGGGCTTCCGTGACACGATCCTCGCGCGTCACGCGATGCGTCCGGCCGACTTCGAAGCATACAACTCCAACTACATCGGCGGCGACATCACGGGCGGCGTGCAGGATGCGTTTCAACTGTTTACCCGCCCCACCGCGCGCTGGAGCCCCTATACGACGCCTAACCCGTCGATCTACATCTGCTCGGCGAGCACCCCGCCCGGCGCCGGCGTGCATGGCATGTGCGGCTACCATGCGGCCAGGTCGGCGCTGAAGCGCGCGTTCCGATGAGCTGCGCGGCTGGCGATCAGTCCGCAACCACAGCTCAACAAGCTCCCGAGGTCAGGCGATCGGCGGGCCGCCGCGGCCGTCGGGCGTCACTTGACGTTTTGCAGTTCTACTGGGCGGGTACACCAAGCGCCTCCGCGAGGCGCGTCACAAGCTTCCGAAGTGTCGCAACTTCATCCTCCAGCCGCTCGAGGCGCCCCACCAGTTCCGGCGACACAACTGGCTGTGGTGGTGCCGCAGCGTTGGACGGCGCAGATGCGGGCGAATCCAGTCGATGCAAATCCGGGCACAGCAGTTGGATGAACCGCTCCGCCCGGCTGCCTGGCGACGGCGGGACCTGACGGACGAGCGGCTCCGGTCGCTCCGTCAGCGCCCGCAGCATATCTTTGACGAGATCGAGCGAATCGAGCGGGTGCATGCGGCTGGCCCGGCCGCGCAGCTCCCCCATCGTCTGCGGACCGCGCAGGAGCAGCTCGGCCAGGATCGCCACCTCCGCCGTCCGTGCGCGGAGCGTCTCGCCGGCCATGTGCTTGTAGCGGTGCACGCGGCTGTTGGCGACGTCGACGCGGACGACGAGCTGCTTGCCGCGCAGGCTCTCCAACGCGTCGAATGTCTCATCCTCCGTCATCGAGAGTACGGGATCGCGGTTGCTCTTCTGGTTACACCCGGCGACCAGCGCGTTGAGCGACAGCGGATACTGCTCCGGCGTCGTCAGCGCTTTCTCGATGAGCACGCCGAGCACGCGCGCTTCAGCGGGGTTGAGGTGGATCATGGGGAGAGTCTAGCCACCGATGACGTCCCGATGAACACCGATGAGTCAGTTCTTCACCTGGGAGGCTCGGCGGAACCATCGGCGTGTCATCAGCGCAGCGCCTGCAGCTCCGCCAGGCGCTTTGCCGTCGGGGCTTTCTTTGACTTCATCATCTCGATGAATGCGTCAAACAGATATGCGGCGTCATGTGGGCCGGGGCTGGCCTCGGGGTGATACTGCACGGAGAACACGGGCAGATCCTTGTGTCGAAACCCTTCGACCGTGTTGTCGTTCAGGTTCAGGTGGGTCACCACGCCGCCCGCCCGCTCGAGCGAGTCCTTGTCGACCGCGAAGCCGTGGTTCTGGCTGGTGATCTCCACGCGGCCGGTGTCGAGGTTCTTTACCGGCTGATTCCCGCCGCGGTGGCCGAACTTCAGCTTGTAGGTCGTCGCGCCCATGGCGAGCCCGAGCAGCTGGTGACCGAGGCAGATGCCGAAAGTCGGGACCTTCCCAATCGCTTCCTTCAGCGATTTGATCGCGTAGTCGACTGCCGCGGGGTCGCCCGGACCATTGCTGACGAACAGCCCGTCGGGGTTGTGCTTGAGGATGTCGGCGGCGGGCGTCTCGGGCGGGAGGACCGTCACCTTCACACCCCGTTCGGCGAGATGGCGGAGGATGTTGCTCTTAGCGCCGCAGTCGAGTGCGACCACGTGCAGGCCGTCTCCGCGCTGTTCGTTGCCGAGCTTCCACGTGCCCTGGTCTTCGTCCCAGGCGTACGCTGCATCGGGCTTCACCGTCTTCACCCAATCGGCGCCGGACATGTCGCGCACCTTCTGCGCGCGCTCGACGAGCTTGGCGTCGTCGAGGATTTCTGTCGAGAGCACCCCATTCATGGCCCCCTTGATGCGCAGCTTGCGGACCAGCGCGCGGGTGTCGATTCCCTCCATGCCGACGATGTTGTTCTGCTTGAGATACTCGCCCAGGCTCATGTCCGCGCGGTAGTTGGAGTGCGTGGGCGAGAGCTCCTTGACGATCAGGCCCGCTGCGTGCGGGCGCTTGCTCTCGATGTCCTGGCGGTTAATGCCGTAGTTGCCGATGAGCGGGTAGGTCATCGTCACGATCTGGCCCTCATACGAGGGGTCGGTGAGGATCTCCTGATAGCCGGTCATCGACGTGTTGAAGACCACTTCGCCCTCGGTGGTCCCGGGTGCGCCAAACGCACTGCCCATGAAAACGGTCCCGTCCTCCAGCGCCAGCTTTGCCACCTTCGTGTTGGTCTCGCTCATTGCGGCGGAAGTATAGGGGGAAGCAATGGCCCGTTGCCAGTTTGCCGGCGGTTGCCGGTTGCCGGTCAGGAGCAAGCAGCAGCTGATTTTTCTCGTCAAGTTGCGCGCTGGGGTTGTCCGATGGATGGAGTTAGGCTGTGGGTCTGCGGCCCTTATGGCCGCGCAGCCTGATTCGGAGACCGGTGTAACGGCGAGCACCGGTCTCTTTTTATGCGCTCACCGAGCCCCGTGCGGTGAGATTTTCAGAGCCAAGCTTCAAGTTTCAACCAGAATCGAAACGAAGGGGGAAAAACCTGGGGCTTCCGCGGCGCGGCCTTACTCCGCCAGCAGCGCCGGCTCGATCCAGTTGAATCGGTCCTGCACGTCGTAGGTCTCGCCGTAATCCACTTCCAGCGTGAGCGCTTTCGCGTTCCCCAGCGGGACCTGCACAACATCCGACAGTTTCCCCGCAACAAAGTCCGGCGTCTCGTGCACGACCTTGTCATCGAGCTTCACGCGGACGGTCACGTTTGCGTAGGGCTTGTCGCCGTCGATGGCGTAGCGGGTGCGGAAGGTCTTGTAACGATTTCCTTCGGGCAGTTGCCAGACGAGACGCGAATAGGCATGGACGCCGATGCCGCGCGCATAGGTGCGGTCGCCGAAGCGAAGCGGCTCGCCGCGGACGGTGCGATCCATCCGGGCGGGGAAGACCGTCTCCAGGAACGGGGTCTGCACGCTCTCCACCGGCGGGAGGGACGAGAGCCAGGCGACGGGGCCGTTGACCTGCTCGATGGAGACGACCGCGCTGGCCGCGACCTCGCGCTTGGCGTCGCCGGTGCCGAGGGTTACGCTTTCCGCATTCATGTTGATCGTCGGGCCGCTCATGACCGATCCGTCGGCCAGCGTCAAGCGCACGCTGCGCTCGTTTCCCGCGCCGGCCGCATCGGGATTCGTGCTGGCGACGGCGGCCAGCAGGACAGTACGAACGGCGTCCCACGGCACGGTGACACCGTTTCCGTCGGAGTCGATGGTGATGCCGGACTTATCGATGCCGGAGATCAGGCCGCCAGTGGTGTCGCCGTTGGCGAGGATCACGATGTCCTGCGTGCGCTGCTGGTCGCGCCGCGGGGGCTGATCGGCGGCGCGCGCGATCGCGATCACCTGCTTGAGCTTCACGTCGATCCGCCCGGCCGCGGGCGAAGCCCAGGCGAGCGTCTCCCCCTCCAGCGCCGCCGGCTGGCCGACGACGCGGTCGCCGTTGGCCAGGTAGAGCATGAACTTGGGCGCGTCCGCGCCCGCCGGTGGAGCCGGTGATACGCCTGCTGCGGCCGCAGTCGCGCGGTCGAGTTGGAGGATCTGCGGCCAGGGAATGACTGATTGCTCGCCGCCATGGACACGGGTGATTTTGGCCCCCGCGTCGTCGACTGCAATGAGGTTGACCGACTGGGACTTGAAGTCGGCGGTCGTGAGCGTCCAACTCTGTTGCGCGACAGCCGACGCGTGCGCGAGAAGCAGAACGACCGCAAAACCGCAAGCGCGGGTGAGGCGGATCTTGAAATCGCAAATTGCAAATCGCAAATGGACAATCTCCCGCGTTAGCTCCCGGGACCCTTGCCGGTGTACACGGGCAGGTAGCGGTTGGGCATCTGGAGGATGATCAAGGCCATAGCGGTGCCGTAGTCCTCGCCGGCTTCGCCGGACCAGCCGCCGTTGCGGGCCTGGCGGGCGATGAGCTGATCGCGGATGGCGGGGTAGAACGTGGCCCAGTAGTCGCCGCCGGCGAGGAACATCGCCTGAACGGCGTAGTAGTTACCGTAGTAGTAGTGCCCCTCGATCTCCGCGCCGCCGCCCGAGCCTTTGCCGGGCGTAAATCGCTTGAGGTAGTTGAGGCCGGAGTTAATCTCCTCGCCTTCGTAGATGCCGGCGTAAAACAGTGTGGCGACGCCGGCGGCCGTGCGGGCGAACCCTGACCCCCCGCCGCCGCCGGAGTTGGCCATGTATGAGTAGCCGCCGTCGGGGTTGCGGCAGGCGCGGACGTACTTGATCGCGTTGTCGATTACGTCCTTTTCCACCTTGATGCCCGCGTCGCGCGCGGCGCGAAGGGCCATCACCTGCGTGATCGTCACGGAGATGTCTGCGTCATAGGGCACCGGCTGATAGCGCCACCCGCCCTCGCGGTTCTGCGTCTTCTGGATCAGCCGAACGGCGCGCTGCAGCTTCTCCTTCACGTTCTCATCGCCCGTCATCCCGTAGATCTCGCCGAGAAACAGCGTGGCGAAGCCGTGGCCGTACATCGGACCGTGCGATTGATCGGAGGAGATGAGGCCGGATTCCTGGCAGGAGGCGAGGATGAAGTCGAGGCACTTCTGGACGTTTTCGCCGTACTTGCCGCGGCCGGGGAGGTTGCCCGCCTGCATGAACGCGAGCCCCGCGAGGGCGGTAATGCCCGCATGCTTGGTCGAGCCATTGCCCGAGCCGTAGGATCCATCCCGTCCCTGCGCCTGCGCGAGCCACGCCAGCCCCTTGGCGACCGCCACCTCCTGCGCCGGGGTGATCTCGTCGCCGCGCACCTGGTTGAGCTGTTCGCCGGGCTTAGGCTTCGCGTCCTGCGCAAGCGCATTCCCACCCATGAGGCTCGCCCCAACAATGGCGGCGAAACCGATGCGCATGAGAATTTGTCGATCCAACATCATTGCCGCTCCGTCGACACGCCGCGGTAATAGTCCTCGACGAGCTTACGGTACTTCTCCAAGGGTTGTTCGCTGGCGCCTTCCAGGACCGCGTCGCGTTGACGCTTGCTGATCTGGCCCCACTCCCTTTCCGACTGGCTGATCGCCTGCGACAGATCGGTGTTGGTGGGCGCCGCGCCGGAGGCAGTGCTCTGGTCGGCGGGAGTGCTGCCGGTGTTCGGCTTGGATTGTCCGTTCTTGCCCTGGTTGTTCGCCTGGATGCCCGTCGGGCGCTGGCCTTCCTTTTTCGTACCGGGCTTCTGCGCCATCTGCTGGTCGCTTGCCCCGGGCTGGCACTCCTGCTTGCGGGCCTGCTCGATCAGCCCGTCCAGATCGAGAATGATGCGCTCCTGGATCAGCTGCGTGACCCGGCCGGGATCGTTGTTCAGCGCCAGCCGCTGCCGCGATCGCGCCATGCGCTGACCGACGTCGGCGGTGCCCTTCATGATCTTTTCAGGGTCGGGCGGGCCCTGCAGCAGGTCGTCGACCAATTCCTGTTTTTCAACCTCTTCTTTGCCCGCTTCCTCGGGCAGCTGATCCTTGGGATCGGGCTCGGGACCGAGCTTGACGGCACCGTTGGACGCCTTCTTGATCGTCTCATCGAGCAGGCTGCGCAGCTCGCCCTGGCGGTTGCCCAGCGCGACGAGCTTGGGCTGGTCCTTTACCTTCTCGGCGTCGATCGTCTTGGTGCTCTTGTTGATCGCCAGCTGCAGGTCCTTGAGCAGGCGCAGCTCTGATTCTGTCGGGAGCATGGGCGGGCATTCCCCGCCGCCCCCGCCGCCGCCCCCGCCGCGGGATTCGAACTGTCGCTCCATCGGCTTGATGGCGAGGTTCCTGATCATCGCGTCAAGCTGCTCGACGACGCGCGTTTGCTCCGCCCGCGTCGGCACGCCCGTAGCTGGCTTCGCCAGGTCCTCCTTCACCAGATCCATGGAGCCGACGATGTCCTTGTTGGCCCAGATATAGATGATGCTGCCCAGCGCGCTGAGGTCTTCCTCGAGCTCGCTGGTGCGCTTCGAGAGCCCGGCCTGCTCGATCGGGAGCTGGCCAAGGCGAACGCCGTCGTTGCGCGGCAGCTCGCGGCCCTGAGTACGGAGCACGTCGATCCGAGCGGTATCGGCGTTCACCACCTCCTGGTCCGCCTTGATCTTGATGTAGACCTGCCGGATCGCTTCCTTCTGCTGCTGGTCCTTCTGCTGGTCAATCTGGCGCTTCTGCTCGTCGACGATGGCCTTCGCCTCTTCCAGCTCAGCCAGCGCCTCGACCTGCGGGGGGTCGTACGCGTCGGCGAGCTTCTCGGCGCGAAGGCTGACGATCGCGCGCTCCATCTTGGCCGCGGCGCGGGTGAGGCGCGCGGCGGGCTCGGAGCCGCTCGGCACGTTCTCCACCGTCCGCGCGATGTCGCGGGTGTTGCGCTCCGTCTGCTCCTGCGCGGTCGAGAGCTGCGGGATCTGCGGCACCGGCGGCAGCGCGTCCGCCGCCCGCTCGGCCTTGGCCTGCAACGCCGTGAGCTGCTCAGCGTTGAGGTTGCCCAGAGCGGGCGGTCCCTGCAGCGACAGATTATCGAGGTTGTGGCCGGCCTGCCGGCGGATGAGGTTCTGGATCTGCTTCTGCAGCTCTTCCAGCTTCTTCGACAGCTCTTCGAGCTTGCGCCGCTCGGCCTCGCGAAGCTGGTTGATGATCATCTCCAACCCCAGCTCGGCCTTCTTCTGCGCGGCCTGCGCCTGCGCCTGCTGGTTCTGCTTCGCCTGCGCCGCAGCCTGCTTCTGATTGGGCGCAACCTGCTGGGTCTGGCCTGTCTTGGCGGCGCTGCTCATCGCCTGCGACGACGCCGGGTCGGCCTTGCTCATCTGATCCGATGTCTTCTGCAGATTCTCCAGCGCCTTCTGTGTCTTGGCGGCGAGGTCTTCCTGGGCCTTGGCGTTTTCCTCGAGCTTCTTGCGGTCCTCCTCCTTCATCTGCTGGGGCGTCTTGCCCATGTTTTCCTTGCCGATGTCGCGCGTGTCCTTGCTGAGTTTCTCCTGTTCGACGAGGAGGTTCCTGAACTGATCGATGGCGGTCTGGAGGCTTCCGATGTTCTGCATGCGGTCCAGCGCCCGCTGGAGGTTGTCCGCCGCCTGCTGCTGGCTGGCGACGGCGGAGGCGAGGGTTTCATTTCGCTGCGCCGGCGCGAGGTTTTGCTGGTGCGTGTCGCCGAGCCTGGCAACGGCGTCCCTCATCGGCTCCTCTGCCGTCTTGTGCAGCGTGTCCTTCACGTCGCGGGCCAGATCATTGAGCTCCTGCGCGGGCGATTTGTTCTCGGCCAACCGCTGCTGAACGGCTTCGAGCTTCCCGGCAACCTGCTTGGCCTGCGAGGCCGCGGTGCTCTGCTGCCCGCCGAGCCGCTCGGCGGCGGCGCGGTCGCCAGCGTCCAGCTCCGGCTTCTGCTCGGTCTCCTTCGCCAACGACGTCGTCTCTTCCTCGGTACGGTTCTGGCCGTTGCGGATCTCCGTGATGTTGCCCGCAATCGTGCGCAGCTCGTTGGTAATTGCGTCGGCCAACTGCTCCTGGCTGATGATCGTGATCCGCAGCTTGCCGCTGGGGACGGGCTCGTGGAATTGGCCCGCGAGGTCGAAGTTGTCCTTCACGAGCAGGTGATACTCGAGCACGTCGCCGGGCTTGAGGTTCGCGTCCGGAAGCTGCGCGAGATCCCACGCGTGATTCGCTCGGAAGCGCTGGCGGTCGCCGGCGCCCTCCAGGTTGGTCCACTGCACATTCGCCACCGGAGCGGCGCCGCTGACGAGATCGATTTCCCAGCGCTGCTTAGCGCCACTGATGCGATCGACGATGAGCTTGAGACCCTGCACGCCGTAGTCGTCTTCCGCGATGGCCTGGAGCGGGACGGTTGCGATGGGCGTGCGTTCTTCGTTGCGGCGCGGGAGCTCGATCTGCACCGTCGGGGCCTGATCCGGCTTGACGATCAGCTCATATTCCTCGATCCCGGAGTTGCGGAATCCGTCGGCATCCGTGGCGATCACGTGGAAGCGCAGCGATTCAGCGGCGGCGAGCTTGCCGACGACCGTCTGCCCGTTCGTCTCCCATGTGATCTGCGGGAGTTTCATGTCCTCCGACACGGGAATAATCTTCACGCCCGCGCTCGCGTCGAGCGGCTTATTAAACGTAATGTGCAGCGCGACATCCGACCCCATCGGCATCATCGCCGGGCCCTGCGTGAGGTTCACCGCCGCCGTCGTCTTTCCGTCTGCAACGTACTTCGGTGGCGTGATGACCGCCTCGACGCGCGTGACGGCGAGGCGCGGGAGGATTTCGATGGGTTGAATCACCTTCGCGTCGTCGCCCGCGGCGATCCGGACGTTCATCGCGCCGCGGGTTAAGCCCGGGTCGACGCGGGCGTCGAGCGATGCGGTGTACGTGCCGTCCGCGCCGCGCGTCATCAACTCCTGCTGCCAGGGGCCTATGCCGTACTGGTAGTGGACGATGGCCTTCATCGACTCGCGGTCGCCCTTGGCGAGCTTCATCTTCAGCTCGACGCGCTGGCCAACAGGCACGCGCGTCGGCACCTCGCTCATCAGGTCGATCTGCACGCGCTTGGGCCAGGCGGCGCCGGCGAAGGGGGTGAACAGGCGCGACAGCGCAATGTTGCGATACATCGGGCTCACCGCGACAGCCAGCAGGATCAACAGCACGATCGCGCCCGCGCCGGCGGCGGTCGAGTACCACACCGGCCGCATCACCAGCGCGCGGTTGAGATCCACCGTGGCTGCCATCGAGCTGGCCTCGGTGATGACGCGCTGCTTCATCACGTCCGAACCACTGGGTTCGCCGGCGCGCTCGCCGCGTAGGAAGTTCACGGTGCTGCGGAGCCGGTCATCGAATTGCGGAAAGGTCGTTTCCAGCTTGCCGGCGACGTCGCCGATCGAGAGGCGCGACATCGCCGGCCGCAGGACGTAGCGCACGAGCACGTAACCGACCGTCCCCAGCGCCGCCAGCGTGATTACCAGCCGGGGCACCGCCGGGAGGTTCAGCATGTAGTCCAGGAGCACCGCCGCCAGAAACAGCGCCACCGCCGACGCCAGCAGCAACCCCACGCCGTAAGCCACCCCAAGCAGCTTCACCTTGCGGCGAAGCGCTTCCAGCGACTGCATCAGGATCGTCGGCGGCATGACTGCTCCCTCAGTAGCATGGGCGTCTGCGCCCATGTGTCCCGTCGGCAAGCGCATGGGCGGGCCGCCCATGCCACTTTAGACCATTCCATACATCTTACGCATCACCCACTCGACCGTGATCAGCAAAACGAACAAAACCAGGGCCAGCGGGGCGTCCCAGAGCGGCTCGCTGGTTTCGATGGGAATCACCTTGGCCGCACTGGGGATTAAAGTGCGCAATGTCGTCCGGGCCTGCTCAAGGGACACCGTCTGCCCGAGCGTTTCCGACGCCAAACGAGTCAAAAGCGTTCGATCGACCTGCGGCTGGACCAGCTCCAGCCGGGGCACGCTGACCTCAACCGGCAAATCCATCGCCTCCACCCCGCCGGCAATGGGCGGCAGCTTGAACGTGAACCGCCCGATCCGGTCCGCTCCTAACGACAGGACGTACAGCTCGGGCTGCCCTTCCTGGCGGACGAGATTCTCGTGTCCGATCACCGCGCCATTGGCATCCTGGAGTTCGACGCGGATCTGCTCGGGAAGTTGCTGAAGCAATTGCGGATCCAACACCCGCAGGCTTACACGCATCTGCTGCCCCAGCTCGTAGACCGGGCGCAGCGACGTAAAGGTGAGCCGGCGCTGCCCCAACTTCTTGCTCCGGGCGAGGTAGCGCAGCTGCTGGACCCAATAGGTGTCAAAGATGCTCTCGCCCGTGTAGAAGCGCCAGCGCCAGGAATCGTCGATCGCGCTGAACAGCGTGCGCCCCGCCCCAAACCGGCCGAGCACCAGCAGCGGCGCCTTACCACCGTCGGGGCCGAGGTCGCTGGGGTGCGTCGCGAGCACCTCGCCCAAGCCGGGCTTGGCGGACACCCCGCGGCGATACCAGAAGATCGGCTGAATCTTCTCCTTCAGGAAATTCTCATTCGTCGCCTTGTCGGTGAAGAAGCGGAAGATGCTCGATGACTCGCCGTCGCGCGTCAGCTCGGGGCGGAAGCCTTCAGCGATCATCGCCGGGGCATCGACATCCGCCTGTGCGATGGCGACGGGCAGCAGCGGCTCGATGGCGGTGTTACGAAATGCATGCGGCGACCACCTGGGCCCGGCGATCATTCCGAAACCCCCGCCTCTTTTTGCAACGAAATCGGCGACAAGCTGGAGCTGGGCGTCGGTGAACTGCCGGGGCTCGACGTCGCCGAAGACGACGACGTCGTACTCCATCATCTCCTCGATGCTCTCGGGGAACCGCCGGATGGGCTTGTCCCCCTCCTGGGCGAAGCTCGGGTCCGCGCTGGTGAGCAGGCACGAGATGTCGACCGTCGCGTCACGGATCATCTCGTTCTTAATGTAGCGGTACTCCCACCGCGGATACCCGTCGACGTAGAGCACGGCGATCTTGGCGTCGAGCACGGCCAGCTGCGTGGTCCGGAGGTTGTCTTCATCATCAAGCTCGCCCGGCTGCTTGACGGCCTCGATGTTCAAATCGAGTGTGCCGATCTCGTCGACTTTGATCGGGAGCTCAACCTCGGTCGGGGTGTCGTCGGCGAGGGTGACTTTCACCTCGCCGGGCAAGCCGGGGGCGGTCATCAGGTTTCCGGTCTTCTTGTCCTTCACGTGAAGGGTCACCACGTGCCCTGCGGGATACCCCGTGCCGCGGACGGTCGCCTTCACGTTCACCAAGTCGCCCTTGAACGCGCTGTCCTGCACGATCACGGACTGAATCTCCACGTTCTGCGGCGGGTCCTCGGAGCCGATGGCGACGGGGTACACCTTGACGTTGTAGTCCTTCACCGCCGCCAGCGATTCGGCAATTGGCGTCGATGGCGTCTCGCGGCCGTCGGTCAGCACGACGAGGCCGGCGAGGCGCTGGCCCTGCAGGTCGTTCAGCACCGTGCGCACCGAACGCAGCACCTGCGTGTGCTGGCCCTCGGCTTGCAGCTCATCGATCAGCGACAGGCTCGGCTGTGTCGCGGCGATTGGATTGGCGTCCTGGCTGAAGCGGTACAATCGGACGATGTGCTGCTTGCGGAGGTCGTTAAGCAGTTTCTGATCCGCGCCGCTGAGCAGGTCGATGGCCGCGTCGAGCCGAGTGATTGCCTGGTCTTTGTCCCCGCCGTCGCGGACGCGCATCGAGATGCTGTCATCGATCATGATGGCCAGCACCGACGGCTCGGTGCGGCTCTGCCCCAGCGTCAGCACCGGCCGATTCAGCAGTGCGATCACAAACGCCAGCAGCAGCCCGCGCATCACGCCCAGCGCGATCCGCGCCCCACGGGACCGCCCTTCCCGCCGGTATACGTACACCACCAGCGCCATCGCGAGCAGCGCGAGCACAAAATTCCACGCCCCCGCCCCGACCGCGTCCTGCCACGGCCACTGCGGATGAAACTGCAGCGAGAATTCACCCTCACGGGACAGGAATCCCGGCTGTAAGCCAAAGATGATTTCGATCAGTCGCTGCATGCGAAAAATCTCATCGGTCATGCGTCACTGGTCACTGGTCAAGGAGGAAAACCCTTGGACTCTCTTGTCCTTGACCGGTGACAAGTGACTGATGACTCTTCACCTTCTGTAATGCCCAAAGCGCATCGCCATGAAACACTCCACCGCGACCAGGGCCAGCACGATGACCATGATGCTCCAGCCGTAGTCGTTGCCGGCGGCGGCGGAGGCGGCTTGCGGGGGGAGCTGGTCGGATTCCAACGCAATGTTGATGTCGCCGAGGGCTTTCTTGATGGCGGCCCCGTCCAGCGTGCGGATGTCCGCTTCGTCCGGCGGCACGTTTACCGATACGGGCATGGTGCGCGTACCGGTGGAGAGCGTGTAGACGCCCGGTTTCTTCAGCGGCTGACTCTTGTAGATCGGCGTGTCGCCGGCTTCAGTGGACTGCACGATGACCACGTCCTGCTTCTGCGGGTCGAGCAGCGCTGGGGACGCCGTCAGGCGCAGCCACCTTGGAACCTCGAGCGACTCGCCGACCGTTCGATTCAGCCAGCTCTCGGCGGGGTTGACGCTGCCGGCGAGGATCTCGTGCATCAGCGCGACGTACGCCATCTTCCCGGGAAACGTCGTCCAGTCAGCGTTGGCGGTCGTCGTGAAGAACACGACGCGGCCGTCGCCCAGGTTGTGCAGCGTGATGGCGGGGTCGCGGCGATCTTTCTCCGTCGCGGGCGCATCGGGCGGGGCGATGTAGTTCAGCACGCGCTCGACCTTGGCATCCGGCTTCAGATCGATCTGCCAGTACGTGAACACCTGCGCGCGATCGAGGCCCGACTGCGGCTGCTCGCGAAACTCCCGGAGCAGCGGATGGACGTCACCCCGGGGATTGAACTCGAACGTATAGCCCTGCTGCGCGTCGGCGCCGACGGCGACTCGCTTGGCCATGGCACCGGGCAGCAGCCCGCGCGGGAGGAGCGTGGCGTTATAGTTGTCGCCGCTGACCTGCTCGCCCATGAACAGCAGGAGCGTGCCGCCCTGTTTCACGAACTGCTCGAGCTGCTGCGCGACATTCGGCTGGATCTGACCGACGCCGGCGAGGATCACTGCGCGGTAGTCGTTCAGGACCTTATTGCCCAACTCCAGATCGCTGATCAATTCCGTTGCGATGTAGCTGTTGGTTCGCACTCCCTGCTCATTGGCCTCCGCCGGAGGCGCCAGCGCCAGATCGAGGAACGCACCCGACCCCTGCAGGCGATTGATGCCGCGCTCGCCCTCGACGATCAGTACCTTCAGCTCCGAGACCACGTCGAACACGCGCGTGCGCGTGTTGTCGAGCTTCAACCGGTCATCGCTGATCAGGTTTGCCGAAATCACATGCAGCCCGGGTGCATTTCGCGGGACGCCCGAGGCCTGCGTTTGCGGCGGCGTGTCACGGTCGAGATCGATGGTCCCGCCGCCGGGGAGCGGCTGATCATCCAGCTTCCACTGCAGCTGCGCATCGGGCCCAGCGCCGAAAGCCTTGAGGTCGGCGGCGAAGACGGCATCGGAGCGCGACGTGACGAGGTTGACGCTCGGCCGCACGTCCAGGGCGGCGTGGTTCCACTGGTTCTGCCGGCCGAGGTTGAAGTGCGTGACGCCGAAGACGGCGGCGAGGTCGGCGCCGGCCTGGCGCAGCGCGTCTGCTTCGCCGGGCTTTTCAAACGCGCTGCGCGTCGCGTCCGTCAAGAGGTGCAACTGCTTGCGCGGCTGCGTGGTGTCGGCCCTGCCGATCTCCAGCGCCTCTTGCAGCGCCCCTGGGAGATCGGTGCCGGACGCGCTCTGCTCGATGCGGTCGATGGCCGATTTTGCGGCGTTCAGGTCGTAGCTCGGCGCGGCGATAACGGCCTGCGCCGGGCGCGCCGCCGTGACAACTGCGATCGCCTCGCCGCCGGATGAGAGGCGGTCGATCATCTGCTTGGCCAGCCGCTTCGCCTGATCAAGGTGCGTCCGCGCATCGGGGCGATCGGCCTCGTAAGCCATCGAGTAGCTGTTGTCGATGACGAACACGTGCAGCCCCGATCGCGATCCGGCCATCGACGCGATCGTGGACTGCTCAGCGCACCCGAACGGTCGAGCCAGCGCAACGGCGGCGAGGAACAGGAGCAAACAGCGCGTCGCCAGCAGCAGCCACTGCTCGAACTTCAGCCGCCGCCGGTTCTTCTTCAGCGCGCGGAGCAGAAACTCCATCGCCGCCCAATTGACGGTTTTGTACCGCCGGCGGTTGAGGATGTGGATGAGAATGGGAATCCCCACCAGCGCCAGCCCGGCGGCGAAAAACGCCGGAGTGACGAAGCCGAAGGCGAGGATAGTCGGGCCGAACATCATGGTTGTGACACGGGCGTCTCGCCCGTGCGTACACTGTCAGCACGGGCGAGACGCCCGTCTCAACGCCTGCGTCATTTCATGCTCGCCGAGCGATTCGCGAGAAAGTTGCTCAGCGCTACGTCGAGCGAATCGCCGCTGTTCATTCGCTGAAAATCGATATGCATCCCGCGGCACATCTTCTTCATCTGCTCCGTGAAATCATTGAGCTGCTGCAGGTATCCCTCCCGCAGCGCCCGCGGTTCCGTCAGCAGATCGCCGAGGCCTTCGAGGCCCTTGAACAGCGTCACATCCTCGAACGGGAAGTTGACCTCCATCGGATCGAGGAGCTGGAACACCATCAGCTCGTGCTTTTTGTAACGCAGGTGCCGCAGCCCGCTCTGGATGCTCGCCATATCATCGAAGAAGTCGGATAAAATCACGATGAGGCTGCGGTGGTTCAGCTTGTCGGCGATCTGATCGAGGATCTTGCCGGTGTTGGTCTTGTTCCACCGCGGGACCTGCTGCAGCTCATTCACAACCACCTTCCACTGCCCCGGCGAGTTGCTCGGTTTGAAGTACCGGCTCAGCGCCTGGTCGAAAATCGCCAGCCCCACCGAGTCCTGCTGCTGGATGGCCATGTACGAGAGCGAGGCCGCGATGGCCGTGGCGTGATCATACTTCGTCCATGTCGCGTCGCCGTCGCCCTTGACCGAGCCGTAGCCCATCGATTCGCTGGCGTCGACGATGCAAATCAGGTGGAGGTTGGTCTCCTGGAGGTACTGCTTGAGGTAGATCTTGTCCGTCTTACCGTACTGCTTCCAATCGACGTGCCGCGTGTCGTCGCCCGGGGTGTACTGCCGGTGTTGCGCAAACTCCACCGAGATGCCCTGGTATGGCGAGCGATGCATCCCGGTCATGAGCCCTTCGACGATGAGCCGGGCGCGCAGGTCGAGCGCGCCGATCCGCGCGAGGGTGCGGGGGTCGAGGTATTTACGGTAGTCGGTAGCACTTTCCATGTGAGACGTTACGCAACGGCGTTTTGCTGCAAAGCACGCACTTCGCTGCCCCAACGGATCAGGGAACCCAGTGGGACGTCGTCGGCGTGAAGGCCACGCAAGAAGAGCCCTGATGACTTAGCGGATGGTTCAAACCGCACGTCCTCCGCCTTGCCGGCGTACAGCCAGCCATCCTGACGGATGAGAAGCACCGGCTCGCCGGCATCCGGCGGGGCAGCGCTCGGATCGTGCCGAAAAATTACGACGACGCCCGCAGCGCCATACTCGAGCGCAGAACGCCCCTTAATTTCAAATTGATCCATTACAGTTCCATTCATCGCACCACCTCGCGATCATCCGCACGGAAGCGGGTGCCGCTGCCATCGGTGAACATCTCGTAAATGATGGACGACTCTTGCCCCAGCATGCGCAGGAAACGTCGATCGTGATCCGGGGGTCCGGTCGGCCGCGGATGCGTATGCCACGCGAGACGATTGACTCGCCGGCGCACCCCGTCGATGGAGACGCAGACTGCATCGTCAGCAATCTCGAACTCGATCCCGTCTGCGCCACCCCGGATGAGCAAAAGCTCATCGGGATCCACACGTACCAGCGCAACCTCGGATCGATGCGTCCACGTAATTCCCTTTGCCTCATTCACGATCTCATCCCAGTTGTCGGACGTACTGACAATTCGGACGAGCGTCGCTGGCCGAATGTCCATCGAGTGTTACCCCGTTCACGCCGCCGGCTGATCGCGCAGCAGCTTCGCCGCCGTGCGGTCCAGCTCGTCGTACTGTTGCCGCGGAATGTGTTCGATCAGCTTTTTCACGATCGTGTCGCTCCTGATGCCTTCGGCCTCGGCGTTGAAGTTCGTCACGATCCGGTGCCGCAGCACGGGCAGGGCGACCTGGCGGATGTCTTCTGTGCTGACGTGATAGCGGCCCTTCAGCAGCGCGCGCGCCTTGCCGGCGAGGATCAGGTATTGGCTGGCGCGGGGGCCGGCGCCCCAACTCACGAAGTCGTTGACAAAATCGGGCACCCCACCCTCCGTGCGCCGCGTGAGGCGCGAGAACTGCAGGGCGTAGCGGATGACGTGGTCGGCCACGGGGACTTTTCGCACGATCTCCTGAAGCGCCATCACTTCATCGCCGCTGAGCACCTGGTCGAGGTGGATGGAGCGGCCCATCGTCGTCAGCCGCACGATCTGAAACTCCTCGTCCTCCGTCGGGTACCCCACATTGATGTTGAACATGAACCGGTCGAGCTGCGCTTCAGGCAGCGGGTAGGTGCCCTCCTGCTCGATCGGGTTCTGCGTCGCCAGGACGAAGAACGGCTGCTGGAGCCGGTGCTGCTTTCCGCCTGCCGTGACCTGGTGCTCCTGCATCGCCTCGAGCAAAGCTGCCTGCGTTTTGGGCGGGGTGCGGTTGACTTCGTCGGCCAGAATCACGTTCGCGAAGATCGGGCCGCGCACGAACCGCATCGATCGGCCACCCGTTGTCTTGTCTTCCTCGATGATCTCCGTGCCCGTGATGTCACTGGGCATCAGGTCGGGCGTGAACTGGATGCGGTTGAAGCTGAGCCCCAGCGTCTTGGAGAGGGTCGAGATCAGCAGCGTCTTGGCCAGCCCCGGCACGCCCACGAGCAGCGCATGACCCTTGCAGAACAGCGAGATGAGCAGCTCCTCGATGACCGCCTCCTGTCCGACGATCACCTTGCCGAGCTCGGCCTTCATGTCATGGTAGCCCTTCTGGAGCTTCTCGACCGCCGCCAGCTCTTCGCCGGCGAGGTCGGTGTGCCGCGGCTGCGCGATTCCGATCTGGGGCTGCTGTTGCGAAGCTTCCATGAGTCTCACTCCCGAAGCGAAGGTGCACGGTCGAACAACTTAGCTGAAGCGGCGGCGCCCCCTGTGGCGGAACGTCGGTGCGGTAGTCTGCCGGCACGGCATATAGTAGCCTGCCCGGGCGCGTGGTCTCAACAGGCTCAGACGCCGCCGGCAGAGGAAAGTTGCACCGGTGCCCGAACTACCGGAAGTCCAGACGGTCGTGAACACACTGTCCCCGCGCCTTACTGGCGGGACATTCCGCCGGATCGCGCACGTCCGCGGGGACATCGTTCGCCCGTGCGGGTTTGATCTGCCCGAGGCGCTGACGGGCAGGACGGTGACGTCCATTACGCGCCGCGGGAAGCGCATCATCATCGCGCTCGATGACGGCAATGCCCTTTACTTCCACCTCGGCATGACCGGCCAAATGACGATCTCGCACAGCGAAGCGCCGATCGAGCCGCACACGCACTTGATCGCGGACCTGGCCTCCAAGGACCAGCTCCGGTTCCGTGACCCGCGCCGCTTCGGCGGGATCTTCTGGCTTGGCCGGGAGCAATCGCGCGATGACCGCATGGGTCCCGAGCCGTTGGCGATGAGTTCCACGCAGCTCGGGAAGAACCTGTCACGGACCAAGCGTGCGGTGAAGAACGCGCTGATGGACCAGCGCGTGGTCGCGGGGCTGGGGAACATCTACGTGGACGAGTCGCTGTTCGCCGCGCGCATCCATCCGCTGAGGCGCGCGGACCGCTTGAACGTCCACGAGATTGCGCGGCTGACCAGCTCGATCAAGCTCACGCTGAAGCGCGCGATCCGTCACCGCGGCAGCAGCCTGCGCGACTATGTCGACGCGGACGGCGAGCGCGGCGGCTTCCAGAACCTGCACCGCGTCTATGCCCGCCAAGGCCGGCCATGCGCGACGTGCGCAACCCCGATCAAGCGGATCGTCCTCGGCGGCAGATCAACCCACTGGTGCCCGACTTGCCAGCGGCGAACGCGGTAGCCTCACCGCCCCATCACAGCACCTTCGCCAGCAGCACCGTGATGTCATCCTTCTGCGGCTGATCGTCCGCGAACTCCCGCGCGGCGCGATAGATCGCATCAACAATCTCCCTTGCGGGGCGCTGGCACTCCCGCCGGATTACGTCAACGATCCGCTCCGTTCCGAAGTCGCTCTTGTCCGGGCCGCGGGCTTCGACCACGCCATCAGTGAACAGGAGCAGGACGTCGCCCACTTGGAGGACAATCGGCTCGGCCGTTGTGAAGTGCAGGTCGGAGGAGATGCCCAGCGGCATCTCGGTGCTGCTCAGTTCGCTGCGGATCTCGCCCCGGTTGAGGACGTAGCCGGGATTGTGGCCGGCGCTGGCGTACTCCAGCGTCCGATCCCTGGGGTTCAGCGCGGCGTACAGCAGCGTGACAAAATGCTCGTCGGCGGTGTCCTCGCGCAGGGCGGCGTTGGCGCGGGTGAGGATGTCGCCGACGCCCGGGCACGTCAGCGACAGCGCGCGCAAGTACGCTCGTGTGTTGGCCATGATGAGCGCCGGGCCGAAGCCGTGGCCGCTGACGTCGCCGACGACGAGACCGAGGCGTCCTTGGAGCATCGGGATGAAATCGTAGTAATCGCCGCCCGTGTCACCCGCGGGGAAGCTCGCGCCGGCGATGTCGAAGCCGGGGAGGGCGGGCGCCTGGGCGGGGAACAGCCGCTGCTGGATTTCACGGGCAGCCTGCAGATCGGCATGCGCCGCGCGGAGCTCGCGCTCGGCGAACTCGCGACGGGTGCGCTCGATTGCGTAGCGCATCGACCGCAGCAGCGCGTGCCCATCCGTCCCCCCCTTCACGAGATAGTCCTGCGCCCCCTGGCTCATCGCCTCCACCGCCGTCGTCTCATCGTCCAGGCCGGTCAGCATCACGACCGGCGCTTCGGGGGCGCGCTTGCGTACCTTATGAAAGGTCTCGATCCCATGGCTGTCCGGCAGCGACAGGTCGAGCAGCACCACATCGAATCGCTCCTTCTCCAGCCGGTTCAGCGCCGACGATAGTTTCTGGTCATGCGACCACTCGATGGCGGCGTTCGTGTCCGCCAAGGTCTCGCGCAGCAACAGCGCGTCACCCGGGTTGTCCTCGACCAGCAGAACTTTGATGGGTCGGCCGCTCATACCGATAAGCACGAAATTTATGACTGCGCGCGAAGCACGAAAGAAACGCCAAGCATTGGCCCTTCCTAAGTCGTGCTTACGCTACTCCTGTGCCGGCAGCTTCACGATCGTCAGCCAGAAATCTTCAATCGAGCGCACCACCTTGATGAACTGGTCCAGGTCCACCGGCTTGGAGATGTAGCAGTTCGCGTTGCAGTTGTACGCCTTGAGCACGTCCTCCTCGGCCTGTGACGTGGTGAGGATGACGACCGGAATGCGGCGGAGGCTCGGGTCTTCCTTCACCTCGCACAGCACCTCACGTCCGCTCTTGCGGGGAAGGTTCAGATCGAGCAGGACCAGGTCCGGCCGAGTGGCGTTCTCAAACTTTCCCCGGCGGTGCAGGTACTCCAGCGCCTGCTCGCCATCGGTGACGATCGCCAGGTTGTTGCGCACTTTCGCGTCCTTCAGCGCCTCGATTGCGAGCCGTGCGTCGCCGGGATTGTCCTCGACGAGCAGGATCTCAACCGGCCGACCAGCTTCTTCTTCGTCGCCGCGATCGTTCATGAGTGGGCCTCCAGCTTTTCTTGTGTCCTGTTGGTCGTGGTTGTCGTGGTCATCACCTTTGCCGACTGCTCATCCTGCCGCTCGGGGATGGTGAAATGGAATGTCGAGCCTTCGCCTTCGTGCGACTCCACCCAAATCTTACCTTCGTGCCGCTCCACAATCTTCCGACAAACCGCCAGTCCGATCCCTGTTCCCTGGTAGTGCTCGCGCGTGTGCAGCCGCTGAAAGATGACGAAAATCCGATCGTGGTGCTCGTGATCGATCCCGATCCCATTGTCCTTGACCGTGAAGTGCCACACGGCCGGAGGGGACGACGATGCGTCTCGCGCCGCGCCAATCTCAACGCGCGGCGGTGCATCCGGCCGGCGGAACTTAATCGCGTTGCCCACCAGGTTCTGCATGAGCTGCACCAGCTGCGTTCGGTCGCCCTCGACCGTCGGCAGCTCGCCCGTCGTCACGATCTGGACATTGCTCTCTTCGATCGCGACCTTCAAGTTCGCCTTGACGACCTCCAGGACCTCGTTGAGGTCGACCGGCTCGAACGCTCGCCCGCGCGTGCCGACTCGTGAGTAAGCCAGCAGGTCGTTGATCAGGACCTGCATCCGCTGGGCCCCGTCGACGGCGAAGTGAATGAACTCGTCCGCCTCCGGTCCGAGCTTTCCCTTGTAGCGGCGCGAGAGCAACTGCGTGTAACTCGCGACCATCCGCAGCGGCTCCTGCAGGTCGTGCGACGCCACGTATGCGAACTGCTGGAGCTCCGCATTGCTCCGCTCCAGCTCCTTGCGCTGCTCCTCGACCATTGCCTCGGCCTCGCGGCGCTGCGTGATGTCGCTGAAGACGACCACCGCGCCAACCAGCTTCCCCTCCTCCTGAATGGGCGCGGCGGTGAACTCCACGGGAAAGCTCGTCCCGTCCCTGCGCCAGAAGACGTCTTCGGCAGAGTGATGCAACTGCCCGTCGCGCAGCGTGGCGTGGATCGGGCACTGCTCGCGCGGATAGGGGTCGCCATCCGGCTTGGTGTGGTGCACCAGCTCGTGCTGCGACTTGCCCAGTGTCTCCTCAGGCGGATACCCCGTCATCCGCACGGCGGCAGGGTTCACAAACGTTACGGTGCCGTTGATATCAAGGCCGTAAATGCCCTCTCCGGCGAAATTGAGGATCAATTCGTTAGCGCGGCTGAGCTGGCGGATCTTCTTTTCCGCCGCGAGCCGCTCCGAGATGTCATGGATGAACGCCGCGAAGAACCGGTGGTCGCCGAGCCCCGCAGGCGAGATGGTCAGCTCGACGGGAACTTCCGTCCCGTCCTTGCGCAGCGCCTCGAGTTGGATCCGGCGGTTCAGCACCGGCCCCTCACCCGTTGCGAGATATTGGGCAATGCCCTTCAAGTGCGCGTCCCGGTAACGCAGCGGGACGATCAGCTCCGCCAGGCAGTTGCCCATCACCTCCGCGCGCGACCAACCGAACATGCGCTCGGCCTGCGGGTTCCACTCGACGACCTTGTTTTCGAGGTCAACCGCAACGAACGCGTCGTAGGCGCTGTCGAGGATGAGCCGGAAGCGCTCGGCGGCGGCACGGATCGTCTCGTTCTGCGCGCGCTCGGTCTCGTAGGCGCGCTGCCGCGCACGATCCGCGCTGCGCCGGAACCGATGAATGGATCCGGCGAGCATGCTGATAACCAGCCCCACGACGACGAACACGGCGAGCCGAATCTGCTCGGCGACGTCTTCGATGCTGAAGCTGAATCGGGGCGCGAGGAAGAAAAACGCCGTGACGGCTGTGCAAATCGCCGTTGCGAGAATGCCGGGCCCGCCTCCGCCGACGTATGCGGCGACGACGACCGCCAGCATCAGGATCTGCAGCGGCGCCGTCTCCAGCGCCGTCCAGTGCGACACCGCCGCCACCAGCAACGCCGCGACCAACGTGGCGGGGATGGCAATCCCGAACCGCTGCCAATTCGGGATGTTGCCCGCCACGTTCGCGTCGCCTTTCCGGCCCCGGCGCTGCGCACCTGCGCGCGTGACGGGCTGAAGGCGCAAGATGCGGCGGAGCATGGGAAACTGTCAACGTGGAAAGCTGGTTGGCTCTATGCCGGCGGAGGGTTCTCCGGCAGCTCGCGCGGGAGCTGGAGGTAGAACGCCGAGCCTTGCCCCGGCTTCGACTCCGCCCACAACTTCGCCTTGAGCAGATCGGCCGCTTGTCGCGCGATTGACAATCCGAGGCCCGTGCCGGGCTGGCCGTGTGTTTCGCCGCGGGCGAAGGGGGTGAACAGCTGCGTGAGCTTCTCCTGCGCGATGCCGGGGCCCTGATCGATGACGGAGACCAGACATCCATTGGTCTGATCCGGCTCCACTTTGATCCGCACATCGCCGCTGGGCGTGTATTTGACCGCGTTGGCCACCAGGTTCTGGAGGATCACGATCACGAGCTCCTTGTCCGAAACCACCGTGACCCCGTCGTTCACCTCCTGCACGAGGCGAAGGTTCTTGTCCTTGGCCTGGTAGCTGAAGTGCGTGGTGACTTCGTTGACGACCCGCTTCATATCGACCCGCGACGGGCGGACCTGCACCTTGCCTTTGCGGAACCGCTCGGCGTGCAGGAAGCGGTCCATCGTGCCGACGGTCTCGAGGATCGAGCGGCGCATTACGTCGAGGTCCTCGAGCGACTCCCCAAACTTCGGTTCCTTCGCAAGATCGCGGCGAAGGACTTCGATCATCAGCAGCACCCCGTTGAGCCCGCCGCGCAGATCGTGGGAGAGAAACGAGAGGTATTTGGTCTGCGCCTCGACCACGGATTGGAGCTCGTTGCGCTGCTCGCTGGCGAACGAGACCACGCCCCGGCGCACCGCGACATCGACGGCGAGATTTAGCGCCGACAGTTCCTCGACCGTCAGCTCGCGGTCCAGATGCCCGAGCACGGATTCGCACAGCAGGCGGCGGAGCAGGCTGTATTCGACCAGGACATCCCCGATGTTGAAGTTCTGATCGTAGCGGACCTCGCCGTGGGTCACTGCTTCGTCCATGAGCGCCTTCGTCGCCCCGGGCTCGTCGGCTTCCAGGGCATCGGCGATGAGGCCGAGAATGTTCGGCAGATCGTTGTGGAGCTGCTGAGTCGTGAGCGCGTTGGCGGTGGGCAACGTCTCGCGGACCGCTGTCTGCCAGCGCTGGATGACCACGCCGCTTGATGCGCGCACGGCTCCGGCCAGCGCGGGGAAAGGCTGGTATTTCAGCAGGTCCATCGTCCGATTTTTCATCTACGCCTACTCCGTCGCCCCACTTCAAAATCGCCAGCGGGTGCGCCCGACACGCCGCTACGAAGGCCCGAATCGGCTCTGCTGGGCGATTTTACCTGCTCCCGCTCACGAATTCACGACCGTACACTTCCGCCGCGTCAGGTAAAAGCTCATTCGCGGCGAGTGATTGAGAAAAATTGCATGGAAAAAAGCGAGCGCGACGAGCCGGCATATGAGCAGCCCGACCCGGAGCGCGCAGCGACCTCGACGCCCACAGAATCACAGCTTATGCGCGAGGGGCCGGCCGTCCCGGCACTGGACCATTCACCGCCTCCGCCCAGACACGACCCGTACGCGGCGCTGCGGATCCCCAACTACCGGCGGTTTTCACTGGGGTGGATGATTTCGGTCGTGGGTCATCACATGCTCTCGACAGCCGTCGGATGGGAGATTTATGACCGCACGGAGTCGGAGCTGGCGCTGGGGTGGGTGGCGGGCATTCAGGTCGTGCCCCTGCTGCTGCTGGCGCTGCCGGCGGGGCACTGGGCGGATCTGTTCGACCGCCGGCGGCTGATCGCCATCAGCGCCGCCGGCGCGGCGCTGTGCTCGCTGGGGCTGGCGATGCTGTCCTACCAGCCCGACTCGATTCCCTGGATGTACGCGCTGCTCCTGGCGAATGCGGCATTCCTCGTGATCGGCCGGCCGGCGCGCTCATCGCTGCTGCCGCTGATCGTGCCGCCGCACGCCTTCGCCAACGCGGTGACGTGGAACTCCAGTTTTTTTCAGCTGGCGACCTCATTCGGCCCCGCGATGGCCGGCTTCACCGTCTCCTGGAGCCTCAACAGCTTCGGCAGCGCCCGTGCCGCCTACCTGATCGACGCCGCCTGCGCGGCGGCGTTTGCCTTCTTCATCTTCACCGTCAACATCCGCCCCGTAGACCGCTCCGACACCACGGCCGACCGGTCACTGCTGGCGGGCGTCCGCTTCATCTGGCGCACGCGCATCCTCTTCGCCACGATGCTGCTCGACCTGCTCGCGGTGCTGCTGGGCGGGGCCGTCTGGCTCCTGCCGGTCTACGCCCGCGATGTCCTGCAGGTCGGGCCGAGCGGACTGGGCTGGCTGCGCGCCGCCGATCCGATCGGCGCGCTCGTGATGACGCTGATCATCGCGCACCTTCCTCCCATGCGCCGCGCCGGGCGCAACATGCTGCTTGCGGTGGCGCTGTTCGGAGCCGCCACGATTGTCTTCGGGCTCAGTAAGAACGTATGGCTGTCCTTCGCGATGCTGGTGGTCGCCGGCGCGATGGATGCGGTGTCGGTCATCGTGCGGCACACGCTCGTGCAGGTGCTGACGCCAGACGCCATGCGCGGCCGCGTCTCGGCAGTGAACAACATTTCCATCGGCGCCAGCAACGAGTTGGGCGGGCTGGAGTCGGGTGTGGTGGCGTCGCTGCTTGGCCCCGTCGCGGCGGTGGTGCTGGGCGGGATCGGCACCATCGCGACCGTCGCCGCCGTGGCAGGCTTCTCGCCGCAACTGCGCAAATTCGGACGGCTTGTGGAAGAACCACAAATCAAAGCCTGACCACCGGCGCCTTCCCTCTCACCGGCACGGGGGGGAGAGCGCGCTTATTTCTCGTCGTCTTCGTCCCCCTTCAGCTTCGGCAAGTCCTCCCCATCGTCGATGAATCCCGGTGCAATGTCCGCCAGCGGTTCGAGGTCGGCCAGCGCCGGTTGTGGCTCAGCGCCGACCTCCATGGGAGTGAGCTCGTCGCTTGTCGACGGCTTCATCGGCTGGGCGGTGAACGGTGCGCCGGAGTCGGCGGGCGAAGACGGCGTCGGGGGCGAGCCCTTCGCCGGCGCCTTCGCGGCGGCGAGGATGTCGGCCGCGCGGTGCAGGCATTTGCGGGCTCGCTCGAACTCGCCCATTTCCTTCAACACGCGTCCGAGCTGGTTCAACCGGTTGAATACGGCAATGTGACTCGGGCCGTAAATCAGCTCATCAATGCGCAGCGCCCGCTCGAACTGCGCGCGGGCCTGGGGCAACTGCCCCAGCGCGACATACAGCTCGCCCAGGTGCCCGGACGTGCGCGCGACGGCGGGATGATCGGCGCCATATGCGCCTTCGTTGATCGCCAGCGCGCGCTCGAGGTGGCTCTTCGACTGCGCAAATTCCCCGCGCAGCCGCGCCACGAGCCCCAGGTTTGACAGGATGTGCCCGACGATCGGGTGATTCGGATGGTACACCGTCTCCGCCAGCGCCAGGCTGCGCTGGAACAGCGCCGCCGCCCCTTCGAGATCGCCCGCTGAGTGCAGGACGTACCCCAGGTTATTCACGACGCTGGCCACCTTGGGGTGGTCGCTGCCGTAGTGCAGCTCATACACCTGCAGGGCCCACTCAAACTGCGCCTTGGCCTCCTCGACGCGGCCGGCGCTGTGTAACGAGACGGCGTAGTTATTCACGATGGTGGCGACGTGCACATCGGCGTCGCCGTAGGTCGCGCGGTCGATGTTCAGCCCGCGCTCGTAGCACGCCAGCGCCTCTTCGGTCTCGCCTAACTCGTTGTGGACGCGCCCGAGGTTGTTGGCGACGGCGGCGACGCGCGGATGATTTTCCCCGTAGAACGCGATGCACAGCGCCATTGCGCGCTCGAGCACGTACTTCGCTTCGGCGAACTGCGCCCGCTTCTGCAGGTAGCGGCCAGCGTCTTCCAGGATGCCCACGGTCGTGCGGGGAGCCGCGCCCAGCGATTCGGCATGCCCCGCCGCCGCCAGAGCGTGCGGCAGGAGCTGCGCGCAGCGCTCCCAGCTCCCAAGGTCCTGGCTGTCGAACTGAAATGAGCCACGGACAAGGTTCACCGCGTCCGTCGCCCATGAGAGCCGCTCCTCGTCGCTCAGCCGGTCGCGCGCCAGCGCACCCACGAGCCGGTGGATGCTGAACGATTTCTCTGTCGTGTCGATCAGCGAGTATCGCCGCAGCGCCGCCACGGCCTCGTCGAACGACACCACGTCCAGGATCGTGCGCGCCAGCGAATCGGGCAGGCGCGGCGCTCCCTCGCGCAGCAATGAGCGGCTGATTTCATCCGGGTGCAGAAAAGAACAGAGGCTGAGCAAGTCCGCCGCAGCGGGCATATCTTCCTGCACCTGCCGGAAGCTGAGCTCCCATGTCATCGCGACCGAGTCGGGGTAGTCGCCGGCATACTTCACTTCCTTGAGCAGCTCGGCCCAGTGCGTCTCGAACCGCTTGAGGTAGTCGTTGAACGAAATGCCCGTCTGCTCGACGCATGCGGCGGCCTGCTCCAAGGCGAGCGGGAGGTCGCCCAGGGCCATGGCCAGGCGCGTGGCGTCGTCCCCACGGCCCTGTCGCCCCGTGCGCGAGAGGAGGAACGCCACGGCGTCGGCGCGCTTCATGCCGCGCAGCGGGAATGGCCTGGCGACGGCGCCCCAATTCGGATTGCGGCTCGTGATCAGCACCTGGCCGGTGCGCTCCTGCGGGATGTAGTTCTGCACATCTTCCGGGCCGGCGGCGTTGTCGAAGATCAGCAGCCAGTCGTGCCGGCCGTTGAGGACACGGCGGACGTGGTGGCGGATGTCATCCAGCTTGGCCCCGTCGGGAAACCGCATGCCCAGCCGCTGACCGAGCTTCGAGTACATCAGCGCCAGCGTCGCCGGCTCATCGGCCGACAGCCACCAGACGATCTGGTACTCGCTGGCGTAGCGGTAGGCATACTCCAGTGCCAGCTGCGACTTCCCGACACCCCCCAAGCCGTGGATCGCCTGCACCCGCGTGCGCGGATCGCGCGCCCCCATCGAGACGTGCAGTTCATTCAGATCCTCGTCCCGACCGAGGAAATGCGGGTTGCGGTTGTACGGGACGTTCCAGATCGGCGCGAGCTGCTGGTCGGCGCGCGATGCGGCGGGCACGGTGGAACTCGACATGTGGATGAACCCTCTAGTGAAACAACATTATTTCGCAGAAGGCGTAGCTTGTGCGGGGAAACGCGAAATTCCAAGCAGGAAATCCGACAGCAGCCCTCAGACCAGCCAACCAGAGCGGACAACGTCCATTTTCACCATTCGCGCCACATCACTGAAGCATCACAATTCACCGCAGATTGGTCCCGTGGGTGACACGTCGACCGATGGACGCGCATGTCGAAGAGCCGTTCTGTTCGCGGTTGAAAAAAGGCAGCCCGTGAAGCACGGCTGCGTCAGGGGACGGACCACGGAGGTGTCGGATGTTTCGCACGATCCACGCGATCGCCGCGGGGGCGGCGATGATGTGTTGTACGCTCCCGGCAGCGCGCGGGGACGCGATCCACACGGAAGCGGACGCCCTCGGTGAGCCCGTCGGTGAGCACCCCGCACTCGTTTCCCTGCTGCTGGACGACAGCCGACCCGCCCCGCTGCTCGACGATACCGAACCGGCTCCACTGGTCGAGCCGCGCCCCAATGTTTCTCACATCGCGCCCCCCGCTGAAGCGGTCCCCGAATTCGTCTGGACCACCGACCTCTCGCTTGCCCCGCCCCCCTATGTGACGGCGGCGAGCGATGATTCCCACCTGGCGCCCTCCAGCGCGACCGAAACCGCGATCCCCCTCCCGCCCGCCGCCTGGACCGGTTTCGCGAGTCTGGCAGGGCTGGGGACGATCGCGCTCATACGGCGCTTGCGCCGACTGCGGTAGTCCTGCAGAAGAAGCCCGAAAATAGACGCCGAAGTTCCTGAAGACCTCCTTCACGGTCCGGCAGATCCCATGCCCGTCCCGGCGGCGCCGTGGGTGGGAACCTGGCGGATCGTACCGCGACATTCATGAACCTGCGGCGGGTGCATCTCGTCTCATCCTTACCGCCCCGTTGGGCGCACCTTTCGGCAGCGGGATGTCTTTGGATCGGGTAAGATTGCAACTCGTGTTGTGACAACGTCCTGCCAGGGATTCGGTAACAATCGATGGATATGGCCGCTATCCTCTGGTTCATCGTCGCGCAAGTTCAGCCGTCGCCGTGGCTTCAGACGCTGGGGCGTCTGCATGTCGTATTCGTTCACTTTGCGATCGCGCTGCTGTTCGTGGCCGGGCTGATCGAGCTCTGGCGGACGGTGCGGCACAAACAGGGCCCCTCGCCCGCGGCGGCGGTCTGTCTGGGCTTCGGCGCTCTATGGGCCACACTGGCGGCGGCATCCGAGTGGCTGCACCAGGACTTCTCCAGCATGCGCGGCGGCGTGCTCGCGTGGCACACGTGGCTCGGCGTAGCGACGGCGGGCACAGCGCTACTGTCGCTGATCATGTTGGGCCTAGTCCGATGGCGCGCGAATGGGCGCGTGGCGCTGTACCGCGTCGGCACGGTCGCATGCGCCATCCTCATTGCCCTCACTGGTTACTTCGGCGGCGCCCTCACGAATGGTGAGGGTTATGTAGCTGAGTTGCTCACCGCGCCCATTCGCGACAACCGGCCGGCGGATGGTGAGACCACCGTTCAGACCGTCGCGGCGGTCACCAAATCGCCGGCCAAATCGCCGGCGATCGACCTCACAAAGCTCCCGCTCCCCGCTGCCTTCCCCGCCGATGGCAAGATCGACTTCACGCGCCACGTGCAGCCGATCCTCGCGCATTCCTGCTACGAGTGCCACGGCCCCAGCAAGCGCCGCGGGGCGCTGCGGCTGGACAACAAACAGATGACCTTCGAGGGCGGCAACTCCGGTCCATCCATCGTCGCCGGCAAGAGCGCTGAAAGTTACCTGATCCACCGCGTGCTTGGAGAGGGAAACGAGAAGCGCATGCCCAGCGGCAAGCCGCCGCTGCCGGATTATCAGATCGAGATCCTCAAGGCGTGGATCGACCAGGGGGCGACGTGGCCCGATCATGCGAGCAACGAGCATGGCGAGGAGGAAACGCACTGGGCCTATGTCCCTCCCGTGGATCACCCGCTCCCCAAGGTGAAGCAGGAGAACTGGCCGCGGAATGGAATCGACCACTTCGTCCTGGCCAGGCTGGAAAAAGCAGGGCTCTCCCCGTCGCCCGAGGCCGATCGTGCGACGCTCATTCGCCGCCTCAGCCTCGACTTGGTCGGCCTTCCCCCGACTCCGGCGGAAGTCGATGCGTTCGTCGCCGACGATTCGCTCGATGCGTATGACAAGCTGGTCAACCGTCTGCTCGCCAGCCCGCACTACGGCGAAAAATGGGGCCGCCACTGGCTCGACATCGCCCGCTACGCCGACACCAACGGCTACGAAAAGGACAACCCGCGCACGATCTGGCCCTATCGCGACTGGGTCATTGATGCCATCAACCGCGACGTGACGTACGACCAGTTCGTCATCCAGCAGATCGCCGGCGACATGCTGCCCAATGCGTCGATCGAAGACCGCATCGCCACCGGCTTCCACCGCAACACGATGTTTAACGAGGAAGGCGGGATCGACGTCGAGGAGTTCCGCTACAAGGCGGTCGTCGACCGCGTGCAGACGACGAGCACGGCATTTCTCGGGCTGACGATGCACTGCGCCCAGTGCCACAACCACAAGTACGACGCGATCAGCCACAAGGAGTACTTCCAGTTCTTCGCGATGCTCAACAATGCGGATGAACCGACGCTGGCGATTCCCAAGCCCGACATTACAGCGCAACGGAAGGCCATCGCGGCAAAGATCGCCGCAGCGGAAGCGGCGCTGGAGAGTCAGTTCCCGACGCATGACGAGCAGATCGTGTGGACCGTGCTCTCGCCGGAAAAGCTGATTGCCAAAGCCGAGGGCGTGACGCTGACGAAGCAGCCGGATGACTCCATTCTGGCCGCAGGACCGGTGCCGGAGAAGGATACATACACGGTGGAGACGCCGCCGATCGACCTGTCGGGTTTCACGACCGTTCGGCTGGAGGTGTTGACCGACCCGTCGCTGCCGAGCAAAGGGCCCGGCCGCGCCGGCAACGGAAACTTCGTCCTCAGCGAGTTGAAGGTTTCCCGGCTCGGCGCGAAGCCGCCGGCGCCGATCACGCTGACGCACCCGATGGCCGATTTCTCGCAGCAGGATTTCCACGTCGCATCGGCGATCGACGGAAATCCCGGCACGGGCTGGGGCATCGCAGCGGCCGGCGCGGATTTCAACCAGAATCGCGCCGCCACGTTCCGGCTGGGCGCGGCGCAGCCTCCCGGTCCGGCGGGGTTGCGCTTCGTCATCATTCAATCGCATCCGAGCCACTCCCTGGGCAAGTTCCGCCTGTCGCTCGGCCGGCCGAAGCCGGATGCAAACGCCACGATGGCCGAAGCCGAGCGGCGGAAAAGGTTCCTCGCGCAAAAACTGTCGGAGTGGGAGAAATCGGTCGCCGCCAAGGCGGTGAAGTGGACGCAGCTCGAGCCGGTGACCTACGAGCGCGACCACGGCGCGACGATCACCAAGCTGCCCGACAAGTCGCTGCTGTTCACGGGCGATAACCTGTTCCGCGACGAATACCGGCTCGGCTTCGACACCGATCTGAAGGGGATCACGGCAATTCGCCTGGAACTGCTGCCGGACGAGAATCATCCCAACCACGGCCCCGGTCGCAACGACAACGGCGGTTGGCTGCTGGCCGGGTTGAATGTGACGGCGGCGCCGGCGAGTACGCCCGACAAGCCCGCGCCGATCGAGATCGCCAAGGCGACCGCAGATATCGCCAGCGACTCCGTCGCCCGCGCGATCGACGAGAAAAAAGACACGTACTGGACCGTTCCTGTCGGCGACGGGAAACCGCACGCGGCCGTGTTTCAGCTCAAAACACCGACCGGCCACGACGGCGGGACCCGGCTGAACGTGGCGCTGCTGCACAACTACCACCAGGACGAAAACATCGGCCGGCTGCGCATCTCCGTCACGACCGACCCGCGTGAGAACATCGAGGCCGCGGGCGTGCCGGAGGACATTGAAGCGATCGTGCTCACGCCCGCGAGCGAGCGCACGGCCGCGCAAGCGACGCGGCTGAAGCAGCACTTCCTCTCCGTCACCCCGCTGCTGGCGGCGCAGCACCAGGCGATCGCGCAGCTGCGCAAGTCGATGCCCGCGTACCAGACCACCCTCGCCATGCAGGAGCGGGCAGTCCCGCGCGTCACCCGCATCATGCACCGCGGCGAATTCCTCCAGCCGAAGGAACGAGTTGGCCCCGGCGTGCCTGCCGTGCTGCACCCCCTGCCCAAAGGGCCGAAGAACCGCATGACTCTGGCGCGATGGCTCGTGGCGCCGGAGAATCCGCTCATCGGACGCGTCACGATGAACCGCGTGTGGGCGATGTACTTCGGGCGCGGCATCGTCAACACGGTCGAAGACTTTGGCATCATGGGCGAGCCGCCGTCGCATCCCGAGCTGCTCGACTGGCTGGCGACGGAGTTGGTCCGCCAGAACTGGAGCATGAAGGCGATGCACCGGCTGATCGTGACGAGCAGCACGTATCGCCAATCATCGCGGATCTCGCCGGAACTGTTGCAGAAGGACCCCGCCAACGTGCTGCTCGCGCGCGGGCCGCGCATCCGCGTACAGGCCGAGACGGTGCGCGACATCGCCCTGGCGGCGTCGGGATTGCTCAACAACGAAATCGGCGGCCCCAGCGTCTATCCCCCGCAGCCGCCGGGCGTCGCGGAGCTTTCTTATGGGCCGCTGGCCTGGCCGACGAGCGAGGGCCCGGATCGCTACCGCCGTGGGCTGTACACGTACCTGAAGCGCACGAGCCCGTATCCGGGGCTGATCGTGTTCGACGGTCCGACGAGCGAAGTGACCTGCACCGTCCGCATCCGCTCGAACACGCCGCTGCAGGCGCTGACGACGCTGAACGACGACGTGTTCGTCGAGGCCGCGCAGGCGCTGGGGCGGCGGGTGGTCGAGGAGGTCGAGAGCCACAGTCCCGAGGAGCGCATCCGCCAACTCTTCCGGCTCTGTGTGGCACGCTCACCGGAGCCGGTTGAGGTAGCGAAGGTGAAGGCGTTCTACGAGAAGCAACTCAGTCGCTTCCGCGCGACCGAAGCCGATCCGGGCATGGTCGCGCTGCGGAAACAACAGGACGTCCCTCACGAGGTGGATCTACCGGAACTCGCCGCGTGGACCATGGTCGCGCGGGCGGTGATGAATCTGGACGAGACGGTAACCAAGGAATAGTTCGTAGCATGGGCGTTCCGCCCATGGCTTTTCAATTGACAAGAACATATGGGCAGGACGCCCATGCTACGGAAGAGAGAAGCCGACGATGCCCTGTCATCAACGACCAGCCCGAAGCGCCGCCGAGCTGCGCGAGATCACCCGCCGGCATTTCTTCGCCGAGTGCGGCGTAGGCGTGGGCAAGGTGGCCCTGGCGTCGCTGCTCGCGGGGAGCACGCGCAGCGTCTTCGCCGACAACCCAATCCCGCAGGCGCCGCCGAATCCGCTGGCGCCGCGCGCGCCCCACTTTCCCGCCAGGGCCAAGCGCGTCATCTACCTCTTCATGGTCGGCGCGCCGTCGCAGCTCGATCTATTCGAGCCGAAACCCGCCCTGGTGAAGTTTGACGGGCAGCCCATCCCAGCCGAGGTGGTCAAAGACCAGCGCTACGCATTCATCGAGCCCAACGCCGCGCTCATGAGCTCGCGCTACAAGTTCCACCACCACGGCGAGTGCGGCATGGAGCTGTCGGAGATGCTCCCGCACCTGGGCGAGGTGGCGGACGACATCACGCTGATCCGCTCGATGCACACCGACCAGTTCAACCACGCGCCCGGGCAGATCTTCATCAACACCGGCTCTGCCCAGCTCGGCCGGCCCAGCATGGGGTCATGGGTGAGCTACGGACTTGGCAGCGAAGCCGTCGATCTCCCCGCGTTCGTCGTGCTGACCAGCGGCAAAGGCACGAGCGGCGGCCCCTCGCTGTGGGGCAACGGCTTTCTGCCGAGCATCCACCAGGGCGTGAACTTCCGCGCCAAGGGCGACGCGGTGCTCTCGGTGACGAACCCGCCGGGCATCGACGCATCGATGCAGCGCGAATCGCTCGACCTCATCCGCGAGCTGAACGAGCAGCACCTTGCCGCCGTCGGCGACCCGGAAATCGCCACCCGCATCAACGCGTACGAGATGGCCTACCGCATGCAGACCAGCGCGCCGGAGCTGACTGACTTGTCGAAGGAAGACCCCAGGACGCTGGAGATGTACGGCGCCAAGCCCGGCGAAGCGTCGTTCGCGAACAACTGTCTGCTCGCCCGCCGGATGATCGAGCGCGGCGTGCGCTTCGTGAACCTCTACCACGCCGACTGGGACCATCACTCCGACGTCGCCGGCGGGATCAAGGGTCAGTGCGAGCTGACGGACAAACCGTCGGCCGCCTTGATCAAGGACTTGAAGCAGCGCGGGCTGTTGGACGACACGCTCGTCGTCTGGGGCGGCGAATTTGGGCGCACACCGATGGTCGAAACCAACCCCGCCATCGGCCGCAGCATGGGCCGCGACCACCACCCGCAGGCATACTCGATGTGGATGGCCGGCGGCGGCGTGAAGCGCGGCTTCACCCTGGGCGCAACCGACGACATCGGTTTCAACATCGCCGAGGACCCCGTCCACGTGCACGACCTGCAGGCCACGATCCTGCATCTGCTGGGGCTGGATCACAAGCGGCTGACGTACCACTTCCAGGGCAGGGATTTCCGCCTCACCGACGTGCACGGCAACGTCGTGCACAAGATTTTGGCGTGAACGCGTGATGTGCCCGCCCCGCCCGGGCGAGTTTGGAATCCGTCATCCTCGTCATCCGCAAACGCCGCAGAGCGAGCCGGCGGTTATCGCTCACGCTGCACCACGCCCGCTTAGAATGCCCGACCCCTTAGAATGCCCCGTTGAGCGTCACGCCCCTGCGTCACGCATGTATCGACTTGTGTCGACCTTCTCGCCTGGCAAGGATCAGGAAAAATCCGGCCCACGTCCGCCGTGCGTTCTCCCCACCGCTGGGGCCCCCGCCCCCGTCGGCCGATAACGCCTTTCGCGTGTGCGTCCAGAAAGGAACGGCTTCGCCAGCGGCACGAGCGCGAATGAGGATGATCGGACGCGCATGCAACGTCCGCGTAGCGCCCTGCCAAGCGCGCCGGCATGCATCCCGGCGCGCTCGGCATGCATCCCGGCGCGATCGGCATGCATCCCCGCGCGGTCGGGATGCATGAAAATCTCATGGGCATGCATGCCCGCTCGCTCGGCATGCATGAAAACCAGACGGGCATGCATGACGTCGACCCCACCATGCATGACCACCGCGCGGGCATGCATGACGCCGCGCCTTGCGCTCACACCCCGCCGCCGCCCCGCCGGCACGATATCCTGCGCCCGATCGGTGGCGTTATTCCCGGCGCCGCGCCGACGATCCGCAGTATTTGGCTGAAAACGCGCCCCCGCTCCCCCGCCGCGCCCTCTATCATTCGCCCCCAGCGCCCGCATTCGTTTATCATCCCGCCCCCGCTCCCGCCCCAGCCACGTTAAGAGCTCCTAACAAAACCTCGGTTCCGAATGATCCGATGCCGCCCGACAATCTCGCTTGGCCGCAGTCACGGAGGACGCCATGGCCAAGCCGCTCGTACCCGACGACCTGTGGGAATTGGTCGAGCCACTGTTGCCC